>NZ_JBKBOC010000011.1:26890-100009 GCF_046295075.1 Brevundimonas sp. | reverse complement strand
CGTCACCCACGGCGGCTACGTCAAGCGCGTCGCCCTGAACGCCTATCGGACCCAGCATCGCGGCGGCAAGGGCAAGTCCGGCATGACGATGAAGGACGAGGACGCCATCACCGGCGTCTTCTCCGCCTCGACCCACACCCCGGTCCTGTTCTTCGCCACCAACGGCAAGGCCTACAAGCTGAAGACCTGGCGCCTGCCGCTGGGCAATCCGACCTCGCGCGGCAAGGCCTTCGTCAACCTGCTGCCCATCGAGCCGGGCGACAGCATCATGAACGTCCTGCCTCTGCCCGAGGACGAAACGACCTGGGGCGACTACGACATCATGTTCGCCACCCAGGCGGGCGACGTGCGCCGTAACAAGCTGTCGGACTTCGCCACCGTCAACCGCGCCGGCAAGATCGCCATGAAGCTGGAAGGCGACGACCGCATGGTCGGCGTCGGCCTGTGCACCGCCGACGACGACATCCTGCTGACCACGGCGCTGGGCCGCGCGATCCGGTTCAAGGCTGACGACGTGCGCGTGTTCAAGGGCCGGGATTCGACCGGCGTCCGGGGCGTTCGCCTGCAGGACGGCGACGAGGTCATCTCCATGGCCATCCTGGGCCGCGTGGATGCGACGCCGGAAGAACGCTCGGCCTACGTCAAACACGCCAACGCCATGCGCAAGGCTCTGGCCGGCGCGGACGCGGAAGAGGATGTCGCAACTCCTGCCGAAGCCGAGGACGACGTCGCCGACGCCGCCCTGACGGTCGAGCGGATCGCCCAACTGGGCGCCGCCGAACAGTTCATCCTGACGGTCACCGAGACCGGATTCGGCAAGCGCTCCTCGGCCTATGAGTATCGCCGCACCGGTCGTGGCGGTCAGGGTCTGACGGCCCACGGCCTGGGCGGCCGCGCGGGCACGCGCCTGGCGGCGGCCTTCCCGGTCGAGGAAACCGACGACCTGCTGCTGGTCACCTCGGGCGGTCAGATGATCCGCACCCGTATCGACCAGGTCCGCATCGTCGGCCGCTCCAGCCAGGGCGTCACCATCTTCCGCACCGGCAAGGACGAAAAGGTCGTCTCGGTCGAACGCCTGCCCGACAGCGGCGGATCGGATGAGGCGGATGTCGCGGGTGATGAGGGCGGCGAGACCGAAGCCTAAAACCAAGACCCTCTCCCATCGGGAGAGGGCTTGAGCGCCCGAGAGCGTAGCGATCGGTCTGCGCGAAAGGGTGAGGGGCAGGTGGTGCGAATTGGCCCACCGGCCGACCCTCATCCGGCCCTCCGGGCCACCTTCCCCCAACGGGAGAAGGGACGATTCTACGGGAGCGGCCAGTGAATATCCTGATCGACGGCCGCCCCGCCAACGTCGCGGACCTGGGCCATTTCGTCCTGTCTAACTACGGCGCTTTCACATCGATGCAGGTGGAGGACGGCGGGGTGCGCGGCTTGGACCTGCATCTGGCGCGGCTTCACGCCGAGGCCGTCGAATTGTTCGGCGTCGCCGTTCCCGAGGTTCGACTGCGCGAACGGATGCGACAGGCGCTGAACGGACAGTCGGGCCGGTTTAGCCTGCGAGTCAATCTGTTCTCGGACGCCGTCAGCTTGCGTGCGCCGGACGCGTTGGTCGAGCCGCGCGTTCTGACCACCCTGTCGCCGTTTGCGTGCCCGTTGAGCACGCCGCTGCGGCTCCAGACGCAAGTCTATGAGCGCGAAGTTCCGCATCTCAAGCACTCCGCCACATTTGGCCTGACCCGCGCGCGGCGTCAGGCGGCGCTGGCAGGGTTCGACGACGCCCTGTTCATCGATGCGAACGGGTGGATTTCCGAAGGGTCAATCTGGAATATTGGCTTCGTCCGGGGTGAGACGGTAGTTTGGCCTGAGGCGCCCATGCTGCTGGGAACCGGCCAGGCCTTGCTGCAACGGGTGATGGCGGGGCTCGGCCTGAGTAGCGTGACGCACCCTCTGCGGCTGGCCGATCTGGCCGACTTCGACGCTGCTTTGATCTGCAACAGCGCCACGCCCGCCTGCGCCGTGGCCAGCATCAATGGCCACAGGTTCGGCCCGGCAGAGGCCCTGACCTCGCGATTGATCGACGCCTGGCGATCAAACCCGTGTCAGGCGATCTAGGCCGCTGATTTCGCACCTGCTAAACGACCGCAACGGCACGCGACAGGCTGGGGAGACACGCATGCGCATCGGGCTTTATCCGGGCACCTTCGACCCGGTGACGAACGGGCATACCGACATCATCAAGCGGGCGCTTAAGCTGGTGGACCGGTTGGTCATCGGCGTGGCCCAGAACGACGACAAGGGGCCGCTGTTCTCCACCGCCGAACGGGTCGAGATGCTCAAGGCCGAGGTCGCCAGCTTCGGCGGCGACATCGTGGTCCAGCCGTTTTCGACCCTGCTGATGCATTTCGCGGAAGAGCTGGACGCCAACGTCATCATCCGGGGCCTGCGCGCCGTCGCCGACTTCGAATACGAGTTCCAGATGACGGCCATGAACCAGCGCCTCAATCAGGACATCGAGACGGTATTTTTGATGGCCGATCCGCGTCATCAGGCCATCGCCTCGCGGCTGGTCAAGGAGATCGCCCGTCTGGACGGCGCGATCGACAGTTTCGTCAGCCCCGCCATCGCCGAGCGCGTGCGGGCCAAGGTCAAGAACGGGATTTGATAGACTATGCGTAAGGCGATCATCGCGGCGATCGTCGCCGCCCTCCTGGCGAGCGGCGCGGCACAAGCCCAGGTTCAGGCTGCGGCCGTGGCTCAGACCACGCCGGCGGCCTCCGACTGGCGCACCATCGCGCCGGAAAACCTGCTGGTCATCGACACGTCCAAAGGCCGCGTTCTGGTCGAGCTCGTTCCGGTCGCGGCGCCCAACCATGCCGAACGCATCCGCACCCTGGCCAACCAAGGCTTCTACGACGGTCTCAAGTTCCATCGCGTCATCCCTGAATTCATGGCGCAAACCGGCGACCCGCAAGGCACCGGCGAAGGCGGCAGCGAGCTTCCCGACCTGAAGGCCGAGTTCAGCTTCCGGCGCGGTCGCGACGCCGGCTTCGTCGCCGTGCCCAGCGTCGGCCCCGGCGTGCGCGGCCTGGTCAGCGACCTGCCGGTCCAGACCCAGCCCGACGCCCAGATGATGGTCACCGCCGACTTCAAGGTCGACGCCCACGGCCTGTTCTGCCCCGGCGTGCTGGGCATGGCCCGCTCGGGCGCGCCCGACAGCGCCAACAGCCAGTTCTTCCTGATGATGGGCGCGCGCGACCAGCTGGACGGCGTCTATACCGCCTTCGGTCGCGTCGTTTCCGGCCTGGATGTGGTCGGCAAGCTGAAGAAGGGCTCGGACGCCGAGGACGGCAAGGTGACCGACCCCGACACCATGACCCAGGTCCGCATGGCGTCGGCCATGCCGGAAGGCAGCCGTCCTACGGTGCGCGTCCTGAACGCAAGCAGCGCCGCCTTCGCCGAGCGGATCGCCGCCACACGCGCTGCGCGCGGTAACGGCTTCAGCATCTGTGACGTTCAGCCAGTGGCTGAGGTCGTCGGCGGCTGACGTTTTCAAGACGACGGGGGAGGGGACGATGACGATGCGTAGTCTGATGATCGCGGCTGCGGTGTTGACCGCGACGGCCGGGGCCGCCCTGGCCCAGGACGCGACCGCCGTCCCTGCGCCCCCGCCGCCTCCGACCGAGTGGCGCACGGTCGCGCCCGAGAACCTGTTGGTGATCGACACCAGCAAGGGTCAGGTCCTGGTCGAGCTGGCGCCCCAGATCGCCCCGGCCCATGTCGAGCGCATAAAGCTGCTGGCCTCGCGCGGCTTCTACGACAATCTGGTCTGGCACCGGGTGATCGACTGGTTCATGGCCCAGACCGGCGATCCGCTGGGCACAGGCGAGGGGCAGAGCTGGTATCCCGACCTGAAGGGCGAGTTCACCTTCCGCCGCGGGGCGGACATGGCCTTCACCCCGGTCGCGGCCCCCGTCGGCGCTCTGGTCGGCTTCATCGCCTCCATTCCCGTCCAGACCCAGCCCGATGCCTTGATGTCGGGCACCGGCGACAACAAGGTCCACGGCTGGGCCCTTTATTGCCCCGGCGTCGCCGGCATGGCGCGCGACGAGGGCGCCGACACCGCCAACAGCCAGTTCTTCCTGATGCGTCAGGCCTATCCGGCGCTGGACAAGCGTTACACCGTCTGGGGTCGCGTCGTGTCCGGTATGGACGTGGTGCGCGCTTTGAAGGCCAGCGGCACGCCCGACGGTCTCGTTCAGGGACCGGACCAGATGACCCGCGTCCGCGTCGCCTCGGACCTGCCCGCTGCTGAACGCCCTACGGCGGCGGTGCTGAACACCAACTCCGCCACCTTCCAGACCCTGGTGCAGCAGGCGCGTCAGGCGCGCGGCGCCGACTTCTCGGTCTGCGACATCGAACTGCCGGTGCGGATCACGCCCGCGGCCTGATCAGGCCGCGGGGGGCGCCCCTCTACCCCGACCGCGCCGACGCCTGCGGCTCTTCGTCGGCTTTTTGTCCTCGCGCATCCGCTGCAGCAGCAAGCCCTCGCGCAGGCCCCGGTCCGCGACGCGCACCCGTTCGGAGGGCCAAGCCCGCTGGACCGCCTCCAGGATGGCCGCGCCCGCCAGCACCAGGTCCGCCCGGTCGGGACCGATGCAGGCCTCGCGCGCCCGCCCATCCGGCCCAAGAGCCTTCAGCCGATCCGCCGCCGCCTCGCACTCGCCGCGCGTCATCCACAACCCATCGACCCGGTCGCGGTTGTAGCGCGGCAGGTTCAGGTGAATGCCCGCCAGGCTGGTGATCGCCCCCGAGGTGCCGACCAGATGGGCTCGGTCCTGGCGAAACAGCTCCAGCATCGGTTCATCGACGATGCCGCCGGCCGCGATCGCGGCGCCCATGTCCGCCACCATCGCTTCGTACCAGGCCTCCCCCGAGTTCGGGGGCTCCGGGTGCCGCTCGGCCAGGGTCACCACCCCCACCGGCGCCGACATCCAGGCTGTGGTGGTCCATTCCACGCCTTCGCGCTTCAGCCACGACATC
Source organism: Brevundimonas sp. (assembly GCF_046295075.1). GTDB lineage: Bacteria > Pseudomonadota > Alphaproteobacteria > Caulobacterales > Caulobacteraceae > Brevundimonas. The sequence continues at coordinate 94,969 of NZ_JBKBOC010000011.1, read as the reverse complement.
TCGGTCGATCCGCCGCCGACGTCGATGACCAGCACCGCCTCGGCCTTGGGATCGATCAGGTTCAGACACCCTTCGACCGCCAACTGCGCCTCTTCCGACGGATCGATGATCCGCAGCCGCAGACCCGTTCCCTTGCGCACCCGGTCGATGAACTCTGCGCCGTTCTCGGCCGCGCGACAGGCCTGGGTGGCCACGGCGCTCAGGCGAGCCGATTCCACGCCCTTCCTGACGATCCGCTCGGCGCACAGGGCCAGTGCGTCATAGGCCCGGTCCATGGCGCGGGGGTCGAGCAGGCCCGTCCGTGACAGGCCTTCGCCCAGGCGCACGATGCGGCTGAAGCTGTCGACGACGCGAAAGCCTTCTCGCGACGGCCGCGCGATCAGCAGCCGACAATTGTTGGTCCCCAGATCGAGCGCGCCATACAGCGGCGCATCCCGACCCGACGCATCCCGTGAACGGGAAGGCTGGGACCGCTCGTCGCGCCGTCGGGGCGCGCCGTGGGTCTCCGGCATGGGTCGTCATTCCGATGTGGGCGGTCCAAAACGGCGCCCGTCCCGATCAGCCTAACCCGCGAGGATCGTCCGCGCCAAGCCATTCTGTCAGGAAGATGAACAGACTTGCAGGCGTCCGGGTCATACGCCGGGTCGTATCAGGACCGATGACACAGGTTCACACAGCCCGTTTCGCCATCGGTCAGATCGTCCGCCACCGCGACGACGCCTTTCGCGGCGTGGTGATGGATGTCGACCACGCCTATGACGGCCCGGCCGGTGAGACCGGCCCGGTCGCTGCCGATCAGCCCTTCTACCGCGTCTATGCTCTTGGCGACGACGGCGGCTTCGTCGCCTATGCGGCCGAGGCCGTGCTGGAAGACGGTCGATCCGTCCTGCTGCCCGACGACGCCGAGCGGTGGTTCACCACTGATAGCCTTGGCCACCACGCGCCTCTGGACGAACAACTGCACTGACGGTTGGACTGTTGGTTGGAACGCACGGCCGGGGCGGGCTAGACTGTCGGCAAAAGAGGAGCGCTCCATGTCCGACTTCGAACACGTCTTCGAACAGCCGCCCGAGGGCGCGGCCGCCGACTGGACCATTCCCCAGAACTGGGCCGCCTATACCGAGGTCGAGCACCAGACCTGGGACACCCTGTACGCCCGCCAGATGAAGATCCTGCCGGGCCGGGCCTGTGACGCCTTCCTGCGCGGCCTGGACGCGCTGGACCTGAACGCCGGCGGCATTCCCGACTTCGACGTGATCAATCCCAAGCTTCAGGCCCTGACAGGCTGGACCGTGGTCTGCGTGCCGGGCCTGGTGCCGGACGAGGTCTTCTTCGACCATCTGGCCAATCGCCGCTTCGTCTCGGGCCAGTTCATCCGTAAGCCGGACCAACTGGACTACCTCCAGGAGCCCGACATCTTCCACGACGTCTTCGGCCATGTGCCCATGCTGACCGACCCCGATTTCGCCGCCTATATGGAGGCCTATGGCAAGGGCGGCCAGCGCGCGGCGGGCCTGGGCATGCTGCCCAATCTGGCGCGTCTGTACTGGTACACGGTGGAGTTCGGCCTGATGAAGGACACGAACGGCCTGCGCATCTATGGCGCCGGCATCGTCTCCTCGGCGACCGAGAGCGTCTTCGCCCTGGACGACCCGTCGCCCAACCGCCTGGGCTTCGATCTGGAGCGGGTGATGCGCACCCTGTACCGGATCGACGATTTCCAGCAGGTCTATTTCGTCATCGACAGCCTGGAAGCCCTGAAGGACGAGACGTTGAAGGACTTCGGTCCGGTCTATGCGGCGCTGAATGGCCAAGCCGACCTGCCCATCGAAACCGTCCTGCCGTCCGATCAGGTCTTCACCCGCGGCACCCAGGCCTACGCCCAGCGCGGCGGGCGTTTCGCGGCCTGATTGGTCCGGCGGAGGGCCGTTACCTCCTCGCGCCGCGAACGACGGGAAACGAAATGGCTCGCCGGACCGAGGCGAACATGGTTCAGCGCTGAAACGGATAGAAGTCCCCGCCCAGTTGCAGGATCGCCGTCAGTTCATCCAGTGCGCCCCGGCTCTCGTCCAGCAGAGCGGGGTCCGCCAGATCGGCGGGACGCAGTTCGTCGCGATACCAGCGCTCGCCCCAGGTCTTGAGCCGCGCGTGTAGCGCGTCGGTCAGCCGCATGGCCGGATTGGTCGCCGCCAGTTCCGCCGCGTTCAGCACGACCCGCAGACGCAGGCAGGCAGGTCCACCGCCGTTCCGCATCGACTGGCGCACATCGACGTAACGCACCTGGCCGATGGGACCGTTGGAGGCGGCCAGGCCTTGCGCCACCGCATGGCTGCGCGGGTTGTCGCGGGTCTCGGTCGGGCAGATCAGGGTCAGGCGATCCTCGCCCGGAATCTGGATCAGCATCGAGTTGAACAGATAGGAGCTGATGGCGTCGGCCAGCGGCAGGTCGGCGGAGGAGACCTCGACGAAGATCGGGTCGAACAGGTCTTCGGCCGCGCGGCGGATCGAGTCCTGGGTTCCCGCCGTGTCCTCGAACGCCAGATCGTGGAAGAACAGGGTCTCCAGCGCCCCGACGCAGACCACGTCGTTGTGGAAGGTGCCGCCGGCGATGGCGGCCTTCGACTGTTGGGCCAGGACGACGCCGCTCGCCCCATGGCGACGGCCCACGGCCTGCGACGCCTCGCGCGTCTGGCGGGCCGGGTAGGGACCGTCCCAGGGCGTGAAGGCTTCGCGCCCCCAGACCAGCAGATTGACGCCCGGCGCCCCATGCTCGGCGCATAGCCGCACATGGTTGGCGGCGCCCTCGTCGGCCAGGTGCGCGACCGAGGGCAGGGCGTCATGAACCGCGAACCGCTCGGGATCCGGGAACAGGGCGCCCAACGCCCGCTTCGTCTGCGGGTGTTCCAGCGACCGGTGTAGATTGGTGATCAGGTTGGCGGGGGTGAAATGCACCCGCCCGTCGGCGGCGTCGGCGCTGGGGGTCACGGTTGCGGCGTTGGCGGCCCACATGGGCGAGGCGGAGCAGGCGGCGGCGGCGAAGGACGGCGCATCTTTCCAGGCGCGCTCCAGAACCTGGGCGTTCGATCCGGTGAAGCCCAGGGTCCGCAGGAAGGGGATGTTTGGCCGCTCGTGCGGCGGCAGGACGAACTGCGGCAGACCCAGGTCCGCCAGGGTCTTCATCTTGTCGAGCCCTTGCAACACCGCCGCACGCGGGTTCGACGCCTCGCCCTTGTTCAGACTAGAGGCCAGATTGCCCGGAGACAGACCGGCGTAGGAGTGGGTCGGCCCGATCAGGCCGTCGGCGTTTGCTTCGACGGCGGGGGTCACCAAGATTCTCCCTCCCCGTTCCGGGGAGGGGGGCTGCGCCGCCGGCGACGCCGGGTGGGGAGGGCAATGCGACGTCCCACAGACCTGTCTTGCATCAAGCCAGTGCGTCCCTGCCGGGCCGCCCCCACCCCGTCGCTGCGCGACGTCCCTCCCCCGCAGGGGGAGGGAGAGACATCAAACCCCCTCACGCTCTTAGCCCCTTGATCTCGCCTTCGATGTTCGCGACCGCATCGGCCTCGAAGCTCGCCACCGGATAGGCGCAATAGTCTGCCGCATAATGGGCGCTGGGCCGGTGGTTGCCGCTGGCGCCCAGGCCGCCGAACGGCATGTCGCCGGCGGCGCCGGTGGTCGGCCGGTTGAAGTTGACCACGCCTGCGCGGATGCGACGGATGAAGTGGTCCCAGTTGGCCGGGTCGTCGCTGACCAGGCCCGCCGACAGTCCGTAGCGGGTGGCGTTGGCCGCCTGGATCGCGGCGTCGAAGCTCGCCACCCGCGTCACCGACAGGAAGGGAGCGAACATCTCCTCGTCCGGCACGTCGATCCCGGTCACGTCGATGATGGCCGGCTTGACGAAGGCGCCGGGCAGGTTTGCGACCGGCCCCGAGGCGCGAATGACCTTGGCTCCCTTGTCGATCCGCTCCTGCAGCGCTTTCAGCGCCGCCTCAGCCGCCCGGGCCGAGATCAGCGGCCCGGCATAGGGTTCGGGATCACTGTCCCATGGGCCGAAGATCAGCCGGTCGGACAGGGCGGCGATGGCTTCGATGATGGCGTCGCCCTGAGGCCCTTCCGGCAAGATCAGGCGACGGGCGCAGGAACAGCGTTGGCCGGTGGTGATGAAGGCGGACTGCACCGCGATGCCCGCCACGGCCTGCGCGTCCGCCGCATCCCAGACGACCAACGGATTGTTGCCGCCCAGCTCCAGCGCCAGGATGACGTGCGGATCATCGGCGAACTTGCGCCGGAAATGCGCGCCCGCCGCGCCCGAGCCGGTGAACATCAGGGCGTCGATCCCGGCGTCCAGCAGGGCCGCGCCCGTCTCGCGCCCGCCCTGGACCACATTGACCACGCCGGTCGGCAGGTCGGCGGCGGCGAAGGCCTCGGCCATGACCTGACCGACCAAAGGCGTCTCCTCAGACGGCTTGAACACGACGGTGTCGCCCGCGAGCAGAGCCGGCACGATATGGCCGTTGGGCAGATGGCCGGGGAAGTTGAACGGGCCCAGCACCGCCGCCACCCCATGCGGACGATGCCGCAGGGTCGCGCGCCCGAAGGCCGTGTCGGTCGACCGTTCGCCGGTGCGTTCGTCATAGGCGCGGATCGAGATGTCGACCTTGCCGATCATGGCGGCAGCCTCGGTTTTCGTCTCCCACAGTGGCTTGCCGGTCTCGCGGGCGATGGCCTCGGCGATCTGGGGCGCGCGGTCCTTCAGCACGGCCTGATAGCGTTTGACGGCCTCGATCCGCTCGGCGCGTGGCGCATCGGCCCAGGCCGGGAAGGCGGCGCGGGCGGCGTCCACGGCGGACTGCACCTGCGCCGGAGTGGCGGCCTCGCCCTCCCAATTGGTGGCTTCGGTGGCGGGGTCGGTGGATTTGAACAGGGTCATGATTTCACGCGGACAGTGGCGCCGGCCTTGATCTTCAGCGCGGCGGCGGTTTCGGCGGTCAGGCGCACGATGTCGCCCTCGATGTCCGCCTTGGCCCGCACGGCGCGGAAGGCGGCGATGCTGTCGGTCGAGATCAGGGCCGGCAGTTCGGCCTCGACCGACCCGGCGATCTCGACGGTCAGGCGGCGGGCATCGCGCACGGTGCGGATGTTGTCGCGCCCGCAGGACACGGTCGGCCCGGCGTCGAAAATGTCCACCAGACCGTTGGGCCGGAAGCCCTCGCTTTCCAGCAAGGCCATGGCCGGCACCCCTTGCGGATGCACCTTGCCGATCACCGCGCGCGCCGGTTCGGGCAGCAGTTCGGTATAGATCGGGTGACGCGGCGCCAGGTCCAGGATGAACTGTTTGTCGGTCGAGCCGCTCATCCGGTCGGCGTGGTCGAACTCCATCGGGAAGAATTTGTGCGCCACATGGTCCCAGAAGGGGCAAGCGCCGTCGGGCGTGAAGACCCCGCGCAGCTCCGCCAGCACATTCTCGGCGAACAGCTCGGGCTGGGCGCCGATGAGCATATAGCGCGACTGGCTCAGCAGACGGCCTGCGCCGCCCTTGCGTCGATCCGCCTTCAGGAACAGCGAGCCGACCTCCGTCCAGCCGGTGCATTCATTGACCAGCACCAGGGTCTGGTGATCCAGCTTGACGCCCAGCGACGGCGACGACGCGGTGTTGTGCACCACCCGGAACGAGAAGAACGGCCGCTTCAGCCCCACCGTCGCCTTGACCGACCCGACCCCGTCGATGTCGCCGGTGTCGCCGTCCTCCAGCATCAGGGTGTACCAGGCCTCCTGCGGCGTGACTTCGCCCCGGAAACTGGCCTGGCTCAGCTCCAGCCGGTCGGACAGGGCGTCGGGATCTTCGGGCAGGCTGGTGAAGCCCGGGCCGGACAGGATGGCCAGCTCCAGCAGATGATCGAGGTCGGCAGGGCCGGCGGGACGGACGACAAGCATTCTATAGAGTTTCCATCCGCAGGGATTTCAGTTTGGCCGCGTCGATTTCGCCCGACGCGATCTTGCACAGGATGAGGGCGCTCAGCTGGGCGCGTTCGACGAAGCTGTCGGGCCAGGCGAACTCCTGGTCCGAATGGATGTCGCCGCCTCGCACCCCCAGAGTGTCGATGTTCGGCAGGCCGGCGGCGTGCAGGTTGTTGCCCTCGCACACCCCGCCCGACGGCTTCCACGCGATGGGCTGGCCCAGCAGTGCGCCGGCTTCCTTCACCGCCTCGAACAGGGCGGTCTGGGCCGCGTCCATCGGCTTGGGCGCGCGGGTGAAGCCGCCGTGGAGATCCAGCGTCAGGCCGTCGAACGGCGGCGCGGCGGCGATGGCGCGCACCGAGGCGTCGATCCAGTCGGCCGCGGCCTTGTCCGGCACCCGCACGTTGAAGCGCACCACGGCGTTGTCGGCGACGACGTTCAGCGCGCCCCCGCCCGAAATCTTGGCGACATTGACGGTGACGCCCTCGTGCTGACCGTTCAGCCCATGCAGGGCGGCGGCGATGATCGCAGCGCCCGCCACCGCATTGCGGCCCTCTTCGAAGGCGCGACCGGCGTGGGCTGCGCGACCCGTCACGATCAGATGATAGTTGCCGCTGCCCTTGCGCGCCCCCGCCAGCGTCCCGTCCGCCAGGGCCGGCTCATAGGTCAGGCCGACATGCCCCCGTGCGCCCAGTTCGGCCAGCAGGGGAGCCGAGGCGGGCGAACCGATCTCCTCGTCGGGGCTGAGCAGCACGGTCCAGCCGACGCCGTGTTTGTCGGGATGGGTCTCGAAGGCCTCCAGCGCGGCCAGCAGCACGCTGATCCCGCCCTTCATGTCGGCCACGCCGGGACCGTTCAGGGCGCCGTCCGCCCGCGTCGTCACGGTCTGGAACAGGCTGTCGGCGGGAAAGACCGTGTCGTAATGGCCCGTCAGCACGACTTGGATCGGTGCATCGGGCCGGGCCGTGATCTTCAGGGCGTCGGCATGGGCCTCGGTCCGCACCGAACCGTCGTCGGCGACGGTGGTCGAACCTTGCGTCGGGATACGCTCGACCGTGGCGGGCAGGGCCTTCGCCGCCGCTTCCAGCGCGTCCAGCACGGCGTTCAGACCGGCCGCATTGCGGCTGCCGGAGTTGATGTTGGCCCAGTCGATGGTGCGCCCGATAATGGCCTCGCGTCGCGCGGCGACGTGGTCGAGGACGGCCTGGTCAGAGGTCAGAATCCGCATCGGCCGGACCCTAGACGCCCCGACTGCAAAGGTGAAGGTCAGGGTCTGTAAGTCATCGCCGATCACCGCTAGTTTCCGCGCGAACAGGGACACGACATGACACGCACGACGATCGATCTATGGCTTCGGGCCATGAACCCGCTGATCTTGCCGCGCGGCATGGCCGAGGCCCAGCGGTCCGCGCGGTCCATGGTGATCGGCCTGGGCATCGCCCTGATCGTCGGTCTGATTCCCACCTTGTGGATGTTCACGTCCGGCTGGTTCGACACGGCGATGAGCGCCGAATACGCCCGCATGGGTCTGTCTTCGGATCAGGTCGCAACGCAACGCGAATTCATGAAGGTGATCTGGCCCTACGCCATCGGCTTCGGTGCGATCTTTTCCGTGATCCTTTACGGGGCCTTGGCTGCGGTTCAGTGGCGGATGATGACGCGCGTGATCCCGATCATCATGCTGGCCCTGATGGCCTACAGTCTGGTGGCCAATATGGGCATGCGGTTGCTGGGGTCGATGCCGGCCCCCGAGTTGCCGCTGTGGATTATCTTGACCACCTGGCCAGCCGCGGCCATCTCGACCGTGATCTACGTCGCGTCCCTGCAGGGCGCGATGCTGCTTCATCGCCTTCGCAACGAGCCGTGACGGCCGTCGTCCTGTTCCACAATCCGAATGCGGCACGTCGCGCAACGCCCTGGCGCTGCTGCGCGAGCAGGGCGTCGAGCTGACGATGAAACCCTGCTGGCCGCCGCCATCGCCCAGCCGATCCTGATCGAACGCCCCATAGTCGAGACCGACAAGGGCGCCGTCATCGGCCGCACGTCGAAGCGGGTGCTGGAGGTTCTCTAGCCGAGGGGCCGTCTCAGCGGGTGCGGCGGCCTCGGTTCGGACGACGGTCGCCGGCCTCGCGGCTTTCATGGCGCCAGCGGATCGACAGGCTGGTATCGCCCTGGCCGCCGAACTGCGAGCTGACGGCGATGTTGCGCCGGGGCTGCCACTCGACCTTGACCGCCGCGCCGCTCTCGCCGCCGCCGATGACCTCTAGGTAGACGTCGTCGGTGATGTAGCGCCCGCCCGCGACCGTGACCGCCGAGGCGTCGCCGCCGAAGGACAGCCGGTCCAGGCCCGCCAGTTCTCGCAGGTTGCCGATCACGTCGAACCCGCCGCCGCCCGCCAGGGCAGCAACGCCCGCCGCCAGCTGCGCCGCCTCGAAGGCGGACAGCTGCGACGCCGACCGCCCGAACAGCACCTGCGACAGGATTTCGTCCTGGGGCAGGGAGGGGGTCGAGGTCAGGGCGATCTTCGGCTCGGCCGCCGTGCCCGTGACGTTGATCGAGGCGGTCAGGGCCGCATCCTCTCGCGTCGCCGCCAGGTTCAGCCGGATCTGTTTCGGATCGGTGGACAGGGTGACCCGGCCGGTGTCGTCGAACACGAACCGCTTGCCCGCGAACTCATAGTCGCCGCGCACCACATTGGCCGAACCCGTCAGTTGCGGATTGGCGATGGTGCCGCGCACTCGCGCATTGACGTCCAGCACCACGTTCAGACCGCGCCCGTTGACCCGAACCTTGCCCCCTGTCGAGCGCAGGGCGATGTCCATGCCGATCTGCGGGCCGCGCGCCTTCTGCTCGGTCTCTTCCGGGTCGCCGCCGGGCCGGTTGATCTCGACCACGTCCATCCCGACGATGCCGGTGGCGCCGGGCAGTTCCGGCTGGATGTTGGCCTCGTCGATGTCGATCCGGCCGCCCAGCTGGATATTGCCGTCCGCACCGCGAACGATGGTGATCGGACCCGAGGCGCGCGCCTCTGCGATGTCGTTGTCGATGACGCGGAAGCGGGTCAGCGTCAGTTGCGCGTTCGATCCCGATCCCTGACGCAGGCCGACGCGGCCCTGGCCGGTCACCGTGCCGCCGGAGCCGTCGTTGGCCGTGAAGGTCTCGATCTGGGCCGTCGTGTCGTCGAACCGGGTCCGCAGGGTCATGTCGCCCAGCACCAGGCCCACCGCGTTCTCGCGATAGCTGCCCTGGCTCAGGTCGAACCGGCCGTTCAGGCGAGGCGCGTTCAGCGTGCCGGCAAGGGTCGCCTGACCGTTGACCTGACCCGCCAGACTGCGTTCGCCGCCCAGGAACAGGTCCCAGATCGGCTGGATCTGGCCGTTGATCGACACCCGACCCGACATTTCGCGGGTCCGGGCGATGGCCAGGCGTAGCGGCGCTGCCGAGGCCTCGACCGGCAGCACGACGTCGGCGGAGGCCTGAACCGCGCCCTCGTCGACCGCCGTCGCCTTGATGGTCAGCCGGTCGCCGGCCAGGGTGGCGTCCACCCGTCCGTCCACCGCCAGGCCGCGCGGCGCATCGATGCTGCGCACGTTTTGCAGAGCGATGTTGGCCGTTCCCGACAGGTCGCTTCCGGCGCCGCGCATGGCGACCTGGCCCGTAACGCTGCCGCGCAGTTCGGGCGAGATCGACCCCAGGTCCACCTGCGTCAGGTCGGCCTGAACCGCGACGGTGCGCGCATCCTGGCGCAGGTCGGCCAGAAGCACGCCGCCCCCGACGCCCAGGTCCAGATGGGCCGTCCGGTTGGAACCGTTCAGGGTGATCGAGGCCGGGCTGCGGGTCGTGAAGGCCACCTCGCGCACCCGACCGCCGCCACGCAGCGTCAGGCCGTGCGTCTCGTTCTGGCGCGAATAGACGCCCGCGCCGTTGAACTGGGCCGGCGTCGGCCCGCCCACGTCCAGCGCCAGGGTGAAGGGCAGGTTGTTCAGCGTGCCGCGTCCGTCCAGATCCAGGGTGCGGATGATCCAGCTCTGGCCCGCTAGGCGGACGTTGCGCCCGTTGACGTCCAGGATGGCGCTGTCCGATCCGCCGCCGTCCGTCAGCCGCACACGGCCGTTCGCCTCGCCCGAGGCCAGGAGGGCCCCGGCGCGCGCCGTGAACGTCAGGTCCGCACTGGACGGAATATTGTCCGACAGGGCGACGGCGCCCTTGGCCGTCACGCCGCCCGCGTCCACGTCCAGATCCGTCAGGCGGATCTGCTTGCCGCCCAGGAAGAAGTTGCCGGAGGCGCGTGCGGGACCATAGTTCGAGCCGCTGACGACCATGATCCGGCCGTCGGACGCATCCGCGCCCTTGCGGAAGCTCAGCGTCAGATCGGCGTTGTTCAGCGTCAGGGCGCCGGCCGTCACCTGCTGGAAGCCGGCGGTCAGGTCCACGCGCGGTTGGGACAGGGTGCCGGTCAGAGCGCCGCGCCCGTTCATGTCGCCGCCGATCTCGACCGGCCCGGCTGCGAACGGCCCGCGCGCGTTCCAGTCCAGCGCCAGCCGCAGGTCGCCCGCCGTCTCGATGATGCCCTTGGCCCCCGCGCGTCCGGCCGCCCCGGTCAGCTCGCCGCGCTCGACCTCGATCCGCCCGCCGTTCAGCCTGCCGGCCAGTTGCAGACGGGGCGTCTTGCCCAGCAGGCGATCCAGCTCGGACATGCCGACGGTCAGGTTTCGCCCCCGCCCGTCGAAGTTAAGCACCCAGGGCGCGCCCGTTCGGGCCGACGACGCGCGGATCGGCCCGCCGAAAGCGCCTCGCGCCTCGGCCAGGACGCGCGAGGCGTCGGTCAGTTGCGCGTTCCCGCGGAAGCTCATCCCGCCCAGCAGGTTGCGCGATCCCGAGCCGTTCAGGCTCAGACCCTGGCCCTGCAGATCGACCTTCTCCAGCAGTATGGCGCCGTCCTTCATCCGCGCCGCCTGCATCTGCACGCGCGGCGTCGAACCCAGCAGGCCGCCGATGATGCCTTCACCCGACCCGCCGTTGGCGCGGATGTCGCCGTCGAAGTCCATGCGGCCGTTCTTGACCGCGACGTTCAGGGGCCCGGCGATGCGGGTCGCGCGATAGCTGGCGACATTGGCGTTCAGCAGCGTCGCCTGACCGTTCAGGCTCCAGGTCTCGGCGTCGCCCTTGAACAGGCCGGAATAGGCGGCCGGCCCGGCGACGTCGGACCCGACCAGTCGGCTCAGCGACGCCGTCTGGATGTTCAGTGTGATCCCGTCCGGGGAACTGCGGTCCGAGTTGCGGATCAGGCCGCGCGCCTCGGACTGGACGTTGTCGGAGATCAGCTTCCACGCCACGCCCTGGCTGGCCTTGTCCGGCGTCGGGACCATGGCGAAGCCGAACCGCGCGGTGCGGCCGATGCGGGTGACGAACGGCTCCAGCAGGTCCGAGCCGCTGAAATCGGCGAAGCCCGAGACCCGCGATCCCTTGTCGCCGAAATGCCCCTGGATGATCAGGGGAACGAACTGCCCCGTCTGGACGCGGGCGTTGACGACATCGGCGTTCAGCACTGCGACCGCCGAGAACGGCTGGTCGGGCGAATAGCCCAGGGCGCCGGCCAGCGGCCCGCCCTGCACCTCGTTGGCGCGCAGGTTCAGGCGCGTGTCTTCCAGCTTGCCGCCGAAGGTCGCGGCCAGACGCAGATAGTCGCCCGGCCGGTTCAGGCTGTCGGCGTTGACGGTGGCGCTCTTGGCCCCGGTGCGCGGCAGGCTGGCGTCGCCCGACAGGCTCCAGCGGCCGTACTCCTTGGAGAAGCCCTCCATCAGTTCGATATTGGCCGAGAACTTGTCGATCCGAACCGAGATCGGCTGCGGGCTGGGCGGCTCGCCGCTCGGCGGTTCGACCACGGGCCGACGCAGGACGCGAACGGTCTCGGCCTTGATGTCGTTGGCGTGGAAGCTGCGTCCTACCAGCGCCAGATACGACCAGTCCATGCTGATCTTGTTCACCTCCAGCCAGACGCCCTGACTGTCGGCCAGGGTGACGCGGTCGATGGTGAAATCGCTCAGCAGATCGCCCTTCAGCCCATAGACCTTCAGCCGGCCATAGCGGCTGATCTTGAGGTCCTGCAGCCGCTGCAGCACCATCTCCCGACCACCGTCCGAGGCGATGTAGTAACGCCCGCCCACCAGGGCGGCGGCGACCAGCACCAGCAGACCCGCGATGACCACGCCGGTAACCAAGGCGATGCGTTTGACCAGCCCGCGACACGCCTTCTTGGGCCGCGCGGCCTTGGTCGGGGGCGTCTCTTCCGGTGTGACTTCCGGTGGCTTGGCTTCAGGCGGTGTGTCGGTCAAAACGCCTGCCCGATGCTGATGTAGATTTGGAAGGCCGAGTCGCCTTCACTCTTGTTCAACGGCACGGCCACGTCCGCCCGGATCGGCCCGAACGGCAGCATGTAGCGCACGCCCACGCCCGCGCCGTAGCGCATGTTGGTCAGGTTCGGCGTCTCCTGGAAGCCCACCGAACCGGCGTCCACGAAGGCTACGGCCTGGAAGCTCTGGCCGATCGACTGACGCACTTCGAACGAGGTCTCGAACAGCGACAGACCCCCGCGCGGCGTCCCGTCCGGCAGCTGCGGATTGACGCCCTGATAGGAATAGCCGCGCACCGACCCGCCGCCGCCGGAATAGAACAGGCGATCCGACGGCACATTCAGCTCGCTGCCGCCGACGATAGACCCGATCTTCATGCGTCCGGCCAGGATCGTGCGGTCGCCGGCCACCGGGAAATAGGCCGTCCCTTGCGTCTCGGTGCGCAGGAACAGGATGTTGCTGTCGCCCGTCACCGCCGTCGGCTGGACCGCCAGATTGACGCGCCAGCCCTTGGTCGGGTTCAGCGGATCGTTGGAATGGTCGATATAGGCGCTGGTCCGCGCGGTGACGATCGCCAGGTTGCGGTCGAAGTCGACGCGCTGCGGGGGCAGGGTGGTGAAGTCGTAGCGGGTCTCGCTGTACTGGCCCGCATCCAGCCCGATGCCGTAGTTGAAATAGGAGGTCTTGCCGATCCGCTGCTGCAGGTCGGCGTAGAGGACCAGGGCGGTGCGCACATAGGCGTCGGTGTCCTCGTTGACCACCGCCGCACCCAGTTTCAGCGTCCGACCGGGCCGGCGCCAGTGGGGCAGGGACAGGTCCGCGCCGATCCGGCTGTCGATGTCCGCCAGCCGCGCTTCCAGCCGCAGGGTGTCGGCGCGGCCGAAGCGGTTGTAGCGGGTCTGGATCACGTCCACGCCGGCGCCTTCGGCCGTGGACCAGGTGGCGCCCGCTTCCAGCACGCGGCGCGGCCGGTCCTGCAGGCTGACGATCACAGGACGCAGACCGTCCGCGGTGACCTGATCCAGAGGAGACAGGGCCACGCCGATGCCGTCATAGACGCCGGTGTCCAGCAGTCGGCGCTCCAGTTCGGCGACCTGGTCGGGGTCGTAACGGTCACCCTCGTTCCAAGGCGCCAGGCCGGCGACCCACTCAGGATTGGTCCGGCCGCGCGTCGACAGCCGCACGCCGTCCAGCCGCACCAGCGCGCCCGAGGCGATGCGGTATTCCGGCGCGACGGTGAAGGCGGCGTGGTCCACGACGACCCGGCGCGGATTGGCCTTGGCGTCGGCGTAACCGTCACGCACCAGGGTCGCCACAAGCCGCCCTTCGCCTGAGATGACATCCGCCGCCCGACCGGGGTCTCCGGCCTCCAGGGCGATCGCGGTCCTGGCCTTATCGGCAGCCTCGGCCTCGGGCGCGGGATCGACCCACTGGATGGTCGGGTCGGTCAGAAGGAACCGGCGACCCGGTTCGACCGAGACGATGGCGACCGGCGTCTCCTCGCCCTCGACGATGTCTTCCACGACCGGCTGGTAGTAGGCCTCCGACCGCAGCAGGGCGGTCGCCGAGGTCACGGCGCTTTCGGCCCGACGGCGGGCCTCGAACCGGCTCGCGGGCGCACCATCGACCTCGCCCACAGCGCGTTCCAGCGCCCGGCGCAGCTCGGCGTCCATGTCGCCGCGGATTTGGGCGCGGGGATCCGCCGCCGCCGCATGAGCGCAGGCCGAAAAGGCCGCAAGGGTCGCGACCAGCAGGTTAGGCCTGAACGTCAAACTCGATCTCTCGTCAAAACTACGCCCCCCGGCAAACCTGCTCGTTAGTAGAACAGGGTCTCGCTCTCGGGTTGGACCGTCTGTTCCGACGTGCGTTCATCAGGCGGAAGGCTGCTGGACGGCGGGGGCGTAGGCGTCGGATCTTGCACTTCAGGCGGAGGCGGCGGCGTTTCCTCCTTGATCGGCGGGGGAGCCGCCTCGACCGGCGCGTCGACGTAATCATCGTCATCCCTCGACGGACGGTCGTCGCAGGCCGAGAGCGCAAACACGCTCAATACGGCGGCGGCCAGAACGAAAGTCGAGCGTGTCATGAAAGTCCCCGGGTCTTCGCCCATGCAACGCCTGCCGCGCTAAGCCGTTCCCTTAGCGCCGAAAACTGCGCTGGTCATCCCGCGCGATGGGACCATTTTGTGACCATCTGGTCCAGCGTCAGCGCAGACTTGGGACCGCGCTCCACCGCCTTGCCGTCGAACAAAGGCGCGGGTCGCGGCAGGCCATCCTGGAATGTCGCCCTCGCCTGATTGTGCGGATGCTCAGGCGCCTCGGCCAGGCTGAGAACCGGCGTGACGCAGGCCTCGGTCTCGGCGAAATGGGCGCTCCAGTCGTTGCGGTCCCGGCCCGCGAACAGGGCGGCGAGCCGGGCCTGCAACGCGGGCCAGGCGGCGATGTCGTACTGAACCGCTTCGGCCGGGGCGATCTCCAGCCCGGCCAGCAGGGCGGCGTAGAATCGCGGCTCCAGCGCCGCCACCGCCACGAACCCGCCGTCGCGACAGGCGTAGCACCGATAGAAGGGCGCGCCCCCGTCCAGCAGATTGGCCCCGCGCCGCTCGCTCCACATCCCCTGACCGCGCAGCGCCTGGAACAGTCCGCCCAGCAGGGCCGCGCCGTCGGTCATAGCCGCATCGACCACCCGACCCTGACCGGTGGTCCTGGCCTCCACCAGCGCCGCCAGCACGCCGACCACCAGCAGCATGGCTCCGCCGCCATAGTCGCCCACCAGGTTCAGCGGCGGGGAAGGCGGACGATCCGCCTCGCCCATGGCGTGCAGCACGCCCGACAGGCCGATGTAGTTCAGGTCATGCCCCACGGCGTTCGCCAGCGGTCCCGTCTGGCCCCAACCCGTCACCCGGCCGAACACCAGCCCAGGCTTTCGCGCCTGAAGCACCTCCGGCCCATAGCCCAGCCGCTCCATCACGCCGGGCCTGAACCCCTCGATCACCACGTCCGCTTCATCGACCAGGTGAAGGATGCGCTCACGGTCGTTGGCCGACTTCAGATCGACGGGCACGAAGGCCCGCCCCCGATGCAGCACCGCCCCGCCCACTTCGTCGAACACGGCAGGCCCGGCCGAGGCGTCACGCGTCAGCCGCACCACCTCCGCCCCCAAGTCCGCCAGCATCATGCCGGCGAAGGTGACCGGCCCCAGGCCGTCGAATTCGATGATGCGGACGCCATTTAACGGTTGCATGCCACATGAGTAGCAGACCGGGACTTGACCGGAAGGCCGGATTACAACAGAAGGCGCCCTTCGACGGTTCGGCCAGCCCGGACGTCGCGCGGTGCGCCCTTAGCTCAGTTGGTTAGAGCATCTGACTTTTAATCAGAGGGTCCTCGGTTCGAGCCCGAGAGGGCGTACCATTTAAAGCCCGCTTCGGCGGGCTTTTTGCTGTCTGGCAGGCAGAACAAAAGCGAACTTTGTGACTTTGCATCCGATTTCCCCAGCGCTGCGCCGCGCCCCGGTTGGTGGCGCTATCAAGCGTTTTATCATGGCGAGGGACAACTAGACGCCAGAGCGCCCGATCGCTGCGCTAAGTCGCGGTGGATCGTCAGATCCTGATGACCGCCCGCAGCTTAGCCGATTCCGCTCAAGTCCCGGCTCTGGGACGAGGGCAACCACGAAATGCAGCAGGATGCTCTTGCGCGACGAAACGGCGCGCACGGCTGTTGGCACCGATGATGAACTAGGTTGTTGGTAATCTGTCAACGAAACCGGAGCCGACCATGGAAGCCCGCATCACTCGCATCCCGCCGAACGCCATTAACGGAGCCTGGACGTTAGAACGCCGCGAGGGACCGGATCAGCCTTGGGTGCTGGATTCAAGCGGAGACAGCACAAGCGACGACGCGGACACCCTGCGTCGTTTGGCCTCCGAACGTGGCCTGATACTTGTGGAGGATGAGGAAGACACGCCCGTCGAGGCACCGCTTCACGAGCAATAGGCCATCTCTAGCAATCCTTCAGCGGCCACGCTTTGATTGAGTAATGTGGCATGATCTAAGCCCGGCCCATGAAGCGTTTCTTCCTGCCCGCCCTTCTTTCGCTCGCGCTGACGGGTTGCAACGCCGGACGCTCCGCTATGGGCGGTGCGGAACAGGTGAGAGCAGGCTTCGGCGCAGCGGCGACCGCCCCGTTGGAAGATTTCAACCTGCGCCGCCAGATCATCCCGACGGTGCTGTTGCAGGCGGAAGCCAACCCCTACGATCTGCGCAACCTGAACCAATGCACGACCATCGGCGCCGAAGTGGCGCGGCTGAACGAGGCGCTGGGGCCGGACACGGACGAGCCGCCGCGTCAGGACGGTTCGTTTCTGAGCGAACGCGCCGCCGATGCGGCGGCCAAGGCGGCGCTGAACGCTATCCGCGACACCACGACCGACTTCATCCCCGGCCGAAGCTGGATACGCCGCCTGAGCGGCGCCGAGCAGCACAGCAAGCATGTCCAGTCCGCCATCCAGTCCGGCCGGATGCGACGCGCCTTCCTGAAGGGCATGGGGATGCAGAGAAACTGCGCCCCGCCGGCGGCCCCCAGCTGGTTCCGGCCTGCAGCACCGTCACAGCGTTGAGCGGCTGATCCCGGTTACCGGCCGAAGGTGCGGCGCCGGTCTCTACGGTCGCCCCTGATCTGGATCGTGCCATCCTTGGCGAAAGCCTCGAAGGACGTCTTGTCGATGTTCCTGAACTCGCCGGTCCGGTCCCAGTCCCAATCGAACGAGATGCGCTCGCCCTTGTGCGCGAACTTACCGGACCATTGGGCGAAGAACGAATATTTGTCGCCGCCGATGATGATGACGTGGCGGTGCAGGGCCGTCTCGTTCCCCTCGTCGCGGGGCGGCTCTTCCAGATAGGTGTTGTAGGCGTGGAAGCCTGACTTCTCGATGCGCATGGTCAGTTCGACACATGCCGCGCGTGCAAGTCGCGGCGGAAGGCTTCGAACCGGCCTTCCGAGATCGCGGCGCGCATGGCGGCGGTCAGGGCCTGGTAGAAGGCGATATTGTGCCAGCTGAGCAGGACCTTGCCGAGGATTTCGTCGGCGCGGATCAGATGGTGCAGATAGGCCTTCGAATATTGCGATGAAGGCCCGTCGATGGCGGGGTCCAACGGGTCCTGGTCCTCGGCGAAACGGGCGTTCTTCAGGTTCAGCGGACCGTCCCAGGTCCAGGCCTGGCCGTGGCGGCCGGCGCGGGTCGGCAGGACGCAGTCGAACATGTCCACGCCGCGCCAGACGGCCTCGACCAGGTCGATCGGCTTGCCCACCCCCATCAGGTATCGCGGCCGGTCGGCGGGCAGCATGTCAGGCGCATAGTCCAGCACCTCGCACATGGCCTGGTGGCCCTCGCCGACGGCCAGGCCGCCGATGGCGTAGCCGTCGAAGCCGATCTCCTGAAGCTGATCCGACGACTGGCGACGCAGGTCCTCAAAGGTCGAGCCCTGCTGGATGCCGAACAGGGCCTGGGTCTCGCGCTCGCCGAACCGGGCCTTGGAGCGGGTGCCCCAGCGGATCGACAGCTCCATGGCTTTCTGGGCCGCGTCCCGCTCGGCCGGCCAGGAGACGCATTGGTCCAGTTGCATCGATATGTCGGCGCCGATCCGGTCGGCCTGGATTTCGATGGAGCGTTCGGGCGTCAGGACGTGTTTGGACCCGTCGATGTGGGAGGAGAAGGTCACCGCCTCCTCCTTCACTTTCGAAATCCCCGCCAGGGACATGACCTGGAAGCCGCCGCTGTCGGTCAGAATCGGCTTGTCCCAGCCCATGAATTTGTGGAGGCCGCCCAGCCGCTCCATTCGCTCGGGGCCGGGGCGCAGCATCAGGTGATAGGTGTTGCCCAGGATGATGTCGGCGCCGGTCGCCTTGACCTGATCCACCGTCATGGCCTTGACCGTCGCGGCGGTGCCGACGGGCATGAAGGCGGGGGTGCGGATGTCGCCGCGCGCGGTCTTCAGCACGCCGGTGCGGGCGCGGCCTTCAGTGGCGGAAATGTCGAAGGGGAAGGGCATCAGGCGATCAGTCGTTCAAGCTGCTCGACCCGCGCCAGATCCTTGGGGCGGCCGAACAGGCGGTAAAGGGCGATATGGTCCCGGATGTCGGGCACGAACAGGGGCGTGTCCTCGACGTAGATTAGGCGACGCGAGGCGAAGGCGACCTGGGTCCAGTCCGCGCCGTCGCGGGTCTCCAGATCGGCCATGACCTCGACCAGGATCGGCTGGTCAGGCGCACGACCGAAGACGGCCGAGCGGAACAGGCCTTCACCCGGATCGGCGATCACCTCGCCGCCCAGTTCCGCCAGCAGCGTGCGCGCGTCGCGCGGCGCACACAGAACGTCGATGTCGGGCACATGCAGGTCTGTCAGACCATACAGCGCCATGGCCGCGCCGCCGAAAATCCACCACGGCTCGCGCAGATCGCGCGCGGCCTCGCCGACGGCGATCAGGCCGTCTTCGAGGTCTCGGGGCAGATCATGCGGAAGGTCGTCGGTTGACACGGAGCGCGCTCGTTTTCGTCAGGAGGCGGCATTTAGGCGTTCCGGCGGCGATTGACCACCCGAACGCCGCGCCGGATCACCAGTCCAGCGCCGCCTCGCCGCGCAGTATGGCTTCGGCCTGATCGGTGTGCTTGGCGCCGTCGCGGTCGTGCAGCACCAGCGCAGGCAACAGTCGCAGCGGCGCCCGTCCGGTCTTGATGGCGTGGACCAGCACCCGCTTGGCCGGCTCGTCCGCAAAAGCGTGGACGGGCCGTATGGCGAAGGAACCGGCCTTTTCTCCCAGCAGCGCCAACAGGTCCGCCAGCCGGTCCGCCCGGTGGATCACGACGATCCGCCCGCCTTCCTTCACCGCCTTCAGCAAAAAGTCGGTCCAGGCCCTCAGCCCGTCGTCGGCCATCCAGGCCCCGCGCTTGCCCTCGGCCGGCGCGCGCAAAGCCCCTGCGTCGTCGAAGAAGGGCGGATTGGAAACGGCCCAGTCGCCGGGTTCGACCCCCAGCGCCCTGAAGCCCGCCGCCACGTCGCCCGGCCGAATCGCAGTCGTCGCGGCCAGCCCGTTCAGGGTCGCGTTCTCCACCGCCAGAGCCGCCATCGCCGGATCGCGCTCCAGCCCCGTCAGCATGACGCCTGGCCGTCGCGCCGCGATCTGCATCAGGACGGCGCCCGCGCCGCATCCCGCCTCGATCACCCTCTGGCCCGCCTCAGCCGGAACCGCCGCCGCCAGAAGGGCCGCATCCATCCCGGCGCGATAGCCGCGCGCGGGTTGACGCAGGCGCACCCGGCCGTTCAACAGGCCGTTCTCGACGATTTCCGTCGGCAGGGTTTCGACCGCGTCCAAGCCTCAATCTCCTTGACCCTCAAGGGGTCGAACATCATTGTGCGCCGCAACTCGCGGGGGCAAGCCGGCCCGGCCGCAAAATCCTTCGACGCGGTCCGCCGCGCCAGTGAAAGAGTATCCGTTTGGACGTCGCCATCGCCGCCGCTCCCCGCCCGAAGGGGGACGTCAACGCCCTTGTCCGGCTGGCTGAGGTCGACATGGCCGCCGTGGACGCCCTGATCCTGGACCGGATGCAGTCGGACGTGCCGATCATCCCCAAGCTGGCCGAGCATCTGGTGTCGGCGGGCGGCAAGCGTCTGCGCCCCCTGATGACCGTCGCCGCCGCCCGCGCTGTGGGCGCGACAGGCGACATCGACGCGCCGCTGAAGCTGGCCGCCGCCGTCGAGTTCATCCACACCGCCACCCTGCTGCACGACGACATCGTCGATGCGTCCGAGCTGCGTCGCGGCAAGGTCGCGGCCCACCTGATCTGGGGCGCGCCGACCAGCGTCCTGGTCGGCGACTTCCTGTTCGCCCGCGCGTTCGAGCTGATGGTCGAGACCGATTCGATGCGGGCCCTGGGCATTCTGGCCGAGGCCTCGCGCGTGATCTCCGAGGGCGAGGTGCTGCAACTGACCCGCGCCCACGACCTGAACCTTGACCAGGCCACCTATCTGCAGATCATTTCGGCCAAGACCGCCGAACTGTTCGCCGCCGCCGCCGAGGCCGGCGCGGTGGGCGCCGGCGCCGATCCGGCCGCGACCAAAGCCTTGCGCGACTACGGCATGGCCTTGGGCATCGCCTTCCAGCTGGCCGACGACGCCTTGGATTACGGCGCCACGGCCGAGGCCCTGGGCAAGAACGCCGGCGACGACTTCAACGAGGGCAAGGCGACCCTGCCGCTGCTGCTGGCCGTCGCCCGCACCAAGGGTCGCGAAGAAGCCTTCTGGGAACGCACCGTGACCAAGGGCGAACGCACGCCCGAAGACTTCACCCGCGCCCGCGAACTGATCATCGGTTCGGGCGCCATCGGCGCCACGCTGGACCTGGCCGGCGACTATGCCGATCAGGCCAAGGCGGCCCTGTCGGTTCTGCCGTCCAGCGACTGGCGCACGGCTTTGGAAGATCTCGCCGATTTCGCGGTGTCGCGCGCAGCTTGACCGAGGCTGCGGATACCCTCGACCAACAGGTCCGCACCGCCGACCTCGACCGCTGGCTGTCCAGCCGCCTGGTTTCGGACGAACGCGCCCGCGCCGACCTGATCGCGCTGTACGCCTTCGAGGCTGAACTGATGGCCATCCCCACGCGCGTGACCCAGCCCTTGCTGGCCGAGATGCGCTACACTTGGTGGGCGGAACAGATGGACGGCGTCTTCGCCGGCGTTCCCCGCAAGGGTCATCCGGTGCTTGAAGCCCTGACCGATCTGGTCGCCCGCCACGGCCTGAACCGCGCCCCCTTCGACGCCCTGATCGAGGCTCACATCGCCCGTGTGCGCGAAGAGCCGCACGACCTGGACGCCTTCTACGTCGGACCGATGCAGGTCGGGGTTCGGATTCTGGCGGGCGAGGGTCATGCTGCGGCCGTCGCCGACGCGGGCCGTGTCTGGGGACTGGCGCAGACCGGACGGGCGGCAGAGGCGGCGGCCCTGCGATCCGCCGCCAACACCGCGCTGAAGCGTCTGCCGCCGGTCGGCTTCCCCGCAGTCGCCCATGCCGCTCTTGCCGACCCGAACCGGCCCGAACCGTTGAAGCGGCTGCGCCTGCTGTGGGCCGTTCTGCGCGGCCGGATCTGACCTAGCCGTTCAGGCCGCCGATCAGGCGCGCCAACAGGGCGTTCAGCGTCTTCTGGTCCTCAAGCGACAGGCCGGCCAGCGCCTCTCGCGCCGTGTCCTGATGGCTGGGCATGATCGTTTCGATCACGTCGAACCCTTTGTCTGTCAGGCGGACCAGGGTGGCGCGGCGGTCGCTCGGGTGCGGCCGGCGCTCGACAAGCCCCGCCTTTTCCAGCCGGTCGATGCGGGCGGTCATGCCGCCGGACGACATCATCGCCGCCTCGAACAGCGCCGTCGGGGTCAGCCCGTCTCGCTCGCTTGAGCGACGCAGCGTCGCCAGCACGTCGAACTCGCCATGCTGCAAGCCATAGCGTGCGAACAGCGGCGTCTGGCGCTCGCGGATCACCAGCTGCGACGCCTCGTTCAGGCGGCCCAGCACCTCCATCGGCAGCATGTCGAGGTCTGGACGTTGGATGGCCCATTGGGCGGCGGCGCGAGAGGCTCTGTCGGGCATGGTTATCTTGACATCGAGATACTTGAGGTCGAGAGACTAGCGCGATTTTCAGTGGGAGTCCTCATCATGACTGCACGACCTGACGCCGCGCCGATGCGTGGCGCGTCGCTGCTGTTGCTGGCGGCCATCGTCGCCCTGGCCCTGAACCTGCGTCCGGCGATGGCGGTCGTCGGGCCGCTGCTGGACCTGATCGAAACCGCGACGGGCATGGGTTCGACGGCGGCCAGCCTGCTGACCACCCTGCCCGTTCTGATGATCGGTCTGGGCGCCCTGTCGATCCGGCCGTTGCGTCGGCGGCTTGGCGAGCGGCGAGGCGTCTTGCTGGGCGCGCTGCTGATCGGCGGGGCCTGTCTTGTGCGGGCGGTGCTGAGCGATACGGCGGGCCTGATCGCCAGCGCGGCGGTCGTCGGGGTCGGCGTGGCGCTGATCCAGGCGCTGGCGCCGGTCGTCATCAAACGGGCCTTTCCAACCCGGTTCGGCACGGTCATGGCGCTCTACACCACCGGCATCATGGGCGGCGCGGCCATTGCGGCGGCGACGGCGGCGGGCCTGGCCGAGGCGGTCGGCTGGGCCGGGACGCTGGCGCTGTGGAGCGCGCCGGCCTTCGTCGCCGCGATCATCTGGCTGGCGGCGTCACGCGATCCGGCGGCCGAAGAGCCGAACCGCGCCGCCGTGGTCGAGGCGACGGACCCGGAGCTTCCCTTCTGGCGTCAGGGACGGGCCTGGCGGCTGATCCTGATTATGGGGCTGGGGACATCGGCCTATACGCTGGTGCTGGCCTGGCTGCCGCCCTTCTACATCGATCTGGGCCAGCCGAGGGCGACGGCGGGATATCTGCTCAGCGGCATGACCGGCGCCGAGGTCATGGCGGGGCTGCTGGTGTCGATGACCATCGGGCGGTTCCCGGATCGGCGCGGGCCGATCCTGACGGCGCTGGTCCTGGCCCTGCTTGGTCTGGTGGGACTGGTGGTCGCGCCGGTCAGCCTGGCGGTGCCGGTGGTGCTGGTCCTCGGCCTTGGGATCGGGGCCGTCTTTCCGCTTAGCCTGATCCTGGCGATGGATCAGATCGACGACCCTGCGCGGTCGGGCGACCTGCTCGCCTTCGTCCAGGGCGGCGGCTACATCATCGCCAGCCTGTCGCCGCTGGGCGCCGGTCTGCTGCGCGATCACATGGCCGACCTGACCCAGGCCTGGGTGCTGATGGGCGTCGGCGTGATCCTGCTGGGCGTGATGACGTTGGGATTCCGGCCCGGCCTGCCCAAGCTATGTTGAGCGACCCGGTCTCGGGGGGATCAGCCCGCGTCGCGCCAGGCCTTCAGGCTTTCCATCGCCCGGATGCTCATCAGACGCTTCTTGGCTCGGCCCCGTTCCTTGAGCGGAATCTTGACGCCGGCCTCGTCGACCTTGGGCGCTTCCAGCGGAGGCAGCAGGCCGTAGTTGATGTTCATCGGCTGGAACTTGGAGCCTTCCAGATGCCCGCCGGTGATGTGTTCGACCAGGGCGCCCATGGCGGTCTCGGGCGGCGGGGGCGACAGGTCGCGGCCCAGGGCCTGGGCGGCGGCGAGTCGGCCGGTCAGCAGGCCCATGGCGGCGCTTTCGACATAGCCCTCAACCCCTGTCACCTGACCGGCGAAGCGCAGGCGCGGCATGGCCTTGAGGCGCAGCTGACGGTCCAGCAGGTGCGGGCTGTTGAGATAGGTGTTGCGGTGCAGGCCGCCCAGACGCGCGAACTGGGCGTTCTGCAGGCCGGGGATCATGCGGAAGGTCTCGGCCTGCGCCCCGTGCTTCAGCTTGGTCTGGAAGCCGACCATGTTGAACAGGGTGCCCAGCGCATTGTCCTGGCGCAGCTGGACGATGGCGTAGGATTTGACCAGCGGGTCGCGCGGATTGGTCAGGCCGACGGGCTTCATCGGGCCGTGACGCAGGGTCTCGCGCCCCCGTTCGGCCATGACCTCGATGGGCAGGCAGCCGTCGAAATAGGGGACGTGCTCCCATTCCTTGAACTCGGCCTTGGGCCCGTTCACCAGAGCGTCGATGAAGGCCTCGTACTGCGCCTTGTCCATCGGGCAGTTGACGTAGGCGGCGGCGTCGCCGCCGGGGCCTTCCTTGTCGTAGCGCGACTGACGCCAGGCGATGTCGAAGTCGATCGAGTCCGCGTGTACGATGGGGGCGATGGCGTCGAAGAAGCTGAGGCTCTCCTCGCCGGTCGCCTTCAGGATGGCCTCGGCCAGGGCGGGCGAGGTCAGGGGGCCGGTGGCGACGATGACATTGTCCCAATCTTCCGGCGGCAGGCCGGCGATCTCTTCGCGCACGATGGTGATCAGGGGATGGGCCGACAGCTTTGCGGTCACGGCCTGGGAGAAGGCGTCGCGGTCCACGGCCAGGGCGCCGCCCGCCGGCACCTGATTGATGTCGCCGCAGGCCATGATGATCGAGTCGAGGGCGCGCATCTCGGCATGCAGCAGGCCCACGGCGTTGTGCTCCCAGTCGTCCGAGCGGAAGGAGTTGGAGCAGACCAACTCGGCCAAGCCATCGGTGTGGTGAGCGTCGGTCTTGACGCCGGGCACGCCGCGCATCTCGTGCAGGATGACGGGCACGCCGGCGTTGGCGATCTGCCAGGCGGCCTCGGAGCCGGCCAGGCCGCCGCCGATGACGTGGATGGGGGAAGAGGAAGAAGCGATCATCGCGGCCTTCTAGCGGGCGGGTGGCGCGGTGTCATGGTCCCCTGCTATATCCGCCGCCGGTAATCGGGGGCGAGATTTGGACGGGCATCGGGTTCTGCGACTGGGCGAGACGTTGCGGGCGACGGTCGATGCCCTGCCTCGCCTGTGGCGCGGGGCCTGGGGCGCGATCCTGCTGGCGGTTGTGGTCTGGAGCGCCAAGGCCTGGGCGGTCGGTGTCGGCGGCCTGATCTGGGCGCCGTTCGGCCTGGTCGCGACACTGGTGCTGGCCGGGGCGCTCGGCCGGATCGCCATTACGGAGGACTTGCCGCAGGCGCGGCGGCTGGGTCTGGGGCCAGCGGGTCTTCAGTTCGGCCGGCCGGAGCTGCGCCTGCTGGGCGCCGGCCTGCTGTGCGCGGTCTTCCTGGCCATGATCCTGTCGGTGGTCGCCCTGGCGCTGCTGGCCCTGTTCGGCATGGCCGAACTGAACGCCCAGGCCATCGCGCTGCGCCAGTGGAGCGCGGTCGGCCCGGTCTGGAAGTTGGCCTTGCTGGCGCTGGTGACGGTCTTCGCCCTGTTCGCCGTCGTGGCCTTTACGGTTCGGCTGTCCCTGTTCGCCCCGGCGACCATCGGGCGCGGCCATATGGTGTCGCTGCAAAGCATGAGCATCGCGCGCGGGGCCTTCTGGCCCCTGCTGGTCGGCCTGATCGTGATGTCGGCGCCCAAGATCGGCCTGGTGCTCCTGTGGGGCGCGGGGCTGCTGTCGGGGACGGCGGGCTGGGTGGTCTTTGCGGTCGTGCTGGCAGGCGTTCAGTTTCCGCTGAGCATGGCCCTCGTCGGTCGCGCCTATCGCCAGCTCGAATCCAGGACCGCAGTGGAAGGGAAGGCTTAAACCCTATCGCAGCCAGCCGGCGACCTGCGCCTCCGCTCGGCGGTCGCCTTCGTCCAGGTTCTCGATCACGCCAGGGTAGCGTTTTGCAAGGTCGCGACATCGTGCTTTCACGCGAACCAACGCTTGGGGCAGGCGGATTTCCATCTCGTCGCGGGGAAGATCGCGCTCTGAGGTCAGGTCGAGATCGGCCTGCTCGCGTTCGACGCCGTCGTCAAAGGCCATACGCCACTGGCCCCAATGCCAGCCGGCCTCGATGGCGCGCCCTAAGGAATCGTGCTCGATCTCGGACGCCCGTTCGGGACGCGTGTCGTATCCGATGTCCGCGCAAACCTGCAGAGCGGCGCTCATGCGCCCGATGCTGCGACCCTCATCGACGACTTCCGCCTCCGTGGTCATCAGTTGACCGATCAGCAGGATGATCACGGAGACGGACATCGCCTCAGACTGCTTCGAGGCTGTCTGAGACGGTGTAGGCGGCCTCGGTCTTGGCGGCGACCTCGTCCAGGGTGACGCCGTCGGCCAGTTCGACCAGTTCCAGGCCCGCACCATCCGGCTTGACGTCGAAGGTGGCCAGGTCGGTGATGATGCGGCTGACCACGCCCGTGCCGGTCAGGGGCAGGGTGCAGGATTTCAACACCTTGGACTGGCCGTGCTTGTTGGCGTGTTCCATGACCACGACCACGCGCTTGACGCCCGCGACCAGGTCCATGGCGCCGCCCATGCCCTTCACCAGCTTGCCCGGGATCATCCAGTTGGCGATGTCGCCGTTCTGGGCCACTTCCATGGCGCCCAGGATCGACAGGTTGATGTGGCCGCCGCGGATCATGGCGAAGCTGTCGGCGCTGCTGAAGTAGCTGCTTTCCGGGATCTCGGTGATCGTCTGTTTGCCGGCGTTGATCAGGTCAGGGTCCTCGTCGCCCTCATAGGGGAAGGGGCCCATGCCCAGCATGCCGTTCTCGGACTGCAGGGTCACGGTCATGCCGGCGGGGATGTAGTTGGCGACCAGGGTCGGGATGCCGATGCCCAGGTTCACGTAGAAGCCGTCCTGCAGCTCTTTCGCCGCGCGTTCGGCCAGTTGTTCGCGGGTGCGGGGCATCAGAAATCTGCCTTCTGAATGTGAGCAGGCCACTCAACTAGCGAGACGAAAAGGAGCGTGCGGCTGTGGTCCATTGATGGTGCGTGGACTACGTCGATCACGCGACCCAAGTGCCGAATGTCGTCGTCCTCGTCGTCTCGGAACTTGATGTGTTCGCCAACTGCGGGAATGCGTTCAAAATGGAAGTCGCCACCCGGAAATGCATCTGGATGTTCGGGATGTTCGGCTGGAACTACTTTGCAAATAAACATCACGCCGCCTCCTTCTGACGCACGGTGCGCTGTTCGATGCGCTTCTCGGACACGGTCTGGACCAGGCGGTCGACGTAGATGCCCGGCGTGTGGATGTGGTCGGGGTCGAGCGAGCCGACGGGGACGATCTCCTCGACCTCGACGACCGTGACCTTGCCGGCGGTGGCCATCATCGGGTTGAAGTTGCGGGCGGTCTTGCGGAAGATCAGGTTGCCGCGTTCGTCGGCCTTCCAGGCCTTGACGATGGACAGGTCGGCGATCAGGCCGGTCTCCATAACGTAGTCGCGGCCGTCGAAGTTGCGGACCTCCTTGCCCTCGGCGACCAGGGTGCCGACGCCGGTGGCGGTGAAGAAGGCGGGGATGCCGGCGCCGCCGGCGCGGATGCGCTCGGCCAGGGTGCCCTGGGGGTTGAACTCCAGCTCCAGCTCGCCGGCCAGATACTGGCGCTCGAACTCCTTGTTCTCGCCGACGTAGGACGAGATCATCTTGGCGATCTGGCGGGTGCCGAGCAGCTGGCCCAGGCCGAAGCCGTCGACGCCGGCGTTGTTGGAGATGACCGTCAGGCCTTTGACGCCGCTGTCGCGCAGGGCGGCGATCAAATTCTCGGGGATGCCGCACAGGCCGAAGCCGCCGGACATGACCGTCATGCCGTCGAAGGTCAGCCCCTCCAGCGCGGACGTGACGTCAGCGTAGATCTTTCCCATCGCTCTCCCTTTTTTCATTGCCTGATGAATATCGGCGCTTTGACCACGCCTAACGCGGGGGCAGGCGGGGGGCAAGTCGCGGCGTCGATCCGACGCGGCGATTTCAGACGGTCGACGCAAAAAACAGAGTCTAATTCGTCTAATTGGTCTGAAACGACGCCGAGCCGGCTTGGAAAAACAGGGTGCAAAGTGTGCACTTCGTCTGAAATCATGCAGGCTCGGACCTGATGTCGGCATCGTCGGCGCGTCGTTCAAGGGCGGATGCATCCGCCGAAGGCGGGGCGGCGTATTCCATGACAGCTGCACGCTGCGCCTGATCGCCAAGGACGTTTTCATGAACCTGACCAATGTCGCCATTCGCCAGCTTCAGGACGCGCCGTTTCCGGATTTCGTGACGCGGCCGGCGATCGACAGCCTGGTGACGGAGGCGAGGAAGCGGCTGGATCGTGACGGCCCCCACGACGAGGCGGCGTTCGCGCGCGAGATGGCCCAGCGCGCCATCGCCGAACACACCGATGCGGCGAACCAGCAGCATTACGAACTGCCGCCCGAGTTCTTCCAGCTGTGCCTGGGCAAGCGGTTGAAATACTCCTGCTGCCTTTACCCCACCGGGCGCGAGACGCTGGATCAGGCGGAAGAGGCGGCGCTGGCCGAGACCTGCGCCCATGCCGAACTGATGGACGGGCAGACGATCCTGGAGATGGGCTGCGGCTGGGGTTCGCTGTCGCTATGGATGGCCGAGAAATATCCCAATTCGAAGATCACGGCGGTGTCGAATAGTCACGGGCAGCGCGGCCACATTGAAGGTCAGGCGGCGGCGCGCGGCCTGACCAACCTGACCGTCATCACGCGCGACATGAACGCGTTTGAGACCGAACAACGCTTCGACCGCATCGTCTCGGTGGAGATGTTCGAGCATATGGCCAACTGGCGCGCCCTGCTGACCAAGGCGCGGGGGTGGCTGAAGGACGATGGGCGGATGTTCATCCACGTCTTCACCCACCGCGACGCCCCTTACCGTTTCGACCATACCGACAGCGGCGACTTCATCGCCCAGCATTTCTTCACCGGCGGGGTGATGCCCAGCCACGGTTTGATCCGGCAGTTCCCCGACCTGTTCGCCGTCGAGCAGGAATGGACCTGGAACGGCAGTCACTACGCCAAAACCGCGAACGACTGGTTGGCGAACATGGACCGGAACGCCGACCGGGTCGCGGTGTTGATGCGGGAGACCTATGGCGACGACGCCAGACTGTGGACCCGGCGCTGGCGGCGTTTCTACCTGGCGACCGCCGGTCTGTTCGGTAACGACGAGGGCCGCACCTGGGCGGTCGGCCACTATCGCCTGAAACCGGCCGCCTGAAACCCAAATGAGGACACCAGCATGATCAAATATGTCGCGGCATACCTCGGGGCGGGCCTGACGTTCGCCGCCATCGACTTCGTCTGGCTGACGACCATGACCGACCGGCTCTACAAGCCCGTGCTGGGACCGATCATGGCGGACAAGCCGGACATGAAGGCGGCGGTGGCCTTTTACCTGATCTCCATCGCGGGAACGGTCTTCCTGGCCATCGCGCCGGCCCTGAAGGAAGGGAACTGGACGCGGGCGGCGCTTAACGGGGCGGTCCTGGGCTTCGTCGCCTACGCCACCTACGACTTGACCAATCAGGCGACGCTGGCGGTGTGGCAGACCAAGTTGACAATCATCGACCTGATCTGGGGCACGACCCTGACCATGGTGTCGGCGACGGGCGGCTATTTCGCCGCGCGCTGGGCCGAGGGCCGTTTCGGCTGAACAGGGCGTCTGACGCCACGCTTGCGAACATGGTTATGCGTGTCTAAACATCGCCCCTGAGTTGAGCGCGGGGGCGGCAGTTGGGAGAAGGCGGTCACCGATTGCTGTCTGCGCGCGGCGTGGCCGACGCCGGCTGGCTGTATGGCGCCCATGTCGCCCGGTATGTCTCGCCGCTGTTGCTCTATCCGGTCCTGACCCGACGACTGGGGCTGGACGGGTTCGGGGTCTATGCGGCGGGGATCGCGCTGGCGCTGATCGTGGCGGTGGTCGTCGATTACGGGCTTTCGATCTCGGGTCCGCGCGACATCGCCGGGACGGTCGAGGGGCGGGGCGCCACCGTTGGTCAGGCGCTGGCGATGCGCGGCGTGCTCGCGGTGCCGGCCGTCGTGGTCGGCGTCGGTCTGGCGATGATCAATCCCGTTATGGACGGCGCAGACGTCGTCGCAGCGATGGCGATCCTGCTCGGGGTGGGCCAGGGCGCCAGTCTGTTGTGGTTCTTTCAGGGGATTCGCGATCCGGCGCCGGCGGCGATGCTGGAGGTCGGGTTCGCCCTGGCGGCGACGGTCGCAGTGCTGGCGTCACCATCCTTGTCCGTCGGCGGGGTGATGGCGGTTCAGGCGGCGGGCGTCTGGGCCGGGCTGGCAGCAGGCGCCGTGCTGCTTTTTCGACGTCATGAGATGACGGCGCCGGGGCGCGGGTTCGTGCGGCGGGCGCTGGTCGAGGGTGCGCCTCTGTTCGTCAGCCGGGCGGCAGTCGTCGCCTATACGGGCGCGGGCGTTCTGATGGTCGCGGCCCTGGCCGGGCCTGTTCAGGCGGCGCTTTACGGCGTGGCGGACCGGCTGGTTTCGGCGTCGGGATCGTTGATGCGGCCGCTGGCCGGACTGATCGCGCCCCGGATCGCCGGTCTGCTGGTCGAGGATGCGGGGGCGGCGTTTCGAACGGCGCGCTGGGTGTTGGGGCTGTCGCTGGCGGGGTTCGTTGTCTTGGCGGCGGGTCTGACGCTGGCGGCGCCGATCCTGGTGCGTCTGCTGTTCGGCGAGGGGTTCGCGCCGGCGGTCGAAGTGCTGAGGCTGCTGGCCTGGGTTCTGCCGTTGGTGGTGATCAGCCAGGTGCTGGGGCTGCATCTGATGACGCCGCTTCGCATGGACCGGCGGTTCGCCGTGATCGTGGGGGTGGGATGCGTCGCGACGTTGGGACCGGCGGTTCTGCTGACGCCGACGTATGGCGCCGTTGGCATGGCGTGGGCGCGGATCGTTGGTGAGACGGCGGTGGTCGTCGCCTGTCTGGTTTGCCTGAAGGCGCACTGGGCGTCGCTGTTCCAAGGCGGCGGGAGGCGTGATGTCCAGGCGGTATGACTGGCTGATCATCGGGGCGGGCTTCACCGGCGCAGTGGTCGCCGAGCGGCTGGCGCGCGGACTGGATCAGACCGTGTTGTTGATCGACCAGCGCGGTCATGTCGGCGGCAATGCCCATGACCGGCGCGACGAGGGCGGGCGGCTGATCCATCCCTATGGGCCGCATGTGTTCCACACCAACAGCGCGCGGATCTTCGACTATCTGAGCCAGTTCACGGCGTGGCGGCCCTATTTCCATCGGGTCCGGGGGCATGTGGACGGGCGGCTGGTCCCCGTGCCGTTCAATCTGGATTCGATGCGGCTGCTGTTTCCCGAACGGATGGCGGACCGGTTGTCGGACACGCTGGTGCAGAGGTTCGGGTTCGGCGCGCGGCCCAGCATCCATGACCTGAGGCAGGCGGCGGACGACGCGGATCTGAGGTTTCTGGCGGACTATGTGTTCGACAAGCTGTTCGCCAACTACACCGCCAAACAGTGGGGCGTGGCCGCCGACGCCCTAGACGCGTCGGTCCTGGCGCGCGTTCCGGTCGCGATCAGCAGGGACGACCGCTATTTCACCGACCGATACCAGGCCATGCCGCGCGACGGGTATGGGGCCCTGTTCGACCGCCTGCTGGACCACCCCAACATCCATGTGTCGCTGAGCACCGGCATGGATCAGGTCGAGGCGCAGACGTTGGACCGCATGGTCTATTGCGGTGCGCTGGACGACTATTTCGGGCGGTCGGCGGGGGTCTTGCCCTATCGCAGCGTGCGGTTCGAACATCAGGTCGTCGATGTGGAGGACGGCCTGCCGGTCGGGACCGTCAACTATCCCAACGAATTCGACTTCACCCGCATCACCGACTTTCGCCATCTGACCGGCGAGCGGGGCGCGACGACGGCGACCGTGACCGAATATCCGGTCGCGCATGAGGTCGGGGTGAACGCGCCCTATTATCCGGTCCTGTCAGAGGCCTCTCGCGGGTTGGCGGCGCAGTATCGGGCGATGGCGGCGACGCTGGCGGGCAAGGTCTGGTTCGCCGGGCGGCTGGCGGATTTTCAATATTACAACATGGACCAGGCGGTGGGTCGGGCGCTGAGCCTGGTCGAGAAATCACTGGCGCCGGCCGTGGCCAGGATGGCGGCGTGAAGCGTTCGGTCTGGGCCGTCGTGGTGACGTGGAACCGGCGTGCTCTGCTGGAACGCTGTCTGGCGCATCTGATCGCCCAGACGCGTCAGTGCGACGGGCTGGTCGTGATCGACAACGCCAGCGACGACGGCACGGCCGAGATGCTGGCCGATGCCTGGGCGGGCAAGGCGTTGGTGGTGCGGATGCCGGTCAATACCGGCGGTGCGGGCGGGTTCAACGCCGGAATCCGTGCGGCGGTCGAGGCCGGGGCGGACCGGGTCTGGTTGATGGACGACGACGTGCTGGCCGCGCCCGATGCGCTGGAGGCGCTGTTGCGCGCCGAGACGATGCTGGACGACGAGGACGTGACGCCGGCCTTTCTGTGTTCCAGCGTGCGCTCGCCGCAGGGGCATCTGACCAATACGCCGGAGATCGACCGACGGCGGAATGTGCTTGGCTATCCCAACTGGGGCGAGCGGCTGGAGCAGGGGTTGATCCCGGTGCGGCAGGCGACGTTCGTGTCGGTGCTGGTCAGCCGGGCGGCGGTGACGCGCCACGGCCTGCCGCTGGCGCCCATGTTCATCTGGGGCGACGATACCGAATATACGTTGCGGCTGTCGCGGGACGGGCCGGGGTATCTGGTCGCCGCCAGCTGCGTGGTGCATGTGCGCGCGGCGTCGGGGCATCTGACCATCGAGACCGAGGCCGATCCGGGGCGCGAGCGGCTTCATCGCTATCTGACCCGCAACGTCATCCTGGCCAAGCGGCGGCACGAGGGCCGGGGCTCGACCCTTCGCTATGTCGCGTCGCGTTTGCGGATCGCCGGCCGGTTGGCGTTGCGCGGGCGCTGGCGCAAGGCCGGGGTGCTGATGGCCGGCGTCGTGGACGGGGCGTGGTTCGATCCGAAGGTCGAGCATTGCACGCCGTCGTGAGCGGTCGACGAGGGGCGACGCCAAGGTGGTCACAGGTGGGTGCGGCCTATCAGCGGGCGGTGCTGGTCGTGTTGGGGCTGGGCGTGACGCTGCCGATCTTTCTGGCGCCGGGTCATGTCAGCGGGCCGCGGCTGGGGGATTTGGCGCTGCTGCTCGCCCTGCCGTTGGCGGTGATGGAATGGCGGCGGATGACGCCGGTTCTGAAGGCGGCCGGGCCGGTCGCGGCGGCGTTTCTAACGATCACTCTGTTGCTGCAAGCGTCGCAGGTCGGAGAGCGGCTGAACGCCGGGGACGGGGCGTTCTGGTTTCGGTGGATCGTCGCGGCCCTGGTGGCACCGGCGGCGGCGAGTTTGATCGTCAGGGACGAGCGACGGCGGCGGCTGTTCTTCGCCGCGATCCTGATCGGCGCGGCCTGTCATCTGGCGACCTATGGGCTGACGCTGCTGGTCGGGTTGGAGACGCTGCAGGGGATTGGGCTGGCGTCGCCGCGGGCGGTCGTCACCACGGTTGGCGCTCAAGTTCGGATCACGACCCTGGCCGAGCATCCGAACGCGGCCATGGCGATGATCGGACTGGCGGTTCCGGCGGGGGTGATCCTGGCGGGGCGGCGGTGGGTGGGGCGGCCGACGACGCTGGCGGGGTTCGGGCTGGCGATCCTGGGGTTCGTCAGCACCTTGTCGCGGGGCGGGATTGCGGCTGGCGTTCTTGCGGTTCTGGCTCGCATCGTCGTGGGATGGCGGTGGCGTGAGCGTATCAGGCCGCTGAGGGTAGTGCTGGCGGTCTGCTTACTGGCGGCCGGATTGCTGGCGCTACAGACCGGGCGTTTCGACGTCGATACCGGCCGGTTTGCAGGGCGGTTCGACCGGGCGACGCTTGAGGACAATCTGGCGGGGCGGATGCTGACCTGGGGGCGAACCGTCGATCTGGTGCTTGAACGGCCGATGGGGGCGGGCTGGTCGTCGGCGGACGAGATGGGGGCGTTTCGGGCGCTGTCGGTCAGCCACAACGGCTATCTGTTCATGGCGCGGACGGTGGGGGTGATCGCGGCCCTGGTCATGTTGGGGCTGCATCTGTGGTCGGCGGCGCGGTTGGACGCCCTGACGCCGCTGTCGGTCTATCTGCTGATGACCTTGTTCACTGAGGACCTGACGCAGGGCGCGGGGTTCGTCTTTCTGTCGTGTCTGGTGGCGGCGCTGGCGTGGCGAAGGCCGGTGGCGCCGTGAGGGTGCTGATCGTCAACACCCTGTATCCGCCGCATTATGTCGGGGGCGCTGAACGCAGCGTGGCGCAGTTGGCGCAGGGGCTGGTACGGGCGGGGGCCGATGTGTCGGTGCTGACGCTTAAGTCCGGACGGGAGGCTGTCGAGGCGGTGGCCGGGGGCGTTTCGGTGCATCGCCTGCCGTTGAACAATCTCTATTGGCCCTATGACGGAGAGCGCAGGTCGCCGGTTCGGCGCGCCGTGTGGCATGGGCTTGAGGCCGCCAATCCGTGGATGGATGAGGCGGTCGATCGGGTGGTGGAGCGGGTGCGGCCCGACCTGATCCATCTGCATCTGACGACGGGGTTTTCCTTGTCGGTCTATCGGGCGGCGGCGCGGCGGGACCTGCCGCTGGTGCAGACGTTGAGGGACTGGTCGATGACGTGCGCGCGGGCGTCGATGTTCCGGAGCGAACGGCGATGCGAGACGCGGTGTGGATCATGCGTGCTGCTGACGGCGGGCAAGCGGGCTCGCGCGCAGGCGGTGGATCATGTGATTGCACTGAGCCGGCCGGTGCTGGAGGCGCATCGGGCCGCCGGATATTTTCGGGACGCGGCGGCGTCGGTGATCGGCAATGCGGCGGCGCAGGCGGTGGTTTCGGCTCGGCCGTCGCTGGCGGACGATCCGGTTATGACGTTCGGTTTCATGGGGCGGGTCGAGCCGGAGAAGGGGATCGAAGTCCTGTTGCGCGCGGTGATGGGGCTGGAGGGCGACTGGCGGCTGAGAATCGCGGGGCGGGGCGAGGCCGCCTATGTGCAGCGGCTGAGGCGGACCTATGCCGATCCGCGCATCGTCTGGCTGGGACAGGTAGAGGCGGCGGACTTCTGGCCCACTGTGGATGTTCTGATCGCGCCGTCCGTCTGGGCCGAACCGTTCGGGCGGGTCGTGGTCGAGGCGGTGCAGCAGGGGCGGGGCGTGATTGCGTCACGCATCGGCGGTCTGCCCGAGGCGGCGAGCGGGGCGGGAGCGGCGGCCCTGGTGGAGCCGGGCGACGAGGGCGCGCTGGCGCGGGCCATGGGCGAGGTGCTGGCGACGCCGGAGCGTTGGCGGTTCGCCGGGGGCGGGACGCCAATGTGGACCGAAGCCTCCATCGTCGAGGCCCACAGGGCGATCTATCGCCAGGTGCTGGTCAGAAGGTCGTCCAGAATTTCGGCCGAGCGGGACCAAGAATAGCGTTCGGCGCGTCGCAGGCCAGCGTCGCGGCGAGCGGGGTCTGTTGCGGTCAAAAGGCGGGTCATATGACCGGCCAGGGTCGCGTCGTCGTGGGGGGCGAAATAGAGGGCGGCGTCGGCGCAGACCTCTCGCGTCGCGGCGATGTCCGAGGCGATTACGGGGCAACCGTGCACGAAGGCTTCCAGCTGAGGGATGCCGAAACCTTCATAGAGGCTGGGGAAGATGAGGCCGCGCGCGCTGCGGAGAAGGGCCGCAATCTCGGCGTCGGAACGCCGGCCGGCGAAGGTCAGGCGCGGGTCGGGCTGGATGGTTGGTTGATCGAAGATCGCGGGTGGACGCGCGCCGATCATGACCAGGCGAACGGTCGGGTCTGCGAGGTGGGCGAGGGCGCGGAGTGCGACGGCGAGGTTCTTGTTCGGCGTCAGATTGCCGAGGGCAACGAAATAGGGGTGGTCCGTCAGGTCGAGGCTGTCGATGACGGCGGGGTCCGGCGTGACGGCCCCGAGATGGTCGGCGCTGTTCGGGGCCACTGTGATGTCGGCGGGCGGCAGGTTCAGCACGGCCGCGAGCTCTCGGCGGGAGAAGTCGGACACGGTCGCCAGTCGAGCCTGGCGCGCCAGCAGTCGGCCGAGGATGCGGTGGAAGGCGGCGTAGCCGCGGCGGAAATGTTCGGGATGGCGGAAGACGGCGGCGTCATGGATGACGACGATCTGCCGGGGATGCAGAACGGGACCTGAGCCGCCCAGCGACAACAGGCGGCCGTGGCGCGCGGTCCAGGCCAGGGCGGTCTGTTCCCACAGGTGGCCGCGTCCGCCCGGCACGGTCTGGACGGGGAGGGTCGTGAGCTGAAGATCGTCGGCGCCGACGGGCGTGAGCAGGACCTAGCGGTCGGCGGCGTCGAGACGTCTGTCCAGGGCGCGGACGATCTCGCGGGCATAGCGTTGCACCCCGCTCATGGGCTGGGTCAGGAAGCGGCCGTTGATGAAGAGGGGCTCAGCCACCCAGGCGCCGCAGGGCGAAGGCGTCGCGGTAGATCTGGACCGTCTGTTCGGCCATGCGCGATACGCACAGGGCGGTCTTCGCAACAGGCAAGGGGATGACCCGGCTTTGGAGCGCGGCGCGCATCGCCTGGGCCAGATCGTCCGGCGCGGCGCCCTGGGGCAGGCGGTCAATGCGGGCGCCGGCCTGGATCAGGCAGGCGACGCCGCCGACATCGGTGGTCACGATCGGCAGGCCCAGGGCGGCGGCCTCGATCATGGCGTAGGCGCCGGCTTCATAGCGGCTGGTCATGGCGAACAGGTCGAAACCGGCCATCAGACATCGGGCGTCGCGGCCGCCCATTAGCCGGACGGCCTTGCCGCCCGCAGCCTCGACCGCCGGGGCCAGGTCGCCGTCGCCGATCAGGACGCCGACGACGCGCGGGTCGGCGGCGTTCGCCAGACGCACGGCCTGGGCGAAGCGGACGGGATCCTTCTGCGCGCAAAGCCGACCGACGAAACCGACCGCGAGGGCGTCGGCGGGCAGGTCCAGCGTGCGTCGAGCCGCCTGACGGTCCGTGGACGGCAGGGCGGCGAGGCCATTGGGGACGACGTGGAGGCGACGGGAAGCCAGGCCCCAGCGACGCGCAACGGCGGCTTCCTCTTCGGAGACCGCGATGACGGCGTCGCCGCCTGCTTGGGCCAGCAGGAACTCCGCGATGCCGGCGACGATCTTCGGCAGGCTGGGCGGACCCATCATGGGCAGGGCGTGGGGGGTGTAGATTCGTGCGGCGCCGGGCGCATTGGCAAGACGAACCAGGGCGCCGGCCTTGGCGCTATGGCCGTGCACGATCTCGAACGGGCCGAGACGCGCGATCAGGCGGTTGAGCGCCTGAAGGCAGGCGATGTCCCACGGACCGACGCCTCGCCGCATCGGCAGGCGTTCGAGGGCGTTTAGGGGAAGGGCGGCGATTTCGGTCTGAAACCAGGCCTCGGCGCGTCGCGGCGAGTAGATCAGCGAAACCTGATGGCCGCTCTGGATCAGGGCGCGGGCCAGATCGACCACGTGGCGCCCCGAGCCGCCGCCGGACGGCTCGATGACCAGAAGTATGCGCAAGGATGTCGTCCCCCGACGATGGCTCAGTCTCGCAACTGAAAGCCATCGCCGGGAAACGTCAAGATTGCAGTCTTAGTTGACCGTCGCCTTGACGATCTTGCCGGGCGCGCGCGGGGGCTCGCCCTTGGGCAGGGCGTCCACGTGTTCCATGCCGGATTCGACTTCACCCCAGACGGTGTACTGGCGGTCCAGGAAGGTGGCGTCGTCCAGGCAGATGAAGAACTGCGAGTTGGCGCTGTTGGGGTCGGACGTCCGGGCCATCGAGCAGACGCCGCGCTTGTGCGGCTCGGCCGAGAACTCGGCCTTCAGGTTCGGCTTCTTGGAGCCCGAGGTGCCGGTGCCGGTGGGATCGCCGCCCTGGGCCATGAAGCCGGGGATCACGCGGTGGAAGACGACGCCGTCATAGAAGCCTTCCGAGGCCAGTTCGGTGATGCGTTCGACGTGGCCGGGAGCCAGGTCCGAGCGCAGTTTGATGACCACGTCGCGGGCTTCGCCGTCGCCGGTGTCCAGGGTGAAGGTCAGGGTTTCGGCCATTTCGGTCGTCCTCTTGGGGGTTGATTTGAGGCGGGACATAGCCCGCAACGCCGGTCGGGGCTATGTGGGAACGATGAGCGAAGACGAAAAGCCCGCGAATCAAAAGTCTGGGGAACGCCGCCGCATGGTCAAACCGCCCACGGGCGGGACAGCCGCCGGGCGCGGCATGGGCACCAAGATGAAGACGGCCGACACCAAGTCCATGTCGAGCCAGCAATGGATCAAACGCCAACTGGCCGACAAATGGTCGGAGAAGGCGCGGGCCGAGGGCTGGCGCTCGCGCGCGGCTTTCAAGCTGATCGAGATCGACGACAAATTCCGGCTGATCAAGCGCGGCTCGAAGGTCATCGACCTGGGTGCGGCGCCCGGCGGCTGGATCCAGGTGGCGGTCAATCGCGGGGCGGGCGCGGTGGCGGGCGTGGACCTGCTGATGATCGAGCCGATTCCGGGTTCGACCCTGTTGCAGGCCGACTTCACCCATCCGGGCGTGGACCAGCAGCTGATCGACGCCATCGGCGGGGCGCCGGACCTGGTGCTGTCGGACATGGCGCACAATACGGTCGGCCACCGTCAGACGGACCACCTGAAAATCATCGCCCTGATCGAGATCGCCGCCGACTTCGCCATCCGCACCCTGAAGCCAGGCGGGAATTTCGTGTCCAAGAATTTCCAGGGCGGGGATGCCGGCGGCGTTCTGGCGCGGCTGCGCGAGGAGTTCGAGACGGTGAAATATGTCAAGCCGGAGTCGAGCCGGAAAAACAGCGCCGAGGTCTTCCTGGTGGCGCTGAACAAGCGCTGAGACTTCAGGCGGTCGCCGTGCTCTCGCGCGCCCGACGATCTTCGATCCTGGCCCAGATGCGGTCGTGCAGGGTGAAGAAGACGGTCTGAACCAGCGGTTCGATCATGCCGATGGCGAGGGCCGTGCGGATGTCGTTGGTCAGGGCGTAGGCGACCGTGACCGCGACGGCGAAGTGCATGACGCCATAGGTCACGGTCTTCAGCGCGACCTGTTTGAAGGAGCGGGGCAGGGCGTGGCTGTGGCCGCGATGACCGTGGGCGTCGTGCGAACGCTGCTGTTCCTCGGGCGACATGATGTCGAGGCGGGCGGTGAAGGCTTCCGTCGCCTCTTCGATGTTGGAGGCCATGCGTCGGCGCTCGACCTTGTGCCAGACGCGATCATGGACGGTGTAGGCGATGGTCTGGAAGATCGGCTCGACCATGCCGACGGCCAATGCGATGCGCCAATCCCGCGTGATGGCGAAGGCCACCAGGACGGCCACGACAAGGTGCATGACGCCGTAGCTGGCGATTTTCAGAGCCAGTTTGCGCGCGGTGCTGAGGATTACGCCGACCATGCAGGGAGAATGGTAATCGGCCCCGCCGGTTGCAAAGCAATAAAATCTATTGGGTCCATAAGCCGCAAGACCCTTGCCGTGGCCCCCCGCCGCCCGTTATACGCGGCCCGCAAAACGGAGACTCCCTATGGAGATACGCGAAGGACTGACCTTCGACGATGTTTTGCTCGAACCCGGCCCGTCCGAGTTCATGCCGGCGATGGTCGATGTCTCGACCCAGCTGACGCGCGACATCAGACTGAACATCCCGCTGCTGTCGTCTGCGATGGACACGGTGACGGAAAGCCGCCTGGCCATCGCCATGGCCCAGTCCGGCGGCCTGGGCGTGCTTCACCGCAACATGACCATCGAGGAGCAGGCCGATCAGGTCCGCGCCGTGAAGCGTTATGAAAGCGGCATGGTGGTCAATCCCGTGACCGTCGGTCCGCAGACGACCCTGGGCGAGGTCCGCGAGATCGTGGCGCGCAAGAAGATCACCGGCTTCCCGGTGGTCGATCCGGCGACCGGCAAGCTGGTCGGCATGCTGACCCACCGCGACATGCGGTTCGAGAGTGACCTGAACGTCACGGCCGCCTCGCTGATGACGACGGGCGACCTGATCACGGTGGGTGAGAGCGCGGGACGGGAAGAGGCGCGTCAGCTTCTGAAGACCCGCAAGATCGAGCGCGTGGTCGTGGTGGACGAGGATTATCGGGCCGTCGGCCTGATCACTATGAAGGACATCGAGAAGGCCCAGGCCTTCCCCCACGCGGCCAAGGACGACCAGGGTCGTCTTCTGGTCGGGGCGGCCTCGACGGTCGGCGACGCCGGCTATGAGCGGGCCATGGCCCTGGCCGAAGCGGGCTGCGACGTGGTGGTGATCGACACCGCCCACGGTCATTCGGCCTCGGTCGCCCAGGTGGTCGAGCGCATCAAGCGTGAGAACAATCGGCTGCAGATCATCGCCGGCAACGTCGCCACCTATGATGCGACGCGCGCCCTGATCGACGCGGGCGCGGATGCGGTGAAGGTCGGCATCGGTCCGGGCAGCATCTGCACCACCCGAATCGTGGCGGGCGTGGGCGTGCCGCAACTGACGGCCGTGATGGACTCCGCACGAGCCGCCAGGGGCACGGGCGCCTCGGTCATCGCCGATGGCGGCATCAAATATTCGGGCGACTTGGCCAAGGCCATCGCGGCCGGCGCGAACGTGGCCATGATGGGTTCGATGTTCGCCGGCACCGACGAAAGCCCCGGCGAGGTCTTCCTGTACCAGGGGCGCAGCTACAAGTCGTATCGCGGCATGGGTTCGGTCGGCGCCATGGCGCGCGGCTCGGCGGATCGCTACTTCCAGAAGGAAGTCTCGTCCGAGAAGCTGGTGCCCGAGGGCATCGAGGGCCAGACGCCGTATAAGGGGCCTATCAGCCCGGTCCTGCACCAGATGGTCGGGGGGCTGCGCGCCTCCATGGGCTATGTCGGCGCCGGGACAATCGCGGACTTCCAGGAGCGCGCGCGCTTTGTGCGCATCACCGGCGCGGGCCTGCGGGAGAGCCACGTCCACGACGTGATGATCACGCGCGAGGCGCCGAACTACAGACAGGGATAAGGGCCATGACGACCGAACTGACCTATCTGGCCCTGACGCTGATCCTGGCGCTGGTGCAGATCTTCCTGCCGGCCGGGGCGCGGACGGTCGAGTTCGGCTCGAAGTGGAATGCGGGTCCGCGCGACGAGACGCCGGCGGCGAAGAAGCCGCTGACCGGCCGTCTCGAACGTGCAGAGGCCAATCTGTTCGAGACCCTGCCGCTGTTCATCGGCGCCGTGCTGATCGCCCATGTGATCGGCGCGGCCGGTCCGCTGACCCTGTGGGGGACGGCGCTCTATTTCTGGGCGCGCGTCGTCTATGTGCCCCTTTACGCCTTTGGCGTTCCCTATGTCCGGTCGCTGGTCTGGGTGGTCTCGCTTGCGGGACTGGTCATGGTCCTGGCGTCCCTGTTTTTCCTGAAAGCCTGAATTGACCCCAGCCGCCCGCCTCGCCGCCGCCGCCTCCATTCTGGACTCCATGGCCCAGGGCCGCCAACCGGCCGAAACCGTCCTCAAGGCCTGGGGGGCCGCCAACCGATACGCCGGGTCCAAGGACCGACGCGCCATCGCCGATCATGTCTACAAGGTGCTGCGCGCGCGCGGCCGACTGTCGTGGATCATGGGCGGGCGCGAGGACGGCCGGGCCCTGGTTATCGGTTCGCTGCACGCCATCGACGGCCTGTCGCTGGAAGAGATCGAGGCTCTGCACTCGGGCGACGGTTATGGCCCGCGTCCGCTGTCGAAACAGGAGCGGAGCCGGATCACGGCCGGGCAGGGTGAAGTTCCGGGCTGGGTCGCGGCGGGTCTGCCGGAGTTCGTGGTCGAGGATTTCAAGGCCACCTTCGGCGACCGCTGGGCCGAGGAAGCCCACGCCCTGATGACGCCGCGCGCGCCCATCGACCTGCGAGTCAATGATGCGGCCGCTACGGTGGAAGAGGTCGAGGCCGAGCTGCGGGCCGCCGGGCTTGAGGTGTCTCGCACCCCCTGGTCCGTTCTGGGCCTGCGCGTGCCGTCGGAGCCGCCGCCCAACATCCAGGCGCTGGACGGATTCAAGGCCGGCAAGTTCGAGA
This sequence comes from Brevundimonas sp., assembly GCF_046295075.1. GTDB lineage: Bacteria > Pseudomonadota > Alphaproteobacteria > Caulobacterales > Caulobacteraceae > Brevundimonas. The sequence continues at coordinate 53,181 of NZ_JBKBOC010000011.1, read as the reverse complement.
TCCAGGACGAGGGCAGCCAGGTCGTCTGCTGGCTGGCCGGGGCGCAACCCGGCACGACCGTCGTGGACTACTGCGCCGGCGGCGGCGGCAAGACCCTGGGTCTGGCCCAGGCCATGACGGGGCAGGGCAAGCTGATCGCCGCCGACGTCGTCAACAAGCGGCTGGAGAACATCCGTCCGCGCCTGAAACGCGCAGGCGTCGAGGCCGAGCTGGTGCTGATCGGCCAGAACGGTGGCGGGCTGGAAGCCGTCAACGGCCAGGCCGATCTGGTGTTTGTGGACGCTCCCTGTTCGGGTTCGGGCACCTGGCGCCGTCGCCCCGACGACGCCTGGCGTCTGACGGCCGAAGAGGTCGAAAAGGTGCATGCTCTTCAGGTGCGCATCCTGGGTCAGGCCGGCAAGCTGGTGAAGCCGGGCGGCCGTCTGGTCTATGTCACCTGTTCGATGCTGGCGCGCGAGAACGAGGCCAGCGCCTACGCCTTCGAGGCCGCGAATCCCGACTTCCGTCCGGTGCCCGTGGCCGATCTGCTGGCCGCGCCGCAACTGACCCAGGCCGCCCGCGCCAGGTTAGCCGAACTGGCGTCCGGCGCGCGTCTGCGCCTGTCGCCGGCCACGGCGGACACCGACGGCTTCTTCGCCGCCGTTTACGAGCGCACGGCATGATCCTGTCGCTGGTCCTTGCGCTGACCGCCGGCCCCATGGCGGTTCAGGATCGCTCGGATGCCTATTTCAGCTGTCAGTCACAGTCCAAGGGCGCGGGTTTGCAGGCCTGTCTCGACAACGCCCTGGCGAACGAGGATCGCTTCTTGAACGCCGCCTATCGTGCGGCGCGTCAGGGCCTGGACCGGGCCGAAGTGCTGCAACTGCGTGATCGCCAACGCGCCTGGATCCGGGCGCGCGACGCGGCCTGCGACAGCCGCGCGGCGGATCAGTCCGACCCGGCCTTGGCGAGGGCCGCCCGGAGCGACTGCCTGCTGACCTGGACGGCTGAGCGCAATCTCTGGCTTGAGAACACCTATCTGACGGGGTCGCGCAAGTGAGCCACGGCCTGCACCGGTTCGGACCCGTGTCCGTCCTGTGCGTCATGGCCGCGCCCGCCGAATATGGCCTGCATCTCCAAGCCCGAATCCAGCCCCTGATGACTGGCGTCGGTCCGGTCGAAGCGGCCATCGTCCTGACCGCCGCTCTGGCGCGCCTGGAGGCGGCGGGCGACCTGCCGGACCTGATCGTGTCGCTGGGGTCGTGCGGCTCGCGGTTGCTGGACCACGCCGCCGTCTATCAGGCCGCGTCGGTCACCTATCGCGATATGGACGCCAGCGCCCTGGGTTTCGCCAAGGGCGTGACGCCGCTGCTGGACCAGCCTGCGATCCTGCCGCTGCCGTGCCCCATCCCTGGCGTGCCGACCGCGACCCTGTCGACCGGGGCCAATGTCGTCTCCGGCGCCGCCTATGACGCCATCGAGGCCGAGATGGTGGACATGGAGACCTGGGCCCTGGTCCGGTCGGCCCAGACCTTCGGTGTGCCTCTGATCGCCCTGCGCGGCGTGTCGGACGGCCGTGCCGAGTTGAAGGCGCTGGAGGACTGGACCTCCACCCTGCACCATGTGAACGAGAACCTGGCCGCCGCCCTGGACCGTCTGATCGCCGTGCTGGAGGCCGACGGCCTCGCCGCGCTTGAAATTCCGGCCTTTGAAGGCCAAGACCCCGCGCAACTCTCCCCGGATTCGATCACGCCATGACCACCCCGCACGACCACCAGAAGGTCCTCATCGTCGACTTCGGCAGCCAAGTGACGCAGCTGATCGCGCGCCGCCTGCGCGAGGCCAGCGTCTATTGCGAGATCCATCCGTTCCAGAAGGCCGAGGCGGCTCTGGCGGCCATGAAGCCGGCGGCCATCATCCTGTCGGGCGGTCCCGAGAGCGTCCACGAAGAGGGCAGCCCCCGCGCTCCCCAGGCCGTGTTCGAGGCCGGCGTGCCGGTGCTGGGCATCTGCTACGGCGAGATGACCATGTGTGAACAGCTGGGCGGCAAGGTCGAGGGCGGCCACACCCGCGAGTTCGGCCGCGCTGAAATCAAGGTCGAGAAGGCCTCGCCCTTGCTGGCGGACCTGGCTCCGGTCGGCGAGGAGGAGACGGTCTGGATGAGCCACGGCGACAAGATCGTCGCCATCCCCGCGGGCTTCGACGTCGTCGCCTCCTCGGCCGGTTCGCCCTATGCGGTGATCGCCGACGAGACCCGCCGCTTCTACGGCGTGCAATTCCACCCCGAGGTGATGCACACCCCGCGCGGCCACCAGATGCTGAAGAACTTCACCCATGGCATCGCCGGGCTGAAGGGCGATTGGACCATGGCCGCCTATCGCGACGAGAAGATCGCCCAGATCCGCGAACAGGTCGGCTCGGCGAAGGTGATCTGCGGCCTGTCCGGCGGCGTCGATTCATCGGTCGCGGCCGTGCTGATCCACGAAGCCATCGGCGACCAGCTTACCTGCGTCTTCGTGGACACCGGCCTGCTGCGCAAGGATGAGGCGAAACAGGTCACGACCCTGTTCCGCGAGCACTACAACATCCCGCTGGTTCACGTTGATGCGTCGAAGGAATTCCTGGGTGAGCTGGCGGGCCAGTCGGACCCAGAGACCAAGCGCAAGATCATCGGCCGGGTCTTCATCGAGATCTTTGACCGCGAGGCTAACAAGATCGAGGGCGCCGAATTCCTGGCCCAGGGCACCCTCTATCCCGACGTGATCGAGAGCGTGTCCTCGTCCAGCGGCAAGGCCCATGTCATCAAAAGCCACCACAACGTCGGCGGCCTGCCCGACTATATGAAGCTGAAACTGGTCGAACCTTTACGCGAACTGTTCAAGGACGAGGTCCGGGCCCTGGGCCGCGAACTGGGCCTGACCGACGCTTTCGTAGGACGTCACCCCTTCCCCGGACCGGGCCTGGCCATCCGCATACCCGGCGAGATCACGCCCGACGCCGTCGAGACCCTGCAACAGGCCGACGCCATCTATCTGGACGAAATCCGCAAGGCCGGCCTGTACGACCAGATCTGGCAGGCCTTCGCCGTCCTGCTGCCGGTCAAGACCGTCGGCGTCATGGGCGACGCCCGCACCTACGAAAAGGTCCTGGCCCTGCGCGCCGTCTCCTCCACCGACGGCATGACCGCCGACTTCTACCAATTCCCCTGGGACGTCCTGGCCAAGACCGCGACCCGCATCATCAACGAAGTGCGCGGCGTGAACCGCGTGGTCTACGACGTGACGTCCAAGCCCCCTGGGACGATCGAGTGGGAGTGAGGGGTGAGCGGGCATGCGAATTAGGCCTCAGACGAGGGGATTTCGTTGCTGACTGAGGGATTTTAGTGGTCGGGTCGGGCTAGTGCGAACCCGTAGCGCTACGGTGTAGAGGCTGTCAGAGAGGCTCTACCGTTCGTGCGTTCTTAGGGTCTGCTTCTGACTGAGGCTGTGCAAAAACGCGTCCGGATGGAGCGAATTAGCTTATCCTGACGCTTCGTTCAGGGTGCAGATCGCCGGCAGCCGACGCTGCTTCCCGAGTGTCTCGACGACTATGTGGCGGAGGACAATTCGGTCCGGGTTGGTCGATGTCTTCGTCGACGAGTTGTATCTGAAGAGTTTGGGCTTCGAGGGCATGACGCCTGCGGCCACGGGGCGACCAGCCTATCACCCGGCCATGCTGCCGACTCTGCGTCTATGGCTATCTGAACAAGGTGCAATCGAGCCGGAGACTGGAGCGCGAGGCGCAGCGCAACGTCGAGCTGATGTGGCTGACGGGGCGGCTGGCGCCGGATCACAAGACCATCGCCGACTTTCGCCGCGACAACGACCCGGCGATCCAGGCGGTCTGCGCACGGTTTGTGGTGCTGTGCCGTCACCTGAGTCTACTCGGATCGGCGCTGGTCGCCATCAATGGCTCAAAGTTCAAAGCCGTGGTCGCTTCGGCGAGCAAGACTTCATCTATCTGATTGCTCAAGACGTCTTACCGCTGCCTGGCTCGCGCCCTGCTTCCGTACCGTATGACGGTCGTCGAGAAGGGAATGACGCTGCATCGATACTGGGACGAAGCCAGTTGCTCAGGCTGCAGCATCAAGGCTCCGTGCACTCCTGCGGTCGAACGAAGGTCACACGGTGGGAGCAAGAAGCGGTGATCGATGCTCTCCAGGCTCGGATGGACCTGAGGCCGCGAGCCATGCGGGAACGGGGAAGTCTGGTCGAACACCCACAAAGCCTGGCTGGTCCATACCCACTGAGAAATGCTGGGCGTTCCATCGTTCTGCCGCCGGCGACGCCTATGTGGTGGACGCCGTCGGTGAGGGCTTCGGACATGGGGTTGGCTTTGTCGCCGGGGTTAGGGGCTAGTGGAGATGCGGATCGTTTGGTCCCCAAACGGCGAGGAGCGGAGCTGCACCTGACCAACTCCGGCGTCGATCTGCGCAATCCCGACCACGTCCGTCGCCTGGCGGCCGTCTTCGACGCCGATACATCGCAGGAAAACCGGGCGCGATTGGTGGAGGTCATGAGAAGCATCGGCGTCGAGCGTTTCACGCCGGGTTCCGACTGGCCGTTTTCCGGCCCGCTGGACGGCTATCTGAACGACGCAATGGGACGGTTGCCGCTGTCGTCACAGGAAGCGGCATCCCTGAGGCAGCGACGCATAGTGGTGAAGTAACAGCCGCGCGAGCGTGTGGCGAAGTGAACATTTCACCTGGCGGCTCAGGGGAGGAGGCTTCTCGATCCTGTTGCCGCCGCCCAGGACAGCAACAGGCGACGACGGGACAGGGCGATTATGGGCGGGTGGCCTTCCAGGTCGGATAGTCCTTGTCCAGCAGCGTCTCGGCCCATACGCCGACGTAGCGATAACCGTTGCGACGCTCATGCTCGATCTCCATCAGGTCGTGACGGATGACGGCGTCGCGGCCGATGTAGATGGGCTGACCCGTTTCCAGATCGTAGAAGCGCGCCCAGATGCGCGCGCCGGGCCTGGGCGCCAGGACGCGGTCGCGGCGGCCTTGCGCGTCGGTGATGAAGACCTCGGTGGTGTCGCGAAGGGCGGCCGCCTCCAGCCAGACCACGGCGCCGTCCACGGCGGCGACGACCTGCTCGCTCGGATCGGGCAGGCTCATCAGGAAGCGGACGATGCCGACGGTTTCCTGGCCGGACAGCGACGCCGGCTCGAACCGGCGGGCAGGGGTCGGAGCCAGGGTCTGAGCGTCGTGCTGGGCGCACCAGCCAGTCGGGACGCCGTTGTTGCGGATCTGGGTGCGCAGGATGGTGTCCACGCCCCGCGCCACGGCCTGACGCGCTCGCTCGCGTCGAGCACCGTCGACGAAGCCATAGGGCGCCGTCCCATCGCCCACGTCCCGCAACAGCTCCAGCACATGGACCATGGCGTCGTCGTTGAAGGTGATCTGGTCGTGATAGCCGCCACGCAAGGGAAAGAACTGCGCCCAGCCGCCGTTTGGCTGTTGGGCGGCGAGCAGATAGTCTAGGCCCCGGTCGAAGGCGGCGCGGCTGTTCGTGTCGCCTGCCGTGATCGTCCGGGCCAGAAAGGTCAGCGGCAGGGTCGTGCCGCCATTGTCGATCGTATTTGCCAGACCGGGGTCCGCGTCGGGGCGGGGCGCCGCGAACAGGTCGGTGTTCTTGGGCCAGCCGCCCTCGGCCGACTGATGCAGGACGACCGTCGCGGCCAGACGCCGGGCCTGGTCCGTGGCGTACCAGTCGGCGGGGCGACGAACGACGGCCGTGTTCCAGACGACGGCGGGAGAGTGGGCGACGGCCTCTTGCGGCGCCGCCGAAGCGGGGGGCGGGGCCAGCATCGCCGCCGTCAGGGCCATGCCCAGGATCAGTGCTTTGCTTTTCATCGAGAGCCTTTCGGGTTTCGGCAAAAAAGAAGGGACGCCGATGTTTCGCGGCGTCCCCGAGGGACAGCGTCCTGGGAGAGATTAGCTGTCGAACATCGTCGTCAGAACACGAACCGTGCGCCGACGAAGTACTGGCGGCCGGTCGAGCCGTAGCTGGCGACCACAGGATCGGCCTGATAGGCCCAACGCTCGTCCGCCTGATCGGTCAGGTTCAGCGCCTCGGCGGTGATGGTGACATTGTCCGTCAGCTTGTAGGTGAAGGACGCATCGACGTTCAGGGTTTCGGACGAACCCAGGAAGTCGTTGATCAGCGGCGAGTCGCAGGCGCCCGGATCGCAACCGCCCGACGCCAGCGGATAGGTGGTCTGATACTCTGCGCGATAGGCGGTGGAGACACGGGCGCTCCACTTGGGCACTTCGTAGAAGACGGTCGCATTGAACGATTCTGGCGAGGCCCCCAGGAAGGGCGCCGTGCCCGTCAGATTGCGCGCCGGGTCCAGGATGTATTCCAGCTCGGAATCGATCTTGGTGTAGTTGGCCTGCACGCCGAAGTTCTTCAGGAAGCCCGGCAGGAAGGTGAAGTTCTGCTGATAGGCGATCTCGAAGCCGCTCAGCGTGCCGCCCGGCGCATCGTTGAACTGACGCACCTGGAAGGGCAGGTCCGCGTCGATATAGGCGCGCCGGCTGTCGGACGACACATCGGTCAGCCCGTCGAAGGCGAGGCGCAGATTGGCGACCTGATCGGCGTCGAAGATTTCGCTCAGCTTGCCTTCACGCAGGACGATCTGCGGGAAGCTTTCGATCTCCTTGTGGAAGACCGCGACCGACAGGATGGCGTCGCTGGCGAAATACCATTCAACGTTGAAGTCCAGATTGGTGGCGCGGAACGGCTTCAGCTTGGTGTTGCCCAGGGTGATGCGGGCGTTGGAGCCGTCGAAGGCCGCCGCGGCGCCCTGATCGCCGACGGGCACCGCAAAGTCGGTGACGCCGGGTTGCAGCGCCGTCATCTGCGGACGCGCCATCACCTTGGCGGCGGCGAAGCGGACGATCAGCTTGTCGTTCAACTCCCAGACCAGGTTCAGCGAGGGCAAGGTGTCGTTGTATTCGTTCTCGTTCTGAACGGGTCGTCCGCTGGGCGAGCGACCGCGTGAATCCACCTTGGTCTCGGCGCGACGAAGGCCGGCGTTGCCGCGCAGTTCGCCGATGAACAGCGGCACCCGGAAGTCAGCCTGCGCATAGTAGGACAGGCTGTCCTCATCGACCCAGAAGGTGCTGGTGCCGCCGTTGCGCAGATCCGACAGACGCCAGTCGCCGAATTCGTTGATGCAGTCGCAGTCGAAGCCGAAGCGTTGCTTGAACGCATCCAGGTTCGGCGTGAAGAAGCTGGTCGGCGTGCCCTCGGGCACGTTCAGACCCTCGCCCCAGCTGGTCAGCTGGCCCATCTGCGAAACCGTGGTGGCGTCGACCAAGCCGGAACGCACGCCTTCGAGCAGGCTGGGGTTCATGGTGTCGCCGATCAGGCGCTCGAAGCGGGTGTAGTAGAAGTCGAACTTGCGCTTGCTGATGCCGAAGCTGAGGCTCAGGTCGTCGCTGGCGTCCCACTCGAAGTCGATCTTGGCGGTCTGGTAGCCATTCTCCGTGACGGTGCGGAAGTGGCGCAGCGCTGAATAGCCCTTCACGAAGTCCCAGCTGTTGGGGTCGGCGACGTCGAAGCCGAAATCGATGCTGGGCATGTCGCCGCCTTCGCGATCATCGAAGACGAAGTAGTCGTTGCCGGGGACGCCCTGACCCGAGTCCAGACGAATGAAGTCCGCCAGCAGGCCCTGGTTGTTGTTCTTGGAGCTGGAGTCGCCCACCAGAACCGACATGCGGAAGGTGTCGCTGAAGTCGTGCTCGATGTTGATCGAGTTCTGGCGGAACTCGGTCGTATAGCCCCCCTGATCGACGGCCGAACGCATGTCGACATTGCCCAGCACCAGATAGTCGGCGTTGGCGCCGGTCTCGCTGAGCCCCGCATCGATCAACCGAACGGAGGGCCGTCCGATGAAGGCCCCGCGCTGCGCCAGGAACTGCGGGTGGGCGATGTAACCGACCGATCCCGGCTGGTTGTAGTAGTCGTAGACCTCAAGGTTGTTCGGGTTGAAGCTGCCCGTGCCGGCGGCCAGGTTCTGGTTCGTCGCGCCCGGAGCGGTGCGGAACACAGGCGTGCCGCCGTACATCGACTGGCCGCAGTCGATAGCGTCGCGGAACTCGGTCGCGGCCTGGGTGGCGCAGTTGGCGTAGGTGGCCCGGCGGTTGGCGTAGGAGTTGTTGGTCGCGCTGGCCGTCGTCGCGGTCTGGTAGCTGAACGCCGTCCCAGTGCGGTTGCCGTTGGTGTTGTTGCGGTTCAGGCCGACGGGCCCGATCTGGTAGTTGGTCGAGACCTGGTTCTGCTTCGAATACAGGTTGTCGAAGTTGATTGTCGTGCGATCCGACGGCCGCCACTGACCCGACAGGGTGACGCCCAGGCGGTCCTGATCGACTTCACGGTGGTTCAGCGAGGCCAGCGATGGGATATGCACCAGAGAGCCGCGGTTCGAGGCGCCGTTCAGCAAGGCGTAGGCGGCCGGGTTCGACCCGATCAGCAGGTTGCGGGCCTCGGGATTGGTCACCCGAGGAAGGGCGGTCGCCGGATTCGTGCCGATCGGCAGGGCGAAGCCCTGCGGATCGGTCGTCGCGCCCGATCCGGCGTTGTTGAACGTCGCGCCCCGGTAAAGATATTCGTTCGAACCGATGCCGCGCGAATAGCTGTCGATGTTCTGCTTGCGCTCGTTGTAGGCGACCGAGCCCATCAGGCCGAACTCGCCGATCCTGCTGTCCCAGCGGTCCGACGCCAGCAGGGCGACGCGCGGATTGTGCGTGCCGCCGTTCTCGTAATAGGCGTCCTGCAGAGTCAGGGCGAGGCGGCGTTCGCTGAAGTCGAACGGACGGCCCGAGATCAGATCGACGGTCGCGCCCAGCGAGCCTTCGTCGGTCTTGGCGTCGGCCGATTTCTGAACCTTCAGCGAGTTGAACAGCTCGGAGGCGAAGGTATTGAACTGGAAGCCCCGGTCGCGACGCAGGGCGCCGTCGGCGTTGTTGGCGCCCGAGGTGGACAGGGTTTCAAGGCCGTTCAGGCGAACGCGGGTGAAGTCGCCGCCCAGGCCACGCACCGAGATGGAGTTGCCCTCGCCGTTTTCACGGTCGATCGAGACGCCGGGGATCCGCTGCAGGGATTCCGCCAGGTTGGCGTCCGGGAAGTCGGCGATGTCCTCGGCGTTGATGACGTCGACGATGGTGTTGGACCGGCGCTTTTCGCTCAGCGCGCTGGCCAGCGAGGCGCGAATGCCGGTGACGACGACTTCGCCGACCTCGGTGGCTTCCGGCTCGGAGGCTTCCTGCGCCTGGACCGGGGCGGCGAAAAGCATGGCCCCCATCAAAAGAGCCGCCGGCGAGGCCGCCGCGCGCAGATGTCCTGTGTGTTGGTTCCGCATTCTTCCCTCCGTTGCAGTCGCGCTCCTGGCCTCTTGGCGGGCTGGATGCCGACTTCCCCTGTTCCCGGTGCGCCGGGTCACAATCAAAAAGTAGTATGATACGATTTGGACATCAAGCAGAAATGTCACCGGTGTCATGCCGCGAGCGGGCGTCGCTTGCAACATAAAATAACGACGTTTGGAGGAGCGCGATGATGTTGGGCAGAAGAGGCTTTCTGGCTGGCGCGGCCGGGGTGGCGAGCGTCGGCGTGGCGCGAGGCGCATGGGCGGATCAGCGGCTGGACGATTCAGGCCGCATCATCCCGACGCCCGAGCGCAATCCCTATCCCTATTCCGGCGTCAGCGGGCCGGGCCTGCCGGTGCAGCCGGACGATGCGCGCGGCGGGTGGATGTCGGGCCTGGCCGGCGTGCGCTACAGCGGCCGACGTCCCATGCCCTATCCGGTCCTGCCCTGGGGCGAGGCGGCGACGGGGGCCGCCGTGGACAAGGGACTGCTGCCGCCGATCCATCCGTTGATCCAGGTGCAGTTACGCGACACCCAGATCTGCATCGGCGGCGACGGCGCCTATTACATGACTGGCTCGACTGGCGGAAACATCTGGGCCTTCAACGACGGGGTCGAGCTGTGGCGTTCCGAGAACCTGTCCGACTGGACCTATCTTGGCCTGGTCTGGAGCCTGGATCGCGAGGGCGGGTGGGCGAAGCCCTGGCGGTCGCGGCGCGGGGTGCCGTTTCGCGCGATCTGGGCGCCAGAGATCCACTATGTCGCGGGAAACTACTTCATCTGCTTCAGCGTCAGCCGGGCGGGATTGGGCGTTCTCCGCAGCACGACGGGCAAGCCGGAGGGACCGTATGAATACGCCTTCTCGCCGGACGCCCACCTGCGGCGCGGCATCGACGCCACCCTGTTTCAGGACGACGACGGCGCCGTCTATCTGACCTATGGCTCGGGCGACGAGATGGTGCGGCTGAAAGACGACCTGTCCGGCTATTCCGGAGAGTGGCGCAAGACCGCGTTCGTCGAGACCGACTGTCTGGTGGCTCACGACCGCGACCGCTGCCTGCGCGGCGAGAACATCCTAGGCTATGAAGGCGCGACCCTCTTCAAGAAGGACGGGCTCTACTACCTGGGTGCGGTCGGCAATGTGGAGGGGCGGTACTCCTTCGTCTTCGCCGTGTCGGAAAACATCCACGGCCCCTATCGGATGCGGCACGAGGCGGCGCCCTGCGCCGGCGGCGGCAATGTCTTCAAGGACAGGGAAGGGCGGTGGTGGTCCACCTTCTTCGGCAATGACGAACAGAGCCATTTCCGCGAGAAGCCGGGTCTGATCCGGGTGGAGTTCGACGATGCTGGGCGGATCGTCACCGCCAAGGACCAGCCCTTCGCCCGTCCCTTGCCGCCGCTGCCGACGCCCAAGCCGGAGATGATGTCATGATGGATCGCCGAACCCTGTTGCTGACGGGTGCCGCATTGGTCGCCCTGCCGACGTCCAGTCTCGCCAAGAATGGACAGCCGGCATTTGCGGGCGCCATGGGCTGGGCCGCATCGACGCCTGGCGGGCGCGGCGGGCGGATCGTGCGGGTCACGACCCTGGCCGGCGACGGGCCGGGATCTATGCGGGAGGCGCTGGAGGCCGAAGGACCGCGCATCGTCGTGTTCGAGATCGGCGGCGTGATCGACCTGAACGGCCACGACATCCGGGTGCAGACCCCCTTCCTGACGATCGCGGGCCAGACCGCGCCCGAGCCGGGGATCACCCTGATCAAAGGCGGCGTCAGCATCCGCACCCATGACGTGATCGTGCGTCATATCCGCGTGCGGCCCGGCGCGAATGGCGCGGCGCCCCGCAGCGGGTGGGAAGTGGACGGCCTGACCACCTCGGGCGGCTGGAACGTGATCGTGGATCAGTGCTCCTTCTCTTGGGCCACGGACGAGAACCTGTCGGCCTCGGGCCCGCGCTTCGGCGGCGGAGATACGGTCGAACAATGGCGTCAGAACACGTCGCGCCGCATCACCTTCAGCCGCAATATCGTCGCCGAGGGCCTTTCCCATTCCAGCCACGCCAAGGGCGAGCATTCGAAGGGTACGCTGATCCACGACAATGCGACGGAGGTGCTGATCGTCGGCAATCTGTACGCCCACGACTACGAGCGGAACCAGCTGTTCAAGGGCGGCGCCCATGCGGTGACGGCCAACAACCTGATCTACGACCCCGGCAATCGCTGCATGCACTATGCGCTGAACGCCGAGGAATGGGTCGGCCATCCGTGGGAAGCGGGCCAGTTGTCCATCGTCGGAAACGTGACGCGCGGCGGCCCCTCGACCCGCGCGGACCTGCCGTTCCTGATTGTGGAGGGGCAGGGCGATCTGGACCTCTACGCCATCGACAATCCCGCCCGCCATGCCGACGGCCGGCCGATGCAGGAGATCGTGATCATCTCGGACCGCGACCCGAAGATCACCCGGCTGGAACGGTCGCCCCACTGGCCCGCCGACTTCCACGCCCGACCGTCGGGCGAGGTCGAGGCCTGGGTCTTCGAGGAGGTCGGGGCGCGGCCCTGGGCGCGTGACGCCATCGACGGACGCATCCTGCAGCAGGTCCGCGACGGGACCGGCCGGATCATCGACGACGAAGAGGTGGTCGGCGGCTATCCGACCCTGACCCCGACCCAGCGGGTTTTCGTCGAGGGCGACTGGGACCTGGCGACGATGATGCGGCGGGACGGCAAGCCGAGCTGACGCTCGACCTGCCGATCCGTCCTAGAGAGCCTTGAACTTGAAGTTCTTGAATCGGACCTCGCCTTCGCCGGCGGCGTAGATGCCGGGGCGCAGCATCATGAAGCCGCCGCGGACGTTCTGGTTGTAGCCCGAGACCTCCATGCCCCGGTCGAACCGGTTCCAGGTCACGCCGTCGCCGGAGGTGTCGAAATAGACGTTCTGGTAGGCGTTGGTCAGGCGGATGAACATGCGCCGGCCGTGCGGATTGGCCGGCCTGCCCCGCTCGATTCCGTACTGGTGGGTGACGTAGCGGGTCGCGTCGAAACCGAGGCCGGCATACAGGGCGCGGTCGTAGAATAGGATCAGGCCGGCGACCGCGCCGGGATCGATCTCGACCTCGCACTCGATCTGATAGGCCTGCTCGCCCTGGACGAAGGTCAGAGGCGAGCAGTCGATCGGCGCCTTGCCCTTGGCCTTCATGTGCAGGACGCCGTTCTCGCGACGCAGGCGATCCTTCTCGTTCGGCTGCGGATCGTAGAAGCTCCACTGGATGCCGAACTTGTCGGTCGAGAAGTCGTCCGACAGGGCCATGCCGTGCGGCACGGCCTCGCCGCCCCGGGGTTTGGCGATAGGCTGGGACAGGTCGCCGCCCTTGGCGCGGAACCAGCCGTCGTCGGTCCATTCGATGGGGTCCAGCAGGGTCTGGCGGCCCAGGCTCCAGTAGGCGTTCTCATAGCCGTGATAGACCATCCACCAGTCCCCGTGGGTCGGTCCCTCGACCAAGGTGGCGTGACCGCGCGACCACCATTTCTCGGCCCCCGAGTCGGTGCGAACGATGGGGTTGTGCGGGCAGTCCTCCCATGGCCCGTTGACCGACCTGGACCGGGCGGCGATGACCATGTGGCCGGTCGGCGGGCCGGCCGTGCCGCCGATGGCGGTGATCATGTAAAAATACTCCCCGTGCTTCAGCAGCTTGGGCCCTTCCTGGGCGAAGCCTTCGACGATCCAGTCGTCGGGATAGCGCCAGGCCTTGTAGACGCCCTCCTCGACTGGGCCGTCGGTCGCCAGGCCGTCGTCGGTCAGCTTGACCCGGTCGCCGCCGTTCAGGAACAGATAGCGTTTGCCGTCCTCGCCGACGATATGGCCAGGGTCGATGTTGGCCGGGATCTTCAGATCGATGGGCTCGCTCCACGGCCCTTCGATCCTGTCCGCCCAGATGACGTAGTTGGAGCGGTATTCGGGGAAGCGGGCCGGGATGTAGCAGTAGAATTTGCCCTCGTGCTTGATCAGCTCGGGCGCCCAGACCGAGCCGATGTTGGTCGTCAGAGCCGCGATCACGGGCTGCCAGTTCACCAGATCGCGCGAGTGCCAGATGTGGATGCCTGGCACCGACTCGAACGAGGAGAAGGTCATGTAGTAGTCGTCACCGTCCTTCAGGATCGACGGATCGGGGTGGTCGCCCGACATGATGGGATTGAGGAAGGTCCCGTTGCCTAGATCGGCCATCCGCTGACCCTCGATGCCGCGACGCCATTTCATGCCGGCCCATTCGCGACCCAGGGGCGCGGCCTCTTCGTTTGACTGGGCGAAGGCGGCGCGGCCGGGCAGGGCTGCGGCGGCGACGCCTCCTAACAGGCCGGTCAGGGCGGCGCGGCGGTCGATGAATCTCATGAGCGTTTCCTTTGTCCTTGTCTTTTTGGGGGCGACGGCGGTCAGGCCGGCGTTGAGGCGACGACTGCGATCAGCCGGCTCATGGCGTTGATGTAGGTTCCGGTGGAGATGCCCATCGGCCCGCCGGGCTCGGTGAAGGGCGAGGTGTCCCAGTCGTCGCCGACCTGGCCGCGATCGACGAACCCTGGGGGCAGTTCGGCCGGGCCGGAGCCGCGATAGGGATGGCTGGTGGTCTTCAGCTCGACGGGCCAGTAGCCCTCGGCGTTCAGGGCCGAGAGCAGCGTCGCGACCGAGGTCGGCCCCTGGGCGGCGGCGTTCAGATCCGAACCGGCCTGCGGACGGGTGATCACATAGTCCGGCATCAGCGACGGACCGCGTCCCAGCAGCGGCGAGTTCTGCGTCACCGCCTCCGGCGACAGGGCCGAGACCTGGGCCACCCGCCGGCGCAGGACGGGCACGTCGATATGTTTCTCAGCCCTCGCGCCGGTCATGTCGAAGTCGGCGTAATATTCGCCGTTCTGGGCATTGGAGCCGCGCCGATGCACGGCGATGAAGCGGTTGGTCCCCGGCTCGACGAAGCGGAAGAAGTTGCGGCCGTCATGGCGGGCCTCGACCGGCGCCTCCATCCGCTCCAGCCAGTCCAGCGCCTGAGGCAGGCGGGCCAGGAAGCTGCGGTCGCCGGTCAGGCGGTAGAAGTCCAGCATCTTGTCGATCGCGGCGGCGGTCGTGTGCGGCGAGACGGCGGCGGGCTCATAGGTCCGGCCCCAGGCGGGCTTGAAGTCGGGGGTGTATTGCAGCGCCCAGCCCGGCGTCGGATCGGGCTGTTGCATATCGCGATAGCAGACCATGGCGCGCTGGACGGGTTCGCGCACCCGCTCGTAGCCAAGCTGCTGCAGGACCAGCAGCAGAAAGTCGATATTCTCGTCCACCACCTCGTCGTTGAGGGTGATCAGGCCAGTGTAGTCGGGCTTGCCGTGGTTTTCGAACGCGCCTGCGCGGGGCCAGCGCTGGGGCCATCCGCCTGACGCAAGCTGGCTGTTCAGGATGAAGTTGATCGCCTTGTCCACGGCGGGCCGGAACCGCGCCTCGCCCTTGGCCAGGCGCAGCCGCAACAGGAAGCGGGCGCACTCGACCGTGGCGTGGTCGTCGAAGGTGGCGTTGCCGTAGTCGTGCTGAAACTCCTCCAGTCGCCAGCCGTTGGCGCCGACGGTGTCGTACCAGCGGCGGATCGAATTCTCCCCCGCTGTGTCGATGACGTAGTTCCAGCCGCCGGCCGAATGCTGTCCTTGGATCAGGGCGTCCGCCGCTTGGGTCGCCGCCGTGTAATACAGGTCGTCACCGGTCGCACGCCAGGCGTCCAGGAAGATCTGGCCCATCTCCGGCGTGCCCGGCGCCTGGGTCCAAACCATGGTCGGATAGGCCTCCATCTCGCCCCAGCGGCGCGACAGATCCGGCAGGTAGGACCAGACATAGCCGCCATTCACCGCCACCTTGTCTGTCATGAAGCGGGTGGCGCGGGCCATGGTCGCCAGCACCTGGGCGCGCGTCGGCTCGGCCGTGCGCCAGCCGGCCAGAGGCGCAGCCAGGGCGGCGCCGGCCGCAGTCGCCAGACAGGTGCGTCGGCTCAGCATCGAAGACCCCTTCGTTTCCTGGATGTCCGACGCTCTGACGGCGACTGGCGGAATGACACCGCTGGACATGTCTGGAAATATAATAATACTTTTCGGCAAATGGCTAGGGAGGAAAGGCCATGAAATGGCGGATGGGCGGCTTGGTCGCGGCGGCTCTGGTCGCGCTGTCGAGCGTGGCCGGCGCACAAGGCCCCGATCCGCGCACGGTTTGGCGAATCCCGCCCATCGATTTTTCCCATGCCGGTTATCGCGGCGGCGGCGTGGCTCCGGCCATTCATCCGGCGACCCTGATCGTGGAGCCTGTCGCGGGCGATGACGGCGCACAGATTCAGGCGGCGATCGACCTCGTAGCGACACGGCCTGCCGACCGGCGCGGCCATCGCGGCGTGGTTCAGTTGACGGCCGGAACCTATGAGGTCGAGGGTCAGGTGCGCATCACGGCGGACGGTGTGGTGCTGCGTGGCGCGGCCGACGGCGGCACGACCATGGTGGCGACCGGCGTGGACCGTCGCGCCCTGATCGCCGTCGCCGGCCAAGGGGATGCTGCGCCCTCCGGCGATCCCCTGCCGGTCGTCGACGCCGTGCCGGTGGGGGCCATGCGGCTGCCGCTGGCCTCGACCGCAGGGCTGGCGGTCGGGGATCGGATCACGATCCGGCGGCCGAGCACCCAGGCCTGGATCACCGCCTTAGGCATGGACGATTTCGTCGGCTGGAGGCCCGAGGGGCGGCTGAACTGGAAGCCGGGAACGCGCGACATCGTGTGGGATCGTACGGTGACAGCGGTTCAGGCGGACGCCGTCCTGATCGGCGCCCCCCTGACCACGGCGCTAGATCCGGATATGGGCGGCGGCCTGGTCACGCGCGGACCGTCCACGCCGCGCATCCGCGAGGTGGGGATCGAGGGCCTGACCCTGGTGTCCGCCCATGATCCCAAACGGCCGATGGACGAGGACCACAGCTGGTACGCGGTCGCCTTCGACGGGGTCGAGGACGGTTGGATCCGCAATCTGTCCGCGCGCGGCTTCGTCGGTTCGGTGGTTGATCTGGGCGAGACGACGCGGCGCATCACGGTTCAGGACGTCTCGGCGTCCGACCCCGTGTCCGAGATCGGCGGCTGGCGCCGACGGGTCTTCTACACGGCGGGCCAGCAGAGCCTGTTCGTCCGCTGCGACAGCCGCGACGGCATCCACGACTTCGGCCTGGGTCATGCGGCGGCCGGCCCCAACGTCTTCCTCGACTGCACCGCCACGGACGCCAGGGGCGACAGCGGCGCGCTGGAAAGCTGGGCCTCGGGCGCCCTGTTCGACGGGGTCAAGGTGCGTGGCGGCGCCCTGACCCTGACCCACCGGGGACGCGAGGCCCAGGGCGCCGGCTGGGCCGCCGCCAACTCCCTGCTGTGGAACTGCGAGGCGACGGTTGTCGAGGTTCGCAATCCTCTTGAGGCCCCCAACGCCGCTGTCGGCTGTCGCGGCGAACGGATCGGCGACGGGGTGCTGGAGGATCCGCGCGCCCAGCCGGGCCGTGACTTCCACCGCGCCCAGCCGCAGGAGCCGGCCAGCCTGTATCGTTATCAGTTGGAAGCGCGGCTGGGGCGCGAGGCGCTCGACGCGCTCGACCCCGTCGTCCTGCCTGCGCCGGCGCGTGGAACCCGCGTCCTGACCGAGGCCCAGGTCGCCGCTTGGCGTGACGTCCATCGTCCGTCCGACGAGCGCCATCCCCTGACCCTGGCCAACGGCCGGTTCCAGATCGACGGCCGCCCGGCCTATGTGCGCAAGATCGGCTTCGCCTTCTTCCAGGCCCAGATGCCCACGGCCGCCGCCACCGGTTCCGGCCCCTTCCTGACTCGGTTCGCGCCAGGCAAGATCGGACCGGGCCTGACCGACGACCTGGACGCCCTGGTCGCGGGGCTGAACACCGGCGACGTGGTCCAGCACAACTACGGCCTCTGGTACGACCGCCGCCGCGTCGATCACGACTTCTATGGCTCGCCGGATCAAAAGGACGGCGAGGTCTGGGCGCCCTTCATCGAACTGCCTTGGGCCCGAAGTGGTCAGGGGCGGGCCTGGGACGGCCTCAGCAAATACGACCTGACCCGCTTCAATCCCTGGTTCTTCGACCGGCTGGACGGCTTCGCCGAACGGGCCGAGCGGCGTGGCGTCGTGCTGCATCACCGAATGTATCTGCAGCACTGGCTGCTGGAGAGCCGCGCCCATTACGTCGATTTCCCGTGGCGGCCGATGAATGCGATCCAGGAGACGGGCATGCCGATGGAGGTTCCGGCCGCCGAGGTCTTCTGGGACGTGTCCGACCCGGTGCGGCGCGACCTGCATCGCCTCTACATCCGCTACACGCTCGACGCGCTGAAGGACCGGTCCAACGTCATCTTCGGCCTCGACCCGGAATACACCGGCCCGTTCGCCTTCGTCCGCTTCTGGCTGGAGACCATCGCCGAATGGAAGGCCGAAACGGGCCGCTCGGTCTGGGTCGTGCTGGAGGCGCCCAAGGCGGTGACGGACGCGGTGCTGGACGATCCGGCCCTGTCGCGCACGATCGATGGGGTCGAGTTCCACCACTGGAGCTATCGCCCGGACGGGACGCTGTTCGCGGTCGAAGGCGGCATCGACAAGGCGCCGCGCGAACAGGTGGACGCCATCGCCCGACCCCAGGATCTGGCCGACGGCGCCGATCCTGCCCAGGTGCGCCGCGACCTGTGGAAGTCCACGCCCGCCATGCGGTACCGCGCCTATCGCGAATACCGCGACCGCCGCGCCGACCTGGCGCTGCTGGACGGCGACGACGCCTATCCCGATCTGAGCCGAGCCGTCGAGGCGGCCTTCCCGGCGGCCGCGCGGGCAGGGGTGCGACCGTCCGACCGCGTCATCGCCGGACCGTCGTCCTGGGGTGGGGCCGATCCCGAAGGACGACTACTCGTCTATGCGATCGACGGCGCCGTGACGTTCGCTCGCCCTCTGGCCAGACCGATGACGGTCCAATGGGCGAACGGGCAGGGCGTCGCCTGCTTGCCGGCAGGCGCCACGCAGTTGAACAGCGCGACCACCAAGCCCTGGGCCGCCTGGCTTGAACTCACCGCCGCCTGCACGAACTGAACCGAAGGAAATCCTATGACGCTCGCCGCCATCCTCTCGTCCGTCGCGCTGCTCGCCGCCCCCCAGGCCGCACCCGCGCCACCGCCTGGGGGCACGCCCATCACGCCGATCCAGGCGTCCAAGATCATCCTGGTCGGCGACTCGACCACGGCGGTGATCGGCGGCTGGGGGCCCAGCTTCTGCGCCGACCACGTGACGTCCTTCGTCGCCTGCGTGAACCTGGCGCGAGGAGGGCGCAGTTCGGGCAGCTATTTCGCCGAAGGCTCCTGGGATCTGGCGCTGGCGGAAATGTCTACGCCCGGCTTCGTCCAGACCTATGTGCTGATCCAGTTCGGCCACAACGACCAGCCGGGCAAGCCGGGCCGCTCTACCGATCTGGCGAATCAGTTTCCCGTCAATCTGAAACGCTATGTCGAGCAGACGCGAGCGCGAGGCGCCATTCCCGTGCTGCTGACGCACCTGACACGGCGTCAGTTCGTTGACGGCCGGCTACAGAATGACCTGGTCCCTTGGGCCGAGGCCGTGCGCCGGGTCGCGCAGGAAACCGACACGCCGCTGGTCGATCTGAACGCCGCCAGCGCCGCCGTGGTCCAGGCCATGGGGCCGATGATGTCGGCCCGCTTCGCCCAGTCGCCCCTTCGCCCGAGGTCGCGGCCGCCCTGCTGACCGGCACGACCATCCCCGGCTCGACCGGCGTGACGCCGACGCCCGCCACGCCTGCGGTTCCGGCCCAGAACAATGCCGCCGTCGAGCCTCTGGGACAGGCGCGGGTGTCGTTCGACTACACCCACCTGGGGCGCGAGGGGGCGGACTTCTTCGCCGCCATGGTGACGCGCGATCTGATCCTGGCCGTGCCCGCCTTGCGTCGGGTGCTGGTGCCTTGAGGCGCGCCGGATATAATCATATGAATTGGTTTGCAGACTTTTGAAGCCGCCTGGCTTACGACCGCAGGATGAGCGCCAGTAACGATGCCCCGGTCGGCCCCGCCAGATCGACGCAGGTCCTGTCCACGCACGAACAGATCGTGCGCGCCCTGGCGCAGGACATTCTGACCGGCCGTCTGGCGCCGGGCGAGAAGCTGCCGTTGGAAGCCGATCTGCTCGACCGCTTTGGCGTCTCGCGCACGGCCTTGCGCGAAGGCCTGAAGACGCTGGCGGCCAAGGGGTTTCTCAGCGTCAAGACGCGCGTCGGCACCCGCGTGACCGACCCCGTCCACTGGAACTACTTCGACCGCGAAGTCCTGACCTGGCAGGTCTCGGGTGGCATGGACGCAGCCTTCAGGCGCCAGCTAGCGGAAGTGCGCCGAGCCGTCGAACCGGCAGCTGCAGCGCTTGCTGCGGAGCGTCGCACGACCGCCGATCTGACGGCCATGAGAGAGGCCGTTCATAGGATGAAGGCCACGGATTTGACAAAGCACGAGTTCGCCCGCGCGGACCTGTCACTGCATCTTGCAATCGGCGCTGCGTCAAAAAATGCGATGATGCGATCTTTGGCAAGCGTTATTGAGACGGCTTTGCTGGAGGTCTTCACTCTGAGTCCTCCCACTCGGGACGCCGCTCTTCAGGCCGAAACGGCCATAGCGCACGAGCGCATTGTCGATCGCATTGAGGAAAAGGATGGTTTGGGCGCTGCTGAGGCTATGCGGCTCGTAATCGACGCGGGCTATGAACGCGTGGAGGCTGAACGAACGGCCTCCTGATCTGTTTTCTCCCACTCGTACCGTCACCGCTGAAGGATGCGCGATATAGTGCTTTCAGCCTAACCGCTCAGGGAGAAATACGCCCAACCGTTTCAGATTTTTTAGGCGGTCGCCGCCGTCGAAGCGGCGTCAGTAGATTGGTGCAGCAGATAATCGGCGCGATGTCAGTTCTGGCGACACCTGGCGCATTGCCTTACCTCGTGAGCAAGCTTCACTCTCCTGGAACAGGTTTAAAGACCTTGTTGTAAACGGCAGGGTCAGCCGCCAGCACCATGCCGCTGCGCCATTGAAGCGATCCATCGAGGGTCTGTGCAAACCCCAGCATGACATTGGGTCGGTCGAGCGTTTGCGAACCGCCAAGGTCGCGGATCAGGCGGTTCACTTCGCTCTGCGGGAGAAGAACGAGTTTGCTTGCAATCACCGTGTTGTAGGTCGCCGGCAGTGTCTTGTAGTCGAAGGCCTCGGCAGGATTGGAATATCCAGGATCGGAGATCTGCAGATAACGTCGGTTGAAGTCCGCCAGCGTCACGTGTTCGCCGTTACCGGTGGTCATCACCTGATCGAAATAGCGGTCGGGCGTGGTGAGATAGGCCTTCAACTCGGCCTTGGTCATTCCGGTCGCCCCCTTGAGCAGCGTGTCCAGGAGCGCCGCTTTCATCTCCCGGATGGGTTTGAGCAGAAAGTCCGGCGTCACGGCCTCGACGATATCCCCTGCCAAGGCGATTCCGCCGCCGACCACATCGGGCGCGCCCGCCATCGAGAGGAGGTGGCGGGTGGCATAGTCGGTGAGGATGTCGTCCGCCTTGTCGGTATTGGCCGTGCGGTCGGCGTTGAAGAACAGGGCGACCGCCACCTGATGGCTCACCGACGGCCAAAGCTTCAGGCCTTCGTCGATGTCGTCGCGCCAGTATTCCTTGTAGGTGATCGGGCCGGCGTTCGCGATCATGTAGCCCGCCAGTTCGGCATTCAGCGCGATCCTCGAACAGCTCCAGTCGAAGGCGCCGCAGGCGTCGGCGCGACGTTGAAGGTCAGCCTTGTGGTCGTAATATTCGCGAATGTCCTCATCGAGCTCGGCCCTGAGGGTCGAGAAGATGCGGGGCACGGACATGTCTGAGCTGGAGTTCGCTCTTGGCAGCAGCGCGTCCAACCGGGTTCCTGTGCGAGCGTCGACCATCGCGGTGTAGATGCGGGATTCGAGGCCGTCGATGGAGGCGGTGAAGAAGTCTCCCGCCAAGGCGCCGGCAGGAAGACGCTTGTCTATATAGCCCTCCAACACGATGTGACGGATCGCATTGTCCGGCGGCGTCAGGGTGAAAGGCGCGCCCGAGAAATGGTTGATGAAGGTGTGGCCGTAGGTGTCGCCGGCGGCATGGGTGAGAAAGCCCAATCGAAAGGCGCGCTGCGTCGGCGTTTCATCGAAACTGGACCAGACATGCTCCAGCCAGGCGTCGGATCCGCCGGACACACCCGTCTCTTCGCCGTCAGGATGGATGACCTGTTGTCCGGTGAGGATGTCAGGATAGGCGTCGGGGCCGAGCACGCCGGCGCGATAATGGGCTCTGCCCACGCGCAGCGCTTCCAGTGTCTGGGCGTCCACCCTGTAACGACGCACCTCGCCGGTTCCCAAGATGGGTATTTCTACAAAGCCGTCGTCGAGCGCATCACGGGCGGCGATTTCGGCGAAATAGACATGGGATGTCGGTTTCCAGGCCGATGCGATCCCGGGAATCAGGCTGGCGATAAGGCCGGCCATGGCGGCGGAAAAGCGAAGTTTTGACGATCGGGCGGTCATGCTGTGCTCCCACACGGACGGACTGCTGTCTGGCGATATATCGACCTAAAGACGCCGCGAACGCCCAGATCAGGGGAGGGATCATTACGCGTCTTAAGGGTGTTGTCACCCGTTAAGCGCGATTTTGATCTTCTGGTTATCCGATGCTTTGGGTGTCCCGCCGCCGTGGCGCGCCGAGGGCGCACGGGGTTGGCGTGGCGCCCAATTCGGTGGAGCGTCCCCCCTGAAGACACTACCAATCCGGATACGCTATCTCATCAACAGAACGTCCTTGGGTATATAACGAAACAATCTTAGAGCGATTTATCTTGACAGCGTCCGCTTGGGATCGCGATGTTCACGCTTCGGACTGAGCGGGTGGATGGGCGCACCATAATGAAACTTCTTGCGATTCAAGACTTCGCCGCTGCGCAAAATCAGACGTTTGACTTGGCCACGGGGGCGGACAGCTCAATGCCCCTGACCCTGGTCGAGGTGAGGCCTTTGGCGACTGCGCCAGCCGCCGGGACCCTGCGGGCGCCGTTTTCGCTGATGTTCCGCAGCCAGAGCGCCGTCGTCCTGCCGCAGAAGATCTATGGTTTGCGCAATGCGGTGATGGGCGCACTGCAGGTCTTTCTGGTGCCAGTCGCTCGCGATCGCGACGGCATCGTTTATCAGGCCGTGTTCAACTGACGGGCCGGCTCATCGGTTTGTGTGTCGTGGTTGTCGCGACGCCGAGCCGGTAGCCGTGCCGCGCGTAAAGGGCTTGAGCGCGCGGATTGTCTACGGCGACGCTCAGGTCAATGGCAGACGCGCCCCGGGCTGAAGCCGCCTGTGCCAGACTGTCGAGAAACAGGCCGCCGAATCCCCGGCAGCGCCAAGGCGTCAGCAGGGCCAGCTCCAGCAATCTCCAGCGTGTTTCTGTCCGATCCAAATAAAGCCGCCCGATCCTCTGTTCGGCGGAATCGCCGTTTCGAACGGTCAGGATCAGCCGATCTGCGGCAGGGTGGCGTGCGGCGTAATGCCGGCTCTGCAGATCGAACTGCTGATCGAGAAATGCCCGCATCATCGGTTCAGGCCATCCCGTCCGTGACACTTCCGCCGCGCGAGTATCGGCGTAGACCGCCCGCAGAAAGGACTGATCGTCGGGTGTCGCCGGCCGCAACCCCAACCCCGCGCTGATCATCACGTTCGATGCCAGAAGCGGGGCGTAATGGGCAAGCAGGTCGCCGGCGGCGTCACCGTCCGTCATGGAAAGTCGGGGAAGACGCCGTCCATCGAGATGCAGAGCAGAAGCGGCAGACCCGGCTGGCGGTTCTCATGCGGTTGGCCGCCGCCGCTCTGACTGATCGCGACGGGCGAAAAGCTCTGATCGGCCGCCGCCGCCGCATAGATGGAGTTCAGATCTGACGTGGACAGGGCGCTGGTCGGCGTCGGTCCGGGCGTGTGCGTGCCCGTGCCGCCCTCATAGGCGAACATCTGATGGCTGTGGGCGGCGATCTCGTTGACGCTCAGGGTGACGGACGCTTCGCCGAAGGTCTCGCCCAGATCATACTGTTGCAGCCCTGCGCCTTGCCCGTAGCCGCAGAAGCCGCGCGCCGAGAGGTTGGGCAGCTGAAACGTGGACGTTCCATTGCCGCCGAAGGTCGCGCCGATCAGCGCGAATAAGGTCATCTGCTGTTGAAGGGGAAGGGTCGCGCCGTTGCAGGCGGCCCAGCCTACCGGCACGAAAGGGAAACCGAAGATGCGGATTTCGCCCGTATAGGGATCTGCCATGATCCTGTCCTTGTCTGACGCCGCGCGCGGCGAAAAGGGTCAACCGAGAGTGTCGGATTCAGTTCTGGGTGGGAAACAGGCCGTTCCAGGCGATGGCGGCGCGCAGGGTCAGGGTCGGAGCCCGGTTTTCGTGCGCCTGATTGCCGCCGGTCAGCTGGACCGCCGTATTGGTGATCGGGCCGGGGGTCGCGCCGGCGGTGCTGGATACATAGAGGGCGTCGTCCGACGCCAAGGTGGCGGGAAGGTTTCCGCCCGGGCTGTTCGTCGTGGCTGCGGCCGACGACGCGACCAGGACGTGGCTGTGTCCGCCCAGCTGGTTCGACTGAAGGGTGACGCCCTCGGTCCCGAACCTCTGAGCCGGCAGGCGCTGCGTCAGCCCCGGCCCCTGTCCCTGATGAACCGGGAGCCGGCCGCGCAGATCGGGCACGCCGAAGGTATTGACCCCGTCGCCGCCATACTGGGTGCCGAGCAGCGTATAGAGAGCTTCGTATTCAGCGATCGACAGCAGCGAGCCGTCGCAGTTTTGCCAGCCGTTCGGGACGCCGCGCGGATAGGGAAACCAGCGGATCTCGCCGATGAATTGGTCACTCATGAATGATCTCCTCGATTGCGGCCGATCGCCCTACTGGCGTGAAGGATAAATGCCGGACAGGGCGATGCTGAAGCTGATCACCAGGGACGGCTGCATGTTCGCGTGCGGCAGGGCGCCCGTCGGCGTCATCGGCCCCGCACCTAGGGGAACAATGTTGCCGGCCGGCGCATAGGCGTTCGCGGAAGCCGTCGCGAAAATCTCGTTCGACGGCGCGCCGTTCGCCGCCGCCGCGCTGGCGACACCCATGACATGGGTATGAGGCGGGATTTGCGACGGCAGCAGGGTGACGTTCTCGACGCCCTGAGGCGCGCCTTGGTAGGCGACAGGGGGCTGCCAGGCCGCATCGACCGATGGTCCTGCGCCAAGGGGGTAACGGCCCCGCAGGTCGGGCAGAGCGAAGGTCGTGCGGCCATCGCCGCCGTATTGAACGCCCAGCAGCGAAAAGAGGGCGGAATTCTGATTAACCGGCAAAAGCTGGCCGTTGCACAGGGCGTAGGTCTTGGGCGCGAAGCCGAACCCCGTGGTGATGATCTGGCCGAGGAAGGGTTCCGACATGGGCAGGCTCCTGTTCAGTCCGGGGACCGGCGAAATCGAGGCGGCGCAAGCTTGACCGCACAACTATTGCTATATGTCGATCAAGGCGTGGATTGCTTGCGTGTTCAGCGGCGTGATAGAGATATCGCTGTCGTGGGAGGACGCTACAAGCTTGGCATGCGATGTCAAGCTCGCGTCGAGATTGTGGGGTCGGGTTTCAGCGCTCCTGAAATGGCGCGAAGAAGCTCGGAAGTTGGGCGAAAAAACATATGTTTAGCGAAGTTTTGCGTCGTCGGGCGGGTCTGCTGCTTTGCGCGTTCGTCGCGTTCGCCACGCTTTTTGCGAGTGGATGGGCTGCGCCGGCCCATGCCGCGACCTACCCTTGCTCGGTCGGACCGTCGGACATCCCCGGGTTGTCGTTCACCAATGCGGGCGATGGCTCGTTCCAGTTGGGAGGCGTCCTGACGTCCGCCAACATCTCCGCCACGTCAGGCGGGTGCAACGCTCTGACCAGTCCGACCGCCATCCGGCCGCTGGTGAATGGTACGGCGACCGGCACGTTGAACCAGCCAGTGACCAATGCGACTGCCCAAGGCGGTTCGCTGATGCGAACGGCTGCGGGTGAAGTTCAGTACCGACCGCCATCCCTCAGCTTCTCGGGAACCGACACCTTCACCATCGACAACAACAACACTGGCCGGGTCATCAATGTGACGGTCAATGTGACGGCTGCGTCTACGCCCCCGGCCGTGACGGCGATCAGTCCAAGCTCGGGTCCGACGACGGGCGGGACGACGGTCGTCATCACCGGCACGCAGTTCAGCGGGGCGACGGCGGTGACCTTCGGCGCGACGGCGGCGACGGGCTTCACGGTCAACAGCGCGACGCAGATCACGGCGACGGCTCCGGCGGGGACCGGCACGGTCGACGTCCGCGTCACGACGGGCGGCGGGACCAGCGCGACCTCGGCGGCGGATCAGTACACCTATGTGGCGGCTCCGACCGTGACGGCGATCAGCCCGAGCTCGGGTCCGACGACGGGCGGGACGACGGTCGTCATCACCGGCACGCAGTTCAGCGGGGCGACGGCGGTGACGTTCGGCGCGACGGCGGCGACGGGCTTCACGGTCAACAGCGCGACGCAGATCACGGCGACGGCTCCGGCGGGGACCGGCACGGTCGACGTCCGCGTCACGACGGGTGGCGGAACCAGCGCGACCTCGGGGGCGGATCAATACACCTATGTAGCGGCTCCGACCGTGACGGCGATCAGCCCGAGTTCGGGTCCGACGACGGGCGGGACGACGGTCGTCATCACCGGCACGCAGTTCAGCGGGGCGACGGCGGTGACGTTCGGCGCGACGGCGGCGACGGGCTTCACGGTCAACAGCGCGACGCAGA
>NZ_JBKBOC010000011.1:0-26790 GCF_046295075.1 Brevundimonas sp. | reverse complement strand
TCACGGCGACGGCTCCGGCGGGGACCGGCACGGTCGACATCCGCGTCACGACGGGCGGCGGGACCAGCGCGACCTCGGCGACGGATCAATATACCTATGTGGCGGCTCCGACCGTGACGGCGATCAGCCCGAGCTCGGGTCCGACGACGGGCGGGACGACGGTCGTCATCACCGGCACGCAGTTCAGCGGGGCGACGGCGGTGACCTTCGGCGCGACGGCGGCGACAGGCTTCACGGTCAACAGCGCGGCGCAGATCACGGCGACGGCTCCGGCGGGGACCGGCACAGTCGACATCCGCGTCACGACGGGCGGCGGAACCAGCGCGACCTCGGCGGCGGATCAATACACCTATGTGGCGGCCCCGGGGGTTCTGACCCAGCCTTCCAACCAGACGGCGGCCGCAGGCGCCACGGCGACTTTCACCGCCGCCGCTTCCGGCAGCCCGACCGTGCAGTGGCAGGAGTCCTTTGATGGCGGCGCCAGCTGGGCCGACATCACCGGCGCGACCTCGACCAGCTACACCACCCCCGCGACGACGATGGCCGACAACGGCAAACGCTTCCGCGCCGTGTTCACCAATGCGGGAGGAACGACCAACAGCAATGCGGCGACACTAACCGTCCAGGCGCCGACCATCACCGTCTCGCCGGCCACCTTGCCGAGTCCCTCCGTCGGCGCCGCCTACAGCCAGACGGTAACCGCCGGCGGCGGCACGGCGCCTTACAGCTACGCCGTGACCGCCGGGGCCTTGCCGACGGGCATGACCCTCAGCGCCGGTGGGGTGCTTTCGGGGACGCCGACGGCGGGGGGAACATTCAACTTCACCCTGACAGCGACAGACAGTTCGACCGGAGGCGGCGCGCCCTTCTCGGGCAGCCGCGCCTATACGGTGACGGTCGACGCCGCGACCATCACCGTCGCGCCGACGATTTTGCCGGCGGGCGGCGCGGGTTCGGCCTATAGTCAGACCCTGACGGCCAGTGGCGGCACGGCGCCCTACAGCTACGCCGTGACCGCCGGCGCCCTGCCGGCCGGTTTGACCCTGTCGTCCAACGGCGCCCTGTCGGGAACGCCGTCGTCGGGTGGCAGCTTCAACTTCACGGTCACCGCCACCGACGGTTCGACAGGTTCGGGTCCCTACAGCGGGTCACGCGCCTATACGTTGAGCATCGCCGCGCCGACCGTGATCCTCACGCCTGCGACCCTGCCCGCAGCGACCACCGGCGCCGCCTACAGCGAGACGGTGACGGCCGGCGGGGGCGTCGCGCCCTATAGCTATGCCCTCACGTCCGGCGCTCTGCCGGCCGGGGTTACGCTCGATGCGAACGGCCAAATCTCCGGGACGCCGTCCTCAGGCGGAATCTTCAACTTCACGATCACCGCCACCGACAGCGCGACAGGGGCCGGCCCCTACAGCGGCACGCGCGCCTATTCTCTGACGGTCAACGCGGCTGCACTGACCCTCGCGCCGGCCAGTCTATCTGGCGGTCAGTCGGGAGTCGCCTATAGCCAGACGCTCACTGCAGGGGGTGGCGTAGCGCCCTACAGCTATGCCGTCACGGCCGGCGCCCTGCCGATCGGCCTGACCCTCAACGCCTCGACGGGCGCGATCGACGGCACGCCGACGGCTCAAGGGACTTTCAACTTCACGGCGACCGCGACAGACAGTTCGACCGGCGCGGGACCGGTCTCGATCAGCCAAGCCTATTCCGTGGTCATTGCGGCGCCGACGATCGTCATCGCACCATCCATCTTGCCGGACGGCGCGCCCGGCGTCGCCTATAGCCAGACCTTGAGCGCCAGCGGCGGCACGGCGCCCTATACCTATACGATCAGCGCCGGCGCCCTGCCTGCGGGCCTCTCCCTGTCGTCCGCCGGCGCGCTTTCCGGCGTGCCAACGGCCTCGGGAAGCTTCAACTTCAGTGTCACAGCGACAGACGTGACGACGGGAGCTGCCGCGCCCTATGCGGGCGACCGCGCCTATACGCTGGTCATCGGCGCGCCGACTGTCACGGTCGATACCGCCGCCTTGCCAGCGGCGACGGTGGCCGTCGCCTACAGCCAGGCTCTTGCGGCCAGCGGCGGCACAGCGCCTTACAGCTTCGCCGTCACGGCCGGGGCGTTGCCGGGCGGCGTCAGCCTATCGTCTGCTGGCGTACTCAGTGGTTCGCCGACGCAAGGGGGCGGTTTCGCCTTCACCGTGACGGCGACGGACTCTTCAAGCGGATCCGGGCCGTTCAGCGGCAGCCGCGCCCTGACCCTGACCGTTAATGCGCCCAGCATCGCCATAACGCCGGCGACTTTGCCGAACGCGACCGCCGGTGCAACCTATAGCGCGACGGTCTCTGCGAGCGGGGGCGCCGCGCCCTACAGCTACGCGGTGACTGCCGGAGCCTTGCCGGCCGGCGTCAGCTTGGCGTCGGACGGCACGCTGTCTGGCACGCCGACGTCGGGGGGAGTTTTCAACTTTACGATCACGACGACCGACAGTTCGACCGGAGCCGGCGCGCCCTTCACGGCCAGCCGCGCCTATGCGTTGACGGTTGGGGCGGCCACGATCGCGATCACGCCGACGACTTTGCCTGCGGGTCAGGTCGAGGTGAGCTATACTCAGGGGCTTTCGGCCTCGGGCGGGACGGCGCCTTACGCTTTCGCCATCACAACCGGAGCCTTGCCATCTGGGCTGACTCTTTCGACGGCCGGTATTCTGTCCGGCACGCCGACGGCCTCGGGAATCTTCAACTTCAGCATCACGGCGACCGACACTTCAGGCGGTTCCGGTCCGTTCTCGGGAACCCAGGCCTATGCCCTGGTCATCGCGGCGCCCAATCCGCCGGTCGCGGGGAATGTCTCGACGACGGTGAACTACAGCTCGACCAACAACCCGATCACGGCGACGTTGTCCGGCGGGACGGCCGACAGCGTGACCGTGGCGACCAGCCCGGCTCACGGCGTCGTCACCGTCAGCGGACTAGGCTTCCTCTACACGCCCGCTGCCGGCTATTTCGGCGCCGACAGCTTCACCTATACGGCCAGCAACGGCGGCGGCGCTTCGGCGCCTGCCACGGTCAGCATCACTGTGGGTACGCCGCCTGCGCCGATTACGGCCAGCGTTTCAGGCGTGTCGATCCCCTACGCGAGCCCCGGCTTGGCGATCGATCTGTCGGGGTCCATCAGCGGCGTTTACGACAGCGTCGCCGTGGCCACCGCGCCGGCTCACGGAACGGTCAGCGTCTCCGGCGCCGTGGCGACCTATCGGCCTGCAGCGAACTATTTCGGCCCGGATAGCTTCAGCTTCACGGCCACCGGTCCCGGTGGAACCTCGTCTGCATCCACGGTGTCGCTTACGGTGACCACCCCTGCTCCGCCCACTGTCACCCCTCCGCCACCGATCGTCGTCCCGCCGGCAAGCGGCGGCGCGGCGCCGGTTTCGGTCGATTTGGGCGCCCGGACGCAGGGCGTAACGGACGGTTATCGCATCACCGTGGATGCGCGTTTCGGATCCGGCGTGATCACCTCGTCCGGCGCCACGACGACGTCCCAATCCGTCGGATCGAACGGGGCCGGCCCCCAGGCGACCGAGACTTTCCAACTGGTCTATACGCCCGCCGCCAACTTCATCGGCACGGACACGGTCACTGTGGTCGCCTTTGGACCGGGCGGCGATTCCGCACCGGCGACCTTCACCTTCCAGATCGCGGGCAAGGCGCCCGATTTGTCGGGCAGCGTGGCATCGAGCGGAACCCTGACGGTGTCGCCCACCGCGACACTGGTGGGCGGCCCATTCCAGGCGCTGCGGATCACCCGCCAGCCAGGATTCGGTACGGCGACGGTTCAAGGCTTGACCATCGTCTTCACCCCCGGCGCCGCCAATGGCGGATCGACCTCGCTGGACTATGTCATCGACCTGCCCTTCGGCTCTTCGGCGGCGGGTCGGCTCGACCTGACGGTCGGGCAGGTTCCGGCTTCGCAGACGCTGGTCGCCGATACGATCCAGGGCCGTCCGGTCACGGTTCGCATCAGCAACGCAGCAGGCGGTCCCTTCACGGCCGCTGCCGTCGCCTCGATTTCGCCGACCTCGGCGGGGTCGGCGGCGATCACCGGAACGGGTGGAACCTACGACCTGACCTTCACGCCGCAAGGGACGTTCTCCGGCCAGGCGGTGATCAGCTTCACCCTGACCAACGTCAGCGGAACCTCCACCGGAACCCTGACGGTGACGGTGGAGGAGCGACCGGATCCCTCGCTGGATCCCGACGTGCGGGGCATCGCCTCTGGTCAGATCACGGCCGCGCGCCGCTTCTCCGATACGCAGGTCGACAACTTCCAGAGCCGTCTGGAGGGCCTGCGCGATGGATCGAACGGATCGCGCAACGGCATGAGCCTGAACTTCGGCGCAGTCGGCGGGCAGGACGACCGTGATCCCCGCGTCGCCCTGAGGCGCCAGCTGGGTCAGGATCAGCGCCTGGATCCAGGCGCGCTGGGCGACGACCGCGACCGCGATATGCTGGGGCTGGACACATGGTCCGGGCGCGGCCGTCCGGTCGAACAGGCCTCAACCCAAACCGGCCTGCTGAATGCGGCGCCGGCCGGGCAGGGCGCTCCCGAGGGCGGCCGATCAATCGGAATCTGGACCTCAGGCTCGGTCGACTGGGGTCGTCAGGACGCCCAAGGTCTGCGCGATAGTCGCTTCACCACCCAAGGCGTCACGGCGGGCCTCGACGTTCGCCTTAACGACCATCTGATCGTGGGCGGCGGCCTGGGCTATGGCGAGGACAAGACGCGGATCGGCGACAACGGTTCGACCTCCAGAGGCAAGGCCACGACCGGCGCCCTCTATGCCAGTTGGCGACCGGCCGACGGCTGGTTCGTCGATGGCGTGGTCGGCCTATCCCGGCTCGACTTCGATAGCCGACGCTGGGTTGTGGGGCTGCTGGATGAGGCGGACGGCTATGCCGACGGCGAGCGGTCGGGCGACGTGAGCTTCGCCTCGGCCTCCGTCGGACGGACACTGCGTCGTCAGGGTCTTGCGGCGGACCTCTATGTCCGCCTGGAAGGCCGCGATATCGCTCTTGATGGTTTCACCGAGACCAGCGGCGGCCTGTCGGCCCTGACCTGGGATGCGCTGGATCAGAGCGGTCTGTCGGTCAACCTGGGCGCCTCCTGGCGGTGGATCATCGAAAGCCGTCGCTTCGGCGTCCTGCGGCCCGCCGCGCGTCTGGAATGGTCGCACGAGCTGGAGGACATCGAGACGCAAGGCGTTCGTTACGCTGACTGGGCCGCCAGCCCCACCTATCTGGTCCCGCTGGACGGTTGGTCACGCGACGCCCTGAACCTTGATCTCGGCGCCGAATGGTCGCTGAGCGACCGTCTGATGCTGAGCCTCGGCTATCGCGGTATGCTGGGCGACGCCAGCTCCAGCCATGGGGGACAGATCGGGCTCAAGTACGGCTGGTGATTTGGAGCGGGTTGCCGCCATGCGGCGGCTCGCAAGGCGCCCAAGCCAGATGAGGTAGGAACTGACACAGTTGTACACCCGCCAGGCGTCGCGCCGAACCCTCCAAGGCTGCACTTCAACATGTTTTGAGGTGTGCCATGATCACTTTTAGAAGAAGCGTAGCTGGCTCTGGCTGCTTCCGCCTCTTCGATAAAAAAGCGCGCGAAGATGTACAAGGTCGCGGGGCGAACACGGCGATCTCATAAGCTGCTAGGCAGTTTTACGGGAACCGTTGAGGCCATAAGTTGCTTTCAAGCACTAGCTTGAGGGGGGCGTATGGCAGCCGAAGGTGCGATCATGAGCGCGGGGTCGATCTGGACGCCCTATTGCGGTGTTGCGCCTGACTTCGGCGAGTGGCGATGGAACCTGGATCCGGTGTTGCTGGTGGTTCTGGCTGTCGCCACGGGTCTGATGGCGGTGAGGCTGGAGGGGCGGCGACGCGCCTTTGGGTTGGCGGCGATGGCTGTGCTGGCGGTGGGGTTCGTTTCGCCGTTGTGCGCGCTAAGTTCGGCGCTGTTCTCGGCGCGGACGGTGCATCACGTCTTGCTGGTCGGCGTGGCCGCGCCTCTGCTGGCCGGCGCTTTGCCGGTCAGGCGATATGGGTCGCTGTTGCTGGCGACGGCGGTTCAGGCGGTCATCTTCTGGGCCTGGCATGCTCCGGGGGCTTATGCCGCCGCCCTTTCCAATGATGGCGTCTATTGGGTGATGCAGATCAGCCTGCTGGCCAGCGCAGTCTGGTTCTGGGCCTGCGCGCGGGCGGCCACTGCGCCGGCGGCCGTCGTGGCGCTTCTGGCGGCGATGCTGGCGATGGGGCTGCTGGGAGCGGTGCTGACCTTTGCCGGTCAGGCCGTCTATGCGCCGCATGCCTATACGACCCTGGCCTGGGGCATGACGCCGCTGGAGGACCAACAGGCGGCCGGGCTGATCATGTGGGCGCCGGCGGCGGCGCTGTATCTGTTCGCAGCCCTGTGGCGGCTGGGTCGGATGATCGGGCCTGATGTCGAGGCGCGGGCGGCGTGATCGAGAAGCTTTTCACGCAACTGCTCGCATGGGCGGCGGGGCACCATGACGAGGGCCGGTATTCGCCCGTCGGCATCCTGTTTCACTGGGTCATGGCGGGGCTGGTGATCTTCCAGCTGGGCTGGGGCTGGTGGATGGGGCGTCAGCCGGTGGGCGGCGCGATGATGGCCGCCTATGACCTGCATTTCGCGGTCGGGGTGCTGATGCTGATCCTGGTGATCGGCCGGCTGTCGTGGCGGCTGCTGGCGCCCAATCTGATCAACGATGCGGACAAGCCGGGGTGGGAGAGCATGGCCGCACATGTGACCCACTATGTCTTTTACATCTGTCTGTTCGGCCTGCCGCTATCGGGCTGGGCCATGATTTCGGCGACGGATCGGACGCGTCAGCTGGAGACCTTGGGTTTCATCAAATGGCCGCTGCTGCCGCTTCAGGACCTGTCGAACACCCAGCTATGGGCGATCGAGGCGGCGGCGGAATGGATGCACTGGGGCCTGGTCGTGACCTTGCTGCTGATGATTCCGATCCACGCGGGCGCGGCGCTCAAGCACCATCTGATCGATAGGGACGACGTGTTTCACGCGATGCTGCCGGTCGTGCCGCTGCGTCAACGGAAGCGGACCCGGTGGCAGCGGCGCTGGCGGGCGCTGGAGAAGCGGGTTGCGTCGACAGCCAGGACGCTATGGCGCGGGCTTCTGGGTCCGAAAGCGATTTGACGGCGGCGGCCATGACCCCACGCGGATCGTTGCGGCGTTCGCCCGACTTCCACCGCTCGATCTGTTCCAGCGTATAGGCGGCGGGCTGGCCCGCGATCTGGGGATTGCCGCCCTGTCCCGATCCCTGACCGTCCGCGCCATGGCAGGAGGCGCAGGCGACGATGCCGCGCGAGGCGTCGCCATAGAGATAGATCGCAGGCGCGGGGGCTACGGCCGGCGTCTGGGTTTGTGGAACGGGCAGGGACGCATAGTAGGCCGCGACCTCGCGCCGGCCCTGCTGGTCCAGCGCCTTGGCGATTCGGGTCATGGCGTCGTCGGGGCGCAGGCCGGAGGCGTAATCTTCCATCTGCTTTTGCAGATAGCCGGCGTCGAGACCCGCCAGACGGGGCGCCGCCACGCCGTCTCCACCCCCGTCCAGACCGTGGCAGGTGAAACAGGCGTTGGCCGCGCCGCCAGCCCCGCCGCTCATGGCGATGACCTGGCCGTTTGCGGCGAACGCGCGATCCGTCTGGCCCGGCGTGGAATCGCAGGCGGCCAGGCCGGTCAGCAGGAGTAGGGCGGAAAGGGTGGCGCGCACGGCTGTGCAACACCTGCTTATGGCGGAGGTTCCGCATTGGATTTCGACAGGGCTCCATGTCGCAGTCGGGAACCTCCGTCCGGCAAGGGGATTGGTCGGGTGAAGCTTTGGGGGGCGGATGGGTTTTCGGACGACGGGTGAGGCGATGGGACGGCGGGTGACGGTCGGCGCGCTGGCGCTCGCCCTGTGCGCCTGCGTGGACAAGGCCGATCTGCCGCGACCGATGGTTCAGGCCGATCCGGTCGCCGGACTGGCGGTGATCGAGGAAGTCGGTTGCGCCGCCTGTCACAAGATTCCTGGCGTCGCCTGGCCCGAGGGACGGTCGGGCTCGAACCTGGCCGGTTTTGGCGCGCGGCCCCTGATCGCCGGACGCCTGCCGAACCAGCCCGATGTCCTGATCCGCTGGCTGATCGACGCGCCGTCGATGGACCCCGGAACCGCCATGCCGCCCATGCCCCTGACGCAAGACCAAGCCCGCGACGTCGCGGCCTATTTGTACACGCTCGATGAAGACTGAAGCTCCTCCCGGAATCGCCGGATGGCCGCCGCCCGTGCTCGACCCGGCCGGACCGTTCGCCGGACCGATCCAGACCGTGGCCTGGGTGCTGTTCGTCATGGCGGCGGTGGTCATGGTCGTCGTGCTGGTCGCGCTGGGCGTCGCCCTGTTCGGGCCGCGCAAGTGGAAGCGGCGGGTCGGGGGCGAGCGGCTGATCTGGATCGCCGGCCTGGTCTTTCCAGTGGTCGTTCTCACGGGCTTGCTGATCTACGGACTGACGACGACGGCGCGGGTCGCCGATGCGCCGAAGCCCGGCGAGATGCGGGTCCGGGTCACGGGCGAGATGTGGTGGTGGCGCGTCGCCTATCTGGACGACCAGGGCCGCGAGATCGTCCAGGACGCCAACGAGGTGCACATCCCCGCCGGTCAGCCGGTGGTGTTCGAGCTGGAAAGCGCGGACGTGATCCACAGCTTCTGGGTGCCGCGTCTGGGCGGCAAGACCGACATGATCCCCGGTCGCCGCAACTTCATGCGGCTGCAAGCCGATGCGCCCGGCACCTACGGCGGTCAGTGCGCCGAGTATTGCGGCGGGCCGCACGCCCTGATGGGGCTGGTGGTCGTGGCCCATGCGCCGGACGATTACGCCGCCTGGCTTGAGCGCCAGTCGCGGCCGGCCGCCGCCGTGCCGTCGGCGCAAGGGCCGCTGGCGCTCATCGACCAGGGGCGCAATGTCTTTAACGCCTCGGGCTGCGCCGCCTGCCACACCATTCGCGGGACCGAGGCGAACGGGCTGGCCGGCCCGGACCTGACCCATGTCGGATCGCGCCAGACCTTGGGCGCCGGTATTCTGCCGAACAATCAGGGGACGATGGCGGGCTGGATCTCGGACAGCCAGAGCCTGAAGCCGGGCAACCGGATGCCCTCCTATGCGGTCCTGTCGGGCCAGGACGTGCGCGCCGTCGCCGCCTATCTGGAAAGCCTGAAATGAGTTCGGAAACCGGGTTCGATCCCGAACTCTACAAACGCTTTCCCACGACCGAGGCCCGGCCCGAGGGCGAACTGGAGCAGCTCGAAGAGGTCTGGTGCGGCCCGCGTCGTCCGTGGGAGTGGATCACCGCGATCAACAACAACTACATCGGCGTCTATTACGTCGGCGCGGCCATGCTGTTCTTCGTGCTGGCGGGCGTGCTGGCCCTGCTGATGCGGACCCAGCTGGCCCTGCCGATGACGGGCTTCCTGGCGCAGGAGACCTACAACCAGATTTTCACCATGCACGGCACGGTGATGATGTTCCTGTTCGCCGTCCCGGCGGTCGAGGCGCTGGGCGTGCTGCTGCTGCCCCAGATGCTGGGCGCGCGCGACCTGCCGTTCCCGAGGCTCAGCGCCTACGCCTTCTGGGCCTATCTGGTCGGGGGGCTGTGCTTCTTCGCCTCGCTGTTCTTCGGCCTGGCGCCGAACGGCGGCTGGTTCATGTATCCGCCCCTGACCTCGACCACCTATTCGCCGGGGATCAACGCCGACTTCTGGCTGCTGGGCATCGGCTTCATCGAGATTTCGGCCATCGCCGGCGCCATCGAGATCATCGTCGGCGTGCTGAAGACCCGCGCGCCGGGCATGACGCTGGACAAGCTGCCGATCTTCGCCTGGGCCATGCTGATCTTCGCCTGCATGATCATCATCGCCTTCCCGTCGATCATCCTATCGACCCTGCTTCTGGAGCTGGAACGCGCGCTCGGCTGGCCCTTCTTCGATGCGGCCAAGGGCGGCGACCCCATGCTGTGGCAGCACCTGTTCTGGTTCTTCGGCCACCCCGAGGTCTACATCATCTTCCTGCCGGCGGCGGGGGCCATGTCGACCCTGATTCCGGCGGTCGCCCAGACCAAGCTGGTCGGCTATCGGCTGGTGGTCCTGGCCATGCTGGCGACGGGCTTCATCAGCTTCGGCGTCTGGGCGCACCACATGTTCACCACGGGCATGCCGCAAATCTCGATCAACTATTTCAGCGCGGCTTCCATGGCCGTCAGCGTGCCGGCGGGGGTGCAGGTCTTCGCCTGGATCGCCACCCTGGCGGCGGGCAAGATGCGGTTCAACACGCCCGGCCTGTTCGCGGTCGGCGGGCTGGTGATCTTCGTCATGGGCGGGCTGACCGGGGTGATGGTCGCCATGGTCCCGTTCGATTGGCAGGCCCACGACAGCTATTTCATCGTCGCCCACCTGCACTATGTCCTGATCGGCGGGATGGTCTTCCCCCTGTTCGCGGCTATCTACTACTGGACCCCGATGTCCAGCAGCCGGCCGCTGAGCGAGCGGTGGGGCAAGTGGATATTCTGGCTGATGTTTGTGGGTCACAACGTGACCTTCATGCCCATGCACCTGACTGGGCTGATGGGCATGCCGCGCCGGGTCTATACCTATCTGCCGGAGCGAGGCTGGGACCTGCCCAATATGATCTCGACCGTCGGCTCCTTCATGTTCGGCCTGGCGGTCCTACTGTGGGTCGTCGATATGATCCGCAACTTCCGCCCGTTCGGGAACAAGGACGCGGCCAATGTCTTCGGCGGGCCGGGGCTGGAGTGGCTGCCGTCCGGCCGGTATTCGCTGCGTTCGGTTCCGGTGATCAAGAGCCTGTATCCCGTCTGGGACCAGCCCGACCTGGCCCGCGATGTGGAGGCCGGCCGCTATTTCCTGCCAGGCGCGCCGCTTGGCGAGCGTGAGACGATGATCACCAGTCCGATCAACGCCGAGCCGCAATATCTGCAACGCATGCCCCGGCCGTCCAGCTGGTATGTGTGGGGCGCGATCTTCACGGCCGGCTTCTTCCTGATCCTGACGATCCAGGCCTATCTGGCGTCGGTCATCAGCAGCGTTCTGGCTATCTACTGCATCCTCAAATGGTGTTGGGGGCTGGACCGGCCCAGCGGCCCGGCGACGGTGGATGTGGGCGGCGGCGTGCGATTGCCGACGTATGTCTCCGGCCCCAGCAGTCATGGCTGGTGGGCCATGGTCATCACCCTGATCGTGTCGGGCATGGTCGCGATCATGGCGTGTTTCTCCTACGTCTTCCTGTGGAGCCGTCGGCCGGACCTGTGGCAGGCGCCGCCGGAAATCGGTTCGCTGCCGCTGACGCTGGGCCTGCTCGCAGCCGCCGGCGTCGGCGCCTGGGCGTCTCAAGGCGCACTGAAACTGGACCGGCCCCGCAGCGCCGGCATCGCCGCCGTCCTGATGCTGGCCGCGACCTTTGCGGCGGGCGGCGCCTTTGCGGCGGAGGCCTCGGCCTGGTGGAACTCGGGCCTGCGTCCCGACGCATCCAGCCAGGGCGCGACCGTCTATGCCCTCCTGGCCTGGCAGGGGACGTTCGTCGGTATCTCGCTTCTGATGGGACCGTTCGTCCTGCTCCGCTGGCTGTACGGCCTGGTGTCGTCACGCTACCCGGCGACCTTTGAAGTGGTCGCCCTGTTCGTGGCCTTCACGGCGGTTCAGGGGGCGGCGACGACCCTGCTGATCCGCCTGTTCCCGGGCGTAGGCGCATGAGGTTCTGGCTGCTGATGCTGGGCGGCCTGCTGATCTGGGCCGCCCACTTTATGGGCCTTTATCTGCTGTCGAGCGCCAGCGACGTGGCCCGCGACGACGCCGGGGCGTGGAACGGGGCAGGGCTGGTCTTCAGCATGATCTGTCTTTTGGTGATCGCCGGCCTGTGCTGGCGCTGCATCGTCGGGCTGCGAATGAAGCCGGCGGACGAAACCCGCGCCTTCGGCCTTCGACTGGCTGTCGCAGGCGGTCTGCTGGGCGGGATCGGCGTTGTGTTTCAGACCCTGGTGCTTCTCGCGCCAGTCTGAGTGACCGTCGGGCGGAAATGACGCGGCGCCGATATTCAAAGCGGGTGAACCATTTGGCGATCAGACGGTTAGCCAAGCTAGACTTCAGGAGAGGGCAAGCATGAGCACCCACGGACTATCAGGCGCGGTCATTCGACCGCTGCACGGCCTATTGCTGGCGTTTCCGATCGCCCTGTTCACCTTCGCCCTGTTCACCGACATCGCCTATCTGAAGACGGCCGAGATCCAGTGGACGAACTTCTCGGCCTGGCTGATCGCCGGCGCCCTGGTGTTCGGTGGCGTAGCGGGCGTCTTCTCCATCATCGATTTCGTTTTCGGCCGGTCGCGTCGCGCGCTGATCCATCTGGTCGCCCTGGCCCTGGCCTGGGTGCTGGGCCTGGTGAACGCCTTCAAGCACAGTCAGGACGCCTGGAGTTCGGTCGGCGCCTTTGGCGTGATCCTGTCGATCCTCTGCACAATCCTGGTCCTGGTCGCCGGCTGGACCGCCTATGCCGCGCGGGAGAGCGTCCGATGAACAAGAACCTGCTCGCCGCCAGCGCCGCGACCCTCGCCATGGCCCTGACCGTCGCCTCGTGCGGCAACGCCAGCGATCCCAAGCTGAACCAGACCGGCGCAACGCCCGACCTGCCCCAAGTCAACGAGACCCTGGTCCCGGCGATGAAGATCAGCCCGCCAGCAAACTGGAACGGCGAGACGCCGACCGTGCCGGCAGGCTTCACCGTCAGCGCCTTCGCCACCGACCTGAAGATTCCCCGCCAGATGCTGGTCCTGCCGAACGGCGACGTGCTGATCGCCGAGGGACGCGGCGGCCACGCCCCGCCCTTGCGGCCCAAGGACGTGATTGCCGGCGTGATCAAGAAGCAGGGCAACACCAAGATCGCCGGCGGCAACCGCATCACCCTGCTGCGCGACGCCAACAACGACGGCATCCCCGAACTGCGCACCGTCCTGGTCGAGAACCTGGATGCGCCCTACGGCCTGGCCTATGTCGATGGGTCTCTCTACGTGGCCGAGCAAGGCGCGCTGGTCCGTTTCGCCTTCCAGCCGGGCCAGACCGGCATCGCGACGCCGGCCCAGCGGGTCACCGAACTGCCTTCTCGGATCAACCACCACTGGACCAAGGCCCTGACCGTCAGCGCCGACGGGACCAAGCTCTATGTCGGCATCGGCTCCAACTCCAACATCGGCGAACGCGGCATGGCCGTGGAGGAAGAGCGAGCCGTGGTCTGGGAAATCGACCGGGCGACCGGCGCGCGCCGGACCATCGCCACCGGCATCCGCAATCCCACCGCCCTGGCGATCGAGCCGACGACCAGCCTGTTGTGGTCGGTGGTCAACGAGCGCGACGAACTGGGCCCGCAACTGGTGCCGGACTACCTGACCCAAGTGAAAGACGGAGCCTTCTATGGCTGGCCCTACAGCTATTGGGGTCAAAACCGCGACCCGCGCGTGATGCCGCAGAACCCCGAGATGGTCGCCAAGGCCATTGCGCCCGATTACGCCCTGGGTTCGCACGTCGCGGCGCTGGGCATCGACTTCGCGCGCAACGGCGGCTTCGGCGGTACGTTCGCCAACGGCGCCTTCATCGGCATGCACGGCAGCTGGAACCGCCAGGATCCGTCCGGCTACAAGGTGGCCTGGGTGCCCTTCAACGGCGGTCGCCCCGCCGGCCCGCCGGTCGATTTCGCCACCGGCTTCCTGAAGAACGGCGAGGCGCGCGGCCGCCCGGTCGGCGTGGCCTTCGACCCGAACAAGCGCGTGCTTCTGGTCGCCGACGACCTGTCCAACACGGTGTGGCGCATCGCTCCGACACGCTGAACGAAAAGCGGCTCACCCAATCGTTTGGGTGAGCCGTCGGTTTCGAGCGCCAGCTGGACCTAGCGTCCAGATGAGTTTGAATGCAATGCCATTATGTCTTCAGGTAAGAGGCGTGTTTTCGAGCGACGCTCGGCTCAAGGCGTGAAGTCGATGGTGCGTTCAAATGGGGCATCCACCGCCCGACCGCGTTCCATGATCGGCGTCACTTCCGCGCCGTCCATCAGGGCCAGCGCCGCTTCACCAAAGCCTAGACCCGGACGCGTTTCTTCCAGAACGACGCAGTCCGTGACATGGCCCGACGCCAGCGCCGTGCAGCGCAGACGAACGCTGAACCGCTCGTTGGAGGCCTGCGGTGCAAAAGTCTGCTCCACAGCGGCCTTGGGCGCGGCGTACAAGGCGGCGTCCTTGAGCATGGGCGCAGTCGGGGCGCCCAAAAGAGTCGTGATCAGGGTCAGGCTAAGGGTCAGGGTCATAACAGGCCTCGTTCGCCTTCTATTAAGATTTGAGATCGACCTCTGTTCCCTGAAAGCTGGAAAACCCGACACGCTGCGTCAGAAAAAACACACCGCTATCGCGTGGTGGGCTCAAAACGGTCTGAGGCTGGCTTGGCGGTTGTCGCACAGGGTCTTCAGCCACGTGCGCACCGTGCGCATGCGGGCGGTGTCGTGAACATCTCTGTGGGTGGCCAGCCAGAACCGCCGCTCGATCAGGATGGACGATAGGACGCGCACCAGACCTTCGGCCAGGAAGCAGGGCAGGACGCCGATGCCGCCGCCGCCCGCGATGATCTCCTTCTGGGCGCGGATCGAGGACGAGGCGACGTGGGGCGTCAGGCCGGGGCGCACCTCGTCCAGGTATCGCAGTTCGGGCGCATAGATCAGGTCGTCGATATAGCCGACGATGTCGAAGGCGGTCAGGTCGTCGACGGTCTGAGGCGCGCCGTGCTGCGCCAGATGGTCGGGCGAGGCGTAGAGGGCCAGCTGATAGGGCGTCAGCGGCTCGACGATCAGCCGCGCGGCGTCGGGCGCGGCCAGGGTGATCGCCATGTCCACCTCGCGCCGGGTCGGCGACAGGAAGCCGGAGGTCGCCGCCAGTTCAATCCGCAGGCCGGGGCTGGTGTGGCGCAAGGCGGGCAGGGCGGGGGCCACGATGCTGACGCCGAAGCCTTCCGAGGCGCTGATGCGCACGACGCCGGCCAAGGTGTCGGCCTGGGTCACGCGGGCGGCGGCCTCCATCGCGCTTTCGGCCTCCAGCCCCATGTCCAGCAACTGGGTGCCGGCCGCCGTCAGCTGAAGGCCGGTGGTGGACCGGACGACGAGGGTGGACTTCAGCGTGCTTTCCAGCCGCGCCACGCGTCGCCCGACGGTGGCCGCATCGACGCCCAGGCGCACGGCCGCGCCGCCCAGCGATCCCGCCCTTGCGGCGGCGATGAAGATGCGAAGGTCGTCCCAGTCGAACATCGCCAATGATCCTGTCATGCAAAAATGCAGAAAGCTGGCTGCAATTTTGCATTATCAACCTTGGCGCCGGGGTGATAGCCATAGGCGAACAAAAGAACGATCAGGGAGATCAGGCCATGCGCGACATCCGCCACTTCATCGACGGTGCGGCCTTCGACGGCGCGTCCGGGCGTTTCGGCGACGTGTTCGATCCCAACACCGGCGAGGTCCAGGCGCGCGTGCAGCTGGCGACGACCGGTGAGGTCGATCGGGCGGTGCAGGCGGCGCAGAACGCCTTCGACGGCTGGGCCAGCACCAATCCCCAGCGCCGGGCCCGCGTCATGTTCGACTTCAAACGCCTGGTCGAGGCGCGGATGGATGAACTGGCCGAACTGCTGTCGTCCGAGCATGGCAAGGTCATCGCCGACTCCAAGGGCGACATCCAGCGCGGGCTGGAGGTGATCGAATTCGCCTGCGGCATCCCCCACGCTCTGAAGGGTGAATACACGCAAGGCGCGGGCCCGGGCATCGACGTCTATTCGATGCGCCAGCCCCTGGGCGTGGTCGCGGGCATCACCCCGTTCAACTTCCCCGGCATGATCCCGATGTGGATGTTCGGCGTGGCCATCGCGGTCGGCAACACCTTCGTGCTGAAGCCGTCCGAGCGGGATCCGTCCCTGCCGGTGCGTCTGGCCGAACTGATGCTGGAGGCAGGCGCGCCCAATGGCGTGCTGAATGTGGTGCATGGCGACAAGACGGCGGTCGACGCCATCCTGACCCATCCGCTGGTTCACGCCGTCAGCTTCGTCGGCTCGTCCGACATCGCCCATTATGTCTACCAGACCGGCGCCGCCAACCATAAGCGGGTCCAGGCTATGGGCGGGGCCAAGAACCACGGCATCGTCCTGCCTGACGCGGACATGGACCAGGTGATCAAGGACCTGTCGGGCGCCGCCTATGGCTCGGCCGGCGAACGCTGCATGGCCCTGCCGGTGGTGGTGCCGGTCGGCAAGAAGACCGCCGACGAACTGCGCGAGCGGATGGTGGCGGAAATCCCGTCGATGCGGGTCGGCGTCTCGACCGACGCCGGCGCCCATTATGGCCCCGTCGTCACCGCCCAGCACCGCGACCGCATCGCCGGCTGGATCGAGAAGGGCGTTCAGGAAGGCGCCGAACTGGTCGTCGATGGCCGCGACTTCAGCCTGCAGGGACACGAGAAGGGCTATTTCATCGGCCCGTCGCTGTTCGACCATGTGAAGCCGGAGATGTCGTCCTATCAGGAGGAGATCTTCGGCCCGGTGCTGCAGATCGTGCGCGCCGAGACCTTCGAAGAGGCGCTGGCCCTGCCGTCGAACCACCAGTACGGCAACGGCGTCGCCATCTTCACCCAGAACGGTCGCGCGGCGCGCGACTTCGCCGCCCGGGTCAATGTCGGCATGGTCGGCATCAATGTGCCGATCCCGGTGCCGGTCGCCTATCACACCTTCGGCGGCTGGAAGCGCTCGGCCTTCGGCGACATCAACCAGCACGGCATGGAGGGCGT
This sequence comes from Brevundimonas sp., assembly GCF_046295075.1. Classification (GTDB taxonomy): domain Bacteria; phylum Pseudomonadota; class Alphaproteobacteria; order Caulobacterales; family Caulobacteraceae; genus Brevundimonas. Next base: position 9,847 of record NZ_JBKBOC010000011.1, on the reverse strand, counting down.
CCGCTTCTGGACCAAGACCAAGACCGTCACGGCCCGCTGGCCGGACTCGGCGCTGGAGCATTCGGACAGTTCGTTCGTCATTCCGACGATGCGCTGAGGTCGCCATGGATTTCGCCCTTACCGACGACCAGCGCGCCATTCAGGACGCGGCCCGCGCCTTTTCCGACGCCGAACTGGCGCCCCATTCGGCCCGCTGGGACGAGGACAAGCATTTCCCCGTCGATGTGATGAAGCAGGCGGCCGAAATGGGTTTCTGCGGCATATACACCGGCGAAGAGCACGGCGGCATGGCCCTGGGCCGGGTCGAGGCGGCGCTGATCTTTGAAGAGCTGTCGCGCGGCGACGTGGCGACGGCGGCCTTCATCTCGATCCACAATATGGCGACGTGGATGATCGACCGGTTCGGGTCGGATGAGTTGCGCGGGCGGTTCGTGCCGGATCTGGTCGGCATGGACAAGATCGCCTCCTATTGCCTGACGGAGCCGGGTTCCGGCTCCGACGCGGCGGCGCTGCGGACCACGGCGGTGCGCGACGGCGACCACTATGTGCTGAACGGGTCCAAGGCCTTCATCTCGGGCGCGGGGACCAGCGACCTGTATGTCGTCATGGTCCGCACGGGCGGGGAGGGCGCTAAGGGCGTGTCCGCCATCGTCGTCGAGGCTAGGACGCCCGGTCTGTCGTTCGGCGCGCAGGAGCGGAAGATGGGCTGGAACGCCCAGCCGACCGCCATCGTCCAGTTCGACGACTGCCGCGTGCCGGTCTCCAATCTGCTGGGCGAGGAAGGCGCGGGCTTCCGCTACGCCATGGCCGGGCTGGACGGCGGGCGGCTGAACATCGCCGCCTGTTCGCTGGGCGGTGCGCGGCTGGCGCTGGAGACGGCTCAGGATTACGTGGCCACGCGCAAGCAGTTCGGTCGTCCGATCGGCGAGTTCCAGGCGTTACAGTTCCGCCTGGCGGACATGGCGACGGACCTTGAGGCGGCGCGGCTGATGGTGCTGCGCGGCGCCTGGGCCATCGACACCGATCATCCGGAAAAGACCAAATGGTGCGCCATGGCCAAGCGGCTGGCCACCGACGCCTGTTTCCAGATCGCGGATGAGGCCCTGCAACTGCACGGCGGCTACGGCTATCTGAGGGATTATCCGCTGGAACGGATCGTTCGGGATCTGCGGGTTCACCGCATCCTGGAAGGGACCAACGAGATCATGCGCGTGATCATCGCGCGGGAGATGGCGCGATGAGCGAAGCCGAGGTCATCACCCGCATCGAAAACGGCGTCGGCCGCATCACCTTGAACCGGCCCAAGGCGATCCATGCGCTGAACCGGTCGATGTGCGAGGCGATGATTGCGGCGCTTTTGGAGTGGCGTTCGAATCCCTCCGTCTCCTCCATACTCATCGACCATGCAGGCGAGCGCGGCTTCTGTGCGGGAGGCGACATCCGCATGATCGCGGACAGCGGGGCGGGCGACGGCGTGGACGCCAAGGCCTTCTTCCTGGCCGAATACCGGCTGAACGCCCTGATGTTCGGCTATCCCAAGCCGATCGCCGCCATCGTTGACGGCATCGTCATGGGCGGCGGGGTCGGGATTTCGGAACCGGCGGATGTCCGCATCGCCACTGAACGCACCACCTACGCCATGCCGGAGACGGGCATCGGCCTGTATCCCGAGGTCGGGGGCGGGTGGTTCCTGCCGCGTCTGCCGGGCCAAACCGGCGTCTGGATCGGCCTGACGGGCGCGCGGCTGAAGGCGGCTGATACGGTGGCCTTGGGCATCCACTCCCATTTCGTGCCGAGCGACGGTGTCGAGGCGTTGAAGGCCGATCTGCTGGCCGAGGCCGCCGATCCGGCTGCGGTTGCCGCCCGTCATGCGAAGGACGCCGGGCCTGCGCCTCTGGCCGTCCATCGCGAAGCCATCGACCGTCTGTTCGCCTTCGACACTGTCGAGGACATCTTCGCGGCGCTGGAGGCGGACGGGTCGGATTGGGCTCTGGCGCAACTGGCGACGCTGAAGACCAAGTCGCCGACCTCGCTGAAGGTGACGCTGCGCCACATCCGTGAGGGGGCGAAGGCGGCGTCGTTCAGCGCCAACATGGCGGTCGAATACGCCGTCAGCGGCCGGATCGGCGCGACCCACGACTTCCAGGAAGGCGTGCGGGCCGTGATCGTGGACAAGGACAATGCGCCCAAATGGTCCCCGGCGGACCTGTCGGGCGTTACGGATGCGACGCTGGACGCGCTGTTCGCGCCCCTGCCGGACAATGAAAAATGGACGCCGCTGGCCTGACCGCGACGCCGACACAGGGAGAGAGACCATGACAAAGATCGCCTTCATCGGCCTGGGAAACATGGGCGGCGGCATGGCCGCCAACCAGGCCAAGGCCGACCATGCGGTGGCCGCCTTCGACCTGTCGGCGCAGGCGCTGGAGCGGGCCAGCGCAGCCGGCTGCGTTGCGGCGGCTTCGGTCGCCGAGGCCGTCAAGGATGCTGAGGTCGTCATCACCATGCTGCCGGCCGGGCCGCATGTGCTGAAGGTCTATTCGGAACAGATTATAGGCGCGGCGCCGTCGTCGGCCCTCTTGTTGGACTGCTCGACCATCGACGTGGAAACCGCGCGCAAGGTCGCCGGTCTGGCCAAGGCCGCCGGTTACGCCTTCGCCGACGCCCCGGTGTCGGGCGGCACGGCGGCGGCGGATGCGGGCACCCTGGCCTTCATGGTCGGCTGCGACGAGGGCGACTTCGCGCGTGTCGAGGCGGCGCTTGAGCCCATGAGCCGGATCACCATCCGCGCCGGCGATCATGGTGCTGGGCAGGCGGCCAAGATCTGCAACAACATGCTGCTGGGCATTTCCATGCTGGGCACCTGCGAAGCCATCGCGTTGGCCGAAAAGCTGGGCTTGGATCCCGAACGTTTCTTCGAGATTGCGTCCAAGTCGTCGGGCCAGTGCTGGAGTGTCACCAGCTACTATCCCTGGCCCGGACCGGTGCCGACCGCGCCGTCGAACCGCGACTATCAGGGCGGTTTCGCCACGGCCATGATGCTGAAGGATCTGAAACTGGCCCAGGATGCGGCGGCCAAGTCGGGCGCCTCCACGCCGTTGGGCGCCCAGGCCGAGGCCATGTACGCCCTGTTCGACGGCATCGGTCACGGCGGTCGCGACTTTTCGGCCATGCTGCAGATGCTGCGCGGCCGGCTGTCGGATCTGAATCCCGCCTGATCAAGGTCGACCGATGATAACGCCCGCGCCCGTCGATGGTGCGGGCGTCATCGTGTTCGGCGGTCGATTCGACCAGCGCATCGCCAGTGCGACCAAGCCGCGCGCCGCAGCGTGGCCGTGGGGGCGGCGGTCACGCCCTCCGCCGTAAAAATCCAGTGTCCACAACGGCTTGTCTGAAGGTCCGTCTTCACCGGGCGTTTCCGATGACCAAGCTTCGCTGAAAAATAGCCCGAAATGCGGCCGAACATGGCTTGCGGCTCACATTGCTCCTGTGTCATGTAACCGCTTACATCATCTATCGACGGATCTTCGAGAAGGGGCCGGGACGGTAGGGAGCAGGGAGAATCCGATTGGACATGGCTGCGCCCAGCGTTGCGTCTGCACGGCAGGAAGGACCGCCTTTCGCCAAGGCCGCCACCATGCGCGACGTAGCCGAGCGCGCCCAGGTGTCGGTGGCTTCCGTCTCGCGCGTGCTGAACGGACTGGGCGTGACGTCGGACGCGACGCGCCAGCGCGTTCTCGATGCCGTCGAGGACCTTCGCTATGTGCCGCACTTCGGCGCCCGCAGCCTCTCGACCAGCAAGAACGACACGATCGGCGTCATCCTGCCCGACCTGTTCGGCGAGTTCTTCTCCGAGCTGATCCGCGGCATGGACCTGGCCGCGCGCGCCCACGGCAAGCATCTGATCGTCTCCAGCTCTCATGATGGCGCCGACGATACCCTGGCGGCAGTCCGGTCGATGCGGGGCCGGGTGGACGGCATGATCGTGCTGTCGCCCCATCTGGGCGCCGCGAACCTGGCGTCCGAGTTCGCCGGGCGCATGCCTGTGCTGCTGATGAACGGCGGAACGGCCGATGCGGGACGCGCCGCCATCATGATCGACAACTACGGGGGCGCCGTCGGCGCTGTCGAACATCTGATCGCCACAGGACGCCGTCGCATCGCCCACATCCGCGGCGCCGCCGGCAATGTCGAGGCCGATACGCGCGCGGACGGCTATGCCGCAGCGTTGGACGGCCATGAACCCATCATCGTCGAGGGCGACTTCTCCCAGGCCTCGGGCCACCGCGCCGCGACCCAGTTGCTGGCCATGCCTGAGCGGCCCGACGCCGTCTTCGCCGCCAACGACATGATGGCCGTCGGCGCCCTGCTGGCCTTCCAGGAAGCCGGCGTGCGCTGCCCCGAGGACATCGCCGTCATCGGGTTCGACGACGTGCCCATCGCCGCCCTGATGCGGCCCGCGCTCACCACCATGCGCGTCAATATCGCTGAAATCGGCCGAAGGGGCGTCGAACGCCTGATCGGTCTCGTCCAGGCCGGCCCGAACGCCGACGCCACGGACACCGCTTGCGAAATCGTTCGGCCGATCTTGGTCGAACGCCAATCCACCGCGGCGGCATCGTCCGCCAGGTTCAACAAAGGGTAGGTCCAGCCATGTCGCCGCAAACCGATCCCATCAGGAGGGGAGAGCTCAGGATGAACCAGTTCAACACGCGTAAGGCAGCCTTGGCCGCCGCATCGGCCATCGCCATCAGCATGGCGTTCGTCGGCGCCGCCCAGGCGCAGAACGCAACGACGACGCTCCGTGGCGCCGTCTTCGACGGCCAGACAGTCGAGGCCGGCGCGACGGTCGTCGCCACCGAAGTCTCCACCGGCTACGCGACCCGCTCGCGCGTAGGCGCAGACGGCCGCTATGTCCTTTCGGGCCTGCGTCCCGGCACCTATCGGGTGCAGGTGACCAGCGCCGACGGCCAGACGGCGGAAGAAACCGTCACCCTGTCCCTGGGCCAGGTCGGCACGCTGAACCTGGACGTGGCCGCAGCAGCCACGACCGGCGCAGCGACGAACGGCGCGACCGAGCTGGGCGAGATCGTCGTCACCGGCCGCCGCGTCTTCGAGGTTCGCACGCCCGAGGTCGCCACCAATGTGACGCAGCAGCAGATCAACAACCTGCCGCAGATCAGCCGCAACTTCCTGAACTTCGCCGCTCTGGCGCCCGGCCTGCGCGTGACCGAAGATGACACGGAACGGACCATCTCGGCAGGCGGCCAGACCGCCCAGGCCATCAACGTCTTCATCGACGGTCAGAACCGCAAGTCGCTGATCAGCGACGGTGGCGTCGCCGGCCAGGACGACAGCCGCGGCACGCCGTTCCCGCAGGGCGCTGTGCAGGAATTCCGCGTCATCAGCCAGAACTTCAAGGCCGAGTACGAACAGGCGGGTTCGGCCATCGTCACGGCCGTGACCCGCTCGGGCACCAACGAGTTCCACGGCGACGCCTTCGTCTTCTACCAGAACCCTGACTGGGTCGCCCAGGATCAGATTTCCGAGCGTCGCGGTGCCGAAAAGGCCCCGGTGCGTCGTCTGCAGTACGGCGCCAGCCTGGGCGGCCCGATCATTCAGGATCGGCTCCACTTCTTCGGCGCCTATGAGCGCAAGGACGAGGAGCGCGTGTCTCAGTCCTTCCTGAACCGCACCGAGTACAATGACTTCTTCGCCGGCGATCTTGGCACTGTCTCTACGCCCTACGAGCAGGATGTCTTCTTCGGCAAGCTGTCGTGGCAGGTCGATGACCGCCAGCGCGTTGAACTCAGCACCGAGTACAAGACGGAAGAGGATATCCGCGGCGCCGGCGGCCAGAACGCGCCTAGCCGTGCGGCTCGCAACAATGGCGAGACCCAAGCCTTCAACCTCCGTCACCAGTTCCAGGGTCAGCGCTTCCTGAACGAGTTCGCGATCGATTATCTGAAATCGAGCTACGAACAGTCCGTGATCAACGGCGGCGATTACGGCCGCGAGTACGTCATCTTCCGCGATGACGTCGCTGACGATGAGACTGACCCGAGCACGCTCGGATTCCAATACAACGTGAACAACCGCGACTCGACGGTCTTCACGGCGGGCGGCCGAGCCGATGCTCAATTCCTGGAGCAGAAGAGCCTGACGATCCGCAACGACCTGACCATTCCGGATTTGGAATGGATGGGCACGCACACGATCAAGATCGGTGCGAAATATTCGATGCAGAACTATTTCGTGCAGAAGGATTTCGGGCGTAACCCGACCTTCATCTACGACATCGAAGGCCGGTCCGAGATCAACGGCAGCCAGACGATCCCCGTCGCCGTGAACCTGGGCGTCGCCGTTCCGCCGGCCGACGTCGATAACAACGTCCTTGGCCTTTATATCCAGGACGACTGGCAGATCACGGACAAGCTGGAAATCAACCTCGGTATCCGCTGGGACTACGAGGACAATGCGGTCAACAACGACTACCGCACCCCAGACTCCATCCGGGACATGCTGGCGGCGATCCAGAACCTGCCGGGTTACGACTTCCCGTCCTACTTCAACCCGTCGGACTATATTTCCGATGGTGATCGCAAGGCGTTCAAGGGCGCCTTCCAGCCGCGCTTCGGCTTCTCTTACGATGTGTACGGGGACGAACGGACAGTGATCTTCGGCGGCGCCGGCCGCTATTATGATCGGGTTGGTTTCAACTTCGCCTTCGACGAGCGGTTCAAGCCGTTCCAGCTGAACAAAACGATCTACTTCTCCAACACCGGCGGTCCGGCTGGCGGACAGAACACGATTGCTTGGGACCCGGCCTATCTGACTGCGGAAGCGCTGGATCCTCTGCTGGCCGCCGCCCCCGGCGCTGGCGAGGTCTTCCTTGTCCAGAACGATTTCGAACCGCCCCGCACGGATCAGTTCAATATCGGCGTACGCCAGAAGTTTGGTCGCTGGCAGACGGCGCTGACCCTTGCGGCGGGTCACACCGAAGGTGAATCGGCCTGGTATATCGCCAATGCCCTGACGGAGACGGACGGCCGCTTCAACGGACCTAGCCCGACGTCGGTCGGCTACTCGCAGTTCCGTAACTCCATCTTCTTCCAGAGCACGGACAAGGAACGGGACTACAAGGCGATCTACTTCACCGCCGACAAGCCTTACAACGCCGAGGATCGCTGGGGCTTCAATCTCGCCTACACCTATATGGATGCGACCCAGAACGGCAGCCGCGACAACGGCTATGGCGCGTTCGATTTCGATTACAACACGCCGGAACTGTCGCCTGAATACCGGTCGTCTTCGGACGAACGCCACCGGATCGTGGCGTCCGGCACGCTTGGCCTGCCCGCCGACTTCCTGCTGTCGGGCATCGTCACTCTGGGTTCGGGCCTGCCCTACAACATCAACGACTGCCCGGATGCGCCGGCCGGCGGCCCCAACATCTGCTGGAATGCGGGCAACCCTGAAAAGCGCGCATTCTTGCCGGGGCTGAACTTCGCCTATCGCCAGGTCGATCTGCGCCTCACCAAGGGCTTCGACGTCTTCGGCGGACAGCGGGTCGAGTTCATCGCCGACGCGATCAACATCTTCAACTTCACCAACTACAGTTCGTTCGACACCGGCTTCAACAGCCCACGCTACGGTGCGGGAACCGGGGTTTTCCTGCCGACCCGCAGCTTCCAGGTGGGTCTGCGTTACTCCTTCTAAAAACCTGAGCCTGGGCCGTCTTCCGCTTGTCGGAAGGCGGCCTTTCTTTTTTGATTTCAGTAAAACAGTGAGCGTGCCCATGAACCGCCGAAACTTTCTGATGCGAACGACGGCTGGAGCGGCCGCGGTGGCGGTCGGGGTTCCGGTGGGGGCGGTGGCGCAGCAGGCGGTGACGGGGGCTGTGAACGGGACGGAGCGGCGGCCCTTGAGGCTGGATCGTGAGATCGCCGAGCTTCAGGAACGCACCTTCCGCTGGTTCGAGAAGGTCACGGATCGGCGCACGGGCCTGACGCCGGATCGCTGGCCGACGCCGTCCTTCTGTTCGGTGGCGGCGGTGGGGTTCGCCCTGACCTGCTGGCCCGTAGGCGTCGAGCGCGGCTGGATGAGCCGGGCCGAGGCGCGCGAGCGGACCCTGACCACGCTGCGGTTCTTCCATGACTTGCCGCAGGGACCCGAGGCGACCGGCACGGCGGGGCACAAGGGCTTCTTCTATCATTTCCTAGACATGGAGACCGGGCTGCGGTTCGCGCAGAACGAGCTGTCCACCGTCGATACGGCCTTGCTGATCGGCGGCATGCTGTTCGCCGCCCGTTATTTCGACGGCCGCCATGCCGACGAGGCGGAAATCCGTCAGAAGGCCCAGGCCATCTACGAACGGATCGAATGGCCGTGGGCCGTGATCCGAGACAACCGCATCACCATGGGCTGGCATCCCGAGAGCGGCTTCATTCCCTCGGACTGGCACGTCTATAACGAGGGCATGCTGTTGCTGCTGCTGGCCGTGGGCAGCCCGACCCATCCTGTGTCGGTCAATGTCTGGCACGAATGGGCCGCCAGCTACGACGAGAGCTGGACCGACCGTTGGGGCAGCTGGCATCTGAACTTCGCGCCCATCTTCGGGCATCAGTACAGCCATATGTTCATCGACTTCCGCGGCATTCAGGACGCCTGGATGCGGGGTCAGTCGATTCAGCTGGGCGAGCCACTGGACTATTTCGAGAACAGCCGCCGCGCCGTCTATGCGCAGCAGAAATACGCCCATGACAATGTCGCGGGCTGGGCCGGCTATTCGTCCGAGGTCTGGGGGCTGACGGCCTGCGACGGGCCGGGCGACTTCAAACAGGTCATCGACGGCAAGGAGCGCGAGTTCTTCAGCTATTCCGCGCGCGGGCCGGGCGAGCGCGACGACGGCACCATCGCACCGACGGCCGCCGTCGGCTCCATTGCCTTCGCGCCCGAGATCGTCGTGCCCTGCGTCAAGGCGATGAAGCAGAAATACGGGTCGGGCATCTATACCGAGTGGGGCTTCCTCGACAGCTTCAACCCGACGCTGACGGTGCGCGACGGGCCGCTGCAGCACGGCAAGATCGTGGACGGCGTCGGCTGGGTGGACGGCGACTATCTGGGCATCGACCAGGGGCCTATCGTCATCATGACCGAGAACCACCGATCCGACTTCGTCTGGCGCTATATGCGCGGCGAGCCCAATATCCGTCGCGGCCTGGAAATCGCAGGCTTCACCGGCGGATGGCTGAACGCATGACGCAGACCACCCATAGGCGCGCCGCCTTGGCCCTGATGGCGGGAGGGGCGGCTGCGGCCTGCACCCCGCGCCGGTCGGGCGAGACCGTGCTGCGCTTTTGGGCCATGGGCAATGAGGGCGGGACGGTCGGCCAGTTGATGCCCGAGTTCGAGCGCCGTCATCCCGGCGTCCGGGTTTCGGTCCAGCCTCTGCCGTGGACGGCGGCGCATGAGAAGCTGCTGACCGCCTACGCCGGGGCGTCGCTGCCGGACGTCAGCCAGATCGGCAACACCTGGGTGGCGGAGCTGAGCGCCATTGGGGCCTTGTCGCCGACCCCACCCGAAGCCGCCGACCTGCTGACCGACCAGTTCCCGGCGGTGCTGGAGACCAACCAGATCGCCGGCCGGGCCATGACCACCCCCTGGTATGTGGACACCCGGCTGCTGTTCTATCGCAAGGATCTGCTGGCCCGCGCGGGCTTCGACGCGCCGCCGCAGGACTGGGCCGAGTGGAAGCGGGCCATGCACGGGGTCAAGCGGGCGGCGGGCGGCGACAACTACGCCATCCTGCTGCCGCTGAACGAGTTCGAGCAACTGCTGACCTTCG
>NZ_JBKBOC010000010.1:0-100894 GCF_046295075.1 Brevundimonas sp. | reverse complement strand
GATCCAGCGGGCCCGAGTTGCCGATACAGGTGGTGCAGCCGTAGCCGACCAGGTTGAAGCCCAGGGCGTCCAGGTCCTTCTGCAGGCCGGCGTCGGTCAGATAGTCGGTGACGACCTGCGAACCGGGGGCCAGCGAGGTCTTGACCCACGGCTTGGCCTTCAGGCCCAGCGCATTGGCCTTGCGCGCCACCAGGCCGGCGGCGATCAGGACCGACGGGTTGGAGGTGTTGGTGCACGAGGTGATAGCCGCGATGACCACGTCGCCGTCGCCGACGGTGAACTTCTGACCGTCGACCGACACGCGCTCAGCGTCGGTCGGGCGGCTGAAGACTTCAGTCAGGGCGGTTTCGAACGCCGGAGCGGCGGTGGTCAGTTCGACGCGGTCTTGCGGACGCTTCGGACCGGCCAGCGACGGCACGACGGTCGAGATGTCCAGTTCCAGCACGTCGGTGAAGACCGGGTCTTCGCTCGTCTCGTCGATCCACAGGCCCTGGGCCTTGGCGTAGGCTTCGACCAGGGCGACGCGCGCCTTGTCGCGGCCCGTGGCGGTCAGATAGTCGATCGTCGCGCGGCTGACGGGGAAGAAGCCGCAGGTGGCGCCGTATTCCGGGGCCATGTTGGCGATGGTCGCCTGGTCCTCAATGGTCATGTTCGGCAGGGCCGGACCGAAGAACTCCACGAACTTGCCGACGACGCCCTTCTTGCGCAGCATCTGGGTGACGGTCAGCACCAGGTCGGTCGCCGTCGTGCCCTCGGGCATCGCGCCCGACAGCTTGAAGCCGATGACCTCGGGGATCAGCATCGGGATCGGCTGGCCCAGCATGGCCGCCTCGGCCTCGATGCCGCCGACGCCCCAGCCCAAGACGGCCAGGCCGTTGATCATGGTGGTGTGGCTGTCGGTGCCGACGACGGTGTCGGGATAGGCGACGGTCTTCTTGCCTTCGTCCAGGGTCCAGACGGTCTGGGCCAGATTCTCCAGGTTCACCTGGTGGCAGATGCCGGTGCCGGGGGGCACGACGCGGAAGTTGTTGAAGGCCGACGAGCCCCAACGCAGGAAGTTGTAGCGCTCGATATTGCGCTCGTATTCGCGCTCGACGTTTTGGCCGAAGGCCTTGGACGTGCCGAAGTTATCGACCATCACCGAGTGGTCGATGACCAGATCGACCGGCACCAGCGGGTTGATCTTGGCGGCGTCGGCGCCCAGGGCGCTCATGGCGTCGCGCATGGCGGCCAGGTCGACCACGGCGGGAACGCCGGTGAAGTCCTGCATCAGGACGCGGGCCGGGCGGAAGGCGATCTCGTGCTCGACCGAGCCCTTGTTCTCGACCCAGGCGGCGACGGCCTTCAGGTCGGCTTCGGTGACGGACACGCCGTCTTCGTTGCGCAGCAGGTTCTCCAGCAGCACCTTCATCGAGCGCGGCAGGCGGGAAATCCCGGTCAGACCGGCTTCCTCGGCGGCGGGAAGGCTGTAATAGGCGTATTTCTTACGCCCGACGGAAAGGTCCTGGCGGGTCTTGAAGCTGTCGTTCGACGGCATGGAGTCTTCCTCTGGTCAGCGCCGCCCGACAATCCGGTTGCGCCTTCGCGCGACAGACGCAGCGGCTCACAGGGCCCCTGCGCGCGCGGCGAAAGCCTGCTGCGGCGACCGTGCCTATAGCTCCACGGGATCGCACCGTCCATGTGTCCACACCCTCCACAGGGACATTGAGAAGGGTTCGCAGATTCTGCGGACCTGGCGGGGCATAGATGATCCACACCCTCACCCTCTCCGACCTGACCGTCTCGCGCGGAGAGCGGCGGCTGTTCCACGGCCTCGACCTGACCCTGCGCGCCGGCGAGGTCCTGGCCCTGACGGGCGCGAACGGCGCGGGCAAGACCAGCCTGTTGCGCACCATCGCCGGCCTGCTGCGACCCGATACGGGCACGGTCGGTTTCCAGGACGGCGACGGCAATCCGCTGGACGAGCGGCAGGCGCGCGGGCGAGAGGTGCATTTCCTGGGTCATCTCGACGGGCTGAAGGGCGGCCGCACGGCCCGCGAGGAACTGGGGTTCCAGTGCGACTGGCTGGGCCACACCCAGTACGGCCTCGATCACGCCGTCGAGGCCTTCGGCCTGAAGCCCCTGCTGGATCTGGAGGTCCGGCGTCTCTCCGCCGGTCAGCGACGCCGCCTGGCCATGGGCCGGCTGGTCGGATCGCCGCGCGCCCTGTGGCTGCTGGACGAGCCGATGGCCCCGCTGGACGCCCGCTGGCGCGAGACCTTCGCCGAACAGATGAAGCGGCATCTCGACGCCGACGGCCTGATCGTCGCCGCCGTCCACGACCCCCTGCCCCTGCCGGCCCGCGCTCTCGATCTGGGGAGCCTCAAATGAGCCGCCGCGATCTCGATCAGGAACCGCGCCCACCCGGCCTGCGGGGCGCGACGCGCGTGCTGCTGGAGCGCGAACTGGATCTGGCGTGGGGCGGAGGCGGCGGTCCGCTGCTGGCCTGCGGCTTCTTCGCCTGTCTGACCGCCATCCTGCCGTTGGCGGCCGGCGGCGACCCCCGCATGCTCGGCCCCGTCGCAGGCGGGGTCGCCTGGCTGGCCCTGGCCCTGGCGTCGCTACTGTCGCTGGAGCGGCTATTCGAGCGAGACATGGAGGACGGCGGCCTGGACCTGCTGGCGCTCGGCCATCTGTCGCTGGAGCAGGTCGTGCTGATCAAGGCCTTGGCCCAGTGGATCGCCGTCGGCCTGCCGCTCGCCCTGACCGCCCCCGTCGCCGCCCTGGCCCTGGGGCTGCCGGCGTCGCTGGCGCCCCTGACCGCCCTGACCGCCCTGATCGGCGGCGCGGGCTTCGCCTTCACCGGGGCGCTGGGCGCCGCCCTCGCGCTGGGGGCCAAGCGCGGCGGCCTGCTGATCGCCGTGGTCGTCCTGCCGCTGTTCATCCCGCCCGTGGTCTTCGGCGCCGGCGCCCTGGAACGCGCCGCATCCAGCCAGCCCGTCGGCCCGGCCCTGGCTTTGCTTTGCGCCTATGTCCTGTTCGCCGCCGTCATCGCCCCCTTCGCCGGGGCGGCTGCCGTTCGGAACGCGCAAGGGTGAGCTTGCCCGTCAGCCCTTCGCCGCGTAAGCGCTGAACCGATGTTCGGCCTGTCCAATCCGCAGCGCTTCATGGCCTTCACCGGCCCGTTGACGCCCGTTCTGTGGGGCCTCGCCGCCGTGCTGCTGGGCGTCGGCGCCTGGCTCAGCTTCTCCGTCCCGGCCGATTATCAGCAAGGCGACACGGTTCGGATCATGTTCGTCCACGTCCCCGCCGCCGTCTGGGGCCTCGGCGCCTATGCGGCCCTGGGCGTCTCCAGCTTCTTCGCGCTCGTGTTTCGCCACGCCCTGGCCGACGCCGCCGCCCGCGCCGCCGCCCTGCCCGGCGCCGCCTTCACGGCGCTCGCCCTGTTCACCGGCTCGCTGTGGGGCCAACCCATGTGGGGGACGTGGTGGGTGTGGGACGCACGCCTGACCAGCGTGCTCGTGCTGTTCCTCTTCTACCTCGGCTATATGGCGCTCAGGGCCTCGATCGACGACGAGCAGAAGGCCGGGCGCGCCGCCGCCGTCCTGGGCCTGGTCGGCCTGATCAACCTGCCGATCGTCAAGTTCTCGGTCGACTGGTGGAACACCCTGCATCAGCCCGCCAGCTTCCTGACCCCCGGATCGTCGGGGCTGGACCCCGTCTATCTGCCGCCCTTCCTGACCATGCTGGCGGCCTATGGGGTGCTGTTCGCGGCGCTTTGGCTGACCGCCATCCGCACCGAGATCCGCCGCCGCCGCGTCATGACCCTGCGCGCCCGCCAAGCCCAGGAAGCCTAAGATGCTCGACCTCGACGTGACCCCCTACGCCGCCTTCGTCTGGCCCGCCTGGGGCGTCAGCGCCCTGGTCCTGGCCGCCCTGACCGCCCGCGCCGTCATCGCCTCGCGCAAATGGAAGCGGGAACTCATGCGGCTGGAGACGAGCCCGATACCGGAAGCCGCAGCCACCAATCGCCCTCAAGTCGCGCGAAGCGCGATAGGGCCAAAAAAGTGAACCGCTGGCTGGCCCTTATTCCGCTGGTTGTCCTTGTGGCGCTGGCGGCCCTGTTTGTCGGCTGGTCGCTGAAACGCGATCCCGCCTTCAAGCCCGACGCCCTGGTCGGCCAGACCATTCCCGAGACCGTGCTGCCGATGCTGTCCGGCGACGAAGCCGGGCCGGGCAATCTGGACCTCAAGACCGCCGGCGTCGGTCGGCCCATGCTGGTCAACGTCTTCGCCTCCTGGTGCGCGCCCTGCCGAATCGAACACCCCAAGCTTCTGGCGCTGAAGGCTCGCGGCGTCGCCGTCGTCGGCGTCGCCTACAAGGACGAGCCGGTCGCCACCCGCGCCTTCCTGGACGAGCTGGGCGACCCCTATGCGATGGTTCTGGTGGATCGCGAGGGCCGTGCAGGTCTGGACCTGGGCATCTCCGGCGTGCCCGAGACCTTCGCCGTCGACGCCATGGGGCGGATCACCGCCAAACAGTCGGGCCCCCTGCTGGACGACGCCGACATCGCGCGGCTGGTCGCCTCCATGCAGGCCCCGCCCCGTTCAGCACCCAGCCCGGCGCCTCGCCCTCAGTGATCCTTCTGAACACGCGTTAACCCTTTTTCGAGGGTTTCCATTAACCATACCGGCATGAGCGCGATTCGCACCGGCCTGCCGCTGAACCTGCCCGCCCAGGGCCTCGATCTGCCGAGCGCGCGCAACGCCCAGGCGGCCTTCTTCCGCGCCGCCATGGATCAGGCCGCCGCTCCCAAGGCGCCCGCGCCGGCCGCCGCCGTCATGTCCTCGATCCGCACGGCCAACCCGGCCCGGCCCGCCGAAGCCCCCGCCATGGCGCCCGAACGCGAGGAGCCCCGCATCATGCGCCCTGGCTCCTACCTCGACATCCGGGTCTGACGCTCAGTCCAGCGGCGTCGCGCCCAGCAGCGTCCGACAGGCTTCGGCCTCGGCCGCCAGCGCCGCCCGCCTTGTTTCGCCGAACCCGTCCAGGGTCTTGTAGGGCATTGCCAGCCGCACATTGTCCCTCAACCGGTGGCGATTGCGCTCCAGAAAGCCCCAGTAAAGCCGGTTGAACGGACAGGCGGCGTCTCCGCTCTTGCTCTTCACGTCATAGCGACAGGCCCCGCAGTAGTCGCTCATCCGGTCGATATAGGCCCCCGACGCCGCATAGGGTTTGGACCCCACGATCCCGCCGTCCGCGAACAGGGCCATGCCCCGCGTATTGGGCATCTCGACCCACTCATAGGCGTCGGCATAGACGCACATATACCAGTCGTCGACCGCATCAGGATGCACTCCCAGCAACAGGGCCAGATTGCCCGTCACCATCAGCCGCTGGATGTGATGGGCATAGGCGTTGTCGCGCGTCGTCTTCACCACATCGGCGACGCAGGCCATGTCGGTCTCGCCTGACCAGTAGAACCAGGGCAGCTTCCGGTCCGCATCCAGGAAGTTGCGCGCCCGATATTCCGGCGCCTTCAGCCAATAGATTCCCCGCACGAACTCGCGCCACCCCAGGATCTGACGGATGAACCCCTCCACCGCGTTCAGCGGCGCGCGGCCTGCGCGATAGACCGCCTCGGCCCGGCGACAGACATCCAGCGGATCGAGAAGCCCCAGATTGATCGAGGTTGAGATCAGCCCGTGCCACATCCACGGCTGGTTCTCGGCCATGGCGTCCTGCCAGTCCCCAAACGACGGCAGGACGTCGCTCAGGAAGTGCGCCAGCGTCGCCTCCGCCTCGTCTGCCGTCGTCGCCCAGCCGAACCCGTCCAGCGATCCGAAATGGTCGCCAAACAGCCGCTCCACATCCGCCATCGCCTCGCGCGCCACGGTGTTGGGCGGGATGTGCAGCCGACCGGGCGGCGTCACGCCCTTCGCCAGCTTCTTTCGGTTCTCGGCGTCATAGTTCCAGCGCCCGCCCTCCGGCTGGGCGCCGTCCATCAGGATGCCCGTCTCGCGCCGCATCTCGCGATAGAAGAACTCCATCCGCAGCTGCGACTTGCCCGAGGCCCAGCGCCGGAAGCGGTCGTGCGAGCTGATGAAGCGGCGATCCTCGCGGATTTCGACAGACAGGCCCGCACCCTCGGCGAAGGCCGCCAGATGCTCGGCCAGCCGCCACTCGCCGCATTCCGTCAGCACCACCGCCTCATAGGCGCCGTCGTCCAGCGCGCGCGTCAGTTCGCCGGTGATCGATCCGCTGTTGTCGGCATCGTCGATCCGCACATAACGCACCCGCACGCCCCGCGCCTTCAGCCGCGCGGCATGGTTTCGCATGGCGGCGAACACCAGGGCGAGCTTCTGCTTGTGATGCCGGACATAGGTCGCCTCGTCCCGGACCTCGGCCATCAGGACAGTGTCGATATCGGGGTCCAGCCCCTCCAGCGCCGACAGGTCGTCAGACAGCTGATCGCCCAGCACCAGCCTAAGCACCGACATGCGTCATCCCCACTTGCGGGCCAGAAATTGAAGACGCGGACGCACGCGAAGAAAAAGCCGATACGCGCCTTCCAGCGCCGCAAGAACCACCGGAACACGCGCCGCCAGCCCTATGGGCCGCAGCAAGGGAATGGCCCGCCACATGGCCGCAAAGGCTGCTGCGCAGGACAGCAGCCGCCCATTCTCGCTGGCGTGGAACCGAGCGAGCAGGGCGTCGCGGTCGATGGGGCAGGTCGCATCGCCCTTGTCCACATCGATGAACCGGATCGCGCCCCGGCGATCCAGCCGACGCATCAGCGCGATCTCGCGGCGGCACAGGGGACAGCCTCCGTCGTACCAGACAAGCAGTTGGGTCATCGACGTGGAGGGCTTTCGTGGACGGAGTGCGTAATCGCCGTGATATACGGGCGTCTTCTGTAGTCTGGATTGCACGCAGCCCGACAGGTGTCCGATGGATGATGAAATGACCGACCGACACAGACTGCCGCCGATCGCCCGTGTCCTGGGTTTCGCGGGCCTCCTGCCCCAGGCGGCGGCGGTCGCGGTCCTGATCGGAGGCAGGCCGGACGTGCAGTTCGCGGCCCTCAGCCTCGCCTATGCCTATGCCGCCCTGATCTTCAGCTTCCTGGGCGGGGTCTGGTGGGGGTTGGTCGCCATGGCGCGCGGCGCAGGGCCGCGCTGGGTCTGGATTGCGGCCGTGCTGCCGTCCTTGCTGGCCCTGGTGACGGCCTGGCCCTGGGCGACCGGTCAAACCTGGCCCGGACCGTCCCTGGTCGCCTTGGGCGTCCTTATCGCCGCCAGCCTGCTGGTCGATCTGAGGCTCAAGGCCGCAGGACTGACGCCGGAAGGATGGCTGGCTCTGCGCGCGCCTTTGTCGCTCGGTTTGGGTCTGCTGACACTTATGGCCGGCCTGATCTGACGGACCGCCAGGATTCAGGGCAAAAAATCGGGGCCTGCCGAGAACGACAGGCCCCTGATTTTATCAGTCTCGACTTGGAGCGGGCGAAGAGATTCGAACTCTCGACCCCAACCTTGGCAAGGTTGTGCTCTACCACTGAGCTACGCCCGCACTCCGTAGGAGCTAGGTGCGCTCCCCGTCGAGGAGGGGGCGTATAGCGGAGGGTTGAGCGGTTCCGCAAGAGGTTTTTTCGACCTATCGCGGTTCGCGTCGCCCGCGTCGGAAAACGCCGCCGAAACGCTCCCGGCTCTCGCCGCCTGGGCGCCTTCGCGCTGAAGCGGCGAGCCTCGTCATTCCCGCGAAGGCGGGAACGCGTCGCGAGCGTAGCGCCCTTCCGCGCGTCAGCGCGGCGCCAGCCTGATAGCTCCGTCCAACCGGATGCACTCGCCGTTGATATAGACGTTGCGCGCCAGCTCCAGCACCAGGGACGCATAGTCCGCGGGCGTGCCCAGGCGGCTGGGGAAGGGGATGGCGGCGGCCAGGGCGTCCTGGATCTTCTGGTCCATACCGGCCATCATCGGCGTCCACATGATGCCGGGCAGGATGGTGTTGCAGCGCACGCCCTCCTGAGCCAGATCGCGCGCCACCGGCAGGGTCATCGCATAGACGCCGCCCTTGGACGCCGAATAGGCCGCCTGGCCGATCTGGCCGTCCTGGGCGGCCACAGAGGCGGTGTTGACGATCAGACCGCGCTCGCCGTCCGCCATGGGCTCCAGCGTCACCATGCCCGCCGCCGATTGCGAGAGGACGCGGAAGGTGCCGAACAGATTGACGCGCACCGTGCGCTCGAACTGGGCCATGTCGTGGGCGCGGATCTCGCCGGTGTCCTTCTTGCGCGATACGGTCTTCTGACCCGTGGCGATGCCGGCGCAGTTGACGGTCAGCCGCTCCTGGCCGTGGGCGGCGCGGGCTTTTTCGAAGGCGGCGGCGACCGAGGCGTCGTCGGTCACGTCCACCTGGCAGAAGACCCCGCCGATTTCCCTGGCGATCTCTTCGCCCCGCTCGGCGTTCAGGTCGAACAGGGCGACCCGTGCGCCCGTCGCAGCGATGGCGCGGGCGGTGCCTTCGCCCAGGCCCGAGGCGCCCCCGGTGACCACGGCGGCGATGGTGTTGTCGAGTTTCATCCTGGTCGTTCCTATGTATTGTTTGAACCTGAGTTTCGTTTGAGGATTTAGCGGCCATGACCGCCAAAGCCAAACCCGCCGATCCGTCCGACGCCCTGGACCCGAAAAAGGCCCTCGTCCCTTCCGTCGTGAAGGTCAACGAGGCGCGTGTGACCAAGGGCTTCTGGCCCAAGATCACCCGCACGGCCGCCCGCATCCCCTTCGCCGACCAGGCCCTGGCCGCCTGGTACGCCGCGCGCGATCCCGAGACGCCGATGGCGGCCAAGGGCATGATCTTCGCCGGCCTGGCCTATTTCGTCCTGCCGGTGGACGCCATCCCCGACATCTTCGCCGGCATCGGCTACACCGACGACGCCGCCGTGATCACCGCCGTCCTCGCCATGGTCGGCGCCAGCATCAAACGCCGCCACCGCGACAAGGCCGAGGATGCCGTGCAGCGGTTGAAGGCGAAATAATGATCCTCCCCCGAGAAGCGTAGCGGAACGGGGGAGGATTCAGCTCTCCACCGTCACCACGATCTTGCCCAGGGCCTGACGGTCGCCCAGCGCCTTGATCGCCTCGCCGGCCTTTTCCAGCGGGAAGGTTCTGGACACCTGCGGCTTGATCTTGCCGTCGGCGTACATCTGCATCAGTTCGGCCATGTTGGCGGCGTGGCCCTTGGGATCGCGCGCGACGGCGGCGCCCCAGAAGACGCCGATCACCGACACCGACTTCAGCAGCGTCAGGTTCAACGGCAGGGACGGGATCCCGGCCGGGAAGCCGACCACCAGATACCGCCCGTTCCAGTCCATGGCCCGCAGGGCCGGATCGGCGTAGTCGCCGCCCACCGCGTCATAGACGACGTCCGCGCCGTCGCGACCGGTGGCCAGCTTGAACTCGCCCGACAGTTCCTTCTGCGCCGCCCTGTCCATCGGCCCGGACGGATAGATCAGGCCGTTGTCGGCCCCCAGGTCCAGGGCGAACTGCACCTTGTCGTTGGTCGAGGCGGCGGCGACCACGCGCGCCCCCATGGCCTTGCCCAGTTCGACCGCAGCGGCGCCCACGCCCCCGGCCGCGCCCAGCACCAGCAGCGTCTCACCGGCCTTCAGCTGCGCCCTGTCCTTCAGCGCATAATAGCTGGTGCCGTAGGTCATGATCAGGGCCGCCGCCTCCTCGAAGCTCATGGCCTCGGGGATCGGGATGACCGTCTCGGCGCGCACTGCCAGCCGTTCGACCAGCCCGCCCCAACCGGGCACGGCGATGACCCGGTCGCCCTTGCGCACGCCCTTGACGCCCTCGCCCACCGCCTCGACCACGCCTGCGACCTCCGCGCCGGGCGAGAAGGGCCGTTCGGGCCGGAACTGGTATTTGTCCTCGATGATCAGGGTGTCGGGATAGTTGATCCCGACCGCCTTGACCTCGATGACCACCTCACCCGCCTTGGGCGTCGGATCGAGCACATCCTCGACCACCAAGGTTTCGGGACCGCCGGGGGCTTTCGAAAGAACAGCACGCATCAAGATTTCCTTTTCCCCGTGGCCGACATGGCGCGGCCTTCATCGCGACGCTAAACAGCGCCACGCCCGATTGAAAGAGGCGACGAAAACCAGGCTCAGGAAGACGACATGACCGCCCTCATCCTTCACGGCGGCGCCGGCGCCCGGCGCGAACGCAACTACGACGCCGAGGTCGTGCATATGCGCCAGGTGGTCGATGCCATGAAGGCGCGGCTGGACGCGGGCGACAGCGCCGTGGACGTCGCCACCGCCGCCGTCGTCATGCTGGAGGATTCCGGCCTTTACGTCGCCGGCAAGGGGGCCTCTCCCAATCTGGCCGGCGCCTATGAGCTGGACGCCAGCATCATGGACGGATCGACGAAACGCGCCGGGGCCGTCGCCGCCCTGCAAGGCTTCCGCAACCCCGTCGTCGCCGCCCGCGCCGTGATGGACCACACGCCGCATGTCATGCTGGTGGGCGAGGGCGCGGCCCTGTTCGCTCACGACCAGGGGCTGGAGCCCATCGCCGACGAGGCCGCCTGGTTCACCGGCGCCGGCCAGGGCGAGGACAACCATCCGCCTGGAACCCTCAGCCACGGCACCGTCGGCGTCTGCGTTCTGGACGCACAAGGCCGCCTCGCCGCCGCCACCTCGACCGCAGGCGTCTTCGGCAAGATGCCCGGCCGCGTCGGCGACACCCCCATCCCCGCCGCCGGAACCTGGGCCGACGGCCGCGCCGCGACCTCTTGCACCGGCCAGGGCGAATATTTCATTCGCGTCGCCGCCGCCGCCCAGGTCGCCTGGCGCGTCGCCGCCGGCCAGACCCTGGCCCAGGCGACTCAGGCCGTCATCGACGAGATCGGTCAAATGGGTGGCGACGGCGGCATGATCGCCCTGGACGCCGCCGGAAACATCGCCGCCCCCTTCAACAGCCAGGGCATGAAACACGCCTGGCTGACCCCCGCCGGCGAGATCGGCGTCGAGGTCTTCAGGGACTAGGCCCCGATCTCGCTCTGGCCTGACATCACGTCGGAGATGGTGGTCAGCAGCACCTTCAGGTCGATGGGCTTGCTGACCACCGCATCCATGCCCGCCGCCAGATAAGCCTCGACCTGTTCCACCATCGCATTGGCCGTCAGGGCGATGATCGGCGTCCGCGCCAACTCCTCGTCGGCCTCGCGTTTGCGAATGGTCTTCGTCGCCGTGGGACCGTCCATGTTCGGCATCTGCACGTCCATCAGGATCAGGTCCCAGGCGCGCGCCTGCGTCGCCTTCACCGCCTCAAGACCATCATCGACGATCTCGACCTCGATCCCGACCTGGCCCAGCAGGCCGCGGATCACCTGCTGATTGACCGGATGGTCCTCGGCGACCAGCACCCGCAGCGCCGCCTGCGGCTCGGCGTCGGCCCCATCCTGGCCGGCCTTCACAGGCTGCGTCCGCTTCAGCGGCAGGGTGACGACGAAAGTCGCCCCCTCGCCCGCCTCGCTTTCGACCTCGATCCGACCGCCCAGCAGGTCCACCAGCGCCGCCACGATCGACAGCCCCAACCCCGCCCCGTCGCGCCGGTCCGCCGCCGCCGCCTCGATCTGGGCGAAGCGCGTGAACAGATGTTCGATCTGATCGGCCGGTATGCCCCGCCCGGTGTCGGAGACCCGCAACACCACCCCGGCGTCCGTGCGCGCAACATCCAGCGCCACCTCGCCCTCGGCCGTGAACTTGATGGCGTTGGACAGCAGGTTGAACAGAATCTGGCGCAACCGCACCGGATCGGCGCTGAGCCACCCCAAACCCGCCGAGCGCACGTGGAAGGCCAGTTCCTTGCTGTCCGCCAGCGGTCTCAGCGTCTCGGTCACCTCATGGATCAGGGCGTCCGCGTCGATGGCCTGGGGCACGATCTCCAGCCGCCCCTCCTCGATCCGCGACAGGTCCAGGATCTGGTTGATCAGGTCCAGCAGGGTGTGGGCCGACCGGTCCAGGATCTCCAGCCGCCGCTTCTGTCGGTCCTCCAGCCCATCGCCGGCCATGATCTGTGCCATGCCGATGACGCCGTTCAGGGGGGTGCGTATCTCGTGGCTCATATTGGCCAGAAAACGCGACTTGGCGGCGTTGGCCTCGTCCGCCTCCTGGCGTGCATCCTGGGCCGCGTCGCGGTCCAGCAGGGCCGCCGCATGCGCCGCCTGGACCTCGGCCAGCAGGCCCTTGTTGCGTTGATCGGCCGCGAACAGATCGCACCACAGGGCGTGCATGGCCCGCGAGATGATGACCAGAATGATCGCCAGCATGGCGAAGGCGGCCGCGACCGCCAGGCCGTGCGGCCCCAGCAACGCCGGATAGATCACCACCAGCACGGCGACGCCGATGGGCGCCGCAGCCAGGGCCAGCAGCCTCGGCGCCGCGCTGAACTGGACGAAGGCCACGCCGATCGACCAGACCTGGATCAGGATCACCACGAGCCGAACATCGGGGGTCGGGCTCGACAGCCAGGCGATCAAAGGGCCCGACACCCCCAGGGCGAATCGCATCGACACGATCGCCATCAGCACCGGGGGCCAGCCGGACGCCGGGGCCTCTTCACGCTGGTAGCGTTTCACCCGTCGCTGCGCCCAGGCGTCGAACGCCATGCCGACGGCGGCGAATCCCAAGCCCAGCCAGGGCTGCCCCAGGGCCGCCAGGATCAGCCCGGCCGCCGCCCAACTGCCGTAGAGCACGGCCGGCGGAGTAACCATATTTTCCAGGACGAAGGCCCAGACCGCGATTTTTTCGTCGGAGACAGAAGTCGCTTTCGCTCGTCTCGGCACGCGTCCTCGGCATGGGTGGCCGCTGGAATGCGGCATTCGGCGAATAGATCGCCGTCATGAACTTGTCCACCAACGACCTGACCGACGATCCGGTTCATTACATCTCGGTAAGGTGCAAGTCGGCCAATCGCTGATACGGTCGGCCCCGCCCGGCGTTCCGGGCCTGGGAGCCCCGCATGAAATTCCGCCTCACCGCCACCGTCGCCGCCTCGGCCCTGATGCTGGGCCTCGCCGCCCCCGCCTTCGCAGAGACCGCTGCCCCTGCCGCAGCCGCCGTTCAGGCGCCCCAGGGCGTCACCGTGCCCCCGCTGGGCTTCGCCAAGCGCGTCCTGCCGAACGGGCTTGAAGTCTATACGTCGCGCGGCGCCGACACCTCGAACGTCACGGTCCAGGTCTGGTACAAGGTCGGCTCCAAGGACGATCCGGCGGGCCGTTCGGGCTTCGCCCACCTGTTCGAACACCTGATGTTCAAGTCCACCAAGAACCTGCCGCCCGAGACCTTCGACCGTCTGACAGAGGATGTGGGCGGGTCCAACAACGCCTTCACCGCCGACGACACCACCGCCTATTTCGAGACCGTGCCCGCCAACCACCTTGAGCGGATGCTGTTCGCCGAGGCCGACCGCATGGGCTCGCTGGTCGTGGACGAGCCGACATTCGTCGCCGAGCGCGACGTGGTGAAGGAGGAATACCGTCAGCGCATCCTCGCCAATCCCTATGGCCGCCTGTTCGGCCTGTTCGTGCCCGAAACCATCTATCAGGAAAGCCCCTATCGCCGCCCCGGCATCGGCTCGATCGAGGAGCTTGAGGCCTCGTCGCTGGAGGACGTGCGCCGCTTCCATGCCACCTACTACCGGCCCGACGCCGCCTATCTGATCGTGGCGGGCAACTTCGACCAGGCCCAGTTGGACCGCTGGATCGACCAGTATTTCGGCCCGCTAAAGAACCCGACCACGCCGATCCCGGTCAACAATGTGGTCGAGCCCGAGCCGACAGGCCCGCGCAACGTCACCTATTATGCGCCGAACGTGCCGCTGCCGGCCGCCGTCGTCGCCTGGCCGACCGTCAAATACGCCGACGCCGACCGCGCCGCCCTGACCGTGCTGGACGGCATCCTGTCCACCGGCGAATCGAGCCGTCTGTATCGCTCGCTGGTCTATGACAAGCAGATCGCCGCCCAGATCGGCTCCACCCCCGACTTCTCGCAACAGGCCGGCAACCTGTCCGCGCTTGCCATCATGGCCCAGGGCCATACGGCCGAGGAGGGCGTCACCGCCCTGAACGACGAAATCGCCAAGCTGCGTGACGCCCCCGTCTCGGCCGAGGAACTGTCCGAGGCCAAGAACGAGATCGTCGCCGATGCGCTGCGCAGCCGCGAGACGGTGGACGACCGCGCCACCGCGCTCGGTTTCGCCCTGATCAACACCGGATCGGCCGCCGCCGCCGACGACGAGGTCGCCCAGATCCAGGCCGTCACCGTCGCCGACATCCAGCGCGTGGCCCGCAAATATCTGACGCCGCAACGCCAATCGACGATCACCTTCCTCGCCGCCGACGACCAGAACCCCGCCTCGGTCCAGAAGATGAATGTCGGCGCCCCCGTCACTGTCGCCGACCTGGCGCCGGCCGGTCCGCCCGCCGTCCTCCTGCCCGAGGCCGAGCGCACCCCCCTGCCCCAGCCCGGCGCCGAGGTCGCACCCGTAACCCCTGCCGTCGCCGACTTCCGCCTCGACAACGGCCTGCGCGTCCTGGTCGCCCCGACCGACGGCGTGCCGCTGGTCTCGGCCCGCCTCAGCTTCGACGCCGGCTCGTCCGACGATCCGTCGGGCAAGGCCGGGATCGCCGCCATGACCGCCGCCCTGCTGACGCAAGGCACCAAGACGAAGACGGCCCCCGAGATCGCCACCCAGATCGAACAGCTGGGCGCCTCGATCGGCGCGGGCGCGGGCGTGGACTTCTCCAACGTCTACGCCAACGCTCCGTCCAACGCCTTCCCGGCGACCGTCGCCCTGATGGCCGATCTGGTGAAGAACCCCACCTTCGCCGCCGAGGAGCTTGAGCGTCAGCAGGCCCAGACTCTGGACGGCCTGCGCGTCGCCCTCAGCCAGCCGGCCGCCATCGCCGGCATGACCGTGGGCCGCGTCATCTATGGCGACGCCCCCTATGGCGCGACGATCACGCAACAGACGGTGCCGACCATCACCCCGGCCGACGTCGCCGCATTCCACGCCGCCCGCTATCGGCCGTCGGACGCGACCCTGGTCTTCTCGGGCGACATCACCCCCGACGCCGCCCGCGCCCTGGCGCAACAGGCGTTCGGCGACTGGAACCCGGCCGGCGCCGCGCCTGCCGCGACCGCCAACCCCGCCGGCCAGGTCCTGGCGCCCCGCATCGTCGTGGTGAACCAGCCCGGCGCAGGCCAGGCCGCCGTGGTCGCAGCCGTTCGCGGCGTCTCGCGCACCGACGCGGACTTCTTCCCCCTGACGGTCGGCAACACCCTGCTGGGCGGCGGCTTCTCGTCGCGGCTGAATCAGGAAATCCGCATCAAGCGCGGCCTGTCCTACGGCGCCTCGTCGTCGCTGGGCGTGCGGGCGGATGCGGGCCTCTTCACCGCCTCGACCCAGACCAAGAACGAGACCGCCGACGAGGTCGCCGACTTGATCCTGGCCGAGATCGCCAAACTGGGCGCCGAAACCCCGAGCCAGGCCGACCTGGCCCCGCGCCGCGCCACCCTGATCGGCGGCTTCGGCCGCTCGCTGGAGACGGTGGACGGCCTGGGGGCCCTGGTCGCCAATCTGGCCCTCTATGACCTGCCGATGAGCGACCTCGCCGACTACGCCGGCCGGGTCCGCGCCGTGACGCCCGAACAGGTCCAGGCCGCCTTCGCCGAACACCTGCCGGTCAATCGCGCCAGCCTGGTCATCGTCGGCGACGGCTCGCTGTTCCTCGACGCCCTGCGCGCCAAACACCCGAACCTCGAAGTCATCGAGGCCGGCGCCCTGAACCTGAACAACGGCGCGCTGAAGTAAGAGGCATACGCGAAAAGCTCATCCTCTCCTGCAGGGGGAGGGTGAGCTGCCGCCTAGACTGACAGGCAGACCACCTGGGCCACGCGCAGATCGCGCCTCAGCCGGTTCGATACCTGGCCATAGTCCTCGGTCGTCACCGCCTGGCCCCGCGCGTCCTCGTCGGCGGTCTGTTCGCCCCGGATGGCGGGACCGAAGGTTTCGGGCGCCGTCGTATAGATCCGACCCCGGCGCGGCGCCTCGGCGATGGTGACGCCTACGACCCGGCCTTCTGGGTCCAGCGCAGGCGCCCCCGACAGGCCTGACAGCGTGCCCTCCAGCCCGTTTGTCCGCCCGACCTCGGCCCAGGCCAGGACCGGCTCGTCGCGCGCGCCGCGTCCGAACACCTTCAGCGTCTCGCGGCCCAGAAGGCGCGACGTGACCTCGCCGGGCCGCCCTTGCGGGAAACCGGGATGGAAGGCCCGCTGTCCCTTGCGCAAGGGCGCCTGGGCAGCGACCGGCAAGGCGGGCGGCCCCCCATCGGTGATCAGCAAGGCGATATCGGCACGCGGGGCCAGACGCACGTCGGCGGCGACGGCCCGGCCCTGCCCCACCACCAATGCGGGCTTTCGACACCCCTCCACCACATGACGCGCCGTGATCCAGCGGCCCCGGCCGGCGATGGAGAAGGCGGTCCCGGACGAGGGTTTGAACGGCGCATCTCCCGCATCGACGGTTACGGCGGCGTCAAAAGGGGTGATCGGCCCCAGCAGCGGCCCTTCGGCCTCGGACACAGGCGCCGACGCGGGCGGCGCATCCGCATTCTCGCGCCGCCCCAGCGACACGGCCAGAAACACGGCCGCCACCGCTCCGTAGATGGCCCAGTCCGGCAGGCGGGGAAACTGCATGACCCCGGCCGATCAGCCGGTCAGCGCGGCGGACAGGATCACGGCCGTCGCCAGCTTGGCGCCCAGCAGCACCACCGCCGCCGAAATCTCGCCATGCCGGATCCGCTCGGGCAAGCCCGTCAGCAGCAGGTCCACGACCCGGAACGCCAGAAGCTGCAGCACCACCGTCGCCACGCCCCAGATGGCGATGTCGCGCACCGAGGTCGAGACCGACAGGGACACCGCCAGCGGAATGGCCAGCCCCACCAGAATGCCGGCGAAGGCGATGGCGGCGGCCGTATTGCCCTGACGGATCAGGGCCACCTCCTTCCACGGCGTCAGCAGGGCATAGACCGTCGCCCCCGCCGCAAGCAGCAGCAGGGTGACGATCAGGTGCATGACCATGACCGGGAAGCCCGAGGCGAAAGCCTGCACCTCGGCGCTGGAAAGGACGTTCGACAGAGACGGGTCCATACCCAGACGCCTTGCCCGATTGTCGCCCCAATCCGCAAGCGCGGCCGGGACACAGTGCGTGACATTATGTGTCCGAAGGTTGTGAAGAGCCGTTGCAAGCAGGCGGTGAATAACTCATCCATCGGTCACAGGGGGTGCTCTCGTGACGTCACTGACCATTCAGCAAACGACGAGGCGCGTCGCCACCCTCGTCGCAGCCGCCATACTGGCGGCTTTTGCATCAAGCTTCGCCTACGTCTTTTTCATTGGTGTGGTTTGGACAGTCGCCGGTCTTCACCAAGGCGTGCTGATGGCGTTCAGCGACGGTCTCATTGCCGTCGCCGTCCTTCTGCACCTCTCCCCCATCGTCGTTGGGTTCTTCCTCCTGGGAAGTTTCTGTGCCGGCATACCGACCTATCTGATCCTCAAGCGTGTGGGCAGAGCCGGACCGCTGGCCTCGCCATCGCAGGGGCCCTGCTCTCAGGGCTAACGGCCGTGGTGGTCTTTGGAGCATTGGGACCACTGGCGGTTCTGCCCGCACCAGCGGCTGGCGCTGTCGGGGCGCTGATCTTTCGGATCGTCGCCGAACAGATGCCTATGCCGCTTCCGACGCCGCCGCCTGCTCCGCCTTCCTGAGCGTGCTGGCGCGGACCTTCTCGCTCTCAGACTTCAGCTGGCCGCAGGCGGCCAGGATGTCGCGGCCGCGCGGGGTGCGGATGGGCGACGCGTAGCCGGCCTTGTTCAGGATGGCGGCGAACCGCTCGATGGTCTTCCAGTCCGAGCATTCGTATTCGACGCCGGGCCAGGGATTGAACGGGATCAGATTGATCTTGGCCGGGATTCCCTCGATCAGTTTCAGCAGGGCGCGCGCCTCTTCGGGGCTGTCGTTGACGCCCTTCAGCATGACGTATTCGAACGTCACCCGGCGCGCATTCGACAGACCCGGATAGGCCCGGATGCCCGCCATCAGCTGGTCCAGCGGATATTTCTTGTTCAGCGGCACCAGCACGTCGCGGAGCGCATCGTTGGTGGCGTGCAGGCTGATGGCCAGCATGGCCGCCGTGCGCGTGCCCAGAGCGTCCAGTTGCGGCACGACGCCCGAAGTCGAGACGGTGATCCGGCGCCGCGACAGGGCGATGCCCTCATTGTCCGAGATGATGTCGATGGCGTCGGCGACATGGTCCAGATTGTAGAGCGGCTCGCCCATGCCCATGAAGACGATGTTCGACAGGCGCCGGTCTTCCTTGGGCGACGGCCATTCCTCCAGATCGTCGCGCGCCACCTGGACCTGGGCCACGATCTCGGCGGCGGTCAGGTTGCGCACCAGCTTCTGCGTGCCGGTGTGGCAGAAGGTGCAGTTCAGGGTGCAGCCGACCTGGCTGGACACGCACAGGGCTCCGGCCCGACCTACGTCGGGGATATAGACGGTCTCGATCTCGATGCCCGGCGCGGTGCGGATCAGCCATTTGCGGGTGCCGTCTTTCGACACCTGCCGTTCGACGATCTCGGGGCGGGCCAGGGTGAAATGCTCGGCCAGCTTGACCTGCATGTCCTTGGCGACGTTGCTCATGGCCGAAAACTCGGTCACGCCATAATGGTGGATCCAGCCCCACACCTGGCTGGCGCGCATCTTCGCCTTCTCGGGCGGACAGACGTCGGCGTCGATCAGAGCTTGGCGCAGGCCCGCGCGCGTCAGACCGCTGAGGTTGACGGGAGCCTTCTTGGCGGGCGCGTTAGAGACGCGCGAAAGGTCGAGCGTGATGCTCAAGGCGGGATCCTGCGTGAGGTTGAGCCGGCCTATATAGCACGGATCCCGGCGATTGCATGGCCGGGGCGGATTCGACGGCTTTAGAGGCCGACGTCCCAGACGCCGGCGTCGCGCATCCGGGTCTCTCGCGCCTCTTCGGCCCGGCCGCCCATCTCGCCCGCCATGCCCCGGATCGCGGTCGAGACGGTGGTCTTGTGCACGCCCGGCACGATGGCGTGGGCGAAGGCGGCGCCGGCCAAGCGCATCAGTTTGAAGCCGAAGGCGGCCGAGGCGGCCATATGTTCGAAATAGGTCTCGCCCACTTCGCGCGGATGATCGCGGAACAGCCGGGCGAAGGCCGTGGAGCCTGAACGGGGCCGGTCGATCGTCGTCTGGCTCATGGCGCGGGCTCCCTGTTTCGGCGTCCCTATGGTCACGCCTGACGGCGCCGGACGCAACCCCTGTCGCGATCCATTCATTCCGCCCGTCCATCGCGCATCCGGGCCATCGTCAGAAGCGAAAACTCGGGCTAGGGTCGTCGTTCGCTCAAGGGAATGCTCATGCCGATCCGCCTCAAGGCCGTCTCCTCCGTGACCGTCGCGCTGGTCCTGCTGGCCTCGGCGTCGCCGGTGCTGGCCCAGTCGGGCGCCGCCGGCCTGCCCTATGACGCCCGTCGCGGCGTGTTCAGCTTCTCGTCGGGGCTGGAGGGTTCGCTGCCGGCGGTGGTGCAGGTGACGACCCTTGGCCAGTCGCGCGGTCCCAGTTCTGACGCCGCCGATCCCAAACCCTACGCCTCAGGTTCCGGCGTCATCGTCGATGCGGCCGAGGGCCTGTTGATCACCAACAATCACGTGGTCGAGGGCGGGCGCAAATTCACCGTCGATCTGACCGACGGCCGCCTGTTCGACGCCGTCCTGGTCGGGGCGGACAAGGCCACCGATATCGCCGTGCTGCGCATCGTGCCCGACGGCCGGCCGCTTAACCTGAAACAGGTCCAGACGGTGGATTCCGACACCCTGCGCACCGGCGACCTGGCCTTCGCCGTCGGCTATCCGCTGGGCCTGGACCAGACCCTGACCATGGGCGTCATCTCGGGCCTGAACCGATCGGGCCTGGGCGACGCGGTCGAGGACTATATCCAGACGGACGCGGCCGTGAACTCGGGCAACTCCGGCGGACCGCTGCTGGACAGCCGAGGCCGGCTGATCGGCATCAACACCTCCATCCTGTCGGGCGGCCTGGGCGGGGGCAACGACGGCATCGCCTTCGCCGTGCCGACGCGGATCATGCTGTATGTCGCCGACCAGCTGAAGAAGAACGGCGAGGTCAAGCGGGGCCAGACCGGGGCCATCTTCGGCTCGCTGAACGCCGAGCGGGCGCGCGAGCTGCACCTGGGCATCGTGCGCGGCGCCGTCGTCGCCGATGTCGCGCCGGGATCGCCGGCCGAGCGCGCGGGCCTGCGCCACAACGACGTCATCACCCGCATCGAGGGCCGCCCCGTCGCCAACGCCGGCTCGGTCAACGCCACCATCGGCATCGCCGCGCCCGGCTCGGACCTCAGCGTCGCCTATCTGCGCGGCGGCCGCGAGGCTGCGACGTCATTGTCGGTCGAGACGCCGGTGGATCAGCCGGTGGTCGTCGGCGCCCAGTCGGTGCTGGCCTATGGCGCGACCCTGCGCAATCAGGATGGCGGCGCCCAGGTCGTCGCCGTCACCGCCGGCTCGCCCGCCGCCCAGGCCGAGCTGACGGCCGGCGACCTGATCACCGCCATCGGCGGCGGCCCCGTGGCCGACGCCCAGGCGGCCGCCACCGCCCTGCAGAGCGCGACGGGCTCGGTCGAGGCGACCGTGCTGCGGAATGGAGAGACCCTGAGCCTGACCCTGGCGCTTTAGGCGGGGTCCAGACAGCGAAACGCCCGCCTTGCCAGGGAGGGGGAGGGGAAAGGCAGGGCGGGCGCTCGCTTGGAGGAAGCATCGGCCGCCGGAGCCCTTCGTGGAAACATCCAGGGGGGCTGGGGGGGCTGTTCAGGATCCGGGACGCTTCCGAACTCCGACGAGCCGATGATCGACATTTCGTCGCCCAACCGGGCGGGCGAAGGACCGAAACGGGGCCATTTCGTGTCTGCGGCGTTTTCCTTGCGGCCACTGGCGCCGGGCCGCCGTATCCTTAAGTTGAGGGGCATGAGCATCAACCCTCACGAGGCGGCGCCCACCGCCGGCCCCGTCTTCTTCGACCGAGGTGAGCTGGACCCGATCCTGCGGGTCTATGGCCGCATGGTCGCCCAAGGCGAATGGCGCGACTACGCCATGGTCGGACACAAGGATTTCGCCGAGTTCGCCGTCTTCCGCCGCTCCGGCGACGCCCCCCTCTACCGCATCGAAAAACGCCCCGCCCTCCAGACCCGCCAGGGCCAGTGGGCCGTCATCGGCGAAGGGGGCCAGATCCTGAAACGCGGGCGCGACCTGGCACAGGTGCTGCGGATCTTCGACGGCCGCAAGTTCCAGGTGGTGGATTAGGTCATCGGCGGGTGGGCGGCGTGACCTCGCGAATGCGTGCGCCTTGGACTTCCCACAGTTTGTCCCCGGCCATTGCATAGATCGGCAGCCGGTTGAGCAGAGACAGGAAGACGTGAACCTCCAACGGCTGTGGCGCGACCAGGATACTGGTGACCAGGCCGACGGTCTGGCCGCCCTGTTGCGCCTGCCGCCTGTCCATGTCGAGGCAACTGCCGGAAAGCTGCTCGCGCTTCTCCACGGTCTTGCCGTCGGCGCTGATGTGGAAGCGATAGTGGCCGCCCATCGGCACCACATTGGCCTGGGTCGTCGACGCCAGCAGCCAGACCAGCCAACCCTCGCCCTCCGGGTCTTTCAGCATCACCGCATTGTATCGCGCCGCGCAGCGCAGGGGACCAATGGCCTGGGCCGCTGTGTTCCGCGCCGCGAACTGAGCGCGCTCGTCAGGAGAAAGCTCAAGGTCGACGGCGTCGACGACCGCCCCGGCCTTCAGCTGCGCATCCACGACCACGTCCTTGAACGCACGCGGCGCATCGGGTTCGCCCGCCAGGAAGCGGACGCGCTGTGTGTCGCCTTCGGGCGTTACGATCCAGCCGATCAGCCCTTGCGGCGCCTGACCGTCCGATTGGGCCAGCAGGGCATCCGTGGCCCGCGCGGCGGCGACGTCCTGACGCCATATCGCCTGACCCAGCCGCCCTGTCTCTTCGATTGAAAAGGTCTGGACGGGCGCTGGCCGCTCCTGCGCAACGACAGGGCCGCCCATGGCGCAAAGAGCGATGACGAAGAACAGAATTCGAAGGTTCACGCAGCGCCCCCAACCCATGCAGCCAACCCCGCACAACCCTGACGTATCCACATCGTCGCGCAAAAAGAAAGGGCCCCGCGAGGGGCCCTTTCCGCATCCGTCTTGCGACAGACCTCAGTTCCGGTTGCCGCCCATGAAGGCCAGCAGGAATTGGAACAGGTTCACGAAGTTGATGAACAGGCTGAGAGCGCCGAAGCCCGTGGCCACGCCCATCGCGTTCTGGTCGCCGCCCAAGGCGTAGTAGGTCATCTTCAGACGCTGGGTGTCGTAGGCGATCAGGCCTGCGAAGATCAGCACGCCCAGACCCGAGATGATCAGGTAGAAGGTGCCTGATTGCAGGAACATGTTCACCACCGATGCGATGATCAGGCCGATCACGCCGAAGATCAGGAAGGTACCCATGCCCGTCAGGTCCTTCTTGGTGGTGTAGCCCACCAGGCTGAGACCGCCGAACGCCGCCGCCGTGACCAGGAAGGTCGAGGCCAGCGAGGCGCCGGTGTAGCGCAGGAAGACGATGCCCAGGCCCGCGCCGATGGTGGCGACCACGGCCCAGTAGAGCAGGTTCACGCCCTTGGCCGACGGGTTCTTCATGAAGAACATGGAGCCGAACAGCATCACCAGCGGCGAGAACTGAACGATCATACCCAGCATGGTCAGGCCGACCCGGCCGTCCGCCGTCTGGGCGAACAGCAGTTGCTGCACGGCGGGCACATTGCCGGTGACGTAGGCCAGGGCGGCAGCGACCACCAAGCCCAGGGCCAGCTTATTGTAGACGCCCAGCATGAAGCTGCGCAGGCCGGCGTCGACCGACATGTCGGCCGTCTGCGGCAGAGGACGGGCGTAGCCGTTGTTGAAATCGCTCATGGCGACGAACTTTCTCCGATTGGCCGGAGAGGCTTCTCCGGTCACAGGGTTTGAATATCGTGAGCCGAGGCCCTCGCTGCAAGGAAAACCGGACTTGGAGGCCGTTGTTCCTGCCGCTACCTTCGGTCGCATGCTTCGCCTGTTCACCGCCCTGACCCTGCCGCCCGATGTCGGAGACACGCTGAAGCGGCGCCAATCCGGCCTGCCCGGCGCGCGCTGGCGGCCGCTGGACGCCCTGCACGTCACCCTGTCCTTCTATGGCGAGACCGACGAACGGCGCGCCGACGACCTGGCGTCGGAGCTGGCGCGCGTGGCGGGCGGCCCGTTCGAGATCGCCTTGAAAGGCGTCGGCTGTTTCGGCGACGACCACCGCAGCCATACGCTGTGGGCCGGGGTCGAGACGCCCAACGAGCGGCTGTCGGTTCTGGCCGGGCGCTGCAAGTCGGCCGGCGAACGGGCGGGGATCAGGATGGAGGCACGCACCTACAAGCCGCACGTCACCCTGGCCTATCTGAAGACCCAGACCAATCCCGACCGCATCGGCGCCTGGATGGCCGGGCACAATCTGCTGCACTCGCCGCCGATCCGCATCGACCGCTTCGGGCTGTATTCCAGCGTCCTGACCGACAACGGCAGCCACTATGAGTTGGAACGGGAGTATCTGTTGTGAGCGATCTCGCCTACGTCGTGCCGCCCCATGTCGTCTTGGGTCCCACGCTTGAAACTGAACGGCTGATCCTGCGTCCGCCGGCGGTCGAGGACTTTCCGCGCTGGGCTGAGTTCATGGCCGATCCCGAGACCACGCGCTTCATCGGCGGCGTCCAGCCCGCGCCCCAGGTCTGGCGCACCATCTGTTCGATCGCCGGCATGTGGGCACTGAGCGGAGAGGGCATGTTCTCCATCCTGGAGAAGTCGAGCGGCCTGTGGCTGGGACGTATCGGGCCGCTGCATCCCTATGGCTGGCCCGGCCGCGAGGTGGGCTGGAGCCTGCACCGCGACGCCACCGGCAAGGGCTATGCGGTCGAGGCCGCCGCCGCGACGATGGACTATGCCTTCAACGTGCTGGGCTGGGACGACGTCATCCACTGTATCGACCCGGAGAACCTGGCGTCTGCGGCAGTGGCGACGCGGCTGGGATCGCGCAATCGCGGACCGGGCCTGCTGCCCGAACCGTTCCAGGACCACGCCGTCGATCTGTGGGGCCAGACGCGCAGCGCGTGGTTGGTCAATCGGTCGCGCCTGAAACGCTGAAAGCAACCGATCGCGTCGCCGCGCCGTATCCCCTCCAGATCGAACGAGGATACGCCCATGTTTCGCGCCAGCCTGATCGCCGCTTTCGCCGCCCTCGCCGTCCTGCCGGCGACGGCATTCGCCCAGGCGTCGAACGTCGATCTGAACCGCTTCGACGGCCGCTGGTTCGAGATCGAGCGTAACCACAACAATGTCCAGAAGGACTGCAGCCGCGCCCAGATCGACTTCACGCCGCGCGACGCCGCCGACCGTTACGCCATCGCCGTGACCTGCACCCGCCGCAGCGACGGTCGGGTCGAGACCCTGCGCGCCAACGCCCGCGTCACCGACACTGCGACCAACGCCAAGTTCCGGTTCAGCCTGACCGGCCTGCTCAGCTTCGGCGGCCTCGCGGGTCAGAACTACTGGGTCTACGATCACGCGCCGGACTACAGCTGGGCCATCATGGGCCTGCCGGACAAGTCGAACTGGTGGATCTGGCATCGCAATCAGAATGCGTCCCAGGCCGAGCGCGACCGCATCCTGACCCGCGTCCGCGCCCTGGGCTTCAGCACCGGCCGCCTGGTGCACACGGGCCTGTAAAGACGCCGCTTGCGGTTGGAACGTAGCCGGAACATAAGCTGTCGGCATGTCCGCCGTCGCCCACCTCGAACTCGTCTTCAGCCGCCCCCAGACCACGCAATCGGTCACGCGCGGCGCGGCGCGTCTGATGATGGACATGGGCTATGCGCCGCTGCTGGAGGTCTGTCTGCCCAACGGCCGCCGCGCCGATGTCATGGCCATCGGGCGTAAGGGCGACATCGTCATCTGCGAGGTCAAGTCGGGCGTCGACGACTACCGCGTCGATCGCAAATGGCATGAGTACGGACCGTTCTGCGACACCTTCTATTTCGCCGTGGCGCCCGAGTTTCCGCAAGAGATTTTGCCTGATGAGCCAGGCCTGATCGTCGCCGACGGCTTCGGCGGCGCGGTGGTGCGCGACGCGCCCTTGCTGACGCTGGCGCCCGCACGACGCAAGGCCCTGACCCTGGCCTTCGCCCGGCTGGGCGCGATGCGGACCTTGCGGGATTAAAGGCGGCGGAAGGCGGCGGCGGCGAAGCCTTCGACGACAAGGCGCGCATCGACCTCGGCCAAGAGTTCGACGACCACGCCCTTGCCGCCGGTCGCATGGATGATCCGTTCACCGTCCAGCATCAGGGCCGAATGACCGGTCCAGTTCTGATCGCCGTCCGGCGCCAGCCAGACGACGATGTCGCCGCGCTCAATGTCCGACGCGGAGATCGCCTGCCCGATCTGGGCCTGGGCGTTCGACCGGCGCGGACCCGGCAGGCCGCATGCCAGCAGGGCCTGCTGGACCAGACCGGAACAGTCGGTAGAGATCGAAGACCGCGCGCCCAGCTCGTGCGGGCGGCCCAGCAGCCGTTCAGCCACAGCGACCAGATCGGCTTCGAACTCCCCGATCGGCTGAAGATCGGCCTGGTCCAGACCCGCAGCCGCTTCGACGACCAAAGAATTCAGCGGCAGGGCGGCGTCGATGGCCGCGACACGATAGGCGGCCAACGGCGCTCCGCTCGACAGGCTGTCCAGCACCACCCAGCCGACCACGCCGTCCCGGCGCGCCCGGCCCCAGGCCCGGCCGTTCGATCGGTCCAGAACGTCGAAGATTTCACCGTGCAGCAGCTGATCGATCCGCCCGTCGGCGTCGGACAGGATGTCCGCCACGGCCGCGCGGCAGTGCATGGCTTCGGTCGCGCGATAGGCGTCCGCACGCACCAGCCCTTCCAGCGCCTGTTCGGCGAGGTCGGGGCGAGCAAGGCGGTCGCCGGGCGGAAGAAGATCGAGAACGTCTGTCAACGTGAACTCGCGTGATTGAGCCCACAGCCTTATCCCCCCGATGGCTTAGGGGCCGTTAACGGCCGCCGCCTTTGCGAAAGAAAATCAACAAAACTGCGTTCTCAGATATTGGAAGCAGGCCCTCAACGCCTGGGCCTCGCCGCCTTCGGGGTAGCCAGGCCGGGCGCGGGGGTTCCAGGCGAAGATGTCCATATGCGCCCAGGCGCCGGTCGTGGGCGCGAACTTCTGAAGGAACAGGGCGGCGGTGACCGAACCCGCCTGGGCCCAGGCGGACGGATCGTTCTTCAGGTCCGCGATCTCGGTGTCGAGTGCGCCGCGATAGCCGGCCCACAGCGGCATCCGCCAAAGGGGATCGCGCACCTGCGCCGCCGCCGCCAACAGCCCGGCCGCCAAGGTCTCGTCGTCGGTATAGAGAGGCGGCAGGTCCGGCCCCAGGGCGATCCGCGCTGCGCCGGTCAGGGTGGCGAAGTCCAGGGTCAGATCGGGCTCGTGCTCGCCCGCTCGCGTCAGGGCGTCGGCCAGGATCAGCCGTCCTTCGGCGTCCGTATTGCCGATCTCGATGGTGAGACCCTTGCGGCTATTCAGCACGTCGCCGGGCCGGAAGGCGTCGGCCGAAACCGCATTCTCCACCGCCGCCACGATGACCGCGAGCCGCACCGGCAGATCGGCCTGCATGACCAGCCGTCCCAGGGCCAGGGCGTGGGCCGATCCGCCCATGTCCTTCTTCATGTTCCGCATCCCGGCGGCGGGTTTGAGGTCCAGCCCGCCAGTGTCGAACACCACCCCCTTGCCGACCAGGGCCACCAGCGGCAGGTCGGTTTGGTCCAGCTTCCAGCCGATCTCGATCATGCGCGGCGACCGGTGCGGGGCGGCCGCCCGGCCGACGACGTGAACGGCCGGATAGTTCTCCTCCAGCAGGGCGTCGCCCTCGACCACAGTGATGGTCGCCCCGGCGCTCTCGGCGATCTCGCGGGCGATGGTTTCGATCTGCAGCGGCCCCATGTCGGCGGCCGGCGTATCGACCATCTCGCGCGCCAGGGCGCAGGCGGCGGCGATGCGCGAGACCTCGGCGACATCCACCCCGTCCGGCGCGACCAGCCTGACCGGCGCCCGATCAGGCCGGGCCTTGTAGCGGTCGAACACATAGGCCCCCAGGAGAAAGGCCAGGGTCGCCAGTTCCGCATCCTCGGCCGCCAGATCCAGACGATACAGGCCGCCCGGTAGCCGCGCCGAAAGGCCCCGTACGCTCATCGGATCGAACGTCGCCCCCGTGCCGACCACGATCTGGGCGACGTCGCCATCTGCGCTCGGCACGACCAGCAGCTGGCCCGCCTGGCCCTCGAATCCGTGCAAATCGCCCCAGCGGCGGGACGCACCGTCCAGCTCACCGCCCGCCTGAACGAAGCGAATCGGGATCGCGCCGTCGCCGTCTTGGGCGGAAACCAGCAGGAGATGCGAGATGGACATGCGGCCCTCGAAACGAAGTTAACCATCAGTTGACGTGAACAGGCGACCCTAGAGGCAAGACCCAAGGACCGCCTGGACCCGCCCCATGTCGCGCATGCCCGCCCTTCTCGCAACCATCGCCCTGATCGCCCTGTCCGGGGGATCGGCCCTGGCGGCCGACCCGACGCCGGCCTCATCGGCCCAGACCCGTGCGCCGTCCTCGGCGCAAGTCCGCGCCACCTATGACCGGATGGACGCCCTGTCGCGTTCGGTCTTCTGGACCTCGGAACAGGAAGCCAATCCGACCGATGCCGTCGCAGGCGTAAAGCTGGCGCAGGCGCTGCGTGAATTGGGCCGCTACGACCAGGCCGCCGAGGCCGCCCAGGCGACCCTGACCGTCCAGCCGAACAATCTCGACGCCCTGCTGGAGCTGGGCCGCGCCCACATCGCCAGGGGCCAGGCCTTCTATGGCGTTGCGCCCCTGGAGCAGGCCCGCAATCAGGCGCCGCGCGACTGGCGCGCCTATTCTCTGCTGGGCGTGGCCTATGAGCAGGTGCGCCGGACCGACGACGCCCGCGCCGCCTGGAACCAGGCCCTGGCCTTGTCGCCCGACAACCCCGATGTCCTGACCAACGCCGCCACCGCCGCCCTGACCCATGGCGATGCGCCGGGCGCCGAGACCCTGCTGCGCCGCGCCGTCGCCCAGCCGACCGCCTCGGCCAAGGTGCGCCAGAACCTGGCCATGGTGCTGGGCCTGCAGGGCAAGATGGGCGAGGCCGAACAGATCCTGCGCCGCGAACTGCCGCCCGAACAGGCCGAGCAGAACCTGCGCTGGCTGCGCGCGCGCGGCACGGCCGGCGCCGCGCCGTCCAGCGGCGGCGCACCGACGAACACGCCGACGACCGACACGGCCCGCACCTGGAATTCGCTGCAAGGCGGCTGATCCGCCCGTTGCGGTTGGGCCGCGCGCGTGGTGGATGAGGCCATGACCTCCCTCCCCACACCCCGCGCCTACCAGGCCTTCCTGTTCGACATGGACGGCACATTGATCACCTCGACCCTCGCCGCCGAGCGGGTCTGGACCCGCTGGGCCGGACGTCACGGCCTGGACGTCGAGGCCCTGCTGTCGGTCATGCACGGGGTCCGCGCCATCGACACCATCCGCAACCAGAACCTGCCCGACATCGACCTGGCCGCCGAGGTCGCCTGGGTCGAACGCGGCGAGATCGAGGACGTGGAGGGCGTCGCCCCCATTCCCGGCGCCATAGATTTTCTCAAGCGCCTGCCGCCCGACCGCTGGGCCGTGGTGACCTCCGCGTCTGTCCCCCTGGCCCGCGCCCGGCTGAAGGCGGCCGGTGTGACCCCGCCCGCCGTCATGATCACCGCCGACGACGTCGAACGCGGCAAGCCCGACCCCGCCGGTTATCTGAAGGCTGCGGCGACCCTGGGCTTCGACATCGCCGACTGCCTGGTGTTCGAGGACGCCGAGGCCGGCATCAGGGCGGGCGAAGCGGCCGGGGCCGATGTCTTGGTCATCACCGCCGCCTGGACCCATCCGCTTCCGACGGATCACCCCAAGCTGGTGGACTATGCGGATGCAATCTTGGAATACGGCGAAGATGGAGAATTCCTCCTCCATCTAGGTCAACCTGCATAGGCCCGCGTCTAAAGGCGCGTCGCCGTGATATAACGACGATCAATTAATATTGAGGCCTTCATCATGACCGGATACGGCACGCTGGAATGGTCGGCGCTCTTCGTCGCCCTGCTGATCGTCATCGCCGTTCTCTGGCTCATTTTATGGCTGTCGAGCAAAATCGGTGAGCGCCGACGCGCCGAGACATGGGCCCAAGAACGTTTGATCGATGCCGACCTTGATCTCGACTGGCCGCCAGAGATGCCGTCCGATCTTCGGCTTCTTTACGGTGCGCTGGGGCATTTGCGGAACGTTCTCGAACACCTGTTGACGCAACCCCATACGCTGCAAAGCGAAATGCTGCGCGAACTCGCTGCGGCGGCGTGGCGACAACAGTGTGCAGCCGACTTCGACCGGCTGCTCCAAGCGGTCGCGGAGCCCTCGCCTCGATTTCGTCAGAACCTCACCGCAGCAGGCCTGACCGACGAAGCCGCACGTTTCAAGATCGCCGCCTATTACTATCTGGCCGCCCGTTCGGGTTTGCATTCCCCAAATCTCACCGTTCCCGGAAGCGAAGCAGAACGGCGTCGCTGGGATCAGGCGAAGAACGGCGCCAGACCCTTTGGAATCGTCTCGGAGCTGTTCCGAAGTCGGCGTGCGAAATCGGTCCTGAAGGCTGGGGATATAGTTCTGGAGAGCGTCTGCGCCGCCCTGCCCGACAGTATGAAGATGATTCAACTCGGCGGTCACGGCATCGCCGAAGTCAAGCAGACCGTCGAACTGCTCAAACCCCTGCGCCGGTCATTGATGTGAACTTCCCGAGCGGCGCCGACGATGCGCGCTTCCCCCTCGCGGTCTCGCTCCCTATCTTCGCCCCATGATCGACGACCTCTACAGCACGCGCATTCTGACGCTGGCGGCCAACCTGCCGCACGCAGGTCGTCTTCCCGCGCCCGAAGGCACCGGCGAGCGGGTGGCGAAGCTGTGCGGGTCGCGGGCGACGGTCGATGTGACGCTGGACGACCAAGGTCGCGTCGCCGGCTTCGCTCAGGACGTGAAGGCCTGCGCCCTGGGTCAGGCCGCCGCCGGGGTGATGGGCCAGTCTGTGATCGGCGCTTCGATCGATGAACTCCAGGACGCTCGCGACGCCATGTCCGCCATGCTGAAATCCGGCGGCGAAGGCCCGACCGGCCGGTTCGAGGACCTGCGCCTGCTGAAACAGGTCGCCGACTATCCGGCCCGCCACGCCTCGACTCTGGTCTCCATCGAGGCGACGCTGGAGGCGGTCGATAACGCCCTGACCGCCCGAACGCGTCTCGCCGGCGCGGCCTGACGGGCACGACCGGTTGATCCCCCTGCGATGACGGGGGATAAGCGCGGCGAACCCATCCAGCCCCCGGCGAAGGGACATATGT
The DNA here is from genome assembly GCF_046295075.1 of Brevundimonas sp. Classification (GTDB taxonomy): domain Bacteria; phylum Pseudomonadota; class Alphaproteobacteria; order Caulobacterales; family Caulobacteraceae; genus Brevundimonas. Next base: position 70,181 of record NZ_JBKBOC010000010.1, on the reverse strand, counting down.
CTCTCTATGAACGCGGCGTCCGCGCGGCCCATCGGGGCTACAAGCTGACACTGTCCCCCCTGATCGGCCAGCAGTGCCGGTTCCTTCCGACCTGTTCGGACTATGGGCGCGACGCCCTGATCCAGCACGGACCGGTCAAGGGGGGATGGCTCACCGTGCGTCGCCTCTGTAAATGCCATCCCTTCGGCGGGTCGGGATACGACCCGGTGCCGCCAATAAAAGACTGACACATGATCGACCTGAAATTCCCCGACGGCGCTGTGCGCCAATATCCCGAAGGCTCCACGGCGCGCGACGTCGCGACCTCGATCTCGCCGTCGCTGGCCAAGAAGGCCGTGCTGGCCGAGCTGAACGGCGAACAGCGCGACATGGGCCGGGTGCTGGAGACGGGCGGCGACTTCCGCCTGATCATGCGCGACGATCCCGCCGCCCTCTATACGATCCGCCACGACACGGCCCACGTCCTGGCCGAGGCGGTCCAGACCCTGTTCCCCGGCACCCAGGTCACGATCGGCCCGGCCATCGAGGACGGCTTCTATTACGACTTTTTCCGTGAGGAGCCGTTCTCGACCGATGACTTCGCCGCCATCGAGAAGGAAATGGGCCGGATCGTCGATCGCGACGCCAAGTTCGAGCGCGAGGTCTGGGACCGCGACGAGGCGATCAAATTCTTCGAGGCGCGCGGCGAGAAGTTCAAGGCCGAGCTGATCCGCGACCTGCCGGGCACCGAGACCATCACCCTCTATAAGCAGGGCGACTGGATCGACCTGTGCCGGGGGCCGCACTTCCCCTCGACCCGCCACGTCGGCAAGGCGTTCAAACTGACCAAGCTGGCCGGCGCCTACTGGCGGGGCGACAGCAAGCGCGAGCAGCTGCAACGCATCTACGGCACCGCCTGGGCGACCAAGGAGGACCTGGACGCCCACCTGCAGCGTCTGGAAGAGGCAGAGAAGCGCGACCACCGCAAGGTCGGCAAGGCGATGGAGCTCTTCCACATGCAGGAAGAGGGCCGGGGCATGGTCTTCTGGCACCCCAAGGGTTGGGTCCTGTGGCGCGTGCTGGAGGCCTATATGCGCCGCCGCCTGGACGCCGCCGGCTATGTCGAGGTCAAGACGCCCCAGGTGCTGGACCGCAAATTCTGGGAACAGAGCGGCCACTGGGACAAGTACCGGCCCAACATGTTCGTCTGCGAGACGGTCGAGGGCGAGGAGCTGAGCCTCAAGCCGATGAACTGCCCGGGCCACGTCCAGATCTTCGACCAGGGCCAGCGGTCCTATCGCGAACTGCCGCTGCGCATGGCCGAGTTCGGCGCCTGCCACCGCTATGAGCCGTCGGGGTCGCTGCACGGGCTGATGCGGGTGCGCGGTTTCACCCAGGACGACGCCCACATCTTCTGCCGCGAGGACCAGATCGTCGAGGAAACGGCCGAGTTCATCAAACTGGCCCGTAGCGTCCACGCCGACCTGGGCATGGAGACCGCCTACATCAGCCTGGGCACCCGCCCCGAGAACCGCGCCGGTTCGGACGAGTTCTGGGACAAGGCCGAGGCCCTGATGGCCGAGGCCGCCCGCGCCGCCGGGACCGAACCCGTCGTCACGGAGGGCGACGGCGCCTTCTACGCGCCCAAGCTGGACTTCATCGTCAAGGACGCCATCGGCCGCGAATGGACCTGCGGCACGATCCAGCTGGACTACGTCCTGCCCGAGCGTCTGGACGCAACCTATATCGCCGAGGATGGCCAGAAGCACCGGCCGGTCATGCTGCACCGCGCGATCCTGGGCTCGTTCGAGCGGTTCATCGGCATCATGATCGAGAACTACGCCGGCGCCTTCCCCCTGTGGCTCGCCCCGACCCAGGCCGTGGTGGCCACCATCACCTCGGACGCCGATGACTACGCCCGCGACGTGATGGCCCGGTTCAAGGCCGCCGGCCTGCGCACCGAGATCGACCTGCGCAACGAGAAGGTCGGCTACAAGGTGCGCGAACACTCGGTCGGCAAGGTCCCGGTCATCGCCGTCGTCGGCCGTCAGGAAGCCGAGCAAGGCCTGGTCGCCATCCGCCGCCTGGGCTCCCAGGCCCAGACGGTGGTCACGGTCGAGGAGGCGATCCGCATCCTGGCCGACGAGGCGACCCCGCCGGATCTGAAGCGAGACCAGGCGGCCGATTGAGGCCGCGCCTTCGCGGCGATTGTCGCCTAGGATGGGGCGTCAGGCTTCAGCACGCTCCCGTGTCTGTGCCGACAAGGGTCTAAGGGGAAAGCGGGCATGCCCAGCACCATCTTGGTCACGGGCGGCGCCGGCTATGTGGGTTCGCACGCCTGCCTCGCCCTGTCTCAGGCCGGTTTCACGCCGGTGGTCTATGACAATCTGTCGAACGGTCATGCGGCCTTCGTCCAGTGGGGCGACCTTGAGATCGGCGACATCCGCGACGCAGCCCGTCTGGATGCCGTGATCGCCAGACACAGGCCTGTCGCCATCCTGCATTTCGCCGCCCTGATCGAGGTCGGGGAATCGGTCAAGGCGCCGGGCCGCTTCTACGACAACAATGTCGTCGGCGCCCTGACCCTGATCGAGGCGGCGCGGCGCGGCGGGATCGGGGCGATGGTCTTCTCCTCGACCTGCGCCACCTATGGCGACCCCGTCTATCTGCCGATGGACGAGGCCCATCCCCAGACGCCGCTGAACCCTTATGGCCGCTCCAAGCTGATGGTCGAACAGGCCTTGGCCGACTATTCGACCTATGCCGGCTTCCGCTCGGTCTGCCTGCGCTACTTCAACGCCGCCGGCGCCGACGAAGACGGCCGGATCGGCGAGCGCCACCACCCCGAGACCCACGCCATTCCGCTGGCGCTCCAGACGGCGCTGGGCCAGCGTCAGGGGTTCAAGCTGTTCGGCGACGACTACGACACCCGCGACGGCACGGCGGTGCGTGACTATGTCCATGTCATGGATCTGGCCGACGCCCATGTACGGGCGCTGAAATACCTGCTCGACAGCGGCGAGACGACGGTCTTCAACCTGGGCACCGGTACGGGCACGACGGTCAGGGAACTGATCGACACCATCCGCCGCACGACCAACCGGCCCTTCCCCGTCGAGACCGCGCCGCGCCGACCCGGCGACGCCCCCTGTCTGGTGGCCGACAACAGCCGTGCGCGCGAGGTTCTCGGCTGGCGGCCGACGCGGACGTTGGACGACATCGTTCGCACCGCCTGGCGCTGGCATGCCGCCGAGCGGGAGGCGCTTGAGGTCTAGGTCTTCGCAGCCTGCGCACGAAACCGAACAGAGGAACGCAAACCTGAAAGATCGCTTGTGATGGGGTGCGCGCCTGCGCTCCATCACAAATAGCGAGACACGACCATGGCCGAGAAAACCCTCGACACCCTGTTCCACGACACGCTCAAGGACATCTATTACGCCGAGCGCAAGATCCTGAAGTCCCTGCCCAAGATGGCCCGCGCGGCGCAATCGCCCGAGCTGAAGGCCGCCTTCGAAAAGCACAAGGACCAGACCGAAGGCCAGATCGAACGCCTGCAACAGGTCTTTGAGCTGATCGGCAAGGCCCCGCGCGGAAAGACCTGCGACGCCATCGAAGGCATTCTGGCCGAGGGCGATGAAATCATGGAAGAATATAAGGACACCCCGGCCCTCGACGCCGGCCTGCTGGCCGCCGCCCAGGCGGTCGAGCACTATGAGATCACCCGCTACGGCACGCTGAAGCGCTGGGCTCTGGTGCTGGGGATGAAGGACGCCGCCGCCCTGCTGGACGAGACGTTGCAGGAGGAATCCCAGACCGACGAAGACCTGACCGGCATTGCCGACGCCGCCGTCAACGCCGCCGCCATGAAGACGGCCGCCTGATACAGACCGGAGGCGGTCCGCGACCGCCTCCGCCTCTTTCTTCTCAAGCCTTGCGTCCGGAACCGGACACAGCACCTCTACAAAAGTCAGCGTTCACCGTATCTTAGGCGACAGTGACCGAAGTTGCGTCATCGGCCCTAGAGACCCTGACGATGACGCACCCAAAGACCGCCCGAGACCGGACCTTTCTGCAATATCTGATCGAAGCCGGGCATATGCGGTACTGGATCATCGCCAGTTGGGCGGTCGCCCTTTTCACCGTCACCGACTTCAAGACAGCCGCCGCCTGGTTCGTCGCGGCGACGCTTTCGGGTTTGCTGCGAACCTTCGTGGAGCGCGGTCTGGTCATGTCGGACGCCGCGATGCACGGGCGGATCAAGCTGGCGGCCGCCACCATTTCGTGCTTCGCCTGGGCGGCCGCGCCCCTGCTGGCCTTCCTCCATGGCGGAGCCTACGGCGTGCCGCTTGGCGTCGCCTTGCTTATCGCCGGCTATGTCCTGGTCTTCACCCAGATGCGGGCGGCCCCGCGCGAGGCCCTGATCGCCTCCGCCCCCTATTCCATCGTGGTGGCGATCCTGTTCGCCCATCTTTGGGGCACGCCGGGCTTCTGGGTCGTACTCAGCACGGTCCCTGTCCTTGCCCTGGCTCTGGTCATCAAGGTGGCTATCACCCAGATGAAGGACGGCGACCTTGAGGCCGTGAACCGCCGTCAGGCCGAACTGATCGCAGAGCTGGAGACGGCGCGCGACCGGGCCGACGCCGCCAGCGCCGCCAAGTCCAACTTTTTGGGCGTCATCTCGCACGAGCTGCGCACGCCGATGAACGGGGTGTTGGGCGCGGCGCAACTGCTTCAGATGTCCGAACTCAGCGACCGTCAGAAGGAGTTCGTCGGCGTAATCCGCAACTCGGGCGAAGGTCTGATGGTGCTACTGAACGACATCCTGGACATCACCAAGATCGAGTCCGGCAAGATGGAACTCGACATCGCCGACATCGAGACCGACACCTTGCTGACCCGGCTGACCGGGCCGTTCAAGGCCCAAGCCGAGGCGCGCGGCCTGACTTTCGCGACCGAGATCCGAGGCGATCTTCCGCCCGTTCTGAAGATGGACCCGCTGCGCCTGGCCCAGGTCACGCACAACCTTCTGGCCAATGCGATCAAGTTCACGCCGCAAGGCGAGGTTCGTCTGATCGTCGAAAGCGAACCGCGCGCCGATGGCTGTACCGCCCTGGGGATCAGCGTCGTCGATTCCGGCATCGGCATCGCGTCTGACGATATGTCGCGCCTGTTCCCGCCCTTCTCCCAGGTGGACGGGTCGTCCACACGCAAGTTCGGCGGCACCGGCCTGGGCCTCAGCATCTGCCAGCGCCTGGCCGTTCTGATGGACGGCGAGATCACGGTGACGTCGATCCCCGGCCAAGGATCGACCTTCACCCTTCACGCCACCTTCGACGCGCCTTCGATCGAAGCGGCCCCGGTCGAAGCCGCTCGCGTCGCCGCCTGATCAATCGCGCAGCAGTTCGTTGACGCCGGTCTTGGCCCGCGTCTGGGCATCGACGCGCTTGACGATGACGGCGCAGTACAGCGACGGCCCGCCGTTGGGATCAGGCAGCGCGCCCGGCACCACGACCGAATAGGCCGGCACCTCGCCACGGAAGACTTCGCCCGTCGCCCGGTCCACGATCTTGGTCGAGCCCGACAGATAGACGCCCATGGCCAGGACCGCGCCCTCGCGCACGATCACCCCCTCGGCGACCTCGGCCCGAGCGCCGATGAAACACCCGTCCTCGATGATGGTCGGATTGGCCTGCAACGGCTCCAGCACGCCGCCGATGCCCGCCCCGCCCGACAGGTGGACGTTCTTGCCGATCTGGGCGCACGAGCCGACCGTGGCCCAGGCGTCGACCATCGACCCCTCATCGACGAAGGCGCCGATGTTCACGAACGACGGCATCAGGACGACATTCCTGGCGATGTGGGCCCCGTGACGAACGATGGCGCCGGGCACCGAACGGAAGCCCGCCGATTGATAATCCGCCGCCGTCCAGTCGCCGAACTTGTTGGGCACCTTGTCCCAGAAGGGTCCGACGGCCGCAGGATGATCCGCAGACAACGGCATGACGGACGCAGGGCCGGCGCGCATGATCTGGTTGTCGTTCAGGCGGAAGGACAGCAGCACCGCCTTCTTCAGCCACTGATGCGTGGTCCAGACGCCGTCCTCGCCGCGCGAGGCGACGCGCGCCTGGCCGGAATCCAGCAGGGCCAGGGCCGTTTCGACGGCGTCGCGAACTTCGCCGTGGGTGGCGGCGGACACCTCGGCGCGCTGTTCCCAGGCGGCCTCGACGACGGATTCGAGATGCGACAGATCGGTCATGCGGCGTCCTTGAAGGTCAGGTCGGAGAGAAAGTCGAGAAGGTCGGGGGCCATATGGTCGATGTGGTCGCCCAGCGGCTTGCCGTGGCCGTCGCCGATCAGGACCGTGGCCATGCCCAGCGCCTTGGCCGGCTCCAGGTTCTTGGGCGTGTCCTCGAAGAAGGCGGCCTGGTGCGGATCGATCTCGAACCGTTCCAGCATCCGGCGGAAGGTGGCGGGATTGGGCTTGGGCGTCAGATCGCCATCCTCGATGGCGAAGACGTCCGCGAAACAGTCGGCGATCCCGATCCGCTCCAGCACCCGATGCGCATAGTCGCGCGCACCATTGGTGAAGACGTAGCAGCGGCCGGGCAGGATTTTCAGCCGTTCCGCCAAACGCGGATTGGGTTCGACCCCATCCAGAGGCACGTCGTGCACCTCATGCAGGAAACGCTCGGTATCGACGGCATAGTTGGCCATCAGACCGGCCAGGGTGGTGCCGTGCTCGTCCAGGAACTGACGCTGCATCGCCGCCGCCGCCTCGGGATCCAGCCCCACGGCCTCGACCACGAAGGCGTTGATCCGCGCCTGCACCAGCCGCATCAGCCCCTGCTCGCGCGGATACAGGGTGTCGTCCATGTCGAACACCCAGGCCCGCACATGCCCAAGGGATGCAGAATGGGGATCGCTCAAGACGCCTTCACCAGAGTGCCCGCGCCGAATTCGGTGAATAGCTCGACCAGCATGGCGTGCGGCCGACGACCGTCCAGAATGACAACCGCCTCGACGCCCGCACGCACGGCCGCCATGGCCGTCTCCAGCTTGGGGATCATGCCGCCGTGGGCGACGCCGCTGTCGATCAGGGCCTGCGCTTCTTCCAGCGTCATCTGGCGGATGATGTCGCCGTCCGCGCCCTTGACCCCCGGCACGTCGGTCAGCAGCAGCATCCGCTTGGCGTTCAGCGATCCGGCGATGGCGCCCGCCACCGTATCGGCGTTGACGTTGTAGGTCTGGCCGTCCTCGGCGACACCGATCGGAGCGATGACCGGAACCCAGTCCTCGGTCTCCGACGCGATCAGCCCCTTGATCAGCTTGGGATCCACCTTGGTCGGTTCGCCGACATAGCCCAGGTCGACCTCGTGCTCGATCATGCTGTCGGGATCGCGCTTGGTCCGGCGCGTCTTCTCGACCGTCAGCAGACCGGCGTCCTTGCCCGACAGACCGACGCCGCGCACGTCCGCCTCCTTGCCGGCCATGGTGATCCAGTGGGCGATCTCTTTGTTCACCGCGCCCGACAGGACCATTTCGGCGACTTCCATCGTCGCCGGATCCGTGACTCGCAGCCCATCGACGAAGCTGGACTTCACCCCCGCCTTTTCCAGCATGGCGCTGATCTGCGGCCCGCCGCCGTGCACCACGACCGGGTTCACCCCCATCAGCTTCAGCAGCACGACATCGGCCGCGAACTGACGCGCCACGGCGCTCTCGCCCATCGCGTGGCCGCCGTATTTGATGACCACGGTCTCGCGGTCATAGACCTGAATATACGGCAAGGCCTCGGCGAGCGTCTTCGCCGTCTCCCAGCTGCGTTCCTCGGACTGGCGTTCTGTTTCGTTCATCACGCGCGCGAGATAGCGGGCGATGGGGGCGGTGTCACGCGGGAAGGAGTAAAGGTCTTCTCAGAACGGCCACCTCGCATGGCAGACATTCCCCCAACTTGCGTCTGGCCTTTCGCTTCGATTGCTTCTCCTGGTCCAGACGCCTTAAAGCCGAGACATGAAAACGCTTTGCATCGACGGCTATAACCTCGCACTTGCGCGCGGGACCGGGATCGCCACCTATGGTCGTTCGCTGCTTGAAGCTGGAAAAGCGCTGGGCATGCGAACGGAGGCGGTGTTCGGCCCAGCCGTTCCACGTAGCCGTTCAAACCTCATCAATGAGACAAACTTGGTCGGCCCCGCGGCGGCTTCGCAGAAGCGATCCCTTGTTCAAAGGGTGGAGCGGCGTCTCGAAAAACGCATTGGCTCATTTGGAGCTAAGGTCTGGCCGATCGACATTTCAGGCGAAGTTTTGTGGCCGGAGGCGAGGGGCGGAATGCCAGATGTTGATGCGCTTTGGGCCGGCGACAACCTCTTTCACCGTGCAGGGCGGACGTTCCGCGACCACGGCCGATCAATACCTTTGAGTTTTGATGTCACCCTCGACAGGCCCAAGCCGGATATCATGCACTGGACGATCCCCATGGCGCTGCATGCGCCTGGGTGCGCCAACATCTACACAATCCACGATCTCATACCCCTGAAAGCACCACACACCACCACCACGGATCGCAAGGCGTTCATCGCACTTCATAACCAAGTCGCACGTCACGCTGACCATATCGCCGTCGTGTCCGAAGCCACCCGGCAAGACGTGATCGCGTTGCTCGGGGTGTCGCCGGAGCGGGTTACGAACACCTACCAAACCTTGTCTATGCCACCGCTTTATACGTCACGCCCCATTGCCGAGGTCGCGTCAAATTTGGAGGGCGTCTTCGGGCTGGAGTGGGAAAACTACTTCATCCACTTCGGCGCCATTGAGCCAAAGAAGAACCTGGGTCGCATCGTAGAGGCTTATCTGGCTTCAGGTTCAAAACGCCCGTTGGTCGTTGTAGGCGGCCGCGGCTGGCTCCAGGAAGACGAGACCGCTCTCCTGAAGCAGGCCTTGGGAAGGGGGAGTGAGGAAAACCAGCGCATTCGAGTCTATGACTACCTGACGCAATCAAGCCTGGTCGACCTGATCCGAGGAGCTCGAGCCTTGTTGTTCCCATCGCTCTACGAGGGGTTTGGCTTGCCCGTTCTGGAAGCCATGGCGCTCGGGACGGCGGTGTTGACCTCCAGAAGCGGGGCGTTGCCCGAAGTGGCGGGCGATGCGGCGATCGCCGTCGAAGCTGAAAGTGTGGACTCTATTAAGATGGGCATCCGCGCACTGGATGCCGACGACGACCTAGTTGCCGAACTGACCCACAAAGGCATTCTGCAAGCCGCAAAATTCAGCACTGAAGCCTACGCGGAAAGATTAAATGGGATGTATTCCAAGCTGCAATGATTGTCCCTTGAAGCTGGACGAAAGCGTCGATTGAAGCCTAAAGCCCTTTCCACGCGTGAGGTTGGGGTGACCGAATGACAAACAAGACGGCCTTGGTTGTGCTCGGCATGCATCGCAGCGGCACCTCGTCGGTGGCGGGAGCTCTAGCTATGCTAGGCGCAGAGCCGCCAAAAACCTTGCTGGCCCCTAGCGACGACAATCCAAGGGGATTTTGGGAAAGCTGGGAAATCATCCAGCTAAACGATCGCATTCTCCAGGCGGGGGAGTCTTGGTGGAACGACTGGCGGCGGTTCGACGAGCGCAAGATTTCCGAAGCGGCCCGACTGGCCTTCCATGCCGACATCCGCGCCACGCTGACAGATGAATTCGGCGACGCGGACACGATCGTCATCAAGGATCCCCGCTGCTGCCGGCTGTGGTCCTTCTGGGAGCCTGCCCTAGAGGGCGCAGGATATAAAGCACTTTATATCCTTCCGATTCGCTCGCCTGTGGAGGTCGCGCGCTCGCTGGACGCCCGCAATGGCTTCAGCATCGCCGAAGGCTTGATCCTGTGGCTACGCCACGTTCTGGAGGCAGAACGCGCGACGAGAGGAAAGCCACGCATAATTTCCCCGTGGACGACATTCATGTCCGACTGGCGCGGGGAAATCGCGCGAATGGAGAACACGCTCGGCTGGCGCTCACCGCCGCTAGACGGCGCAGAGGCTGCGGCGGTGGATGATTTCATCCACCCCGATCTCAGGCGTCAACGCGCGATCGGCGATGAAGACAGCCACAGTCATCCTTGGGCAGGCGAGGCCTTCGGCCTGATGCTGAAATTGGCGCAAGACGACACTGCTGAAACATGGCGGGAACTCGACGACCTTTCAGAACGGTTCGAAATCGCGAGCGATCTCTACGGCGGCGCCCTAGGCTCCATTCTTTGGAACGCCCACATGTCTCTGACGCGTGAAGCCGAACTTAGTTTCGCCCAAGGCGAAGTCTTACGCACCCAGGATCAGGTCACGTCCCTGAACGCCTCCTTGATCGACAGCGAAAGAATAATTGCAGACCAACAACAAGCGCTTTCAAGCCTTCACCTCCAATCCGAAGCGTCTAGGCAACGCATCGCTCAAGATGAGGACATTCGAGAGCTCCTCATCGCACAAGTTTCCGCGTTGGAGACCGCGCACCTTGATCTGACAGACGCGCATCGACGGCTTCGACTTGAGTCTGCGGCTCAGAATGAGAACGCTGAAAGTCGGATCACCGCATTGCTGGAAGCCGCGCGGCAAGCGGCTAAGGATCGAGCGCTGATCGTGAGCAAGCTTGAAGCAACCGTCCGCGACAAAACGACTCAGCATGAGCTGGTCGCCAAGGCTTTTGATGAGCTACGCATCCTGTTGGCCCGACAACCCATGCGGACAGTATGGAAATCTTTGACCCAAACGGAAACGGATCGTCGGCGGGACTGACGCCCGAGCGACCGTCTATTCACGCTCCCGCCGTACACCCGTCAGACGCTTCGCCAAAAGCGATGCCGCCACGCAACTTATTGCTCTATAAAACCAACATCTGAGTCTCGACTGATCGAGACGGTAGGGCGCATGCAGCATATCAGCGCTCATATTTTTTACGGCTCTCCAATGCAGGGAGGGCATCCTGGCGAGCACGCACGCCGCCCTCCCCGTCAAAGTGAGCTGGTAATTGTCCGAAACGACTCAATAAGACGTGCTTACCAACTGCTATCCGGTTGCTCGGATAATCAAGATCCTAGGTGACGATCTCCGTCTACGGTGAGCTGGCTATAGATTTGGATCAATTGCTCGGCCTGTTCCTTTGAGCTTCTGATCGCTTCATTCCTGGGCGCCGGCCGAAGATAGGTTTCCGGATCATTATTAATTTTGTCCAAAACAGCCGCTAAAGCCGCTGGTGACGACACGTCGACTATAAACCCATCCACATCGGGCCTGACATCTTCTCCAATCGCACCCCTGTCGCTCGCCACAACCCACACACCAGCGGCATTGGCTTCTCTGGTGACAAGGCCATAGCTTTCGACGCAAGCTGACGGCGCCAAAAGTACATCAATGTTCGCATAGAGGTTTGGAACTGCTGTCTGCCGAATTCGCCCCGAGAAAGTCACCTCCGTTTTACCCCAAGTGACTGTGGATTTGTGTTCCGCAGGCTGGGCGTGCGAAAGCGCCAAAAGTTCGACATTTTCGAACTCCCCCTGCCTCAGGGCCGCCTCCACCAAATCAAAGCCCTTGTGAGGTGACGTGTCACCGATATGGGCGAGCCGGACGCGGCCAGTTTTTGAGCGCGTGCGCTGAGCGACCGCGACATTCGGCAGACCGTTGCTCAGTGCCGATACGTTGGCGAATCCCGCATCCCTGTAAATTTTTTGGAAGTTAAGCGACGGGGTCAGTATCTCCTCGGCGCCCTCCAGGGCATCGCGAAGGTAGGCCAGTCGCTGGAGACTGTCAGAGAGCTTTAAAGGAGGCTTTGGACCCAGACGAACCTCATCGCCTGGAGTCCTCATTCTGGCCTGCTCGTCGAACAGAAACTGATAGTCAGACAACCACCAGCCGTCATGGACGCTCACAATATAAGGGACGTTATTTGACCGGCACACGTCGATAGCCGAGGACGTTATCCTTTGAATGCAATGGAAATGCACAAGATCTGGTTCGAACTGCGCTACCACACGGCCAAACCACTCCTCCATACGCTTATCTGAATATTTCCAGTCCAGATTATGTTCGAAGGGTGGAGCGATTCTAAAAACAGTTTTTCCGTTATAGGAATCCATCCTTTCTCGATAATCAGGCCGCGCATCGTAGTCCGTCGTTGCGACGGCAAACTCAAAATTTCCGCTCGCAGATAGATAATCCAGATTATCGGCGACTACGCGGGTCGCACCACCAATAGATTGTGGTGGGAAAAATACATTCACCAGGAGAATACGTTTAATATTCGTCTCATCTTTGCGCGGCAGCGCAGGTTTCAAGGCGTTCGCCATAGCCACCGCGCCCGCTTCAGCGCTGTAGCTTCTCAGCGCTTCTTCACGGGCCGCCTCACCTATCTGATGGCGAAGGGCTTCATCCCCCACAAGCATGCTAAGCGCTTGCGTCCATTGCTCGGGGGTTCGCGCCAGCAGGCCCGTCACTCCGTTTTCAATGACCTCATTATAAGTGGTGGTTGCACTCACAACTGACGGAACGCCAAGTATAGCCGCCTCCAGCCACTTAATCTCGCTCTTGCAGTCCGTCATCAATCCGGGAGAAAGGACCGCAAGATTTATATCCATCGTCGACAGTAGGGACCAAAACGCTACCGGATCTCGGATCAAGTCGACCTTGATTATACGGTCTGCGTAATGAGAAAAACTATCATCCAGCGCCAAATGGCCCACGACAACAAACTCGACTTGCGGGAAGGTGTCTAATACGTGTCGAATTGCATGGCCGGCGATGTCGTGAAAATCTTGATTATGCGCTAGGGTTGCAGATCCGTAGACAATCCTAACCTTTCCGTCTCCTCGTCGCCTGGCACTACGACCGTCACCAAAGACGTTGCGCGGATCGAGACCATTGCGGACGACAAAACACTCTTTGGATACGACTTCTGCGCCCATGCGCGCAGCAAGCGTAGGCGTGGAAGCAATGCCGTATTCGCAAAGCCGCATAGCGGAACGATACAATGTCGTCCCGTATATCAATCCCTGATAAATTCCCCGATCAATCTGCCCTTGGAAGCTTTCGAATGCATCAGGGTAATTTTCCGCATCAAATATTAGATCATCAATCTCGTAGTATGTCTTCAACCCAAGTCGTTTTGCCTGCAAAATGCAGCGTATCACAGATGGGAACGCAGGAACCCTATAGAAAATACACGCCGAAGCGTCTGAAATAGAACTTAGAAAATCGCCAGATTCTGACCACTCTATTATTTCAAAATCCCAACCATTAAGATCGAAAAGGTATTTTTTCTGATCGACCCTATAGTATGTGCATTGGTCGAGGCTTTTATTAGCAAATATAATAACTTTTTTCTTTTTGCTATTAATTGCTGCCGGAAAGTCTAACCCTCGCTCAAATGCGTCAGAGATCCATTTCACAGAATCTTCCATCACCTCGTCACCTTCAGCCCGTCGCTCAACGCTGTAGAGCGCTCGCGCCTTGACTGTCGCGTACTGAAATTCTTGGGCAATGACTGAGTCTAGGGTGGAAAGCCAAGGCTGCTCGCCGCCGAATTCCGCTTTTGTGCTGAGAAGCACAGCGAGCGCGTCGGTCGTTTTTCCAGCCTTGGCCGCAGTCTCGGCGCCAAGCACTACGGACCAGAGTTTGGGATCACCCGCACTGTTCGCCTTGTTGTAATGGTCAGAGGCAGCGCCCCAAAGCCCCAGACCATGATAGGCGTCGCCCATCGCATGCGAGATCGCAGGCGTCTCGAAGCCCATAGCGATGGCGCGCTGCAGCGCGCCTACAGCAGCGGCATGATCATGCTTCGATAGCCTGAACCGCGCAATCGCCAGCAGGAAGGACTCGGCCTCCTCGCCCAGCACTGGCCATGTAGAAGCTCCCATGGGATCGTGATCGAGCAGGTGCTTAAGCGCCACCCAACGGTTCTGCCGGTCTCTGCTTTCAAGATGAGCTGCGGCATATTCTTCCCACACAAAGCCTTGCGGATAGGCAAGCAGATCCAGGCCATGCACGGCCATCCATTCCTTGGGCGAGCCAGGCTCGCCTCGCTCCATGCCCTCGAATAGCCAATGGCGATAAGCGGTCTCCGGCGGCGCGCCGGCCAGCAAGGGGTGGACTTCGCGATAGAAGTTTAGATCGAAGCGCTTCGTGAAACTGAAGTCGGCAAGCCTAGCGATACCTTCGGTTATAAAGCGGACTTTGGCCTTTGCGCCCTCAACAGATTCTCCTAGCCAATCAAAGTTCAGTAGTGAGAATGCGCGATCGGAAAAATTCTCTTGCCACGCATTATATTTGACGTTGTTTGCGCTAAGAAATTCAGGGAAGGACGCATGGAAGCCCGTCTTTTTTTCGTTCTCCCGAAAGTGCGCACCAATGTCGCTGTCGCTCCAAAAGCCTGCCCCCATATAGATTTCAGAATAAAACTTGGGGTCTAAATTCGAGAAGGGACGCTTCTCGTCACGTCCGTGACGGATGTAGTGCAAATAGACATCCCAATCGTCGTCGATCGCTTTATCGACGTCCGGGTTCAGGCGGCGATATTCACCAATTGAGAACAGCGGCGGTAGCGACGCCATGAGCGAACTGTCTTCGAATCGAGCTTTGGCGTTCGGTTTTCGACCTTCCAAACGGCCATGGCTTTCATAGTGCGCCAATGCTTGTCGATCCGACAAACCGCCAAGATCTGAATACCGCCTACGGTAGAAATCTGGGTCAAAACCGGAAGCTGCTCCGCTTTGGTTACGTTTCATCGTGTGACCCTTCGAATCTTGCCCGCACTCCTAAACCTAATCGTGAGTTGGGATGCAACCCTCCTAATTTCAGGCCATTCAGCGAAGCCTGTGCAGCTTACAACTAGCACCACGTCGCAAAAGCTCACCCTTTGCCTTGTCACCGCCATGGGCAGGCGATACCCCGGAGGAAACATGGGATATTGCAACTTGAGCATCAGTCCAGTCGTCCTTCAGCCCCGTCGGTTCGGCGATTCTCGGGGTTGGTTCATGGAAACCTATTCTGAGGTCGCAGCGCTGGCGGCAGGCATCGACGTGCGATTCGTACAAGACAATCAGTCGTTTTCGGCGACGGAAGGCACGGTCCGTGGGTTGCACTTTCAGCGTCCGCCGCATGCCCAGGCTAAGCTGGTGCGCTGCGTACGCGGGTCGATCATGGATTACGCCGTGGATGTGCGTCGAGGTTCGCCGACTTATGGTCAGTATGTCGCCGCCGAATTGACCGCCGCGGGCGGCGAGCAGTTGTTTGTACCTGTCGGGTTTGCCCACGGGTTCGTCACGCTCGAGCCTGATGTAGAAATCGCCTATAAGGTATCAGGCCTCTATGCCCCGGACTGCGACGGCGGCATCATCTGGAACGATCCTATGATCGGCATTGAATGGCCTTTACCGGGTTCGGGGGCTGTGTTGTCTGACAAGGACAAACTTCTGCCGACCCTGGCTGAGTTCGACAGCCCCTTTGAGTATGACGGCCGGCCGCTTGAGCCGCTGCCCTCGCTCTGACGGAGAAACCCTTAATGCGTATTCTGGTCACCGGCGGCGCCGGTTTTATCGGCTCGGCGCTGGTGCGGCACCTTATTGAGCACACGGACCACGAAGTTCTGGTGTTCGACAAGCTGACCTATGCGGGCGTGCTCAGTTCGCTGGAACCCGTGGCGTCCAGCAATCGCTATTCTTTCGTTCAGGCTGACATCTGCGACGCAGACGCGGTGTCCAAGGCCCTGCAAGAATTCAGGCCGGACGTGGTCGCCCACCTGGCGGCCGAGAGCCATGTCGATCGGTCGATCGACGGGCCGGGCGAGTTCATCCAGACCAATATGGTCGGCACCTTCGTCATGCTGAACCAGGCGCTGGGTTACTGGCGCGGCCTGGACGAGGACGCCAAGGCGGCGTTCCGCTTCCACCACATCTCGACCGACGAGGTGTTTGGCTCGCTGGGCGAGGACGGCTTCTTCACCGAGACCACCCCCTATGATCCGCGCTCGCCCTATTCGGCGTCCAAGGCGGGGTCGGATCATCTGGTGCGCGCCTGGGGCCACACCTACGGCCTGCCCGTGCTGGTGACCAACTGCTCCAACAACTACGGCCCCTATCATTTCCCCGAGAAGCTGATCCCGCTGATCATCATCCGCGCCCTGAACGGCGAGCCCCTGCCGGTCTATGGCGACGGGTCGAACGTGCGCGACTGGCTGTTCGTCGACGACCACGCCCGCGCGCTTCAAGCCGTGTTCGAGACCGGCGCGCCGGGCGAGACCTATAATGTTGGGGGCAATGCCGAGCGTAAGAATATCGAGGTGGTCACGGCCATCTGCTCGATCCTGGACCGGTTGCGGCCCAAGGCCGAGGGGCAATACGCTGACCAGATCACCTATGTGACCGACCGGCCGGGCCACGACCATCGCTACGCTATCGACGCCTCCAAAATTCGCTCCGATCTGGACTGGACCCCGTCGGTGACCTTCGAGGAGGGGATCGAGCGGACCGTGACCTGGTATCTGGAGAACCAGTTCTGGTGGCAAGACATTCTGGACGCCCGCTATTCGACCCAGCGTCTGGGTGTCGCCAATGGCTGATCCGATCCACATCCTGATCACGGGCGGGGCCGGTCAGGTAGGACTGGAGCTCCAGGCCGCCGCCTGGCCGGAAGGCGTCGTGCTGCACGCCCTGACTCGGGCGGAGCTGGATCTGGGCGACGCCGCCTCGGTGCGCGCCGCCTTCGCCGCCACCCCCTACGCCGCCGTGATCAACTCCGGCGCCCACACCGCCGTGGACAAGGCCGAGAGCGAGGTCGCCGCCGCCTTCGCCGCCAACGCCATGGGGCCGGCGGTCCTGGCCGACGCCACGCGCGAGGCCGGGATCCCGCTGATCCAGGTCTCGACCGACTATGTGTTCGACGGGTCCAAGGACGGTCCCTATGTCGAGACCGATCCGGTCGGCCCGCTGGGTGTCTATGGCGCATCCAAGCTGGCCGGCGAACTGGCGGTGCGCGCCGGCAATCCCCGCTCGGTCGTGCTGAGGACGGCCTGGGTGTTGAGCGTCCACCGCGCCAACTTCCTCAAGACCATGCTGCGGCTCGCAGCCGACCGGCCGGCGCTGCGGGTGGTAGGCGATCAGCACGGCTGCCCGACCTCGGCGCGCGACATCGCCCAGGCGCTGAAGACCATCGCCCTGACGATGATCGCCGACGCGGACGCCCCCACCGGCGTCTATCAGTTCGTCAATGCCGGCGAGACGACCTGGGCCGGACTGGCCAGCGAGATTTTCGCCCTCAGCGCCGCAACCGGCGGCCCGTCCGCCACGGTCGAGGCCATCCCCGCATCCGAATACCCGACACCGGCCCGGCGCCCGACCAATTCGCGCCTGTCGACCGAGAAACTGACCCGTGACTACGGTATCGCGCCCCGCCCGTGGCAGGCCGCCGTTGCCGAGATCGTCCACGAACTCCACGCCGAAAGGACCCTCCCATGAAGGGCATCATCCTGGCCGGAGGATCGGGCACCCGCCTGCATCCGATGACACTGGTCACCTCCAAGCAGCTGATGCCGGTCTACGACAAGCCGATGATCTATTATCCGCTGTCGACTTTGATGCTGGCCGGCATCCGCGAGGTGCTGATCATCTCCACACCGCGCGACGTGCCCAGCTTCCAGGCTCTGCTCGGTGACGGCTCGCAGTGGGGCATGGAGATCCAGTATGCGGTCCAGCCCAGTCCCGACGGTCTGGCCCAAGCCTACATCATCGGCGCGGACTTCGTCGGCGACAATCCCTCGGCCCTGATCCTGGGCGACAACATCTACTACGGCCACGGCATCACCGACCTGTTCACCTCGGCCATGAGCCGGTCGGGGGGGGCGACGGTGTTCGCCTATCACGTCAACGATCCGGAACGTTACGGTGTGGTCGAGTTCGACGGCAACATGCGGGCCCTGTCGATCGAGGAAAAGCCCCGGGCGCCGCGCTCGAACTGGGCCGTGACGGGCCTCTATTTCTACGACGCCGACGCCGTCAAGATCGCCCGCGACTTGAAGCCATCGCCCCGTGGCGAGCTCGAGATCACCGACGTAAACCGCATCTATCTCGAACGGGACAAGCTGTCGGTCGAGATCATGGGGCGCGGCTACGCTTGGCTCGACACGGGCACACCCGACAGTTTGCTGGAAGCCGCCGAGTTCGTCCGCGTCTTGGAAAAACGCCAAGGATTCAAGATTGCCTGTCCTGAGGAAATCGCTTTCCAGAAGGGCTTCATCGACGCAAACCAGCTGGAAAAGCTCGCTGCCAATCTCGGTAAGAGCACTTATGGTTTATATCTGCGGAGTCGACTCCAGGAGGCCAAATAGGATGCTGATTTACTCCGCAAGTAGCCGAAATATCCGATCTCTGTTTGAAATGGCGAGTTGGAAAAACGCCAACTGATCCAACTGGAGTTTCCGAAGCTCTGCGCGGTCAATAACAGTTGGAGGTTTCTCCAAACTCAAAAAGAATTCGAACTTCCCTTCGATAGTCGGATGGAAATCTCGGAGAAGATAATCAAACAGACCAAGACCACATGCCCCGGTCAACAAATTTAAGAAAGACCGTGGAGTGAAAGCCCAACAGTGGCTATCGAAGTATTCGCCATCAATGGCGCGTCGTGCCTGATCGAACGCAAGCTGTGGCGCGATTGCTCCTGAATACGGCGGCGTATTTGAGAGGTCGATATCTGAAAACCAAGGCTCTCCTGGCTCTACGGCCTTTCCGTAGTAGCAGGAATCAAAGACTTGTCTTGCACTAGGCCGAACAAACGACTGGAGATCAGCCTCGATCAACTCCCCCAAGGAACTCTCGGGACAAGCTATGTCGAAAGTGAACCTTTTGTCTGGTATAGCGAGGTTGAAGACCCCTCCAGGGATCAAGACCTCTCCAACGCCGCGAAACCAGCCAAGTGGATTTGGGACATGTTCGATTACATGACTTGCTATTGCATATTGGAATCGCTGGCTTCCCACGACAGCAGATAACGATCCAGACCCAGGCCAAACATAGTCGATGTCGACGACGCTGTCCGCGTGGGCGTACCCGGAATTTCTAAGGCGGTCTTTTATCGTATCGGTATCCGCATAATCGACAAACTTGCACCGTGCAGAACCGAGGATGGGATTATTCGCGGCCCCGATCTCTAAGCCAATTCCAAGGAGATCCGCGCCCCTCGTTAGGTGGACATCTCGATAACTGCTAGGAGCCCAAGATGGACTGTCCGCAAACGTGTTCATGCCGATCCCCCGCCATTCCGAACCAGGATAGCCGAGCCACATTCGTACGAGCTTTTCGGTCGGCCCTCAACCATAACTAGCGTCGCGCTCAACCCCGCGCGCGGCTATCTCAAATCTACAAAAGCAACTTTTGCGCCGCCGAAGCCGACTTCACCGCCCACACAACCGTGCACAACAGTGATCGTGAACTCCATTCCATCGATCTCAGGCCAGTCAGCCTCAAGCACGACTTCGTAACGACCAGACTTGTCCGGCCTAACGTTATGTATAGTAGGAGTAAGCGGCGGGCCCCACCGGAACTGAAACTCGTGCGAGGCTGCATCCTCATCGAACGATATTTCAGCAGAGATGCGCCACCGCCCTTTCGGCGCCCATAGATAGGGCCCCCTTAGCAAGGGTCGCGGCGGCCCCGTCATATCCAGTAAAGCTTCGTCGCCAGACAGGACCAAAGGCAGCCTATCGTAAATGAATAGACGCGGCCCCCACCGTGTTGGAGCCGATCCAACATCCGCACCAATGTAGGTTAGGGACTGAGCGGCTTGGATATCCCCTTCTCCGGTTCCAGAGGGGTCAAGGGAGGGCGGAGCAACCTCAAGACCCACGAACTGCAGCGGCGATCCATTACGCGCTGCATCAGCAGCAGCGCTGGTCACTACCACTCCGCCCTTCGCCCATTCCTGGGCCTCAACCGCATGTCGGGTGATTTCGATCACATGAACGCGCGCGTCGTCCGAGGGTATGAGGTCCAGACCCGAAAACCGTTCGAGGCCATCGAGTATCGAAACACGCGCACATTCTGGCGTGGTGACAAAGTTACGGTGGTCGGAGGATACAAAAATCCGATTCCTATCTCCATCACTTCGGCTGGAAGGTCTGTCCTCCAAAAACACCACCTCGGCTTGACCGGCAGCCGCAGCGATCCGCAACGCTGATGTCCAACCTTCAACCTGCCTGATCGATCCGAGAAGGACACAACGATTCATCCATCCCGCCTCTTCATCAGAACGGATCACGCTGTCCTCAACCATTTGTAGATTTCAACCGCCTCGTTGATATCCTCGAAGACTTTCGCCTTACCGCCCTCGATGAGAAGCGCACGGTCGCAGTTGGACTGGATTAGACCCGTGTCGTGGGAGGCCATGAGAAAAGCCCGATTTGCTCGTTGTTCGAACAATTCATACTGGCATTTCCGCTGGAACCGCGCGTCGCCGACGGCGACAAGCTCATCAATCAAATAACAATCGAACTCGATAGCCAGCGACAGGCCAAATGCCAACCGAGCCCTCATGCCAGAGGAGTAGTGCCGAACAGGAAGACGGAGAGATCGCCCCAGTTCGGCGAAATCATCGACACGTTCCCTCACTTCCGTGAAGTCACGACCGTATATACGCGCGAGGAAGCGAATGTTGTCCAAGCCGGATAGGCTGCCTTGGAACCCTCCGTTGAAGCCGATTGGCCATGACTGGCTCATGCCCCAGCTGATCCGGCCGCTCGACGGCGACATTATGCCGCCGAGAAGCTTGATTAGCGTCGACTTTCCCTGTCCATTGCGCCCCAACAAGGCTAACCGCCCCCCTTTCGACAAGTCGAAGGAAAGGTTTTGAAAGACGGGTCTATGGGCCGTCCGGTAGGTCAGACTGACGTCTTCAACCCTTAGCCCCGGCTGCAGAGGCGACGACATCAGTCCTGCCTATGCTCGCGAACACCGGCCCAGATCAGCCATCCTAGACCATAAAGCAGAAGGGTTGTCGCAAAGACGGCAAGGATCGACAGCCAGCGTCGCGGCTCTGTCGATGAGTCCGGCAAACTGGGAGAAACCACGCGCTCGAGATAGACCTGCTGTCTGCGCGCATCCTGTTCCGCCGCAAGCAGGGCCGTCGTCGTTGCTGCCAGCTCCCGTGTCGCCAACTCCCTGTTGAACGTCAGCTCCTCATAAGCCCCGACGCGAGGCGCAAGAGTGCCGGCTCCACCTGACATCTTGGCGCGCTCCGCTTGAACCTGCCGTTCGTAGGCGGCGATTCGCGAGTCGATGATGGAAAGCTGTGGGCTTTGAGGCGCCTGGGCGGCGAGCTGGCTGCGTTCGGCGCGCAGCTGGGCGACTGTGGCGTTCAACTGACCAATCAATTGCGCATTTTCCGCAACGGCGCTTTCAGGGTCGATGAATTCTTCCCGGTTGCGGAAGGCCGTCAGTTTTTGCTGAGTTTCCGTCAAACGCGTCATCGCAGTCTCACGGGCTAACCGCGAATCCGCGACCGCATCCTGTACCGAACGCGCATTCAGGCGGTTAACCAAGGTCTCGCCGCCGTCCAACATCGCAGATGCGAGGGCCTGGGCGTCTTTAGGACGAAATGCTTCCACTCTCAGCGTACTGATTCCCGTCGTTGAATCGTATCCGACAGTAACAAAACGCTTGAGCGCCTTCTGGAGGCCCTCCCCGCTCCGGCTCTCCCCCGGACGGGGATAGCGCGAAAGAATATCTGCTCCTGGGCGATTGAGAACCTGTGCGACATCGAACCGCCGTTGGAGATCGCTCAAACCGTCTGAGGACGTAATGTATTCGTGGACGGCGAACGCATCGGTTTGACCGGAGGATAGACCAACGCCTTGCAAGGCGACTCCAAAGGCGCTGGGCGAATGGCCGGCGGACCTAACGATAAATCGTGCCTCGGACACATAAAGCGGAGACGCGATCAGCAAGAAATAGATTGAGGCCAAGAGGGTAGGCAGCACGACAACGATAAGGAAGCCGAGTGGAATCCGACGCCACAATGGCACCTTGCGATCGTAGGTCAGCGCCTGGGGGAGTGGGCCAATGTAGTTGAGTTTGGGCTCGGTCATAAAAGGTCCATCGCCATGCTGTTGGCGTGCGGTAACAGGTTATTCCACATCAACACGGTCCCTCGCGTCAGCGAGAAGAATCAAAGCAAGGAAGTTCAAAATGCAGGCCCAAGTGAGCGCGTAGCCAACGTGGTAGTGGGTTTTGACAAACTCGCCAAACACTCCCGCCCGAACCATCTCTATGCCATGAGGAATGGGAATGAGCAGGTACATCTCCTGAAAGCGGTGCGGCAACCAGTCGACCATAAAAAACGCACCCGACAACGGAATGAGGGCGTAGGTGAGAAGTGGAACAAGCCGCTCCATAACTTCCCACCGCAGCGCCAAAGCGGCCAGAGTCATGGCAAGCCCTGAACTGATTAAGGCTAGTATCACCCATCCAACGTAAACTAAGAGAATATCATGCGGCCAAGTCACCTGGCCCAACGCAGCCAAAACGACGTAAACAATCATAAAGGCCGCCGAGGCCCCCATGAATTCTAAAAGATTTCGCGCCAAGAACACATGCAGAACTTTTATCTGCCTGTGAAAGAGAAGCCCTATATTGCCTTGAATCGCATTCTGAGAGTAGCTGATCTGGTGACGGAGTAGCAAAAGACACATGTAGCCCGTCATCACAAATGGGCCGAGACGAACGCCATGTTCATAAGCCGGCTTGATGATAGACCACATAATCAAGACGCCGAGGCAAAACAGCAGTGGCTCGCCGATTAGCCAAGCAAACCCGAGCCCCTCACGTCCGAAGCGGGTTATGGTTTCCCGCATCATTAAGGCGCCGATAATGCGGCTGTTCTTTGGAACCGAAACCGGCGTACTCATCTATTGACACCAAGGTCCACGGTTACACCAGCGCGCTGCGCCACAGATTGGAGCGACAATAGCGACGCTACGGCCTTAAACAAGAGGTTCGGTAAGCAGGCGGAGATTTTGATCAACTG
Organism: Brevundimonas sp.; assembly: GCF_046295075.1. Classification (GTDB taxonomy): domain Bacteria; phylum Pseudomonadota; class Alphaproteobacteria; order Caulobacterales; family Caulobacteraceae; genus Brevundimonas. Next base: position 47,163 of record NZ_JBKBOC010000010.1, on the reverse strand, counting down.
CCTCTTTCGAACACAGCAACTGTCTGGCCATCGCCCGTGTGCGGCAATCCGTAATCGTAGCTGACGACCCACATATTAAGATGCCTGGCCCAAACCTCAATCTGAGACCGCTCGGTAAACATGTTCAACTGATCGTCTTTTTGTCCGGCACGCGCGCGATCCACCATCCCCCTGAAGATCGGCCAGTTGCCCTCACTCTCTAGGAACGAAAACACCACTCGTCCGCCAGGCCGAAGAACGCGCCGTGCCTGCTCAAGGTAGAGATAACTCTCCTGATGAAGCAAATGGGTCACCACACTGAAGATCGCCACCATGTCCGCAGAGGCGTCTGGGGCAGGCAGTGTCAGGTCATGATTGAGAAGAAAACGATACTCAGCCGGCGACTGACTGCGGGCGTAGTCTAAAAGCTCCTGAACGATATCAATGCCGAGATATTCTAGGTTTTCAAACTTGAGGCCAAGGTGCTTTGCCAAGCGCCCGCTTCCGCACCCAAGGTCAACCACCGACATGCCGTCTCGTAAGCCTGCTCGCTCCAGCACCTCAACCAACAGCGACCCCGTAAGATCATAGGACCCGCCAACTGCGTACGACATAGCGTCGTCAAGCGAATGACGCTCCATCAGCTCACGAACGTAAGCGGTATAATCCGTCACGAAATGCGGCTGGTCGTCCCGACGCGCTAGCGCGGCTTTCAGGTCGCGAATCTCGGCAAGAAGAGAATTTCTCTCTTGGCTGCCAAAGCCCTTGGTCTTCGTCGTACCGCGTCCAAACATACTTGATCCCATCAAAATCTTGCACTCCTTAACAACTCGGAGGGCTGCGGCAAACCCGTCAAAACCGCCAAGTGTTCGAAGACTTCACAAATTCAATAGCGCCGGGTCCCCGCCTTGGGCGGCGATGTTCACGCTGATCGCCTTTTCTGCAGCATAACGGATAAGGCTGTTGGGGCCGCCCGCCTTGGGGCCGGTGCCCGACAATCCTTCACCGCCGAACGGCTGAACCCCGACCACCGCGCCGGTGATCGAGCGGTTCACATAGACGTTGCCGGCGGGGACCAGATCGACCACTTCGGCGGCGAAGGCTTCGATGCGGCTGTGGACGCCCAGGGTCAGGCCGTAGCCGCGCGCGGCCAGCTTGCCGGCAACCGCCTTCAGGTCGGACGGGGCATAGCGGTAGATGTGCAGGATCGGGCCGAACACCTCGCGTTCCAGGAAGTCGGGCGTGGGGATTTCGGCGATGGTGGGGGCGAACAGGTCGCCTTTTTCGGCGCCGAGCGGCAGGTCGGCGCGGGCGATCATCTTCGCTTCCTTCGACAGGCGTTCGACGTGAGCTTCCAATGCGCGGCGCGATTCCGGGTCGATGACGGGGCCGATGTCGGTCTTGGGATCGGCGGGATCGCCGACGGTCTGAACGGCCAAGGCGCCCTTCAGGCCCTCGATCAAGGCGTCGGCCGAATCCTTGGGCACATAGAGGACGCGCAGGGCCGAGCAGCGCTGGCCGGCCGAGCCGAAGGCCGACTGGATCACGTCGTCGATGACCTGTTCCTTCAGCGCCGTGGTGTCGATGAACATGCCGTTCAGGCCGCCGGTCTCGGCGATGAAGGGGATGATGGCGCCGGGGCGGGCGGCGATGGAGCGGTTGATCGCGGCGGCCGTGTCGGTGCCGCCGGTGAAGGCGACGCCGTCGATCCCCGGATGCGTGACCAGGGCTGCGCCCACCGTCTCGCCGCGACCCGGGACCAGGGCCAGCAGGTCCGGGTTCAGCCCCGCCTTGTGATACAGGCGCACGGCCTCGGCGGCGATCAGCGGCGTCTGTTCGGCCGGCTTGGCCAGGACAGCGTTTCCGGCGGCCAGGGCGGCCGCGATCTGGCCGGTGAAGATGGCCAGGGGGAAGTTCCACGGCGAGATACAGGCGAAGACGCCGCGCCCGTGCAGGATCAGCTGATTGGTCTCGCCCGTGGGGCCCTTCAGCGTCTGGGGAACGGTGAAGTCGCGCTCGGCCAGCGGGGCGTAGTAGCGGCAGAAATCGGCGGCCTCGCGCACCTCGGCGACGCCGTCGTTCAGGGTCTTGCCGGCCTCGCGGCTGAGCAGGGCGACCAGGCGGTCAAGATCGGCTTCCAGCGCGTCGGCCATGGCGCGCAGGACGACGGCGCGTTTGGCGCCGCCCTGACGGTCCCACTGGATCTGGGCGCGCGCGGCAGCCTCGACGGCGGCGTCGATGTCGGCCGCCTCGGCTTCGGAGACATGGCCGAGCACCTGTGACCGGTCGAAGGGATTGGTCACGGCCTGGGCGTCGATCCCGGCGCGCAGCTTGCCGCCGACGATGGGGCCGGAGGTCAGCTTTTCGCGATCGACGAGCTCCAGCGCCTTGGCGTGGGCTTCACGGTCGGCGGCCTGGGAGTAGTCGCGGCCGAGGGAGTTCTGACGATCGCCGTACATGTCTTGCGGAACCGGAATCTTGGGGTGACGGTCGGGCGCTTGCTCGACCAGAAAAATGGGATCGGCCGCGACGGCCGAGGCGGGTACGCGCTCGTCCAGCAGGGCGTGGACGAAGGAGGAGTTGGCGCCGTTTTCCAGCAGGCGCCGCACCAGATAGGGGAGCAGTTCCTCATGCCCGCCGACCGGAGCGTAGGCGCGCACGATGACAGTCTCATCGGCCCAGGCCTCGCGCGCGGCGTCGTAGAGCGCCTCGCCCATGCCGTGCAGGCGCTGGTGTTCGACGGTGACGCCCTGGTCACGCGCCATGCGCCGCACGGCGGCCAGGGTGTGGGCGTTGTGGCTGGCGAACTGGCTGTAGATCGCCGGCGCTGCCTTGATCATGGCGCGTGCGCAGACGAGGTAGTTCAGGTCGGTCGCCGCCTTGGTCGTATAGACGGGGTAGTCCGTGCGGCCGAAGACCTGGGCGCGCTTGATCTCGGTGTCCCAATAGGCGCCCTTGACCAGGCGCACCATCAGGCGGCGGCCCGAGCGACGCGCCAGGTTGGCGACCCGTTCGATCGTCTCCAGACCCCGCTTCTGATAGGCTTGAACCGCCAGACCCAGGCCGGTCCAGCCGCCCAGGCTGGGTTCATGCGCCAGCCGGTCCAGCAGTTTCAGCGACAGAGCAAGGCGGTCCGCCTCTTCGGCGTCCATCGTGTAGTTGATGTCGTATCTGGCCGCGATCTGGGCCAGGCGCAGGATCCGGGGATAGAGGGTCGCCCAGACGTCGTCCTCATGCGCCGCCTCATAGCGGGGCGACAGGGCCGACAGTTTCACCGACACGCCATGACCGTGTTCCGGTCCCTGGCCCTTCGAGGTCTTGCCCACCGCCTCGATGGCGTCGGCGTAGATCTTCTCGTACCGGTCTGCGTCGGCGACGGTGCGGGCGCCCTCGCCCAGCATGTCGAAACTGCACAGCCAGCCCTCCTTGTTCGACCGTTTCAACGCCCCCTGGATGGTGCGGCCGACCACGAACTGTTCGCCCATGATCTTGACCGCCGTCGCCACGGCCTGGCGGATGACCGGCTCGCCCAGCCGTCCGGCGATCCGTTTCAGGAAGCCGGACAGGTCGCTGCGCGCCTCGTCGTCCACGTCCACCAGCTTGCCGGTCAACATCAGGCCCCAGGTCGAGGCGTTGACGAACAGGCTGTCGGACTGGCCCAGATGGCTGGCCCAGTCGGCCGAGCCGATCTTCTCGGCGATCAGTCGGTCGCGCGTCTCCTCGTCCGGCACGCGCAGCAGGGCCTCGGCCAGACACATCAGGGCCAACCCTTCGCGGGTGCCCAGGGAGAACTGCTGCAGGAAGCTTTCGACCACCCCCTGCTTCTTCTGACTGCGGCGGGCGTGTTCGACCAGGGCCGTCGCCTCCGCTACCACGGCGGCGCGTTCGGCGGCGTCCAGCGGCGTTCGGGCCAAGTTGGCGGCCACGGCCTCGCGCTCATCGCGGAACTTCTGCGCGTCCAGGCCGTCCCAGGCGGCCAGGCTCGAAGGCGTGAAGGCGGGCGAGGTCATGGGCGGGAAAATCCTGTGGATTTCCGCCGTATAGGCCGGAGTTCATTGAAGGTGCTTCGTATGATACGAGGCGTGACCGAAGATCGTTCGGTGCAGAGCCTCGATTTCCGATGATCGATATAGACCCCGTCGACCGCCGCATCCTGCGGGTGCTCCAGGCCGACGGCAGACTGTCCAATGCGGAGCTGGCGCGCCAGTGCAACCTGTCGCCCGCCGCCTGTTTCGAACGGGTCCGACGCCTGCGTGAGAAGAAGATCATCACCGGCTACGCCGCCATGATCGACCCCGCCAAGGTCGGGCGCGACCTGCTGATCTTCGTCGAGGTCCTGCTGGACCGCACCACCGGCGACGTCTTCGAGGCCTTCGCCGCCGCCGTGCGCAGCCAGCCCGAAGTGCTGGAATGCCACATGGTCGCCGGCGGCTTCGACTATCTGATCAAGGCCCGCGTCGGCGACATGGACGCCTATCGCGCCTTCCTGGGCGACGTGCTGGTGCGCATGCCGGGTGTGCGCGAAACACGGACCTATGCGGTTCTGGAAGAAGTGAAGTCGACGACGGTGTTGCCGCTTTAAAGCGGGACCGACGAGCTCAAAACAACCTCTGCGCGCCCCTCCGCAATGATGGATTTCGGCAACTCCGCAAACTAAAGACGCGTCCTACTGGACTTGCACGATCCAATCGGAGCAGCTTTGACCATGGCGATGATTTATCCGGTTATCATGTGCGGCGGAGCGGGCACGCGCCTCTGGCCCGCTTCTCGCCCCTCACGCCCCAAGCAGTTCATTCCGTTGGCCGGCAATCGGTCCCTGTTCCAAGACGCCGTGGAGCGCGCCCTTCCGCTGATGGAGCAGGGTGGCGAACTGATCGTCGTGGGAGGAGCGCAGCATCGCCTGGAGATTCTGGCCCAACTGGACGAGGTCGGCGCTACGGCCACCATCTTCCTGGAGCCCGAGGGCCGCGACTCCGCTGCGGCAATGGCTGTCGCAGCCCTGTGGACCGCCCGACAGCATCCGCAAGCCGTCAATCTCTTCGTCGCCTCCGACCACCACATTCCCGACCATGGCGCATTTCACGCAGCAGTGCAGGAAGCCGCCGCAGCTGCAGACAAGGGTCGCATCGTCACCTTGGGGGTCGTGCCGACAGAACCGTCCTCGGCCTATGGCTACATCGAACCGTCTGGCCCCGGCCTATCGGATGTAGCGGCCTTTGTCGAAAAGCCAGATGCGGTTACGGCGGAACGGCACATTCAAAACGGCTATCTGTGGAACAGCGGCAACTTCATCGTGCGCGCAGATGTGCTGATCGAGGAACTGTCCCAACAGGCGCCCGCCGTCATGACAGCCGCTAGGGACGCCCTTGAGCATGCGGAATTCAATGGGCGATACCGGTTGCTTGGGGCGCAGTTCTCCAACGCACCGAAGATTTCGATCGACTATGCGGTGATGGAAAAGACAAGCCGAGCGTCGGTCCTTCCCGTGCGGTTTTCCTGGTCCGACCTCGGGGCCTGGGACGCCGTACAGGCCTCCGGCGAAGGCAGCGTCGGGCTGCATCTTCTGGAAGACTCCGAGGGTTGTCTGGTGCGGTCATCCGACGGCGTCATGGTCGCAGTTATCGGCCTGCGAGACGTGGGCATCATCGTGGAACGCGATGCCGTGCTGGTCACAGACCTGAGGCGCAGCCAAGACGTCAGGAAAGTCGTGGAGCGGCTCGGGAAACTGTCACCGACGCATCTCGATTTTCCGACGCCCGCCCCGGAGTCGCTGAAAAGCGGCGCTGAGCGGCTGGCGACATGGTTGCGTCAGTCTGCGCTTCCGGTTTGGTGCACATTGGGACAGGGGACGTCCGGGGTGTTCGAAACGCTGCTGAGCATGAGCGGGCGTCGCATTGCGACATCGCCTCAGCTTCAAGTTCAGGCGGCGCAGCTGGAAGCCTACGCCGAAGCCGGTCGCCAGGACTGGTCTGGACCATGGCGGGCGGTGATCGAAAAAGGTCTGCCCCACTTGCCATTGGACAGCGATCACCCCGAACAAGGCGATCATAGCGGCTTGCCTGTCGCCTTGGCGGCTATTTTCGCAGTGACAGGCGCCCCCTCGGTGGAGCGCGACGCCATACTCTTTCGCGACCGTCTTTTACGCGACGAGAACGAACCACCCGAACAAGCGAAGTCTCTCATCCTGCTGGAAGGCGCGCTTGCTTGGGCAGGCATAAGCGCCGATCCAGGCTGGCGCCGGGCTGCAGACCAGATCGTCAGCCTGATGCAAGACGGATCGGACAGTGATCATCCGGCGTCGCCTGGCGACCTGTTCCATCGGACCTGGCTGCTGGCCCGCTACAGCCGATTGACATCCGACACCGCCGCCCTCGTGAACGCCCGCAAGTTCTTCAAGGCTGGGCTTCAAGGCATCGACTTGAAACGCGGAGTCGCCGTGGAGGCCGTGAGCGACCAAGGCCTCATCCAAAGGGGGCGCGCCCGGCTTTGGTCACAGACGCAATGGCTCAAGGCGTCGCTGATCCTTGCGTCTATGGCTGACGACGCCCCCTGCGCGGCCTCGCTGGAACAGGCAGGCTGTGCGCTGCGCGCCGTATGGCTTTTCCTTACGCCTCAGGGCCTGTGGCGCGACGCCATGCTCGAAAGCGGCGACTTTATAGACGAACCATCACCGGCCTTATCGCTCCGCTCGATCATGATGGCTCATATCCAGCTTCGAGAAACGCTGGGGGCCTTGGCTCACGATGGGGACAATGCCCTTCAACTGTCCTGAGTCGAACGACAGCCACACTGCGACGATGGAAATCGCTGTCTCGCCTTCGTCATTCGAACCGTCTAGAAGTTCCGCCCTTACTTAACGGCTCAGGGTCCGCCCGCCTCAATGCGCATCGTTCTGGCCACCGACGCCTGGGAGCCGCAGGTCAATGGCGTCGTCCGCACCCTGACCCGCACGGTCGCGGAATGCCGCGGCATGGGCCATGAGGTCGAGGTCATCGAGCCCAGCCTGTTCAAGACCATTCCCTGCCCCACATACCCGGAAATCCGGCTGGCGCTGGGGGCTGAAGAAGAGATCCGCGAGATGCTGCGCGCCTTCGAGCCGGAGGCCGTGCATATCGCCACCGAGGGTCCGATCGGCATCGCCACGCGTCGCATCTGCGTAGAATGGAAACTGCCTTTCACGACCAGCTACCACACCAAATTCCCCGAATATGTCTCGGCCAGGTTCCCGATCCCGGTCCAGGTCGGCTACGCCTATATGAAGTGGTTCCACAAGCCGTCGGGCCGGCTGATGGTGGCGACCCCGACCCTGCGCGACGAACTGGTCGAGCATGGGTTCAAGAACGTTTCCCCCTGGTCGCGCGGCGTGGATACCGACGTGTTCAACCCCGACCTGGAACGCATCTACGACGAGCTTGGGGGCAAGGACTGGCCGCGCCCCTTCTTCCTGAACGTCGGTCGCGTAGCGGTCGAAAAGAACATCGAGTCTTTCCTTCAGCTCGACCTGCCCGGCACCAAGATCGTAGTCGGCGACGGACCCGCCCGTGCGGAGCTTCAGGAGAAATATCCCGAGGCCAAGTTCCTGGGCGCCCGGTTCGGCGACGAACTGGCTCGATGCTTCCGCGACGCCGATGTCTTTGTCTTCCCCAGCTGGACCGACACCTTCGGCCTGGTGATCCTGGAAGCCATGGCCGCCGGCACGCCGGTCGCCGCCTATCCGGCCCACGGCCCGATCGACATCATTCCAGGCTCGAACGCAGGCGCGATCGACAAGGACCTCAGGACCGCCTGCCTGAAATGCCTAGAACTCGACCGCAAGGTCGTGCGCGCCTATGCGGAGAAGTTCAGCTGGCGCGCCTCAGCCGATCAGTTCGTCGAGAACCTGCAGCCCTATCCCGAGCCGGAGCGCGGCCGTTTCTGGCGCCGCCTGCGCCGCATCGCCCGCATCCGCAAGCGCGCTGCAGCCTGAGCCCCACAAAATGCTCAAGCCACGGCAGGACCTCACGCCGAACACGGCGAACTACGAAAACTTGGCCTTTGTTAAGCCCACTGGTTTCCGCGAATACGACGCGCGCTGGATTCTGGAAAAGGAGATCAATCTCCTCGGCATCCAGGCCCTGGGCCTGGGCCTGGCGAGCTACATCCACGAAATCGGCGTCGCGCCCAGGATCGTCACAGGCCATGACTTCCGCAGCTACAGCCTGAGCGTCAAACAAGCCTTGATCCTGGGACTGCTGGAAGGCGGGATGGAGGTTCTGGATGTCGGTCTGGCCCTGTCGCCCATGGCCTATTTCGGTCAGTTCGAACTGGACGCGCCCTGCGTCGCGATGGTCACCGCCAGCCACAACGAGAACGGCTGGACCGGTGTGAAGATGGGCGCAAACAAGCCCCTGACCTTCGGCCCCGAGGAGATGAGCCGACTGAAAGAGATCGTGCTGAACGGCCAAGGCGTCGCCCGCCCGGGCGGGAAGCTGGTTCGAGTCGAGGACTTCCGCGAAACCTATGTCGCCGACGTCGCCTCCAAGGTTCAGATCAAGCGGCCGCTGAAGGTGGTCTGCGCCTGCGGCAACGGGACGGCCGGCGCCTTCGCGCCCGACGCCTTGCGCCGGATGGGCGTCGATGTGATCGAGATGGACACCGCCCTCGACTACACCTTCCCCAAATACAATCCGAACCCGGAAGATCACGCCATGCTGGTGCAGATGGCCCAGCGGGTGCGCGAGACGGGCGCCGATCTGGCCCTGGGCTTTGACGGCGACGGCGACCGCTGCGGCGTGGTGGACGACACCGGCGAAGAGATCTTCGCCGACAAGATCGGTCTGATGCTGGCCCGCGACCTGTCCAAGGTCTATCCGGACAGCACCTTCGTCGTCGATGTGAAGTCGACCGGCCTCTACAAGACCGACGAGATCCTCAAGGCCAATGGCGCCGAGGTGGTCTACTGGAAGACGGGCCACTCCTACATCAAGCGCAAGACAGCCGAACTGGGCGCCCTGGCCGGGTTCGAGAAGTCGGGCCACTTCGTCATGGCCGGTGACCTGGGCCACGGCTATGACGACGGCCTGGTCGCGGCCGGCGCGGTCCTGGCCATGTTGGATCGCAATCCGGGCAAGAAACTGAGCGAGCTGAAAGCCGCCCTGCCCGACGCCTGGACCAGCCTGACCATGTCGCCCCATTGCGACGATGAGCTGAAGTACGGGGTGCTGGAGCGAATCGTGAAGGAATATTCCGACCTGGCAGAAGCCGGCGGGGAAATCCTGGGCCGCAAGATCCTTGAGGCCATCACCGTCAACGGCGTGCGGGTGCATCTGGACGACGGGTCCTGGGTGCTGGTCCGTGCCTCGTCGAACAAGCCGGAACTGGTGGTGGTGGTCGAGAGCATGCGGTCGGAAGACGACATGCGCGATCTCTTCCGCAAAGAGATCAAACCCCGCCTGGCCGCCTATCCGGAAATCGGCGCCTTCAACCAGGAAATCTGAAAGATCACAGAGGGCTGAACCAATCGGCCCCGTGACCGCTTCCTCCCTCGGCTGCTGCCAGGAGGAAAGATTGCCGCGCTACTTTTTCCATACCCAGAACGGCGATTGCATCCGCGACGACCAGGGCGAGGTGCTGAAGAGCGTCGATGCCGCCAGAGAGGAAGCCGTCGCCGTTCTGGGCGAAATCCTGCGTTATCGTGGGGCCTCCTTCTGGACGACCCGAGCCTTCAGCGTCATCGTCACGGATGCGGACGGCCAGACGGTCGTCAGCGTCACCGCAGCCGCTTCCGACGATGCGCCTGACGGCTGGAGCCTGATGGACAGCGCCAAATGAGCAGACTTCAAGCCACGCCCAAGATCACGACCCTGGTCGAGAAACTGTCCCTGCGTGACCGCATCTCTCCCGAAGAGATCGAGGCCCTGCAGAAGGCGCTGGAACCGCCCAAGACGGTCGCGGCCGGTTCGGACATCGTGCGCGAACATAGCCGACCGCTGCACAGCACGCTTCTGATCTCCGGCTTTTCCGCCCGCTATTCGACGCTGGAAGATGGCGCCCGCCAGATCACCGAGATCAATGTCGCTGGCGACTTCATCGACCTGCACAGCCTGTTGATGAAGCAGATGGATCACGGAGTCGTCGCCCTGACCGAATGCGTCATCGCCGAGGCGCCCCACAGCGGCCTGATCGACATCACGGAGCGCCATCCGCACCTGACGCGCCTGCTGTGGCTGGACACCATCATCGACGCCGCCATCCATCGCCAATGGCTGGTCGCCATGGGTCGGCGCAGCGGCCTCGGTCATATCGCCCATCTGGTGTGCGAGCTTTATCTGCGTCTTCAGGCCGTCGGCCAGGCCGGCGAAATGACCTTCGACCTGCCGCTGACACAGGCCACCCTTGGCGATGCGCTGGGCCTGTCGACGGTCCATGTCAGCCGCCTGATCTCGGAACTGCGCGGCGAGGGCGTGATCCACTGGTCGGGCGGTCGGATCGATATCCTGGACTGGCGCCGCCTGGCCGAGATCGCCGAATTCGACCCGACCTATCTGAGGCTTCAGAGCGACCCCGTCTGACCCCCCTTAACGCATGTTATCGCGCAGAACGCCGTTTGGCGGTCTATGCGATCCATGTCCATTTCGAACCTCGCGCGATCCCTGCTGTCCCTGCTGGCCGTTCAGGGCTTGGACGAAGGCGACGCCTTCAACGCCGCTCCCGGCGAACGCACCGCCCTGACGCGCGACGGCGAACCGCTGGTGACCTTCATTCTGGAAGGCGTCGCCGCACGCATCGGACCCAATGAAGCTTTGTCGCGCGGCCTGGCCTCAAGCGACGATCTGATCAACTTCGACGCGGTGCTGGGGCGAGGCGAAAAGGAAGTGGCCCTGTGGCTGACGGCGGGACGGTTCCTGACGGTGCCGGCGCGACGGCTGGTCCAACGCATTGATCGCGACACCCTGGTTGAGGCGACCCTGACCGACCTTCGTCAACGCAACGCCGCCCTTCAGGCCGAACTGGGACGTCACGCCGACCTCAAGGTGACCCAACGCTTGGCCGCCTTGGTCCTTGACGTCCACGACCAGGGCGGCGGCGATACGGTGTCTCTGCGCCAGAGCGACCTGGCGGACCTGATGGCGGTGCGGCGCGCCAGCGTCTCGAGCGCCTGCACCGAACTGTGCGCGGCCGGCGCGCTGCGCCTGCGCCGCGGCGCGATCCAGATCGCCAACGTGGAGGCTCTGCGCGAAACGGCGGCCGCGCCTCACTCCACCGTGACGGACTTGGCCAGGTTGCGGGGCTGATCAACACTAGCCGACGTCCAAGCTCATATAACGGGCTGTGGAGTTCCTATCCGTCTGGGAAGGACTTGTGAGGACTTTACGGGACTCCGCTTCGTCCAAACCCTGACGGGAGCATATATATCTATCGGCTCAACGACCGAATGGCTTGCCGGAGCCCTCGTGCTAAACAAGGGGCTAAAGTATGGGTCTGGATAAGCCAATAAATGCGCCCATCGTGATCGCATCAGCGCGGTGTCTTCAGGATGAGCTAGCTGCTTAGATAAGGAACGCGTTGCAGATTCATAGTGGTGCAGTACCGAGTGACCGTCGAATAGCACCTTGTATCCTGCCTCACGAACCCTCAGGCACAAGTCTATGTCGTTGAATCCTACAGCCAAGAGCTCATCAAATCCCCTAATCTCATTAAACAATTCAGTCCGCATCATCATGCATGCGCCAGTGACTGCCATATAGTCCCTTACCGACACTAGGCTGCTTATGTATCCGGGATTCAAATGTTTACCCAAGTCATAGGGCTCGGCCTTATGGACATGCTCCGCTGGACCGCCGACACCCAACACAACTCCTCCATGCTGAATGTGATCATCACCGTACAACAGCAGAGCCCCTACAACGCCAACATCGGCACGCTGGCAGAGACCACGCATGTGCTCTAACCAGCCCGCTTCGATTGCCTCGACGTCGTTGTTCACGAACAAGACAAACTCATAATCAGTGCCGTAGGCTTTTACGGCGTCGTTGTTCATTTTAGAGAAATTGAAAGCACCACTAAATGGTGTAACCCGCACCCGATTCGGCAAGGTCGAAAAATAGGCAAGGACATTCTCGTCACTAGAATCATGATCTACGATCATCAAATCCACTTCGTCTCCCGTCGTGCGCAGGATGGATTCAACACATGGCTTTATAAGATCTAGACGGTCTTTTGTAGGGATAACCACGAGAACACGTCCAGAATTATCTTCATAATCTGTTCTAAATGTATTGAACGTTTTCCCGTTTAAAACAGAGGCGAAATTCATCATGCGATCATGATGGCGTTGAATGGAATTTTTAGTCGCTCCCATTACTGCATTCATTTTTTTATGTCCTGCACTTTTATTGTGCGTTCTCCACCTATAAAGCGGTACGGGAACATGAACAATTTTTGACGAGCGCTCTATTATACGAATAACAAAATCAACATCCATAGAAATACTCATAGATACATCAAGTCCGCCAATTTCCTTGGCGATATCGGTACGAGTCGCAACAAAATGAACAAAATATGGGTGAGAAATATAGTAATCGTATGAAAACGCGGGTCGCGCGACGATTTCTACAATATCATCCAAATCAGACCCTACGATTATTTCATCGCTGTAGATAAGATCCGCTCCACTAACGGCGGCATCCAACATCCGATATACAGCCTCCGGCTCAAGCACGTCGTCGTGGTCCATAAAAGCGACATACTCGCCCGAGGCCATTTCCAACCCCGCATTGGTTGCCAAAGCAATTCCGCCGTTTAACTCCATGCGACGTACTTTTATTCTTTTATCTTCTGCAGCATAACGATCAAGAAGATCGATGATTTCCGGCTTTGTAGAGAAGTCATCGATACAAATCAGTTCCCACCGACTGCACAGTTGGGCGCGGACACTGTCAATTGCCTCTTCCAGCCACGAGATTGGAGGGTCGTAGACGGGCATCAAGATCGACAGCGTCAACCCTTCAGTTTCAGAATCATAAGTGGAACTGATCTCATCGAGCTGATCTGGCTTAAAACCTTCCCAACGCACCAGCCAACGCCCAATGCTGTCTTCGTCTTCCGGCTGATAGGGAGAGTTCACCAATGGTTTGCGGCTTGACGACAAACGAATAGTTATCTCGCCGCGTTCTGGCCGGTACGCGGATCCCAGGTTCGCACGAAAGCCGGCAATTGAGGTACCAAATCCCGCAGAGAGAACGTCGGCCCTAGCCAAGTTAGCGACAGCTTCGCCGATGCGTTCGTTCTCTTGCAAGAATTCGATCCGCGCTGGAATGGCCGGATTGTCAGGATCGACAGCCCAACCAGAGATCGTTCGTCCAACCATTCCATCGACAGCGCCGATTATCGCGCTAGTCATTGTCGACGATCGAGCGCCGTAGCCAAGCGCATGGATTTCTCGTCCAGCGGCAGACCCACCGTCCAACTTGAAGCTTCGCATATAATGGTCGAGCGCGTCATCGACACGGCCGTCGAGCTTGGCGAGATGCCCGCGATTCAGCCATGCATCGGCGGACGACGGCATAAGGCTGGAGGCTTTTGCATAAGCAGCCTCTGCATCTTCTGACTGGCCTGAATCCTTCAGCGCATTCGCAAGTCGCAACCAAGTCTGGCCATCGCGTGGTCGGAGTTTGAGATGACGGCGGTAGGCCGCTATCGCCTCTGGCCACTTACGCTGGGCCGCTGCAGCCTTACCTTCATCCCTGAAAATTGACCCATTCGAACGCCGGAGCCTCTGGCGGGCTTTCGTCGACCAAGCTTCCACTATTTTCTGGATATGCATTTCCGCTCACTACCAGCCCTGTCGCGCGCCTTGTAGTCCGCTCCACGACGGACACAACACTGCGTGGAAGATTGCGCAGGGCTTGAAGCTGTAACGCATGGCCGATACCTTGCCGTCGCGTTCAAAAGGTTTCCGATGTTCCATCTGCGTCAACTCACGGCCCTCTCTCCCGCGCAAACACGTCAATGGGAAGCGGATGGATATCTGCACCTTAAAAAGGCTGTAAGCTCTAGAGAACTCGCGCGCATTCGAGCTGCGGTGGACTGGCACTGGGCCAATCCTTTGGCTAATCCCCATCATGTGGATGTTATCACGGGAGAGCATGCCGGGCAGTGGTTTACCATGAGCGAAACTCCGCCGGAGGTCAGACGCGAAGTCTACAAGCTGAACAATTTGTTCCTGTACGACGATGCCATTCGATCCGTTGCCCTATCGCCCTATCTAAAGAGGGTCATGAAACGCTTGCTGTCGTCAGAACCGCTGATTTGCAACTCGCTCAATTTCGAACGGGGAAGCCAGCAAGATGCGCATATTGACAGCTGGTATATGGCGCCGCCCTCGGACGACGGCATGGTTGCTGCAAGCATTTCGCTAGACGCGGTCGATGAAACCAATGGCCCGATTTTCTTCTATCCCGGAAGCCACAAGATTCCTCCCTATCGCTTCTCCGACGGCCGGCTGAACATGATTGACGCAGAGTTTGCGGCATGCCGGAACTATCTCGATGATGAAATCGCAAAGCGAGAACTTGAGCCCGTTCGATTTGCCGGCGAGCCAGGTGACGTATTCATCTGGCATGGCCAGCTGATCCATGGCGGCTCCGCCATTCAAGATTTCAGCAAGACGCGCAACAGTTTAGTCGTCCACTACTGGCGTGCGGAAGACATCGACTCCCAATCGGTTCGCCGCGATACAGACGGTAGAGCCTATTTAGCACACACACTTCGCGGCGAACTTGAACCCGTAGCAGCGTAAGCCTCACTCAACCGTGACGGACTTGGCAAGGTTCCTAGGCTGATCGACGTCGGTGCCCTTCTGGACGGCGGTGTAATAGGCCAGCAGTTGCACCGGCACCGCATAGACCAGGGGCGCGATCAGCGGGTGGCAATCCGGGGCATGGATACGGCGGATGCCCGCACCATGTGGATCTGGCGCCTTTTCCGGTGCGATCATGATGATCGGCCCGCCGCGCGCGGCGACTTCCTGCAGGTTGGATGCCGTCTTTTCGAACACCTCGTCCAGGGGCGCCAGGGCGATGGTCGGCGTCTCTTCGTCGATCAGGGCGATGGGTCCGTGCTTCAACTCGCCGGCGGCATAGCCCTCGGCGTGGATATAGCTGATCTCCTTCAGCTTCAGCGCCCCTTCCATAGCCAGCGGGAACATGGCGCCCCGGCCTAGGAACAGGACGTCGTCGGCCTTGGCCAAGTCCTGAACGACGGCGCGGATACTGTCGCCCATCGTCAGGGCCTCGGCGATCAGGCGTGGGCTTTCGAACAGGGCCTTGACCAGTTCAGCCTCCTGGACCGTATCGATCCGGCCGCGCGCCACGCCCGCTACGACGGCCAAGGCTAGGAGGGCCGCGACTTGGGCGGTGAAGGCCTTGGTCGAGGCGACGCCGATTTCAGGGCCGGCATGGGTGGGCCACAGCACGGCCGCTTCGCGCGCCATGGACGAGGAGTGGACGTTGACGACAGCGGCGGTGTTCAACCCTTGCGCCTTGCACCAGGTCAGGCTGGCCAGGGTGTCGGCGGTCTCGCCCGACTGGCTGACGGCGACCGCCAGGGTCTTTGGCGACACCGCAGGCGAGCGATAGCGGAACTCGGACGCAATCTCGACGTCGCAGGGCAGGCCCGCCAGCTTCTCGAAGGCGTAGCGGCCGATCTGACCGGCGTAGAAGGCCGTGCCGCAGGCGACGATCTGGATGCGGTCGATGGCGGCGAAATCGACGGTGTTCGTCTTCGCCTTGCCGGTCACCAGATCGAGATATTCCGACAGGGTATGCTGGACGCTGTCGGGCTGTTCATGGATCTCCTTTTCCATGAAGTGGCGATATTCGCCCTTCTCGACCATGGCCGAGGAGGCCGAGACCTGAACTACGGCGCGATCGACCGGCTTGCCGTTCACGTCGAACATCTGAGCGCCGGCCTTGGTCACGGCGACGTAATCGCCCTCTTCCAGGTAGGAAATCTTCTGGGTGAAGGGTCCGACAGCGAGCGCGTCCGAACCCAGATACATCTCGTCCTCGCCCCAGCCGACCACCAGCGGGCTGCCCCGTCGCGCGCCCAGGATCAAGTCGTCCTGGCCGTCGATCAGCACCGCCAGAGCGTAGGCGCCGGTCAGGCGGTCCAGGGTGATCTTGAACGCCTCCAGGGGGCTGCGGCCCGTGTTCAGTTCGGCGTCCAGCAGGTGGGCGATGACCTCGGTGTCGGTCTGGCTTTCGAAGACATGGCCCTCGGCGGCCAGTTCCGCCTTCAACTCGGCGAAGTTCTCGATAATGCCGTTGTGGACCAGGGTGACGCGCCCGGCCTTGTGCGGGTGGGCGTTGGCAGTCGTGGGCGCGCCGTGCGTGGCCCAACGGGTATGGCCGATGCCGACCGTCGCCGTCATCGGCTGTTCGGCCAGGACGGCTTCCAGATTGCGGATCTTGCCCTGGGCGCGGCGACGCTCCACTGCGCCATCGACAACGGCGGCGACGCCGGCCGAATCATAGCCGCGATACTCCAGCCGTTTCAGGCTGTCGATCAGCCGGGGAACGACAGGTCCGTTGCCGGTGATGCCGATGATACCGCACATGCCAGAGACTCCGCAAAAACGTGATGCATATACAAGCCGCTTTGCACTGGCGGCTATCCGGGGCTAAGCCACACACCAAGCCCCACCGGGCCGTCTATGCAATCTTAAGGCGGGCCGCATCAAAAAAGGGGTTTCGGAACGTTACCCGAAACAAAGGACTAGGCCTTGGGCGACAGAAAATACTTTGGCACCGACGGCATTCGTGGGCGCGCCAACACCTATCCGATGACGGCCGAGGTCGCGCTGCGCGTGGGTCTGGCCGCCGGGAAACTGTTCCGCACCGGCGACGACCGCCGCCATCTGGTGGTGATCGGCAAGGACACCCGTCTGTCGGGCTATACGATCGAGCCAGCCCTGGTCGCAGGCTTCGCCTCTGTCGGCATGGACGTGCGCACCTTCGGCCCCGTCCCCACGCCAGGAGTGGCCATGCTGACCCGGTCGATGCGGGCCGACCTGGGCGTGATGATCTCGGCCTCGCACAACGACTATGCCGACAACGGGATCAAGCTGTTCGGGCCGGACGGCTACAAGCTGTCGGACGAGATCGAGCTGAAGATCGAGGCCATGATGGACCAGGGCCTGGACCAGGGCCTGGCGCCATCGAACAAGCTGGGTCGGGTCAAGCGGATCGACGACGCCCAGGCCCGCTATATCGAGATCGCCAAACAGGCCTTCCCCAAGCGGCTGACGCTGCAGGGCCTGCGCATCGCCGTCGATTGCGCCAACGGCGCCGGCTACAAGGTCGCGCCCACCACCCTGTTCGAACTGGGCGCCGAGGTCTTCCCCGTCGGCGTGACCCCGAACGGGACCAATATCAACGCCGAGTGCGGCTCGACCCATCCGGCGACCCTGGTCGATGCGGTCAAACGCTACCGTGCCGACATCGGCATCGCCCTCGACGGGGACGCCGACAGGCTGATCATCTGCGACGAGAAGGGCCAGGTCGTAGACGGGGACCAGATCATGGCCCTGGTGGGACTAGACTGGGCCAGACGCGGCCTCCTGACCGGCGGCGGGGTGGTGGCGACCGTCATGTCCAACCTGGGGCTGGAGCGCAAACTGAAGTCCGAAGGCCTGACGCTGGAGCGGACCAAGGTCGGCGACCGCTATGTCATGGAGCGGATGCGCGAGGGCGGCTTCAACATCGGCGGCGAACAGTCGGGCCACATCATCCTGCACGACCACGCCACCACCGGCGACGGCCTTATGGCGGCGCTGCAGGTGCTGGCGGTGTTGGTCGAATCCGGCAAGCCGATGAGCGAACTGGCCCGCCAGTTCGATCCGGTGCCGCAAAAGCTTGAGAACGTCCGCTTCACCGCCGAAAAGCCGCTGGAAACCGCTGCGGTCAAGGCCGCCATCGCCGACGCCGAGACGGCGCTGAACGGTCAGGGACGCCTGCTGGTGCGGCCGTCGGGTACGGAGAAACTGATCCGCGTCATGGCCGAGGGTGACGACGAGGCGCTGGTGAAGCGGGTGGTGGCCGATGTCGCCGGCGCGGTGCGCGCCGCCGGCTGAGGGTCGGTCTTCAGGGCTTGCACGCCGCCGGCGGATCGCCGTCGCGTTCCCACAGCTTGCACGACCGGTCGATCTCGCCCTGGATCAGGTCGCAAGGGCTGGCGGCGTTGCAGGGCGGGCGGGTCGCCGGGCTGACCTGGATGCAGCGCTCGACCAGACGGGCCGAGGCGGCGACCCCGATGGCTTCACGACAGGAAACTTCGCTGACCGGAACCGGCTGAGGCGCCATGTCCGGCCCCTCGAGGATGCTGGCCTGAGGCTCCTCGGCGGGCTTTGCCGGTTCCTTGGCCGGAGGATCCGCCTTGGCGGGCGGAGCGACCGGCGCGGTTTCCGACTGTAGAGGAACCGCATCGATCACCTCGGGGTTCGACGCCGAATCACTGGACGCGGGCGCTCCGGGGCCGGAGGGCTGACATCCGGCCATCAGCACGGCGCAGGCGGCAAGCGAAAGCCATTGGGATCGACGCATCGACTTGTCTCCGGTCAGGACCAACCCGGTGAGGATGCCTGCCTGCGACCGAGGGCGAAACCCCCTATCGCTTCACGGCCGCCAGCGCTGCCTTCTGCAAGGCGAACAGTTCGGTGCAGCCGGTCTCGGCCAGCGAGAACAGCCGGTCGAACTCGGCGCGCGAGAAGCCGCGCTTCTCGCCGGTGGCCTGGACCTCGACGATCTGGCCCGCGCCGGTGAGGACGAAGTTGGAGTCCGCCTCGGCCTCGGAGTCCTCTTCGTAATCCAGGTCCAGAACGGGCACGCCGTTGCAGATGCCGCACGACACGGCCGCCACCTGGTCCAGGATCGGGTCGGACTTCAGCACGCCCTCGTCGCGCAGATAGTTCAGGGCCGAGGCCATGGCGACCCAGGCGCCGGTGATCGAGGCCGTGCGGGTGCCGCCGTCGGCCTGGATCACGTCACAGTCCAGCACGACCTGACGCTCGCCCAGGGCCTTCAGATCGACCACGGCGCGCAGGCTACGGCCGATCAGGCGCTGAATCTCCTGCGTCCGGCCCGACTGTTTGCCGACGGCGGCTTCGCGGCGGCCGCGGGTGTGGGTGGCGCGGGGCAGCATGCCGTATTCCGCCGTGACCCAGCCCTGGCCCTTGCCGCGCATCCAGCCGGGAATGCTCTCCTCGACCGAGGCCGTCACGAGAACCTTCGTATGGCCGAAGGTGATCAGGCACGAGCCCTCGGCATAGCGGTTGACGCCGGTCTCGATGGTCACGGGACGCAGTTGGTCGTCGGTGCGTTTCGAATGGCGCATGATGAGTCCTTGGAAGCTGAGGCGGCGGTGCTTATCCTGAAACCGTGAGCCTGTATGCCCCCAAAACCCCGCCGTTCGATGGCGCCCAATCCCTCGCAGGGTTGGCGGGGCTGGACGCGCGCGCCCGCGACATCTTCCGCCGCATCGTCGAGAGCTATCTGGAGACGGGCGAGCCGGTCGGATCGCGCACCCTGTCGCTGGGGGGCATCGCCCTGTCGCCCGCCTCGATCCGCAACACCATGCAAGACCTGACCCTGGCGGGGCTGCTCGCCGCGCCCCATACCTCGGCGGGGCGTATCCCGACCCATGCAGGCCTGCGGCTGTTCGTCGACGGCCTCTTGGAAGTCGGCGACCTGACCAAGGAAGAGCGGCGCGAGATCGACGGACGGCTGGCGGGGCGCGGGCGCAACTTCGAATCCGCCTTGGACGAGGCGTCCAACCTGTTGTCCGGCCTGGCCGGGGGCGCGGGCGTGGTGTCCAGCCCGGTGCGCGATTCCGGGGTCAAGCACGTCGAATTCGTCGCCTTGGGCGGGGATCAGGCCCTGGCAGTCATCG
This sequence comes from Brevundimonas sp., assembly GCF_046295075.1. Classification (GTDB taxonomy): domain Bacteria; phylum Pseudomonadota; class Alphaproteobacteria; order Caulobacterales; family Caulobacteraceae; genus Brevundimonas. Next base: position 27,258 of record NZ_JBKBOC010000010.1, on the reverse strand, counting down.
TCGCCGACGACGGCACGGTCGAGAACCGGATCATGACCCTGTCGGCGGGCGTCACGCCCTCGACCCTGGTCGAGGCCTCCAACTTCCTCAACGCCCGCCTGCGCGGTCGCCCCTTCGCCGATGCCAAGCGCGAGATGACGCACGAGCTGGAAATCGCCCGGCGCGAACTGGACCAGACCGCGGCCCGCCTGGTCGAGGACGGGTTCGCCGCCTGGTCAGGGGGCCCTGACCGCGAGCGCGCCCTGATCGTGCGCGGCCGCGCCAACCTGCTGCAGGACGGCGAGGGGCTGGCGGATCTGGAGCGGGTGCGCGTCCTGTTCGACGACCTGGAGCAGAAGGAACAGCTGATCGGTCTGCTGGACGGCGTCGATGCGGCCCAGGGCGTGCGCATTTTCATCGGCGCGGAAACACGGTTGTTTTCACTTTCGGGTTCCGCCGTGATCGCGGCGCCCTATATGAGCGGCCGACAAAGGGTTCTGGGCGCCATCGGCGTCATAGGCCCTGCAAGACTGAACTACGCCCGTGTCATTCCGTTGGTGGACTATACCGCCCGGGTGCTGGGCCGGATGCTGGACGGGAACGACAAGTGAGCGACAAACCCCTTAACGACGAATTCGACGCCCTGGACGCGGCCGAGACCGACGCCGAACACGGCCTGGACGCCCATCCTTCTGAAAATCGGGGGGACGATCTTACGCCCCTGGACGCCGTCATCGCCGAGCGCGACGAGTGGAAGGACCGCGCCCTGCGCGTCGCCGCCGAGATGGAAAACCTGAAGCGCCGTTCGGAGACGCAGCAGAATGACGCCCGCGCGTTCGCCATCCAGCGCTTCGCCAAGGACCTGCTGGGCGTGGCCGACAATCTGGAACGCGCCCTGATGGCCGCGCCCAAGGACGCCGAGGGCGCCACCGCCGGCCTGGTGACCGGGCTGGAACTGACCCAGAAGGCCCTGCTGCAAGCCTTCGACAGCAACGGCCTGAAGCGTGTCGCGCCGGAAGCCGGCGAGGCCTTCAACCCGCACCTGCACCAGGCAATGATGGAACAGCCGTCGGACACGGTGCCCGGCGGATCGGTGCTCCAGACCATGCAGTCCGGCTTCGAACTGTTCGGCCGCACCGTCCGTCCCGCCATGGTCGTGGTCGCGGCCAAGGGCTCCGGCGCGCAAGCCCAGAACCCCTACGGCGCCGCGCAGGCGCCCGAGGGTCAGGCCTTCGACGGCAAGGCCTGATCCAGGGGTCAGAGTGCGGCGTCGGTCAGAACTGGCGCCGCCACGCCCCGATCAGAGCGAACTCCGGCTGTGCATCCGACACATGGCGCGGCTCGCGGCTGGCCACGGCCTGAAGCGTCATGCTGGAGCCGTCCCATAGCCGACGTTCGCCGCCCAGGATGAAGTCGATCTGGCGACCGCTGGGCGACGCCGAGAAGCTTCTGCGCGAATAGGTCAGCAGGTCGAAATATTCGACCGGGACATCGGCTAGCAGCGCCGAGAAGGTCCCGCTCTCGATCCGCAGCGGCTGCGACAGGGTGAAGCTGATCCGGTCGCAGAGCATCGTACAGCCCGTCAGCAGGCCCAGCCGCCAGTTCGAACTGATCGCCGCCTGATCCATCGACAGGAACCGTCCCTCGATCTGCGTCGACCCCATGCCCGCTTCGCCGATCAGGCGCAGACCCGGCCTCAGCGTCCAGTCCCCACCGAGCGCATAGAAGGCGGTCCGTGATGGCAGGGCGAAGTCCGACCCGCCAGGCAGGAAGGCGCCCAAGGGGCCAAGGCGTTCTTCCAGGGCGCCGACGCTGAACGACAGGCCGCCCTCGGCGCCCCGCCATCCGATCGCCGCCCGGCTATAGGTCGAGGCGTCCTGCTCGACCTGGCGCAGCGGCATTCGGCGGTCGCCGCCGCCGCTTTCCGCCGACACGGTCACGGCGCCGAATCGCATCGCGCCGCGCACCGCATGGTCGGCTTGGGCTAGGGATGCGAACCCGTCGCCGGCCGAGCCTTCGAACGGCGACGCCGCCCCGCCCTTGCCCCGCCAGACCGAGAAGTTCATCCGGCCGGTTTCCAGGTCCAGCATCGCCTCCTGGCGCGGTTCGCCGCCCATCCACGGCGCATCATAGAGGTCGTGACGCGGCGCCACAGGCTCGGGCGTCGCGCTGGGCTGGGCCGCGATCAGGTTCAGCCGTCCGCCGCCCGGCAGGGCCAGGGTGGTGGTGGCGGTGGTGTTCTGTTCGAACGGCGCCGCCTGATAGGATCGGCTGGGCGCGGTCGGATAGGCCCCACCCAACTGCACAGCAAACATCCGGTCATAGGCGTCGTACAGCACCGTGTTCAGCGCGCTCTGACGCAGGAAGGCGTCGCCGAAGGCCGCGCCGACGAAACTGCCCGGCTCGGTGATGGTGACGATGGAGCTTCCGTCTGCCATCGGCGTCGAGGTCGCGCCCACCGGCCGGAAGGCGCCGGCCATGTCCAGCAGGCCGCGGCCATAGACGATGTCCGTGCCCGGATCCCCCGCATCACGCGCCGTATCGACCAGGATGGCCAGGGCCGCACGCGCGGTCAGATTGGGGAAGGCCTGCATCAGCAGCGCCAGGGCGCCCGAAACATGCGGTGCCGAAAAAGAGGTGCCGTTGACGCGCCAGCAGGACGTGCCCTCGCAGCCGGTGATGACATCTTCACCGGGCGCGGAAATATAACCGGCCGCCGTATCGCCGGCCCGGTTCGAGAAGCTGGACATCAGGTCGGTCGCGCCATGCGAACCGACCGCGATCACACTGCCGGCGAAGCGCGGATCGATGGCGTAGCGCGCGGGCCAGCCCGGATTGGCCTCGCCGTCGTTGCCCGACGAGGCCACGATCACTGCGCCGGAGTTCACGGCGCGCAGCAGCGCCGCCTCGAAAGCCGAGCCCAGCCGACCGTCCCCGCCCAGCGACATGTTGATGATCTTGACCCCGTTGGCGACGGCGTAGTCCAGGGCGCGCACCAGGTCCGAACTGCTGAAACAGACCTCGGTGTTCTCGTCTGTGCAGTCCGAAATGTCGGTGCGGATCGATAGAATCGTCGACTGATAGGCCACGCCGATCGTGCCGAAGCCGTTGAAGTTCGAGGCGATGACGCCCGACACCCGCGTGCCGTGGCTGCTCGACGCGACATAGGGGGTGTTTCGGCCCGCGACCACGTCGGTCGAGGCGCTGGAGATCCGCCCCTCAAGCTCGGGCAGGGTGTTGGCGATGCCGGAATCGACGACGGCGACGGTGACGCCCGACCCGGTCGCCCCGGCCTGCCAAGCGACCTGGGCCTTCATATTGGCCAGGCCATAGTTCCGCAGATATTCGCTTGATGTCACCGAGGGCGGCGGCGGCGGCGGCGGGGGTGGGGGCGGAGGAGGAGGCGGGGGTGGCGGAGGAGGAGGCGGTGGAACAGGGGGCGTGATCGTGCCGCCACCACCACCGCCGCCTCCCCCGCCGCCGCATGCGGCCAGCGGAAGGAACAACAGGCTCAGGCCCAGAACGACCGCCCCGCGACGCCGCAATCCGTTCATATCCAACCCTCCACTCAGGCCGCCCTCCGCAGCCTTCCCATCAGTAACGCCCTAATTCTTTAACGCTTTATCGAAGGCCGCCAGCAGTTTGGACCAGCCGTCCCTGGCGTCAGTCTCGGAATAGCTGGCGCGGTAATCGGCATGGAAACCGTGCTGGGCGTCGGGATAGACGACGATCTGGCTGCCGGTCTGGCCGGCGCGGGCCAGGGCCTCGCGCATCCGCTCCACGCTGGCCAGCGGAATGCCCTGATCCTTGCCGCCATACAGGCCCAGCACCGGCGCCTTGAGGTCGTCGGCGATATCGACCGGCCAGGGCTGACCCGACGAGATCTGCACCGGCGTCGCATCAGCGGCGGGGGCCAGACGGCCGTACCAGGCCACGCCGGCGCCGATGGCGGCGAAGCGGGCCGCCGCCTGCCACACCACCTTGCCGCCCCAGCAATAGCCGGTGATCCCGACCTTGCCGTCCTTGGCCCACGACTGCTGGCTGGCCCATTCCAACGTCGCCGACAGGTCGCCCATCACCTGCTCATAGTTCGCGGCGCCGACGATCTGCATGATCCGCTGCATGTCCGACAGGGGGGCGGGATTTTCGACCCGGTTGAAGAAGGCGGGCGCGATGGCGGCATAGCCCTGCTTGGCCAGGCGGCGGCAAATGTCGCGGATATATTCGTGGACGCCGAAGATTTCGGACACCACGACGACGACCGGAAAGGGCCCCTCGCCCGCAGGCCGCGCCACATAGGCCGGAAGCTGGAATCCGTCCGGCGCGGCATAGGTCACGGTCTCCGCGGCCAGACCCGCCTCGTCGGTCGTGATCGGCTTGGCCTCCTTGGCCAGGGCCGCGACGGCGTATCCGGAGAACAACAGCCCCCCGAGCGCCCCCAGGCTTCGTCGGCTCAGCTTGAGATCGTCGGCGGTCTGGCCTTCGGGACGGATCAGAACGGTCATCGGCGGGGGCTCCGGTCATCTGTCAGATGAGCTGACAGTGGCCTCGGCCGTTATCCGCGTCCAGTCACGAAGACGCGCAAGGAAGGGCGCTCAAGCAGCGAGCGACCGCGTCGCGAGCGGTAGCGCCCTTCCTTCCCAGATCAGTGCCTGAAGACACGCACCCCGGTGAAGGCCATGGCGATGCCCTTTTCATCCGCGGCGGCGATGACCTCGGCGTCGCGCATGGAGCCGCCAGGCTGGATCACCGCGGTAGCGCCGGCCGCGACGGCTTCCAGCAGGCCGTCGGCGAAGGGGAAGAAGGCTTCGGAGGCGCAGGCCGAACCCTCGGCCAGGGAATGCGCCAGACCCTTCGCCTCGCCCGCCTCCTTGGCGCGGATGGCGGCGATGCGGGCGCTGTCGCGGCGGTTCATCTGGCCGGCGCCGATGCCGGCGGTCTGGCCGTCCTTGGCGTAGACGATGGCGTTGGACTTGACGTGTTTGGCCACGGTGAAGGCGAACAGCATGTCCTGGATCTCGGTCGGGGTCGGCTGGCGCTGGGTGACGATCTTCAGGTCCGACGGCTTGATCAGCGACTGGTCGCGGCTCTGGACCAGGAAGCCGCCGGCGACCGAGCGGAAGACCTCGCCCGGCCCATGCGGGTCAGGCAGGCCGTCTGTGATCAGCAGGCGAAGATTCTTCTTCGAAGCAAAGACTTCCTTGGCATCATCGTCCGCGCCGGGGGCGATGACCACCTCGGTGAAGATGCCGGTGATGGCGCGGGCGTCGTCGCCGTTCAGCGGGCGGTTGACAGCGATCACGCCCCCAAAAGCGGAGACGGCGTCGCATTCCAGCGCGCGGGCGTAGGCTTCCGAAAGATCCTTGCCCACGGCCACGCCGCAGGGGTTGGCGTGTTTGACGATGACGACGGCGGGCTGTTCGAACTCGGCGACCAGCTCATAGGCGGCGTCGGCGTCGGCGATGTTGTTGTAGCCCAGCTCCTTGCCCTGGATCTGGGTCGCATGGGCCACGCCCGGACGGGCCTCGCCGGTGCGATAGAAGGCGCCGGTCTGGTGCGGGTTCTCGCCGTAGCGCAGGGTCTGGGCCAGCGAACCGGCGATGGACTTGCGGGCCGGGGCGACGTCCTCGACCTGGCTTGCGAACCAGCCGGAGACGGCGGCGTCATAGGCGGCGGTGCGGGCGAAGGCGCGGGCGGCCAGACGTTTGCGCAGGGCCAGATCGGTCGAACCGTCCGCCTTCAACGCCTCCAGGATCAGGCCGATGGACTCGCCGTCGACGGCGACGGCGACATAGCCGTGGTTCTTGGAGCCCGAACGGATCATGGCCGGGCCGCCGATGTCGATATTCTCGACCGCCGCCTCGAACGATCCACCGGCCGCGACAGTGGATTCGAACGGATAGAGATCGATCCAGACGATATCGATGGCGCCGATGCCGTGGTCGGTCATGGCCTGGGCATGATCGGCCGCGTCGCGCACGCCCAGAAGGCCGCCGTGGACCACGGGGTGCAGGGTCTTGACTCGGCCGTCCATCATCTCGGGGAAGCCGGTCAGGTCGGCCACATCCTTGACCGGCAGGCCGAGCTTTTCGATCGCCGCGCGCGTGCCGCCTGTCGAGACCAGTTCGACGCCCAGGTCATGCAGGGTGCGGGCGGCGTCTTCCAGCCCGGCCTTGTCGGACAGGGAGATCAGGGCGCGTTGCGGCTTCACCTGATCGGGCGCGGGCGGAAAGTCGGGAGCGGCGGGCATGAGGCGGCGTCCGTGAAGGCTGGGGGAGGATGGCGCGCCCTCTAGACCCAAACCGGCGCTGCGTCACCCTTCTACGTCGGTTCGCCGCTCGCGCCCGCCGGGCTCAGCTTCCAGCGGATCTTGCTCTCGCTGTCGGTGCGGGCCGAGCCGCGCACCACGATCTGCAAGCTGCGGCGGGTCAGGCCGGCGTCGATGTGGACGCTGGGCTCGATCGCCACGTCGGGACCGTCGGTCCTGAACCACCAGCCCCGGCCCGAGGCGCCGCGCAGCAGGATCGAGCGGCGGTCGCGCGCCAGCGAGGCCTGAACCCCCGGTTCCAGATGGAAACGGATGGCGTAGGGGGCCGCGATCTGGCGCACCATCTCCTTGCGGCCCGGCGTCGGGAACAGCTTCTCCTCGGCCCGCAGTTCGTCCAGCCGCTGGTCGAGATACAGCCGACGCTGATGGTTCAGGCCGAACAGTTCGTTCCAGCCGTCGTGCTCCATCTCCAGCCAGACGGCGCCGTCGCCGTCGCGCAAGTCCGTCGTCACATGGATCGGCGGCCCGACCAGGCGCGGGCCCAAAAGATCGCCCTTCCAGCCGCCAAGCGGCTCGTTCAGCGACCGCTCGCCCAGGGTCAGGGTCGAATGGGCGGGCGTCAGCCGCAAAGCTTGGCGATCGGTCGAGGCCGGGGTCCAGCCCGAACCGGTCACCAGCCGGTCCTTGCCGCAGGCGATCTCCAGCGCCATCGGCTGGGCGCAGGCGGCGGCGCCCCAAGCCCCGCGGGCCGGCGGCGCGGCATCCGCCATGATGGTCAGCAGCGGGCTGGCGATGCGCGTCAGGCCGGCGACCGTGCCGGCGGGCGAATGGGCGGCATCGCCCTTGGCCGGGGCGGCCTCGTCGTCATGGGCGCGGGCCGCCGCGACGCGTTCGGCGCTGGAGGGGCCGCCGCCCTGGAAACTGGCCAGACGGCCGTCGGGCAGGGTCAGCAGACGCAATCCCTGCGTCAGCCGCGCGATGGCGGCCGAAACGCCGTCCGGCGTCGGCTCGGACAGTTGCGACAGGGCGTCGTCCAGCGTCAGCAGGTCGAGCAGAAGCTCCAGCCCCGCCTCGGGACTGCGCGTGGCATGACCGCCGTCGTCCTGGACCGTAGCCTTCAAGGCGCCGTCCAGCCGCCCCAGCGCGCGACGACGCAAGGCCTGTCCCGGCGCTCCGGCCAGGACGCAGCCGCCGATGGCCGCCGCCGTCAGCCGTTCGGCCCGACTGGCCAGCCCGCCGGGCGGTCGCAGCAGCTGACGCGTCTGGCGCGCCAGGCTGTCGGCCAGCTTCAAACGCTGGGCCTCGGTCGCGACGGCGCCCATCCGACGCGCGCCGCACGCCAGATTGACCACCCGCGGCCCCAGGATTTCCGGTCCCCAGGCGAAAGGCGACCAGCGGGCGAAGGCGTCGGTCCAGGCCAGGGTCAGACGCAACGCCTCGCGCGCGCCCCGCTCGCCCTGCGCCATCAAGCCCGGCAGCCAGGCGAAGGCGTGAAGTTCGACGGCGAACGGCCGCGAGGGGCTGGGCCGGTTCCACGGATCAGACGGCGGCTCGACCTCCATCGAGGCCCCCGCCAACATGAAGCGTCCGGCCAGGACATTGCGGCCCGGCGCCGGATCATGGGGCCGGAAGTCGCGCGGCGTGGCGGCGAAGGCCGTCACCTTGCCGCCGCCCAAGGTCAGTCCATAGCCGGGCAGACCATAAAGCTCGATCCACAGCTGTCGCGTCGCCACCCGCCCGGCGATGGCGGGCCACAGGCCCGGTCCCGCGATCGTATCGCCCGAGCGCACCGGCGTGCGCACCGGGGCGCCGGGCAGGCCGGGGATCTGGCCCGAGGCGACGTCCAGCGTGGTTTCCTGCCCGCGCGGGGCGAAGGGGCCGAGCGGGCTCACAGCACGTTCTGAGGGGTGGCCGGCGCGGCTTTCAGGGCGGCGATATTTGTCGCGTAATCGCCCTTGAACACGAACGACCCGGCGACCAACGCATCGGCGCCAGCGGCGACGCAGGCCCCGGCGTTGGCCGAAGTCACGCCGCCGTCCACCTGCAGGTGGGCCGCCGAACCGGCCCGGTCCAGAATGGCCCGCGCGCCGGCGATCTTGCGCAGCGAACTATCGATGAACTTCTGGCCGCCGAAGCCCGGATTGACCGACATGATCAGCACCAGATCGACTAGGTCGACCACCTCTTCCAGGATCGACAACGGCGTCGCCGGATTGAACACCACGCCCGCCTTGGCGCCCAGCTGGCGGATGCGGCCCAGGGTGCGGTGCAGGTGCGGCCCGCTCTCGGGATGGACGGTCAGGACATCGGCGCCGGCTTCGCGGAACGCTTCCAGCCACGGATCGACCGGCGCGACCATCAGGTGCACGTCGAACGGCAGGCTCGTATGCGGCCGGATCGCCTTCACGATGTCGGGGCCCAGGGTGATGTTCGGCACGAAATGCCCGTCCATCACATCGACGTGGATCCAGTCGGCGCCCGCCGCCTCCAGCACGCGGACTTCTTCACCCAGCCGCGCAAAATCGCTGGCGAGGATCGACGGACAGATCAGAGGGGTGAGGGCCATGGCCTTCCGGATAAGGCGGGTTGCGGGCGGGAGCAAGGCGCTCCCGCTCAGGAAACCCGTTCCAGTCTGGCGGCGAAGAAGCCGTCGAGGCCGCCGTGTTCGGCCCACATGGAGGGCAGGATGCGCAGCCAGCCTTCGGGCGTCCGGGCCTCGGGCGGGGCGCCCAGGGCGGCCGGATCGGCGGCGACAGTGCGGAAGGCGGGGTTGCGGCGCAGGAAGGCGATGATCTGGGTCTCGCCCTCCTCGCGCTCCAGCGAACAGGTGCAATAGACCATCCGCCCGCCGGGCTTGACCCGTTCGGCGGCGACGTCGAGCAGCCGGTGCTGGACGTCGGCCAGTTTGGCGACCTCGGCGGGCTTGGTGGCGCGCAGGACTTCCGGATTGCGGCGGAAGGTGCCGGTGGCGGTGCAGGGGGCGTCCAGCAGCACGGCGTCGAAGGTGCGGTCGTCCTCCCAGTCCTCGGCCGGAACGGCGATCACCTCGGCGGTCAGGCCGGTGCGCTCAAGGTTCTGGGTCAGGCGTTTCAGGCGCGGGGCCGAACGGTCCAGGGCCACGACCGATGCGCCGGCGGCGGCCAGTTGCAGGGTCTTGCCGCCAGGTGCGGCGCACATGTCCAGGGCGGTCTCGCCGGATTTCACGTCCAGCAGGCGACCGGGCACGGCGGCGGCGACGTCCTGGACCCACCAGTCGCCGTCGTCGAAGCCGGGCCAGGAGGCGACATCGCCGCGACGGCCGGTGCGCACGGTTCCCCCCTCAAGCGCCTCGCCCTCGACGGCGGCGGCCACGGCGGCGGGATCGACGCCGGGCTTGAGGCTGAGGTCGGTGGCCGGTTCTTCGCGGGCGGCCAGGGCCAAGCCGGTCAGGGCCGCCTCGCCATAGGTCGCCTTCCAGCGGGCGGCGATCCAGTCGGGCAGATTGCTCTCGGCCGTCGTCAGACCGGGCCCCTCACGACCCACGCCGCGCAGCACGGCGTTGACCAAGTTCTTGTAGGGCCGGGTCTTGGGATCGCGCTCGGCCAGTTTCACCGCCGTCGAGACGGCGGCGAAGGCGGGAGTTTCCAGCACCAGGGTCTGGGCCAGAGCGATGCGCATCAGGGTGCGGACGGCCTCGGGCGGGGACTTCTTCAGGCGGCGGTTCAGGATCTGGTCGATCTCACCCAGACGCCGCAGGGCCGCCATGGCCACGGCGCGGGCGAAGGCGCGATCCACGGGCTCCAGCGCGCGGGCGGCCGGTTGCGACAGGGCTTCGTCCAGGCCGTTGCGCTTTTCCAAGGCCGCGTTCAGCAGAATACCGGCGACAACGCGGGCCTCGACGCCGATGTCGTCCTGGGACGGGGCGGCGGCGGCGTCCACGGCCGGAGCGGGGCGTGGGCGACCCTTGACAGCCATGCGGCGCCCACGCGCCTGCGAACTCTGTCCGCCTCGTCCCTCAGCACTCATACGGCCACCTGCGCGCCCAGCTCGACCACGCGGCCGGGGGGAATATGGAAGAAGTCGGTCGGATTGGCGGCGTTGCGCATCAGGAAGATGAACAGTCGGTCCTGCCACAGCGGCATGCCCTGTCGCGCCGAGGGGATCAGCGAGCGCCGGCCCAGGAAGAAGCTGGTCGACATGATGTCGAACTTCAGCCCCTGCTTGCGGCACAGGCCCAGCGCACGCGGCACGTTCGGCGTCTCCATGAAGCCGTAGGTGACCGTGACCTTTTTGAAGTCGTCGTTGATCGGCTCCATCCTGACGCGGTCGGCCTCCTTGACGCGCGGCCGCTCGGAGGTGCGCACCGTCAGGATGACGTTCTTCTCGTGCAGCACCTTGTTGTGCTTGAGATTGTGCATCAGGGCGACGGGCGCGACGTCCGGATCGCTGGTCAGGAAGATGGCCATGCCGGGCGCACGGTGCGGCGGACGGGCCTGAAGCATCTCGATCAGGTCGTTCAGCGGCAGGCTGTCCTTGCGCGTCTTGGCGGTCAGTATCTGGGTGCCGCGCACCCAGGTCCACATGATCACCACCAGACAGGCGCCCAGCACCAGCGGCATCCAGGCGCCGTCGGGGATCTTCAGCAGGTTGGAGGTCAGGAAGACCCCGTCGATGAAAGCGAACGGAATGAGCGTCCCGGCCACCGCCCACATCGGCCATTTCCAGCCCTTGCGGATGACGGAGTAGGCCATCAGCGTATTGACCAGCATGGTCCCCGTCACCGCCACGCCATAGGCGGCGGTCAGATTGTGCGAGCTCTGGAACACGACCAGCAGCACCAGCACCCCGATCATCAGGAAGGTGTTCACCGCCGGCACGAAGATCTGCCCGGCCTGGGTCTCGGACGTGTTGCGAATGTCGATGCGGGGCAGAAGGCCCAGTTGCACCGCTTGCTGGGTCACCGAGAAGGCGCCGGTGATCACGGCCTGCGAGGCGATGACGGTGGCGGCGGTCGCCAGGATCAGCATGGGCCAGTAGGCGAACTGGGGCACCATGTTCCAGAACGGATTTTCCGCGGCGGCCGGATTGTCCAGGATCAGGGCGCCCTGACCCAGATAGTTCAGCGTCAGACAGGGCAGGACGAAGGCCAGCCAGCCCATGCGGATCGGCGCCTTTCCGAAATGGCCCATGTCGGCATACAGGGCCTCGGCCCCGGTCACGGCCAGGAAGACGCTGCCCAGAATGATGAAGCCCAAAAAGCCGTCATTGATCAACAGCATGACGCCGTAGTGGGGCGACAGGGCGCGCAGAACGCTGATGTCATCGAAGATATGATAAAGGCCCAGCGCGCCCAGGCACAGAAACCATACGGCGGTGATCGGCCCGAAATATTTGGCGAGGCTGGCCGTGCCGCGCGACTGGACCATGAACAGGGCGATCAGGATGCCGGCCGAGATCGGCACGATGAAGGCGTCCAGCTTGCCCGCCAGACCCGGCGCGTCCTGCAATCCCTCCACCGCCGACAGCACGGAAATGGCGGGCGTGATGATGCCGTCGCCATAGAAGAGGGCCGCGCCGCAGACGCCCAGGATGAAGATCCAGGCGCTGCGTCGACCGACGGCGACCTGGGCCAGGGCCATCAGCGACAGAGTGCCGCCCTCGCCCTTGTTGTCGGCGCGCATCAGGAAGAAGACGTATTTGAACGTCACCACCACCATGAGAGCCCAGAAGGCCAGGGAGACGACGCCGATCACGGCCAGGTCCCCGCCGACGCCCGATTGGGCATGGGCGATCGCTTCGCGCAGTGCGTAAAGCGGACTGGTGCCGATGTCGCCGAACACCACGCCGATCGCGCCCAAGGTCAGAGCCCAGAAGCCGCCGTGCTTGGCGATCTGGCCCCCTGGGGCGTGGGACTCGGGTCCCGTGGCGTGGGTGGGTTTGTCCGGCGTGTTCGACGCGGCGGGGAGAGCGCCCGCGTCGTGGGGAGTATCCCCGGCCATGCGTATCCTCCGGGTCTCCGACGCGGCGTCGGTCCCTTCAAAGCGGCGAGCCTTTAGGCTCATTCCGCGCGGTCTTCAATCGTGCCGAAGGGGATTCGGTTTCGGCGTTCTGCGGATCGATTTGTGATTCAGGCCATGAGCGCCTATTTTCACACTAGGAACAAAACCATGTCAGACAGCCAGCGCTTCCCCGTCGCCGCCCACGCCCTGGCCTATATGGCCCACAAGGGCGCCTATGGCCCTGCCCAGGCGGCGCCCAGCGGCGTGCTGGCCTCGTCGATCCCGACCAACCCCGTCGTGGTCCGGCGCGTAACCGCCCTGCTGGCCAAGGCAGGGCTGATCGCCACCCGTCCCGGCGCCACCGGCGGGTCCTGGCTGCTGCGTCGGCCAGAGGACATCCGGCTGGACGAGGTGCTGAAGGCCGTAAACGGCTGCGCCCACATCGGCTCGCCGCCTGCAGGCGCCAAGGGCTGCCCGATCAGCGAACATATCCCGCGCCAGGTCGCCAAGGCCCTGACCGCCGCCGACGAGGCCGCGACCGAAGCCCTGTCCAAGATCACCATCGCGGACCTGTTGGCCGAGAACCCGATCTCGCTGGCGGCCTATACGCCGCACAAGTCCTGCCCCGTCGCGGCCTGAGCCCCCGAGTGAAAAGCTCCGCATGAGCCGCACGGTTCTGATCACCGGCGCCTCGGCCGGCATCGGCGCAGCCCTGGCCCGGACCTATGCCGCTAAGGGCTGGAACCTGATCCTGACCGCACGTCGTGAAGGCCCGCTGCAGGCCCTGGCCGACGAACTGACCGCCGCCCACAGCGTCACCGCGACCGTCATCCCCGAAGACCTGTCCGACCCCGCCGCGCCCCAACGCCTGGTCGCCGCCGTCGCATCACGCGGCCTGATCGTCGATGGCCTGGTCAACAATGCCGGTTTCAGCCGCGTCACGGGCTTTCTTGACACGGACCTCGCTGCCCACCGGGCCATGATCCAGGTCATGCTGACCGCGCCGGTCGAGCTGTCGCGCCTGTTGCTGCCCGGCATGATCCAGCGCGGCTTCGGCCGGGTGCTGAACGTGGCCTCTCTCGCCGGCCAGATGCCCGCGACCGGCGGCGACACCCTGTATGGGCCGATCAAGAGCTTCCTGATCAAGGCGTCCCAGGGTCTGTATCTGGAAACGCTGGGCACGGGCGTCCACGTCACGGTCCTGAACCCCGGCTACACCCTGACCGAGTTTCACGACGTCAACGGCTCGCGCGACCAGGTGTCCAGCGCCTATCCGACCTGGATGTGGATGGACGCCGCCCGCGTGGCCCGGATCGGCTACGACGCCTGCGAGGCGAACCGCCCCAGCGTCACGCCCGGCGTCATGAACAACGTCATGGCCGGCCTGGCCCGTTTCCTGCCCGACGGCCTGGCGCTGCGCATGGTGGCGAACCACGCGAAGCGGCTGGAGCGGCTTTAGCCCCCATCTCATCCCCGTCATCCTCGGGCTTGTCCCGAGGACCCACTTGTTCGCCCCCCGGTTTCGGGAATGTCGCACAGCCACAACAGCTGGTGATTGATCCGCCGTGGGCCCTCGGGACAAGCCCGAGGGTGACGGATCAATATCAAATATGAATCGCGTGCCCGAGCGCCCGCAGCGACGCCTCGTGGAAGGCCTCGCCAAGGGTCGGGTGGACGTGGATCGTGCCCGCCACATCCTCCAGCACCGCCCCCATCTCCAGCATCTGGGCGAAGCTGTTGGACAGTTCCGACACATGCTGACCCACCGCCTGGAGGCCCAGAATGCGGTGATCGGCCTTGGACGCGATCACGCGCACGAAGCCGCCATCCTCGCCGGCCTCGATGGCCAGGGCCCGGCCGATGGCGGCGAAGGGGAAGACCGACTGGATCACGTCGTCGCGGCCCGCGACATCGTTCGGACCCAGGCCCGCCGAAACGATCTCCGGCTCGGTGAAACAGACGGCGGCGATGGTGACGGGATCGAACACCCGGTCGTGGCCGGCGATGATCTCCGCGACCACCTCGCCCTGGGCCGAACCCTTGTGGGCCAGCATGGGTTCGCCGGTCAGGTCGCCGACGGCCCAGACGTTTTTCATGCTGGTGGCGCAGCGGTTGTCGATCTTCACGAACGGCCCGGCCATGGCCACGCCCATGTTTTCCAGACCCCAGCCCTGGGTGCGGGGCTTGCGGCCAACCGTCACCAGCACCTTGTCGGCGTCGAGTTGCAGCGGCTCGCCGTCCCTGGTCGTGACGTTCAGCCTGCCGTTCCCGAACCCGCCGGCGCGCGCGCCCAGGTGCAGCTCGACGCCGTGCGTCTCCAGCCACTTCGCGACCGGATCGGTCAGGGCCTTGTCATAGAGCGGCAGGATCCGCTCGGCCATTTCGACGATGGCCACCTCGGCGCCCAGCTTCCTGAAGGCGATGCCCAGCTCCAGACCGATATAGCCCCCGCCGACCACGACAAGTTTCTTCGGCACCTCCGACAGGCTCAGCGCCTCGGTCGAGGAGATGACGTCGCCGCCGAACGGCAGGAAGGGCAGTTCGACCGGCTCGGACCCGGTGGCCAGGATGACGTGTTCGGCGGTGATACGGATCTCGCCGTCGTCCGTCTGGACGATGCAGGTCTTGGCGTCCTCGAACTTCGCCCAGCCCTTGATCACCTTGACCTTGGCCTTCTTCAGCAGGGCCGCGACCCCGGCGTTCAGCTTACGGACGATCCCATCCTTCCACGCGACCGTCTGTTTCAGGTCGATGGCCGGCGCCGCCGCCGTGATGCCCAGCGTCCCGCCGCCAGCGGCCTTGGCCACCGTCTCGAACTTGCCCGCCGCATGGATGATGGCCTTGGACGGAATGCAGCCGACGTTCAGGCAGGTCCCTCCCAGCCCGTCGCCGCCGTCCACCAGCACGGTATCCAGCCCCAGCTGGCCGCAACGAATGCCGGCGACGTAACCGCCGGTGCCCGCGCCGATAATCAGGACTTTGGTTTTCAGGGTCTGGGTCATTTCACGGTCGCATCTAGTGCAGGGGGCGGGGGCGGGGGCGGAGGTGAGGTGTCAGTGAAGGTGGGGATCGTTACCCTATTCAGGGCTCGCACGACCTCGGGATGGGAGATTGAGTCGATCCCATAAGAGGCGATGACTTGCCACTGCCCCCAACGAAGCCAATCTTCTGTGAATCGAACGCGGCGAGCAAAGATCACAATTCGATCATCGTCTCTGTAGTCCGCTCCATATCTGAAGGGAGATCCGTCCAACCGTCTAACAGGACCTGCCGGCAGGTTATTCTTCAGGCTAACTGCAGGAACTTGCACATACATGGCTCCACACATGCTGACACCTTCACGCCGACCGCGCGCGATATAGACACTATCCGCCCGGAAAAATTCCGCTCCCTGCCGCGCGACCTCCACTTGGTTCAGGTTTCGCGGCGCTGACATGGAGCAGGCTTCAGCACCGCCCGCCGCGACCAGCGCGGCAACCGCTAAAGCCATAGCCGCGCTGCGCCTCATCCTAGCTCATCCACAGCGTCGCGGGATGCTCTAACAGCCCCTTGATCCGCTGGACGAAGACCGCCGCATCATGCCCATCGACGATGCGGTGATCGAAGCTGGACGACAGGTTCATCATCTTGCGCACCACCATCTGGCCGTCACGGACCACCACTCGTTCGGCGATCTTGTTGGGGCCGACGATGGCGACCTCGGGGTGGTTGATGATCGGGGTGTGGACCACCCCGCCCAGGGTTCCCAGCGAGGTGATGGTGATGGTCGAGCCGGACAGTTCCTCACGCTTGGCCGTCCCGTCCTTGGCCGCGCCCGAGACGCGGGCGATCTCCAGCGCCGTGTCATAGGGATCGCGCGCCTCGGCGTGGCGGACCACCGGCACCATCAGGCCGTTCGGCGTCTGGGCGGCGATGCCCAGATGGACCGGGGCGTGCTGGGTCAGAACGCCCGCCTCGTCGTCATAGGTGGCGTTGATCTGCGGCTGGTCGCGCAGGGCGACCACGATGGCGCGGGCGATGAAGGGCAGCAGGTTCAGCTTGGGCTGGTCCTTGGCCTTCGTCGCGTTCAGGTGGGCGCGAAGCTCCTCCAGCGCCGTGACGTCGATCTCCTCCACATAGGTGATGTGGGGAATGCGGCGCACGCTCTCGGCCATCT
Organism: Brevundimonas sp.; assembly: GCF_046295075.1. Lineage (GTDB taxonomy): Bacteria > Pseudomonadota > Alphaproteobacteria > Caulobacterales > Caulobacteraceae > Brevundimonas. Next base: position 10,877 of record NZ_JBKBOC010000010.1, on the reverse strand, counting down.
TCTCCGCGATCTTGCGGCGCAGGCCGATGATGCGGACCTCGGTGGTTCCCTCGGCCTTGGCATAGGTCGAGGCGCCGCCGGACGGGGCGGACGCCGGCTGCGAACCACCGCGCGCGATGAACCCGTCCAGGTCCTCATGCGTGATCCGACCGGCCGGGCCGGAGCCGGGCACGAAGGTCAGGTCCACGCCCAAATCCCGCGCACGGTTGCGCACGGCGGGTGAAGCGGACGGCCGCTCGCCCGGCGCGCGGCCGGTCAGGGCGGGGACAGGCTTGGAGGGGGTCGTCGTCGAAGTCTTCGAAATCGCACTCGCAGTCGCCGAAGTCACAGCGGAATCTGTCGTCGAATTCTCTGCCGGTTTTGGGGCCGGTTTCGACGCCGCGACGGGCGTCGAAACATTGCCCCGACCCTCGACATCGAACGCCACCAGAGGCCCGCCGACCGGCACCGACTTGCCGGCTTCGCCGTACAGGGCGACGACCGTTCCGGCGACCGGCGAGGTGATCTCGACCGTCGCCTTGTCGGTCATGATGTCGGCGATGATCTGGTCTTCCTCGACCGCGTCCCCGACCTTGACGTGCCAGCCGACCAGTTCGGCCTCGGCCGTGCCTTCGCCGACGTCGGGCAGTTTGAAGACGTAGTTGCCGGCGGGGGCCGGTGCAGGCGCCTCCACCGGCGGGGCCGCGACTTTCGGGGCCACAACGGGTGCCAGCTTGGCGGCGGCCGGAGCGGGCGCGGGCGCATCCTCCGCATTCCCGCTACCCTCGACCTCGAACTCCACCAGGGGTCCGCGCACCGGCACCATGGCGCCGGGCTCGCCGTGCAGGGCGACGACCTTGCCCGACACCGGGGCGGTGATTTCCACGGTGGCTTTGTCGGTCATGATGTCGGCGACGATCTGGTCCTCGGCGACGATGTCGCCGATCTTGACGTGCCAGCCGACCAGTTCGGCCTCGGCGGTGCCTTCGCCCACGTCGGGCAGTTTGAAGACGAAACGACCCATGTCAGCGACCTCCCGTCATGACGCTCTTCAAGGCGTCTGCGACCCGTTGCGGCCCAGGGAAATATTCCCATTCGAAAGCATGGGGATAGGGCGTGTCCCAGCCGGTGACTCGCGCGATGGGCGCCTCCAGGTGATAGAAGCAGCGCTCCTGAACCAGGGCCGACAGTTCGCCGCCGAAGCCCGAGGTCTTGGGCGCCTCGTGCACGATGACGCAGCGGCCGGTCTTCTTCACGCTGGCCTCGATGGTCTCAATGTCCAGCGGGACCAGGGTGCGCAGGTCGATGACCTCGGCGTCCACGCCCGCGTGTTCGGCCCCGGCCAGCGCCACCCAGACCATGGTGCCATAGGCCAGGATGGTGACGTCGTTTCCTTCGCGCATGACGCGCGCCTTGCCGATGGGCTCGACATATTTAGCCGTAGGAACCTGGGCCAGATCCTGGGCCTTCCACGGCGAGACCGGCTTCTCGTGCCAGCCGTCGAACGGGCCGTTGTAGAGGCGTTTCGGCTCGAAGAAGACGACCGGATCATCGTCTTCGATGGCGGCGATCAACAGGCCCTTGGCGTCATAGGGATTGGATGGAATGACGACCTTCAGCCCGGCGATATGGGTGAACAGGCTTTCCGGCGACTGGCTGTGGGTCTGGCCGCCGAAGATGCCGCCGCCGTAGGGGCTGCGCACCACGATGGGGCTGGTGAACTGACCGCCCGAGCGATAGCGCATCTTGGCCGCTTCGGAGACGATCTGGTCGTAGGCCGGATAGATGTAGTCGGCGAACTGGATCTCGACGACGGGACGCAAGCCATAGGCGCCCATGCCGATGGCGGCGGCGACGATGCCGCATTCGCTGATCGGGGCGTCGAAACTGCGGGTCAGGCCGTGCTTCTGCTGCAGCTTGTCGGTGACGCGGAAGACCCCGCCGAAATAGCCCGCGTCCTCGCCGAACGACAGGACGTTGGCGTCCTCGCTCATCTTGACGTCGATGGCCGAATTCAGAGCCTGGATCATGTTCATCGGGACGACACCGGAGCCTGCAGCCTCCGAGGCGGGGGCGGCGTTCTGGTCGACCATGTCCGGCTCGACGCCGTCGTTGCGATCGGCGTCGGTGAAGGTGGTTTGCTCGCTCATGGTCAGACCCCCACCTCGCGGCGCTGTTCGATCAGCCGCCAGTCTTCGGTCGCATAGACCTCTTCAAACATCGTCTTCACGCTTGGGCGCGACTGGCCCAGGGTGCCGATGGCTTCGGATTCCTTGCCAGCGGCGCGGACCTGTTCGACCGCCTCGCGCAGGGCCGTGGCGTGGCGCTCGTCGTCCCACTCGCCGATGACGGTCAGGTGCTGGCGCAGACGCTCCAGCGGGTCGCCCAGCGGCCATTTCTCGTGCTCGTCGCCGGGGCGATAGCGGCTGGGATCGTCGGAGGTCGAGTGCGGGGCGCCGCGATAGGTGAACAGTTCGATCACCGTCGCCCCCTGGTTCGAACGGGCGCGTTCCTCGGCCCACTGGGTCGCCGCCCAAACCGCCAGGAAGTCGTTGCCGTCCACCCGCAGGGCCGGCAGGCCGTAGCCGATGGCCTTGGAGGCGAAGGTGGTCTCAAGCCCCCCGGCTATGCCCTGGAAGGACGAGATGGCCCACTGGTTGTTGACAATATTCAGGATGACCGGGGCGCGATAGACGCTGGCGAAGGTCAGGGCGTTGTGGAAGTCGCCTTCCGCCGTGGCGCCGTCGCCGATCCAGCTGATGGCGATCTTGTCGTCGCCCTTGTAGGCGCTGGCCATGGCCCAGCCGACGGCCTGCGGCACCTGAGTGCCCAGATTGCCGCTGATGGTGAAGAAGCCATAGTCCTTGGCCGAATACATGATCGGCAGCTGGCGGCCTTTGATCGGGTCCGCCGCGTTCGAATAGATCTGGTTCATCATCTCGACCAGCGGATAGCCGCGCGCGATCAGCAGACCCTGCTGGCGATAGGTCGGAAAGCCCATGTCCTCGCGCGACAGCAGCATGCCCTGGGCGACCGCAATGGCCTCCTCGCCGGTGCACTTCATATAGAAGCTGGTCTTGCCCTGGCGGTGGGCGCGGTGCATCCGGTCGTCGAAGGCGCGGGTCAGGATCATGGCCTTGAGGCCGCGACGCAGGGTCTCGGGATCCAGACGCGGGTTCCACGGACCGACGGCATTGCCCTCGTCGTCCAGCACCCGAATCAGACGGAAGGCCAGATCGCGCATCTCGTACGGCGTCGATCCGACCTCGGGCCGTTCGACCACGCCAGCGGGGTCCATCAGCAGGTGGCTGAAGTCCGGCGCATCGCCGGGTCGGCCGGACGGTTCCGGCACGCGCAATGACAGGGGCTGACTGTTCTTTTTCACGTTTTCGTCGTTCATGCGGGCGTCCATATCCATTCGGGGTCCGTCCGTGTTTCCTCTGGACGTGTGATAACACGGCCCCTAAGCAGGCGCTCGCTCAAATTGACCTTGCACAATCCCGATATCGGGTATTTTATTTCGCGATAATCATAATCGGAGAAACGCATTGGCCGACGAACTCGACCCCATCGACGCCCGCATCCTGGATATCCTGCAGCAAGACGCCGGGCTGTCGGTCGCGGAGGTCGCGGATCGCGTCGGACTGTCGGCCTCGCCCTGCTGGCGGCGGATCAAGCGGCTGGAAGATTCCGGCCTGATCACCAAGCGGGTCACCCTGCTGAACGCGCAACTGCTGGGCCTGGACTTCGAGGTCTACGCCATCGTCAAGCTGATGCTGCCCTCGGCCGATAATCTGAACCTGTTCGAAGCCGCCGTGGCCAAATGGCCGGAGGTGGTCCAGTGCGCGACCATCACCGGGCGCGAGGACTATGTGCTGCGCATCATCACCTCTGACATGCACGCCTTCGACCTGTTCCTGCGCGAGAAACTGCTGGCCCTGGGCATCGTCTCTGACTGCGAAAGCCACATCGTCACGCGCGGCGTGAAGAATGTGACCGCCCTGCCTCTTGGCATCATCACGCCTCACGTCGGATAACGTCGCTCAGGCGGGCCGATCCGCCTGAGGACCACGACCATGATCGAACTGGTGATCGACGCGCGCCGCAAGGACCTGGGCGGGTTCGAGGTCGGGCGCGTCCTGCCCTTCCATTCGCGCCGGATGGTGGGGCCCTTCATCTTCCTGGACCAAATGGGGCCGGCCGAGTTCGCAGCCGGCGCCACGGCCATCGACGTGCGGCCGCATCCGCATATCGGCCTGTCGACCCTGACCTATCTGTTCGAGGGCGAGATCATGCACCACGACAACCTCGGCTACGATCAGGCGATCCGGCCGGGCGAGGTCAACTGGATGACGGCCGGCAAGGGCATCGTCCATTCCGAACGCACAGATCCGCTGAGAAAGAGCACCGGCGGGCCGATGCACGGCATGCAGGCCTGGGTCGCCCTGCCCGACGAGGCCGAAGACATCGATCCGGCCTTCCACCACCTGGGCGAGGACGCCCAGCCCGCCTATGAGAACGGCGGCCTGTTTGCGCGTCTGGTGGCGGGCGAGGCCTATGGCACCAAGGCCGCCGTGCCGGTTTCGTCGCCGCTGTTCTATATCCATTGGGAGCTTCAGCCGGGCGTTCGCACCGCCCCGCCGTCCGGCAAGGGCGCCGGCGGCATGAGTGAGCGCGCCCTCTATGTGGCCAAGGGCGCCATCGAGGTCGGCGACCGCACCTTCCACGAAGGTCAGATGATCGTTCTGGAGCCGACGGCCGAACCCACGATCAAGGCCCTGGTCCAGTCGACCGTCATGGTGCTGGGCGGCGAGCCGGTGGGCGAGCGGCTGATCTGGTGGAACTTCGTCGCCTCCAGCCAGGCCCGTATCGATCAGGCCAAGGCCGACTGGAAGGCCGGCCGCATGAGCCTGCCCCACGCCGACGACCTGGAGTTCATTCCCCTGCCCGACGAACCCGCCAAGGCCCAGGCCGCCCCTGCGCCGGTCGAGCCCAAGCCGACCGACCCGGTCTAGCCTTCTCCCTCCCCTTCATGGGGAGGGGCGGCGCAGCGGAGCGTAGCCGGGGTGGGGCGGTCAGGACCTCGCTCACGCCCTTACAGACCCCACCCGGATCGCTGCGCGATCATCCCTCCCCATGAAGGGGAGGGAGAATAAAAGCCGCTATTTGCCCCCGCTCCCGCAACCCGCTAACGCGTCCGCATGAACTTCGATTTCGACGCCCAGGTCACCGCCGCCCTGTTCGACAACGCCGGCGCCGTCTTCGCTCTCGGCGACGGCTCTGTCCGGTTCGAGGACCGCACGCGGGTCGAGGCCCACGACGGCGCCGTGCTGTGCGCCTGCGTCCACCCGTCCGGCCACGGGATCGTCACCGGCGGAGACGACGGCAAGGTCGTCTGGAGCCGCCGCGACGAGGACCCGGCCGTCCTGGCCACGGCCAGGAATCAGTGGATCGACGCCATCGACGCCTCGCAGGCCTCGGGCCTGATCGCCTTCTCCTTCGGCCGCACCCTGTCGGTGATCGACCCCAACGATGTCGGTTTCCGTCGCGACTTCCAGCACGAACGCACCGTCTCCGGCGTCGCCTTCGAGCCCAAAGGCCGGCGCATCGCCACCTCGACCTATGGCGGGGCGGCGCTGTGGTATGCGCGGATCGAAAAGCAACAGCCGGTTAAGCTGGCCTGGGCCGGATCGCACACCGGCGTTGCCTTCTCGCCCGACGGCGCCTTCGTCGTCACCACCATGCAGGACAACCAGATGCACGGCTGGCGCATCAAGGACGCCAAGAACCTGCGGATGGGCGGCTATCCCGGCAAGGTCCGATCGATGGCCTTCCTGGCCAATGGTCAGTTGATGGCGACCTCGGGCGCACAGGGCGCGGTGCTGTGGCCCTTCATCGGATCGAACGGTCCGATGGGCCGCGAGGCGACCGAGATCGGCTATGACGACACCACCCTGGTCAATCTGGTCTCGGCCCGCGCCGACCAAGGGCTGCTGGCCGCCGGCCTGACCGACGGTCGGGTCTGGGTGGCGCATCCGGCCGCCCAGGGGCTGAACTTCGTCAAGGCCGAGAAGGGGCCGGCCATCGTCGCCCTGTCGCTCAGCCCCGCCGTCGACAAGGTCGCCTGGGCCGACGAGGACGGCGCCGCCGGCGTGATCATTCTCTGATGGCCAAGGGTCGCAAGAGCTGGCGTCGGGTCCTGCTGACCGCCCTTCTGGTTCTGGCCCTGATCCCGGTCGCCGGCGTGCTGATCGTCGCCGTCGTGCCGCCGCCGCCGACGATCCTGATGCTGCGCCAGCTCGCGCGAGGCGAGGGCATGGACTATCAGTGGCGCGGCCTGAACCAGATTTCCCCCAACCTGGTCAACGCCGCCATCGCCGCCGAGGACGCCCGCTTCTGCGGCCACCACGGCTTCGACATGGAGGCAATCCAGAAGGCGCTGGACCATAACGCGGAGGGCGGTCGCATCCGGGGCGGATCGACCATCAGCCAGCAGACGGCCAAGAACGTCTTCCTCTGGCCGGGTCGCGACTGGATCCGCAAGGGGCTGGAGGCGGGCTACACCGTCCTGATCGAAACGGTCTGGTCCAAACGCCGGATCATGGAGGTCTATCTGAACGTGGTGGAATGGGCGCCGGGCGTCTATGGCGCCCAGGCCGCCTCGCGCCATTGGTTCGGCAAGGACGCCAGGGACCTGAGCCCTCGGGAGGCTGCGCGTCTGGCCGCCATCCTGCCGGCCCCGCGCCGTTACCAGGCGGCGGCGCCTGGTCCCTATGTCCGCAGAAGGGCGTCACGCGTCCAGGCGGCCATGGGCACGGTGCGCAACGAAGGCCTGAACGCCTGCGTCGTCGGCCGAGGCTGACGCCAAAGGCTGGTTAACCGTTCCCCTTGAGACTTCCCTTAACCGCCCGATGGCAGACTGCGGCCATTCGGGCGGTATACGGGCGATCTGCGCCCTCGGGGATGGTCTTGGCGCAAGCTTCCACACTGATCGGCAAAGCGGTTCGAAGCCTGCACAATCTGGCGGCGCGCCTGTCGTCCGACCGGGGCGGGAATGTCGTCATGATCTTCGCGCTGGTGATGCCGGCCCTGATCATGATCACCTTGGGCGGGATCGACATTAGCCGCATCACGACGGTGAAGGCCCGCGTTCAGGACGCCTTGGACGCAGCCGCCCTGGCCGCTGCGCGTTCGTCCTATACGGAGGAGACGGAGCTGAAGGCCGTCGCCCTGATCGCCTTGAAGGCCAATCTGCTCAACTCTGACGCAGAATACGAAGCCGAGGATCTCAGCATCGTCTTGACCAAAGACCAGGTCGTGGTCGCAGACTTGCGGGTTCAGGTGAAGACCCTGGTCGCCAACATCGTCCTGCCGCCCTACGGTCAGCTTTTGGACGACACCCTGCCGGTCAACGTCCACTCCGAAGTCAATCGGTCGTCGAAGGACATCGAGGTCTCTCTGGTGCTGGACATCACGGGGTCGATGTCCACCAACGATCGCATCGGGGACCTGAAGAGCGCGGCGAACCAATTGATCAAACTGGTCGTCCAGCCAGAGACGAAACAGACCCCCTACTATTCGCGCATGGCCATCGTCCCCTATTCGATCGGCGTGAATCTGGGGGCCTGGGCCGACGGCGCCAGAGGCCAGTCCGTCGGGACAACGGCCATTACCGGCGCCTCTTGGGCCTCGGCAGCCTCGAAGTCGATCTCGGGCATCACGCGCGCCTCGACCGGCGTCGTGACCGCCAACGGCCACGGTTTGGCGACCAACGACTATGTCTGGATCAGCGGCGTCAGCGGGATGACCCAGATCAATAACCGCGCCTATCGCGCGGTGCGCATCGACGCCAACAAGGTCTCCTTGCAGTATCAGTCTGGCGGCAATTGGTATGCGCTGAACACGAACAGCGGCTACAGCAGCTACAGCTACGGTGGCCAGATTCGCAAATGCACGCGCTCTGACTGTTTCATCACCATCACATCGCCCAACCACGGCTTGTCGCAAGGCGAGGGCCTTCAGATCGCGGGCGTCAAAGGCATGACCGCGCTGAATACGACAAACGATGGAGGCCTCTACGAAGTCCTTGAAAGAACATCTAAAGACGCTTTCGTCATCCCGGTGGGCGGCGCCACATTCGCCGACTACTCCAGCAGTGGATCTGTTCAGTGTGGACGTGACGGATGCGCCAAGCGCGTGTTTCGCGATGCGCAGTACAATCGCTTGACGGCCTTTCAGAACACCACCTGCGTCAGCGAGCGCACAGGGTCAGAACCCTACTCCGACGCTGCGCCGGGCAGTTCGACCTATGTCGGCCGCAACTATGCTGCGCCTGAACGCACGACACCCGTTCGGTCCGCGGGCAATCCCTGCCCGGCCGCGACCATCCAGCCCCTGACGTCCAACATCGACACTCTGACCGGCCTCGTGAACGGCCTGTCTATCACGGGGTCGACCGCCGGTCAGATCGGGCTCGCTTGGGGCTGGTACACGGTATCCGATCAGTTCAACGGTCTGTGGTCTTCCAATACAGCCGCCGCCTATGCGCCAACCAAGGTGCTGAAGGCCGTAATCCTGATGACAGACGGGGAATTCAACACCCCCTATTGCGGCGGCGTCGTCGCGCGCGACGCCGGGACATTCTCCGGCAATCTCTTCGACAAGATCGCCTGCAATGCGACCAATGGCGATCCGTTCGATCAGGCGGCGCAGCTCTGCACCAACATGAAGGCGAAGGGCATCATCGTCTATACGGTCGGTTTCTCGATCACAGAGGGCAGCGAGGCCGCGAGCATCCTGAGCACCTGCGCCACCGACACGGACAAGGCCTTCCTGCCGCAATCGGGCGCCGATCTGTCCAACGACTTCCAGGCCATCGGTCGCGACATCACCCGCCTGCGGATCTCCCGCTGACACCTCAGAGCAGGCGGATTTCCCGCAGGCGTTCGGTCAGATAGTCCTCGGCCAGGATCGTCTTGCCCGCATAGCGGTCAGGGTTGTCCGGCGTGATGGCGCTGGGCAGGGTCTTGATCGGGAAGTCCGGGTTGAAGTGCAGGAAAAAGGGCGTCGAATAGCGGGCGAAGCCGCGACGCTCAGGCGCCGGATTGACCACGCGGTGGGTCGTCGAGGGCAGGACGTGGTTGGTCAGCCGCTGCAGCATGTCGCCAATATTGACGACCAGTGCGCCGGGCGGCGGTGCGATGTCCAGCCAGCTGCCGTCCTTCTCCTTGAGCTGAAGGCCGGCCTCTTCAGCGCCCAGCAAAAGGGTGATGACGTTGATGTCTTCGTGGGCGCCGGCCCGCACGCCGGGCGCATCGGCGGGCACCGGCGGATAGTGCAGCATGCGCAGGACGCTGTTGCCCATCTCGACCTTGTCCGCAAAGAAGTCGTCCCCCAGCTTCAGATACCGAGCGATGGCGCGCAGGATCTTGGCGCCCAGGGCATCCAGATCCTCGAACATGCCATAGAGGTGCGGCTTGAAGCCCTCGATCTCGGTCGGCCAGACGTTGTCGCGCATATAGCGGCGATAGGGATGCCCTTCCGGCAATTCGCGGCCGACGTGCCAGAACTCCTTCAGGTCTACGGCGTTCGCGCCCTTGGCCGCCTCGACCCCGAACGGCGTCAGGCCGCGTGCGCCGCCCGTGCCCGGCTGGTGATACTGGCGCTTCACCTCCTCAGGCAGGGCGAAGAAGGCCTTGGCGTCGTCGATGGCGGCGGTGATGCGCGCCTCGTCCAGACCGTGGTCGGCCACCACCGCAAAGCCGTATCGCGAGAAGGATGCGCCCAGGGCGTCGCTGAACGCCTGGAAGTCAGCGTCATACTGGGTCATCGAAACCGGCTGGATCGCGCGGTCGGCGGCAGGGCTGTCGTTCTGGGTCGCGCTCACGGGCGTCGTCCTCGATCTGGGGATGTGCGGCGGTTCCCATACCCCTAATCCAGCGGCTTGTCAGTTCATCGTCAAACGGGAGCACGGACACCGTTCACGCGCCATACAGCTTGGAACCTTCACAGTAAGCATACGTTTCCGCGCCAGATCATATTCATAAAGAGGACCATTCCATGCGCGCCAAGATCATCGTCGCCAGCGTCTCGATCGCCGCCCTGCTGGGCGCCGCCGCCTGCACCACGACCGACCCCTATCAATCAGGCCCCGTCCGCAACAACACCGGAACGGGCGCTCTTGCCGGCGCCGGTATCGGCGCCCTGCTGGGCTATCTGACCAACACCTCGAACGGCGAACAAGGCCGCAAGAACGCCCTGATCGGCGCCGGCGTCGGCGCCTTGGGTGGGGCGGCCGTCGGCCAGTATATGGACCGTCAGCAACGCGCGATGGAGGCCGAACTGTCCGGCTCGGGCGTCGGCGTGGCGCGTCAGGGCGATGTTCTGGTTCTTCGCATGCCGTCGGACGTGACCTTCGCCACCAATCAGTCCTCGATCGACCCGCGCTTCCTGCCCGTCCTCGACGACGTGGCGCGGGTGCTGCAGCAGTACGACCAGTCGACGGTGGATGTGATCGGTCACACCGACTCGTCGGGCGGCGACGCCATCAACCAACCCCTGTCGGAACGCCGCGCCAGCAGCGTCGCCTCCGAACTGGTGCGTCGCGGCGTGATCGCCCAGCGGCTCTATGTTGCGGGAGAGAGCGCACGCAATCCGGTGGCTTCGAACGCTACAGCGGAAGGCAAGGCCCAGAACCGTCGCGTGGAAATCCTGATCCGTCCGTTCACCGGCTGATCGACAGCGGCATTTGAAGACTAGACAGAGGGCGGCGCCACGAGGCGCCGCCCTTTCTTTGTTCAATCACAGGCTTCGTGATTTGCGCGCAATCGCACACCATGGTTCTCGATGTCATCGGATCATGGGAAGGACGCAGTGACGCCTGAGGATCGGGAGTTCGG
>NZ_JBKBOC010000009.1:0-104887 GCF_046295075.1 Brevundimonas sp. | reverse complement strand
CCGCGCGCTCTGCGCCCCTGTAAAACAAAAATACGCGGCGGCGGGTGCGAACCCGCCGCCGCTTTTCGTTTCAGATTACCTTGAACAGCCGCAGCGCCTGATAGCCGGCGGACAGAAGCACCACGGCGCCGACCCCGTAGGTTAGCACGCGGCGCGGGGCGATGCGGGCGATCACGCCGGCGAAGGGGGCGGCGATCAGGCCGCCGAGGATCAGACCCAGAACCGCCATCGCATGGCTCGAAATGCCCTCGGCCTCCTGCCAGTGGCCGGTCAGCAAGGCGGCGAGGAAGGTCGCCGAAATGGCCGAGGTGACGAAGAACTCGGCCGTATTGGTGGTGCCGATGGACACGCGGGGGTCCTGGCCCGTGCCCACCATGGTGGTGGTGACCGTCGGTCCCCAGCCGCCCCCGCCGATGGCGTCGAAGAAGCCGCCGACGAGGCCCAGGGGTCCGGCGAATTTGCGCGGGAAGATCCGCTCACGCGTCTGACGCGTGGCGCGCCAGATGATCACGACGCCCATTATGGCCAGATAGGTGGTGATCCAGGGCTTGAGCAGGTCGCCGTCGATACTGGTCAGGACGAAGGCCCCCAGGCCGCCGCCCACCACGCCGCCCAAGGCCAAGGGCACGAACAGCTTCCAGTTCACGTTCTTGTTGACCGTGTGCGAGCCGGCGGAGGCCGCCGTGGTGAAGACCTCGGCCGCGTGGACGCTGGCCGACGCCGTCGCGGGCGGCACGCCGAACGACAGCAGCACGGTCGAGGAGATGACGCCGTAGGCCATGCCCAGCGCCCCATCCACGACCTGGGCCAGGAAACCGACAAGGAGAAACAGAAGGAAGTCTTGCATGGCGGCCCCTGAAACGCGGACGAACGGTGCGGTTTATTTCCCTAGTCGGTCAATAGGAGAAGAATTGGCGGCGGCTTGCAGAAGAGTTCTTGTCTCGAACACGGCCGCGATGGCGTCGCGCCCGTCCTGAAGCACGGGCTGAAGCGGACAGGTCTCGACATCCGGACAGGTTTCGCAGGGGCCATAGGCGGTGCGAGAGGCGCAGGGCGCGAGGGCCAGCGGCCCTTCCAGCGCGCGGATCACGTCGGCGAAGCTGATGGCGGCGGCGGGCGCCGCCAGAGCATAGCCGCCCGCCCTGCCCCGTTTCGACACCAAGAGATGCTGGCGTCGCAGGTCCAGCAGGATGGCCTCCAGGAACTTGCGCGGGGCCGCCGCCGCTTCGGCGATCTCGGCGATGGTCGCGGGTCCCCCGCCGGGCAGACCCGCCAGATGGACCATGGCGCGCAGGGCGTAGCGGGACCGGTTCGAAAGCATGGTCCGTGATCGCCCGCCCGGAGGCCGGACGCAAGACGCCGTTCGCCGGTGCGGACGATCTCAGGCCGAGCGGCCCAGCCGGGCCACGGCCTCAAGGATCTGGGCGCCATTGTAGGGTTTCAGCACCAGGGCCTCGGCCATGTCGGCGTTTCGCGCGGCGGCGGCGACGTCGCCGGAGATGAAGATCACCCGCACGTCCCAGCGCCCGGTCAGCACCTTGGCCAGTTCGACCCCGGTCATCTCGCCCGACAGTTTGATGTCCAGCAGGGCCGCGTCGATGCTGTGAAGCGCCGCCGCCGCCTCGGCCGCCGCCGCGCTGTGGAAGGGGCCGACGACGCTGTGGCCCGCCTCGGTCAGCAGTTCGGTCAGGGAGGCGGCGGCGTCGGGATCATCCTCGACCACGAGCAGGGTCAGGGCCTCGACATCGGTCGGGGGCGCGGCGTCGGCCGATGTGGCTGGGGCCTGGCGCGTGACGACGGCGCGCAGGTCGCGCCAGACCTCGGCCGATGGGCGGTCGGTGTCCAGATCGTAGATGGCGGCCATGGCGTTCAGCTCCCGGGCGTCTTCAGGTAAGAGGTCTCCGCCGGTCTCGGACAGGCGGGTGTCGTACAGGCGGCAAAGGCGTTCGACGCTGTCGGCGACAGGATCGGTTTCGGGTTGAGCCATATGGGGTCCAGATGCGGGCGGGCGGTCGAACATGGCGTCCTCCTCACGGTTGCTCGGCGCCAGCTAAACGGTTGAGTCCGGTTTCGTAACCGGCCTGACGCCATCGTGACCGTTGCATCACCGTCGATCACAAGCGCGCGCCCGGCGCTCGCAGCGGCTTGCAATCGACACGACCGCCCCCGGCGGGTAAGGACGGCCCTTCGCTTTTCCTCAGGATATTTCCGTTTTGCGACTGCCCCAGGCCCGTCTCGATCAGGTGCTCGACCGCTTCCATGAGGTGGAGGCGCGAATGAGCGCGGCGACCGACGGCGTCGAGATCGTGCGCCTGTCCAAGGAACATGCCGAGCTGAAGCCCGTCGCCGACGCGGTCCAGGGCCTGGCCCGCGCTCGCGCCGAGATGGCGGATCTGGAAGCCATGACGGCCGATCCCGAAATGGCGGCGATGGCGCAGGACGAACTTCAGATGCTGGGTGAAACCCTGCCGGGTCTGGAACGCGAGGTCGCCCTTCTGCTGGCCCCGCGCGACGCGGACGAGAACGCCTCGGCCGTTCTGGAAGTCCGCGCCGGCACCGGCGGCGACGAGGCGGCCCTGTTCGCGGGCGACCTGTTCCGCATGTATTCGCGCTATGCCTCGACGCGCGGCTGGCGGGTCGAGCTGGATTCGGCGACCGAGGGCGACGCTGGCGGCTACAAGGAGATCATCGCCACGGTCACCGGCGACGGCGTGTTCGGCCGGCTGAAGTTCGAGAGCGGCGTCCACCGGGTGCAGCGCGTGCCGACAACCGAGTCGCAGGGCCGCATCCACACCTCGGCGGCGACGGTCGCGGTCCTGCCCGAGGTCGAGGACGTCGAGATCGAGATCCATGACAAGGACATCCGTATCGACACCTTCCGCGCCTCCGGTTCGGGCGGCCAGCACGTCAACACGACCGATTCCGCCGTGCGCATCACCCACCTGCCCACCGGCATCATGGTGACGTCGTCGGAGAAGTCCCAGCACGTGAACCGCGACAAGGCGATGAAGAACCTGCGCGTGCGCCTGTATGACATGCAGCGTCAGGCCAAGGACTTGGCCCGGTCCGATACGCGCAAGTCCCAGGTCGGATCGGGCGACCGGTCGGAGCGGATCCGCACCTACAACTATCCGCAAGGCCGGGTCAGCGATCACCGCATCAACCTGACCCTGCACAGCCTGCCGCAGATCATGGAAGGCGACATCGACCCCCTGCTGAACGCCCTGATCGCCGAGGACCAGGCCGCGCGCCTGGCGGACCTGGAAGCCGAGTTCGGCTGATCAGCCCAGCACGCCGGCGACCGGCAACCACAGCACCAGGCCGGTGACAGCGGTGTAACCCGCGAAGGCGTGGACCGAACGCCGGCGGCCGGCGGCGGCGGGATCGTTCAAATCCGAACGGTTGGCCCACAACAGATAGGCGGCCTGGATCGCCCATCCCGCCAGAAAGGCGACGACGGCCCAGGCGCTGAGCGCCGCAAGCGCCGCACCGGACGCCAGGACCAGCACCCCGCCCAGGGCGATCGCGCCGTCAGCGACCTGTTCGGTCGTGGGAACGGAGATCAGGCCGGACAAGGCCCGTTGCAGACGCCAGTTGAGCCAGGCCTGATACAAAAGCATCAGTCCGCCCAAGACGTAGAACACCCCTATCGCGCGTGCCGCCCACTCCATGGCAGGAATAAGGCACCATTTTCGGCCGTTGTAATCGCGGAAAATGCGCCGCGATCTGGATCGTTAACGACCGGCGCAAAATAGACACAACCGTTGGTCTTTGAGCCCGCGCCCGTTAAGCCCTGGCGGCCAGCGCCCTGACGACGGCGGGACGGGCCTGCATCCGTTCGAAATGGGCCTGAACTCTGGGAAACTCGGCGATGTTGACGCCGTCGGTTTCCAGCCAGCCTGCGAAGGTGAACAGATAGGGGTCCGCGACCGTATAGGCGTCGCCCATGACCCAGTCGCCGGTCAGGTCCGCTTCGATAAGGGCGAAGCCGTCGCGCATGTTCTGCGTCACCTTGGCCGCCATCGACGCCTGGGCGGCGGCGTCATCGCTCCAGCGCGAGGCACGACGACCATGGGCATGGGCCACATGGACGGTGGTGGCCAGATAGAGGTTGAAAGCCTGCATCCGCGCAAAGGCGAAGGGATCGGTCGGCGCCAACAGGCCCGCATGCGCGAGCGCGGCGATATGGGCCAGGATGGCCGGGCTTTCGGTCAGCACGCCTTGATCGGTCGCCAGGGCCGGCACGCGGCCTTTGGGATTGATCGCCAGATAGTCCGGCTGCCGTTGTTCGGACTTCGAGAAGTCGAGCAGCCGGACCTCGAAGTCCAGGCCGGACTCCTCCAGCGCGATATGGCTGGCGCGGCTGCACGAGCCAGACGACGTATAAAGGGTCAGCATCGGCGAACCTCGGGTCAAAGAAAAAGGCGGCGAGATCGTCGCCGCCTTTCAGGGTCGTTACAGGTCCAGCAGGGCCCGCGCCGGGTCTTCGAGCAGTTCCTTGACCCGGACCAGGAAGGTCACGGCTTCCTTGCCGTCGACGATCCGGTGATCGTAGCTGAGGGCCAGATACATCATCGGGCGGATCTTGACCTCGCCGTTGATGGCCATCGGGCGCTGGACGATGTTGTGCATGCCCAGGATGCCCGACTGCGGCGCGTTCAGGATCGGCGTGGACATCAGCGACCCATAGGTGCCGCCGTTGGTGATGGTGAAGGTGCCGCCCTGCATCTGATCCATGGTCAGGGCGCCGTCACGGGCGGCCTTGCCCAGGGCGCCGATGCCCTTTTCGATGCCGGCGAGGCTGAGGGTGTCGGCGTCGCGCAGGACCGGAACCACCAGACCCTTGTCGGTGCCGACGGCGACGCCGATGTCATAGTGGTTCTTGTAGATGATGTCCGTGCCGTCGATCTCGGCGTTGACGGCCGGGATCTCGTGCAGGGCCGCGACGACGGCCTTGGTGAAGAAGGACATGAAGCCCAACTTCACGCCGTGGCGCTTTTCGAACACGTCCTTGTACTGGGCGCGCAGGGCCATGACGTTAGTCATGTCCACCTCGTTGAAGGTGGTCAGCTGGGCGGCGGTGTTCTGGGATTCCTTCAGGCGACGGGCGATGGTCTGACGCAGGCGCGTCATCTTCACCCGCTCTTCGCGCGGCTGGTCGGCGCGCGGGGCGGCAGGCGCAGCGGCGGCGGCCGGAGCAGCAGCCTGGCCGATGGCGGCGATGGCGTCGGCCTTGGTGATGTTGCCCTTGGGCCCGGTAGCGGTGATGGCCTTCGGGTCCAGATTGTTCTCGCCGACGACGCGGGCGACGGCGGGCGACAGGGTTTCGTTCTTGGCGCCCGAAACCTGAGCAGAGCCGGTGTTGGCCGGAGCGGCGGCGGCAGGAGCCGGAGCAGCAGCCGGTGCAGCGGCGGCCGCGCCGGAACCCGAGATCGAGCCGATCTTCTGGTTCGGGGTGACGGTCGCGCCTTCGTCGGCGGCGATGGTCAGGACGCCGTCAGCCGGGGCCGACACCTCGACCGCGACCTTGTCGGTCTCGATCTCGACCAGCAGTTCGTCCTTCTTGACCGCGTCGCCGTTCTTCTTGAGCCACTTGCCGACCGAACCTTCGGCGACGCTCTCGCCCATGACCGGCACCATGATGTCGATCGCCGTTTCAGCGGCAGGTGTGGCGGCCGGAGCCGTAGCGGCGGGGGCCGACTTGGTCTCGGCCTTGGCGGCGGGTGCGGCCTTTGCGGCCTGAGCGGGGGCAGGAGCGGCGGCGGACGCGCCCTCGGTCACCGAACCCAGGATCGTGCCGGGAACGACGTTGTCGCCCTCGGCCGCCTTGATTTCGCCCAGCACGCCGTCGGCGGGCGAGACGACTTCCAGCGAGACCTTGTCGGTCTCCAGCTCGACCAGCAGTTCGTCCTTCTTGACCGGATCACCGACCTTCTTGGTCCACTTCGCGATGGTGGCTTCGGTGACGGATTCACCGAGGGCGGGGGTCAGGATGTCGGCCATGTCAGGTCCAGCTCGTCTCTAGGTCGGTCTTTTATACGTGTATCAGGCGAAGGCTTCGGTCGTGAAGGTGTCGAGTTCCTTCAGGTGCCGGCTCATCAGGCCGGCCGCCGTCGAGGCGGAACCGGGACGACCGACGTAGCGGGCGCGCTTGGAGGCGACGTCCAGCTTGTCGAGCGTCAGCTCCAGCCACGGATCGACGAAGGTCCAGCCGCCCATGTTCTTGGGCTCTTCCTGGCACCAAACCACTTCCGCCTTGGGGAAGCGGGCCAGTTCCTTGCGCAGGGACTGGATCGGCCACGGATAGAACTGTTCCAGACGCAAGATGTAGACGTCGTCCACGGCCTGGCCGTCCTTGGCCTTCTTCTCGCGCGCGTCTAGCAGGTCGTAATAGACCTTGCCCGAGCACAGGATGACCCGGCGGATGTCCTTGTCCGCCTTGATCGTGATCCCGGCGACGTCGGGACGCGTCTGGGCGTCGTCATGCAGCAGACGGTGGAAGGCCGAACCCTCCGCCAGGTCCGCCATCGACGAGACCGCCTTCTTGTGACGCAGCAGGGACTTGGGCGTCATCAGGATCAGCGGCTTGCGGAACGGCCGGTGCATCTGGCGACGCAGGATATGGTAGTAGTTGGCCGGGGTCGTGCAGTTGGCGACCTGCATATTGTCTTCGGCGCACTGCTGCAGGAAGCGCTCCAGGCGAGCCGAGGAGTGTTCCGGTCCCTGGCCCTCATAACCATGCGGCAGCAGCATGGTCAGGCCGCTCATCCGCAGCCACTTGCGTTCGCCGGAGCTGATGAACTGGTCGATCACCACCTGGGCACCGTTCACGAAGTCGCCGAACTGGGCTTCCCACATGACCAGCGTATTGGGGTCGGCCAGCGAATAGCCGTACTCGAAGCCCAGCACCGCCTCTTCCGACAGGGCCGAGTCGATGACCTCGAAATTGGCCTGGCCTTCGCGCAGGTTGTTCAGCGGGATGTAGCGCTCTTCGGTCGTCTGATCGATGATACCCGAGTGGCGCTGCGAGAAGGTGCCGCGCACCGAATCCTGACCCGACAGGCGGATCGGGAAGCCTTCGTCCACCAGCGAGGCGAAGGCCAGGCTCTCGGCCGTGGCCCAGTCCAGACCCTGGCCCGAGGTGATGGCCTCGCGGCGACCGTCGATGACGCGCTTCAGCGTCTTGTGCATATCGACGCTGTTCGGGATGGTGGTCAGGCGGTGACCCAGGTCGGTCAGCTTGGCCAGCGGCACGGCGGTGTCGCCCCGCAGCTCGTCCTTGGGCGCCTGGAAGCCCTGCCATTGGCCGTCCAGCCAGTCGGCCTTTTCGGCGGACCAGGTCTTGCCGGCCTCGAACTGCTCGTCGAGGAATTTCTCGAACCGCTCGACCTCGGCGTCCACGTCGGCCTGGGTGATCACGCCTTCGGCGACCAGACGCTGCGAATACAGTTCGCGGGTCGAGGGCTGGGCGCGGATCTTCGAATACATCAGCGGCTGGGTGAAGGTGGGATCGTCGCCTTCGTTGTGGCCGAAGCGGCGGTAGCAGAACATGTCCACCACCACGTCCTTGTGGAACTTCTGGCGGTATTCGGTGGCGACCTTGGAGGCGAAGACGACCGCTTCGGGGTCGTCGCCGTTGACGTGGAAGATCGGCGCCTGGACCATCAGGGCCACATCCGACGGATAGGGCGACGAGCGCGAGTTGCGCGGGCTGGTGGTGAAGCCGATCTGGTTATTGATGACGAAGTGAAGCGTACCGCCGGTGCGGTAACCCTTCAGCCCCATCAGGGCGAAGCATTCGGCGACCACGCCCTGGCCGGCGAAGGCGGCGTCGCCGTGGATCAGCAGCGGCACGACCTTGGAACGATCCAGCGCCCACTGGCCCTCGGGCACGCCTTCGTTGGCCTCGCGGATGTCGAATGCCTGTTTAGCGCGCGCCTTGCCCAGTACGACCGGGTTGACGATTTCCAGGTGGGACGGGTTGGCGGTCAGCGACAGGTGGACGTGGTTGCCGTCGAACTCGCGGTTCGACGAGGCGCCCATGTGATATTTGACGTCGCCCGAGCCCTCGATGTCGCTGGGGACGGCCGAACCACCCTGGAACTCGTGGAAGATGACCTTGTAGGGCTTGCCCATCACGGCGGCGAGCACGTTCAGGCGACCGCGGTGGGCCATGCCCAGCACGACCTCGTCCACGCCCAGCGAACCACCGCGCTTGATAACCTGCTCCAGCGCCGGGACCATGGCCTCGCCGCCGTCCAGGCCGAACCGCTTGGTGCCGGGGAAGCGCTTGTGCAGGAACCGTTCGAAGCCCTCGGCCTCGACCAGCTTGGACAGGATGGCCAGCTTGCCTTCCTTGGAGAAGGCGTTCTGCTCGAACTTGTCGGGCCCCTCGAACCGCTGCTGCAGCCAGGATTTCTCTTCCGGCTCGGCGATATGCATGAACTGGATGCCGACCGTGCCGCAATAGGTGCGCTTCAGGATCTCCAGCACTTCGCGGATCGTGCCGGTTTGCAGACCCAGAACGCCGTCCAGGAAGATCGGACGGTCCAGATCGGCGCCGCTGAAGCCATAGAATTCCGGCGTCAGCTCGGGGTTCTCGACCGGTTGTTCGATGCCCAGCGGGTCCAGCTTGGCCTGCAGGTGACCGCGCACGCGATAGCTGCGGATCAGCATCAGGGCGCGGATGGAATCATGGGCGGCGGCGCGGATGACGTCGGCCGAGACGTCGGCGGGCGCAGCCTTGGCGGCCGGAGCGGCAGGCGCGGCGCCGGGCTTCTTGGGATCGAGTTTCGGGGCCGGCCAACGGCCGTCGAACACGCCGGTCTCCTCGGTGGGCTCGGTCGCCACGCCCCGTCCCCAACTTCCCGCTCCCGCCGAGGCGGTCACCAGCGCGGCGTTGTCGCGCAGTTGGTCGAAGAAGGCTTTCCATTCCGCCGAGACGGAGCCGGGGTCTTTCGCCCACTTCTCCTGCAGCTCCTCCACATAGGCCGCATTGGACCCGTAGAGGAATGAGGTCTCGGCAAAGACCTGGTTCAGCCGACCGGCATCGTCCGCCATCGTTTCGCAATCCCTGGGCCCCGACGGACACATCTCCGTGAGGGGCGCGCCCGTCATATAGGCGTCGTTTCCTTATGGGTCATGACCGAAACGGGGCAATTCGGTGAGAAATTGGTCGCAGGCCCAAAGAAAAACGCCCCCGGCCTGAGCCGAGGGCGTCCATTCCAGCCGTAACCGGCATTTTTGATGCGCGAAACGAGGCTGACACCTCTCCCTCCCCGTTTGGGGAGGGTCGTCGCGGAGCGACGGGGTGGGGGCGGCCAGGCAGGGACGCACCTGTCCAATCCAGAACAAATCCGTGGGGCGTCGCCTTGCCGTCCCCACCCGTCCTCGCCTTCGGCTCGGCCACCCTCCCCCGCAGGGGGAGGGAGAGGCGCATGTGCGCTCTTAACCCTTCAGCACTTCCACCAGGGTCTTGCCCAGGCGAGCCGGCGATTCCGACATGCGGATGCCGGCGGCTTCCATCGCCGCGATCTTGGATTCCGCATCGCCCTTGCCGCCCGAGACGACGGCGCCGGCGTGGCCCATGGTGCGGCCCTTGGGCGCGGTTCGTCCGGCGATGAAGCCGGCCATCGGCTTCTTGCGGCCCTTCTTGGCTTCGTCGATCAGGAACTGGGCGGCCTCTTCTTCGGCGCCGCCGCCGATTTCACCGATCATGATGATGGAGGTGGTTTCCGGATCGGCCAGGAACAGCTCCAGCACGTCGATGAACTCGGTGCCCTTGACCGGGTCGCCGCCGATGCCGACGGCCGTGGTCTGGCCCAGGCCTTCGTTCGTCGTCTGGAATACGGCTTCATAGGTCAGGGTGCCCGAACGCGACACGATGCCGACCGAGCCCTTCTTGAAGATGTTGCCCGGCATGATGCCGATCTTGCATTCGTCCGGCGTCAGGATGCCCGGGCAGTTCGGGCCCAGCAGGCGCGACTTGGAGCCTTCCAGGCGGCGCTTGACGTTGACCATGTCCATCACCGGGATGCCTTCGGTGATGCAGGTGATGAAGGGGATCTCGGCGTCGATGGCTTCGATGATGGCGGCGGCCGCGCCCGACGGCGGGACGTAGATCACCGAGGCGTCGGCGCCCGTGGCGTCGCGGGCTTCAGCGACCGAGGCGTAGATCGGCAGGCTTTCACCGTGCGAGCCGGTCCAGTTCGTGCCGCCCTTGGTCGGGTGCACGCCGGCGACCATCTGGGTGCCGTGATAGGCCAGGGCCTGTTCGGTGTGGAAGCCGCCGGTCTTGCCGGTCAGGCCCTGGACGATGATCTTGGTGTCTTTGTTGACGAGGATGGACATGGGTCTATCGATCTCTGGAATGTGTCAGTCAGCAGGGCGGTAGCGGGCTAAGGCGAACGCCTCAGCCGACCGCCGCGACGATCTTCTGGGCGGCGTCGTCGAGGTCGTCGGCGGCTGTGATGGCCAGGCCGGACTCGTTCAGGATTTTCTTGCCCAGTTCGGCGTTGGTGCCTTCCAGGCGCACGACCAGCGGCACCTTCAGACCGACTTCCTTCACCGCGGCGACGACGCCTTCGGCGATGACGTCGCACTTCATGATGCCGCCGAAGATGTTGACCAGGATGCCCTGGACGTTCGGGTCGGCGGTGATGATCTTGAAGGCCGCAGCGACCTTCTCCTTGCCGGCGCCGCCGCCGACGTCGCAGAAGTTGGCCGGCTCCTTGCCGTACAGCTTGATGATGTCCATCGTCGCCATGGCGAGGCCCGCGCCGTTGACCATGCAGCCGATGTTGCCGTCCAGCGAGACATAGGCCAGGTCCCACTTGGAGGCTTCGATTTCCTTGGCGTCTTCCTCGGTCTCGTCGCGCAGGGCCTTGATGTCGTCGTGACGGAACAGGGCGTTGCCGTCGAAGCTGACCTTGGCGTCCAGGACGCGCAGGTGTCCGTCCTTCATGACGATCAGGGGGTTCACCTCCAGCATGTCCATGTCCTTCTCGACGAAGGCCTTGTACAGCGCCGGGAACAGGGACTTGGCGTCAACGGCTGCGGCGCCGGTCAGGCCGTAGGCGGCGCTGATGGCGGCGACGTCGGCGTCGGTCACACCCGCGTTCGGGTCGATGACGATGTTCTGGATCTTCTCGGGCGTGTCATGGGCGACGGCCTCAATGTCCATGCCGCCCTCGGTCGAGACGACGAAGGCGATGCGGCCATACTGGCGGTCGACCAGCAGCGAGCAATACAGTTCGCGGTCAATGTCGGCGCCGTCCTCGATGTAGAGACGGTTGACCTGTTTGCCGGCGTCGCCCGTCTGGGCGGTGACCAAGGTGTTGCCCAGCATTTCCTTGGCGTGGGAGACGGCTTCCTCGACCGAGAAGGCCAGGCGAACGCCGCCCTTGGCCTCGGCCGGCAGTTCCTTGAACTTGCCCTTGCCGCGTCCGCCGGCGTGGATCTGCGACTTCACGACGTAGAGCGGGCCAGGCAGGGATTTGGCGGCCGCCTCGACCTGATCGACCGACGTCACCGCGACGCCTTCGGCGACGGGCGCGCCGAAACCTTTGAGGACCTGCTTGGCCTGATATTCGTGAATGTTCATGGGGGACCACCGCAACCGCTGCTTGGAGAGTTGCGGGGCTTATAGGCCCCACCCCTTCGCAGGTGCAACCGTCCACAGCCCCCCTTTAGTCGACCCAGTCCCGCTTCAGCGTGCGTGAGGCCCCGATCAGCAGGATCGCCGCCAGCACATAGAAGCCCATGCCGGTGTAGATGGCCCACCGCAGACTCTCCTCGCCGAATCGCGGCGCCAACAGGTCGCTCATCCAGCCGAAATAGTAGAAGCCGACCGCGATCCCGAGCAGATTGTTCAGCAGCAGGAACAGGGCCGAGGCCGTCGAACGCATCGCCGCCGGGACCAGATGCTGGACCGCCGCCGTGATCGGACCCAGCCAGGCCAGGTTCAGTCCGGTCGGCAACAGGAAGATCAGGAAGGCCAGCACCAGCTGCTGGGTGTTGCTGCCCCCGCCCGGCAAGACCAGGCCGATCAGCCAGGGCGAGTTCATCGCCAGGATGAAACAGGGCGCCGAGATCAGGAAGGCGATGGCCGGGGTCAGGGGATAGGCGCCCTTGCCCTTTTTCGACAGCTTGTCGGCGATCATGCCGCCCAGCCAGATGCCGAGAATGCCGCCGATCAGGGCGATGCCCGAATAATACCAGCTGGTCTCGCGCAGGGTCAGGTCGAAGCTGCGCATGAAGAACAGGGGCAGCCAGCCGGCGACGCCATAGCCGCAGACCGAAGAGGAGGCCGCGCCCAGCCCCAGCAGCCAGAAGCTGGGCTTCTTGATCACCACCGAGGCGGTACGGCGCGCCACCATCAGCGACACCCCGATCACCCCCGCCAGCAAACCACCGAAGGCCAGGACCAGCGGACTGCCCAGGGACACGCCCAGCAGCCAGTTCGCCGCCGCCAGGATCAGCAGGCCGGCGCCGAGTCCCAGCATGATCTGGGCGGCGATCTTGCCCGCCCGGTCCGTGCCGACCGCCGCCGCCGCCAGGGCCGCGATCTGGGCCGGGGTCTTGACCGCATCGGTCCCTCCCCGCCTGGGATCGCGTACCGTCAGACGCAACAGGGGCGCGACCAACACGCCCAGCAGACCGACCACGATGAAGGCCGTACGCCAGCCGTATGTCGCCGCAAGCAGCCCCCCGACCAGGGTGCCCGCCGCCATGCCCAGCGGAATGCCGAAGGCGAAGGCGGCCATGGCCCGTGCGCGCTGATGCGGCGGGAAATAGTCGGCGATCAGGGAATAGGCCGGGGCCACGCCGCCCGCCTCGCCGATGCCCACGCCCATCCGACACAGGAACAACTGTCCGAACGAGCCCGCCATGCCGCACAAGGCGGTGAAGCCCGACCAGACCGTCAGGGCGCCGGTCATGATCCAGACCCGGCTGTAGCGGTCCGCCAGCCAGGCCAGGGGAATGGCCAATGTCGAATAGACCGAGGCGAAGGCGATGCCGCCCAACAGGCCGAACTGGCTGTCAGACATGCCGAACTCTTCCTTCAGCGGCGCGGCCAGGATGCCGATGATCTGGCGATCCAGGAAGTTCAACATGTAGATCAGGATCAGGACCGCCAGCACATAGTAGCGGTAGCCGGGCCTTTCCGGCCGCACCCCACCCCCGACCGCCTTGTCCTCGACCGTCAGCGTATCCATTGTCATCGGCGTTTCCCTCGGCGTCTTTTTTATTCGTTGAGGCGAGCCTAGCCGCAACTGTGCTCACTGCAAACAAAAGGGGCGGCGGCCCGGAGACCGCCGCCCCTCGTCGTCAGGCGTTGTGGATAGGGATCAGAACTTCAGACCCAGGGCGGCCGTGACCGTGCGCGGCGGGCCGTAGAAGCCGATGATCGAGTCGCCGGTCAGGGCGCCGGGGAAGGTGTAGCCGCCGACCTTGTAGCGTTCGTCGCCCAAGTTCTTGCCGTGGACGCCGAAGGTCAGGCGGTCGTCGGACGAGGTCCAGACGATGCTGGCGTCATACATCCAGTAGGCGCCCTGATCGAGCAGCGGCGCCGCCGTCTCGAACTGCTGATAGGCGCCGCGATAGGCCACCGACGGAATGAAGGCGATCGACGAGCCGTTCTCCATGAACCAGTTGTAGGTGGCGCCGATCGAGCCGGTCCATTCGGGGGTGTTCTGGAAGTCGCGCTGCGACGACACATCGACGAAACAGCCGACCGCCGTGGGGCAGGTCGTGTTCAGCGGCCCGGTCGGAATATAGGCCAGGAACTGGTCGAACTGGGCGTCGATATAGCTGAGCGAGGCGTTGATCGTCAGGGCGCTGGTCGCGCGCAGACGGCCCTCGAATTCCCAGCCGCGGATCGACGACGACCCGACATTGTCCACCACCGAGGCGATGGTCGTGCCGGCCGGATACTGGGTCGTGATCTGCTGGTCTTCGTAGCTGGAATCGAAGATCGCCGTAGCGAACGTCAGGCGACGATCCAGCAGCGAACCCTTCAGCCCGATCTCATAGGTCTCGACGGTCTCGGGCGCATAGCCGTTGACGGTGGCGGGATACAGGACCGCATCGCCGCGCATGTCGAACCCGCCCGACTTGAAGCCCTCGCCCCACGAGGCATAGGCCGTCAGATCGGGGCCGAACTTGTAGTTGACCGAGACGCGCGGGGTGAACTTCTCGAACTCGCGGGTGCGAGTGTAGTTGGTGCGCGGCGCACCCAGCGGCACGGCGGCGTTGTTGCCGAAATAGGGGCTGCGGATGCCCAGATACTGTTGGCGGAAGACCGTGCCTTCCTTCTCGTCCTTGGTGAAGCGGCCGCCAACCGACACCGACAGGGCGTCGGTCACGTCGTAGCTGAAGTCGGCGAAGGCGGCGTAGCTCTTGGTGGCCACCGAGCCCGAGGTCAAGGTGGTCAGATTGGCCAGGCCAACGACGGTGTCGAAGGCGCCCGAGGCGTTGGCGTCCATGTAGAAGACGCCGGCGACGCCGTTCAGGCGGCCAGCGCTGACCAGGACCTGAAACTCCTGGCTGAACTGGTCGTCGTCATAGGCGGCGGGGATGTCGAGGATCGGTCCCGGCAGGTTGTCGAAGTCGATATTGCCGCGCGTGAAGCCGTCGCGATAGGCGGTGATCGACTTGAAGGTCAGCAGGTCGCTCATCTCCCATTCGCCGGTCAGCGACACGCCGCGCGTCTGGACGCGGTTCTTGTCGCCCGCGCCGGCGTTGGTGTCGTACGGATCGGCCGGCGACGGGGCGAACTCGCGGTGGCCGTGCCGGGCGTTGGAATCGTCGTTCACCAGATCGCCGGCCAGACGGAAGAACAGGCTGTCCGTCGGGGTCCATTCCGCACTGGCGCGGAAGGCGGTGACGTCCTTGTTGTAGTGTTCGTTTCCGGTGTTCAG
Source organism: Brevundimonas sp. (assembly GCF_046295075.1). Lineage (GTDB taxonomy): Bacteria > Pseudomonadota > Alphaproteobacteria > Caulobacterales > Caulobacteraceae > Brevundimonas. Next base: position 89,966 of record NZ_JBKBOC010000009.1, on the reverse strand, counting down.
GTTCTTGCCATAGCCGTCGCGCAGATAGCGGGCCAGGGCGGCCGAGACCTTGAATTCGTCGCTGAAGGGCAGCTGGGCGCTGGCGATCACGTCGCGCTGGTTATAGCTGCCGTAGGAGGCGCGGATGCGGCCTTCGGGCTCGTCGGCGTCGATGCGGCTCGTGACGTATTTGATCGCGCCGCCGATGGTGTTGCGGCCGTAAAGGGTGCCTTGCGGACCGCGCAGAACCTCGACGCGCTCCACGTCGAAGATGTCCAGAACGGCGGCCTGCGGACGGGCCACATAGACGTCGTCGATATACAGACCCACGCCGGGATCGAAGCCCCAAAGCGGGTCCTGCTGGCCCACGCCGCGGATGAAGGAGATCAGGGTCGAGTTCGAACCGCGCGCGGCGTTCAGCGTCAGGCTGGGCGTCGAGCGCGCCAGTTCGGTGATGTCCAGGGCGCCGCGCGCCTCAAGCTGTTCGCCGCTGACGGCGGTGACGGCGACGGGCACGTCCTGCAGGCTTTCCGCACGACGACGCGCGGTGACGACGATGTCGTCGACGGTGGCGGCGTCCTGATTATTGGCCGCCTGAGCGGCGGCCTCCGCGTCCTGGGCGACCGAAGCCCCCGCAAGCACGCCCCACGCCGCGCCGGCCAGCAGCGCGCACTTCACATGACGGTTCATGATCCTAGACCCCTTGTTGTCGTTTCCAGCCCGTTGACGCTTTTATTCAGCGTTCAATGATTTTCGTGAACCTACCCGGTTTCGCCCGGCTGTCAAACGCTGTGCTGACGCAGCGTCACATCAGGCGGCCAGCGTGGCGCCGTTGCACCGGCCCCGTTGCACCGGGGTTGGGTCGCGCCTAAGCCTTGCCGCATGAGCAAGCCGGACGCCGCCCTCCCGACACCCCGCCCCGTCGCCGCCGCGCGTCGCAAGGCGGCGGGCGCTGCGCCGGCCCGCCGCGGCCGTCCTCCCAAGGCCCAGGCCAATGCGGCGGGCGAGACCCGCGAGTTGATCCTGGACGCCGCCGAGGACCTGTTCTCCAAACACGGCTTCTATGGCGTGACCATCCGCGAAGTGGCGCGCGAGGCGGGCGTGGATACCGCCTTGGTCCACTATTATTTCGGGGCCAAGCGCGACCTGTTCGACGCCGTCTTCCTGCGTCGCGCGGCGGTGTGGAACGACGAACGGGTCGCGGCCATCGACCGTTATGCCGAGACGGCGGGCGAGGCCATGACGCTGGAGGGGCTGCTTGAGGCCTTCCTGCGGCCGCCGTTCGAATGGTCGCTGAAGGGCGGGCCGGGCTGGAAACACTATGCCGCCCTGGTGGCCCAGACCAACGCCAACCCCAGTTTCGGCGGCGAGACCATGGCCCGCTATTTCGACCCGGCCATCCACCGACTGATCGAACTGATCGCGAAGGTGCTGCCCGACGCCAGCGAGGTCGATCTGTACTGGGGCTATCACAATCTGTCGGGCGCCCTGACCCTGACGCTGGGCGAGACGGGACGTCTGGACCGGCTGTCGAACGGACAGGCGCGGTCGGGCGATCTGGAGACGGCGGGCGACTATATGGTCCGGTTCGCCGCCGCCGGCTTCCGCGCCGTGGTCGGGATGTCGCCGCGCCAGCCTTAACCGAAGAAAATCGCCCACATCAGCCGGCCGGGCAAGAAGGTGAAGGCGCCGGCGACGATCAGGCCGCCGACGAACATCCCCATCATGGCGCGCCGGTGGTCGGCGATGCGGTGACGCCGCGCGGCATGGACGGCCATCGGCAGGGCGACCACCGTCCAGCCGCTGAGCAGGTGGATCAGGGAGAAGCCTCCGGGGCCGCCCGGATTGAGCCGGTGGATGAAGAAGGAGCTGATCGCCGTCGTCGCCATGGCCAGCACCCAGGTCCAGCCCAGGGTCCGGTGCAGCCGGTTTCCCTTCACCCCGATCAGCAGGACGATGCCGATCGCCAGGGCCGTCAGGGCGGCCGCGACGTGAATCTGGATCGCCGGCGGCGAAGCCAGCAGCAGGCGCCAGTCGGGGACGTGCGGCGTGAACCCCATCCGCGCCAGTCGCCCGTCGTCGACCGCCAGATAGGCGACAACGGGGACGATCAGCAGCAGCAAGGCCAGGACGGACGGCAAGAGGCGAGACAGACGAGGCATGAGTTTCTCCGTTTCTCCGCTCCTGCCGCAGCGCCCCGAAGGCGGCATCCGAGCTTTCGCCAACGGCCACCCCGGCTGCGTCAACGCCCACCTGTCTTTCGCCCCCTCTTTTCAACGAGCGGAAAATCATGGTCTCAAGAGGCGATCTTCCGATGCCGAAAGCCGCCATGACGCCCCTTGCCGCCGACCGCCGCCGCGCCTTCCTACGCGGCCTGATCGTCGCCGTTCTGGGCGGCGTCTTCCTGGCGGTCACCGGGGCGTTCGGGACGGCCGGAGCGAGCTTGGGACCCCGGGCCGCCTATTGGGTCATCGTCATGGTGCTGGGCGGCCTGTGGGGTCATCTGTGCGGTGTGGTGGTCAGCCGGTATCTGGACGTGGACGAACGGCCGTGGCTGACCATCGGCGTCATGGTGGTCGTGATCACCGGGCCGCTGTGCGTCATCGTCTGGGCGGCGACGGGCCTGTTCTTCGCCCAGAGGCTTTATCCGCTGGGCGTCCTGCCCCAGCTGGTCGTGCCGGTGGTGGTGATCACCGCGGCGGTGACGACGCTGAACGTCTTCCTGGGTCGCGCGCGGCCGGTCCAGACCCATGCGGCGCCGACCGAGACGGCGGCACGACCCGTGCGGTTTCTCGACCGCATGCCGATGAAGCTGAGGGGCGCTGCGATCCGGGCGGTGCAGGCCGAGGACCATTATCTGCGCATCCACACCGACCGGGGATCGGACCTGATCCTGATGCGGTTGTCGGACGCGGTGGAGGAGCTGGAGGGATTGGAAGGCGCCCAGACGCACCGCAGCTGGTGGGTGGCGCGCGACGCGGTGCGCGGGGTCGAGCGCGGCGACGGGCGGGCGACCCTGACGCTGGAGGGCGGCCTATCGGCGCCGGTCAGCCGCCGCTACGCCCGGATGCTGCGCGACGCCGAATGGTGGTGAGCGATCAGGGCGCAGGCTGCGCCGTCAGCATCGACGCCGGGGCCGCGCAGCCGGTCAGTGTGTCGTCGCCGATCTCGACCTTGGCCGTCAGCGGATAGGTGCGGTCGCTCATGCCGTCCGAGCATTCGGTGGCGATCAGGACGACGTTCAGGGCCTGGTTCAGGTCGGTGGAGCTGGCGAAGGTGGCGACCGTGCCCTGAACCGTCGCGCCGCGATTGGGCGCGCGCTGGGCCGGCTGATCGACGCGGGTGTAGATCAGGGCGTCGGGCGTGATCTCCACACCCCAGAAGGGTTCGGTGCCGAGCGCCCGCACCGGCTTGCCCAGATCGACGCCGCCCAGGGTCGCGGCGGCCTGCGGCTCGGGCGCGGACTGAGGCTTGGCGTCGTTGCGGTCGTAGCAGGCCGTCAGCGAAAGAGCCGCGACGGCGGCGAGCAGAATGGGGCGCATGACGGTCTCCTCTGTCGTGGCGGAGGTGAGGTCGAGGACGGTCTCGGTCAAGGGGCGGGGCTGCGTTATGCTGATCCCATGTCGATTCGCCCCAGCGCATATGAGTTCTTCGCCGGGGGCGGTCTGGCGGGGCTGGGCCTGTCGGATGCGGGCATGGACACCGTCTTCGCCAACGACATGGACGCGGCCAAGGCGCGAGCCTTCGTCGCCAATCATCCGCAGACGCCATTTCGCCAAGGGGATGTCTGGGGCCTGACGCTGGACGACCTGCCGGGACGGCCCGACATGGCCTGGGCCTCATCGCCCTGTCAGGACGTCAGTCTGGCGGGCGCGCGGGGCGGGCTGGAGGCCGGGCGATCCGGCGCCTTCTGGGGGTTCTGGCGGCTGATGCAGGGTCTGGCGGCCGAGGGGCGCGGCCCGCGCGTGATCGTGCTGGAGAATGTGATCGGCCTGCTGACTTCAGGTCACGGACGGGACTTCGCGGCCGTCTGCGCGGCCATGGCCGAGGCGGGATACACGGTCGGGGCGCTGGAGATGGACGCCGCCCACTGGCTGCCCCAGTCGCGGCCGCGTCTGTTCGTGGTCGCCATTCGGGGCGATGCGCCGTGCGCGGCAGGTCTACAGACGGGGAGGCCGATCGCACCCTTCCATTCCCCGCGCCTGATCGCCGCTCACGCTCGGCTGCCCGATGCAGTAAAGGCGGCCTGGGCCTGGTGGTCTCTGCCCGCGCCATCGCAACGCAATCTGGACCTGGCCGCCGTGCTGGAGCCGGACGACGCCGTGACCTGGCTGGAGGATGCGGACGCCATCCTGGCCCTGGCCGGGCCGCTTCACCGCGCGCGGATCGCGGCGGCCGTGGCCTCGGGCCGGCGCTGCGTCGGGGCCGCCTATCGTCGGGTGCGGACCGAAGACGGCGAAAAGGTCCAGCGTCTGGAGGTCCGGTTCGACGGCCTGGCCGGCTGCCTGAGGACGCCGGCCGGCGGATCTTCGCGGCAATATGTGGTGGTGTGCGATCAGGGCCGGGCGCGGGTGCGGCGCCTGACCGGGCGCGAGGCGGCCCGGCTGATGGGGGTGGGCGAGGACTATCGCCTGCCGTCCAGCGAGAGCGCGGCGCTGAAGCTGATGGGCGACGCCGTCGCCGTGCCGGTGGTCAGGGCGTTGGCGGAGGGGCTGTTGCTGCCCGCGCTTTCGGATCGGCGCGCGGCGGCCTGATCGAGCGAGGCGTTAGGGCGGAATTGCACTGCAACGGAAAAACAGTGCAAGTCGTGCAACTTCACGTCAGTGCGTTGTTTTCGTTTAAGTAAAATTCGGCTTCGAATTGCACTGGTGCAACAAGGTGCAATTTGCTCGACGAAGTTGGACTCCGAAAAAACAGTCTAACGAGTCCAAGTCGTGGGGATGGCGATGCCAAAGACCGGGCATGCATCATAACCCGGTCTGACGTGGCGCTAAGGAAGATGACGATCCGGCCGTGTAGTGGCCTGAAAACGCGTCTTTTCTTCTTGCGCACTAGGATGGATGGCAGCCCCGCGAGGGTTGAGGCCGCAGCCCAGCCCTGCGGGTCGTGGCTGAACGCCGTGGGCCCTCGGGACGAGCCCGAGGGCGACGGTCTTTAGCTTAGCGCTGGACCCACTGGCCCTGGGCGTTGCGGTACCACTGGCCCGAGGAGATGCGGGGCAGGAGCTGGGATTCGAACATCCGGGCGCCGGCGACATCGGCCGAGGTGCCGGCGTCGGTTGCGCTGCGGGCGTAGGCGGCGCGGCGGCCGGCGTTGGTGGCGTCCACGGCGGCGCGCAGCCCGGCGTCCGAAGTCGGGGTGCGGAAGCCCAGGTAGCCGTCGGCCTGTTCGCCGACGACGCCGGCGGCCTTGGCCTGGTCGATCTGGGCCTTTTGGGCGCCGGTCTGGGCGATGGCGGCCCCGGCGACACCCATGGCGGCGACGGCGGCGCCGATGACGAAGAGTTTGCGGAAGGTCATTTCAGCCTGTCCCTTTCAGAAGAGAAGCGGGAGATCAGAAGAGATTGGGGTTCTGCTGGAGCAGGGTTTGCAGTTCCTGGTCCAGGCGGACGCGCACATCGGCGTCCAGCTTGGCGTAGATCTGGATCGGCGCGACCTCAAGACGGATGGTCGGGGCGCAGGCCGCGAGGGCGACGACGACCGCTCCGAAGCCGAGGCCGGCCAGTTGGCGCTTGTGAATCATGACGTGGGCTCCGGTTCGGCCGAGAATGACAAGTCTAATAGCACGTCGCCAAGTGAACGCGCGCTGAATGGTGAAGTTCAATCGACGGGGGCAGGCGCCGGCGTCGGTGCAGGCGTCGGCTCCGGCTCTTGCTGACCTTGCCGGGCGCGATTGACCGCCAGCAGGTCCGAGATCAGCTGGTTGGCGTTCAGGGTCGTGTCCAGCGTCAGGTCGATCTGGGTGTTCGACGGCAAGGGCAGTTTGCGGTTCAGGAATTCGCGGCTGATCAGTTCGGCGATCGTCAGGCGCAGTTCCTGGCGCTGGGGCGGGTCGTGACGACCGCGAATGTGGAACAGCACCGAGACCCGGCCGCCGTCCAGGCTGTTCACATCGGCGCTGAGCACGTCGAAGGACAGGTCCTCCATCGCCTGATAGGCCAGATCCTCGACCATGCCGGAGGGCAGTTCCTCGCCGCCGCCGCCCGCATTCACGTCGGTCAGGACCTCGCGCTTGATCGACAGACGGCCCGGCTGGACCGCGCCCAGGGTTCCGGCGGTGATCCGCAGGCCCGTCTTGGGATCCATGATGAAGGGCAGACGGCCCGAGACCACGGCGTCCAGCGTGACCTTGTCGTCGAAGCCGGTGTCGGCGACGATATCGCCCAGTTGCACCCGGTCCAGCACGATGACGCCGCTGTAGGGCTGGGTGGCGTCCAGCGGGACGGTGAAGGGCTCGACCGAGACGGTTCCGCCGCCGGCGGCGACCTGGGCGCCGTCGATCAGGACGCCGGATTCGTTGACCGAGAAGGTCACGTCCAGGGCCGTGACCGCCGTGCCGATCGCCAGACTGTCGGCCGTCAGCTTCTGGTTCGGGGCCGTGATCAGCGGCGTCAGGCTGCTGAAGACCACGTCGCCGCGCAGGCCCTTGACCGCGCCCGCCGGGCTGACGAAATCCAGGCCCGGCGTGACCAGACGCCCGCTGGAGGTCGGCTCGGCGTCCTTGGTCCAGTCGAACCGGCCGTCGAAGCTGACCGAGCCCGTCACCGGCGACTGGAGGAAGGCGGCGGCCAGGGGGCTGAGCATCGCCGGCTGAAGGCCGTTCTCGGCGAAGGTCACATTGGGGGCGGCGATGACGATGCCGCCCGAACCCGTGCGGCCGTCGTGCGCCAGGGTCAGGCGGCCCAGCGTATGCGCCGCCGCCTCGCCCGTGCCCTTCAGGTCGAAGGCGCCGGTCCAGCGTTCATTGGCCAGGGTCGCGGAGCCGGTCGCGGCCAGGGGTTCGAACCGCGCAGGCGTCAGGGCGTCGATGGCGCGGGCGGTCGTGACATTCGCCGTCAGGCCGACGCCGGCCTTAGTCCCGTCAACCGTGACCCGCCCTGAGGCGTCGGCGAACCGCATGCCCAGGAAGGGCGCCTGGGCCGAGACCTGATCGAAGGCGCCGACGACACGCCAGACGCCGTCCTTCGATGTCAGCAACGGACCGCCGGCGGGGCACAGTTTGCCGGCGACCTGATGGACGTCGTTCTCATCCAGCTCCAGCCGCTCGACCGTCAGGTCCACGCAGTCCGGAGTCGCATAGGTCAGTCGGCCATCGGCCATGGCCAGGACGCCGCGCGTCCGGGCGTCGATGCCGCGCGCTAGGTCGAAATCCAGACGGGCGCGGCCGTCCAGGGTCGCCTCGAAACCGGTCTGGGTCAGCCGCCAGTTCGGCACGGCGACGGTCATCTCCGGCAGGCCCTTGCCGCGCGTCGCGGTGACGGTCAGCGCGCCGCCGCCCAGCCGGCCGGCCTCGGCCTGATAGGCGCCTTCGCCGGCCTGGGCCACCGTCAGGACGCCGCCGTTGGCCGGGATCATGGTCACGGGGCGAGGCAGGACAACCGTCGTGCCAGCCGTGCCGGTCGCGAACCGGATGGCGGGGGCGTTTAGGGCGAAGCTTCCCAGCGCCCGCTTCATTTCGGCCAGCTCGGCGATGTCGTCGGGGCCGACCGGGCCGAACAGGGGCCAGGCGCCGTCGGCGGCGCGCAGCGAGCCATCGGCGCCGATCTGGATGACGCCGTCGCTGACGACATCCAGGTTCAGGTCGGTGCGTCCGCGTTTCAGCGCCAGGTCTCCGAAGCCGAACCGGTCGAAGGTCGCGCTGACCGGGCCGGTCGCCTCGAAGGCCGCGTCTTTGCCGCCGAACGTCAGGCTGCGCGAGGTCAGCGACAGGCGGCTGATATTCGTCTGGCCCATCCGACCCGAGGCGGCCGTCAGGGACAGGGGCGCCTGCACGCTCCAGCGCAGGGCGTCGTCGCGCGAGACGGTCAGTTTGGCCCGGGTCGCCGTCGCCGCGACATCAGCGATGCGTAGGTTCGCGCCCTGGACCGCCGCCGCCTTCAATGCCGTCGTCGCGGCGCCCTCCAGACGGAAGGTCTCGATCCAGCCGGAGACGACGCCGTCGAACTGGGCCGTGACATCGGCGTTGCGCGCGCCGACGGTTTCGGTCCCCAGGCGCGCGCCGGTCAGGCGGGCGTCCAGAACCACCCGGCCGTCGCCGCGTCGGGTCTTCAGATCAGGATAGGGCAGGTCGCCGGTCAGGGTCAGGTTCGCCCCCTGCCCTCTCGCTGCGGTGGTCGTAAAGGCGTCGGCCGCCGCCAGCAGCCGCACCGCCACCCGGTCGCCCGTGGTGGTCAGGTCCAGCGTCGCGGACAGGCCCCGCGCCTCGACCTCGCCGCTCTTCAGCGCCGCCGTGGGCAGGCGCGCCGCCAGCCGCATCAGCTTGCCGTCGTCGATCCGCGCATCGGCCAGGATGTCGATGACGCCATATTCAGTGTCCAGCCGTCCGCGACCGCCCTCGACGATGACCAGGGGACTGCGCGAATCCGGGCGCGGCGGGCCGCCGGTGAACTCCTTGACCAGCGGGTCCAGCGAACCCAGCGACAGCTTTCCGCCCTTCCAGCTGGCCCGCACCACCGGCCGCACCAGGCGGATGCGGCTGGGCGTGACGCCCAGGCCGGTCTTGGACCACGGCAGGGCCACCGCGTAATCGACCTCGGCCCGCTCGACCACGACGTCGGGATTTTTTGGGTCGCCGATGCGGATGCGGCCGACGAAGCCGTCGATCTCGACCCGCTCGACCTCGACATCGGCCTGGATGCCGCGCTGGTCCAGCCAGCCGACCAGCACGTCGCGCGCCACCGCCCGGCGATTGAGATAGAGCAGCGCCGCCGCGATACCGACCAGCAGCACCGCGATCATCACGACGACCGCGACGCCGCGCAGGACGCGGCGACGCGGTGGCGTCCGGGAAGACGGAGAAGGTTTCGCGGGGGTATCGGTCAAGCGGATCGATCGCGTGATTGAAACAGGTCGCCGATCACCTTCGTCATCCTGATCCCGAGCACAAGATCAAAGCGTTACCGGCGGCGTTCGACGGCGCGTTCCTTGACGGTGAAGCTGGGCGATAAAGCGGCGCAGGCGCATGCGTCCGTCCACAGCGGATTACTGCTCCCGATTCGGACGTTAACCGTTTGTAACGGTCTGTCTTCCCAAAGTGAGACAGGCAAGCTATAGGACCGCCTTCGCGCCATGGGCGATCGGCGCGAACTTCGAGAACGAGTAACGCTTTGGCGCCGCAGGCGTCGCAATACGACGGGGACCGATGGCTCAGTTCGACCCACGCCGCCAGCCGACACGGCTCGCGCCGCACATGCTGACTACGGTAGCCGCAATCTCGGTGGCGATGCTCGCCGGTAGAGCCTATCAACCCGCTCAAGCCGAAGAGGTTCCCGCGCTGACCTCGGCCCAGATGGCCGCCATGGAAGCCCAGGCCTTCGCCTCCGCAAACGCCCCCGCCGGCATGACCGCCCCCGAGGCCGTTCTCGTCCAGATTCGCCGTGGTGAAACCTTCGAGCAGGCCGTCGCCCGCACCGGCGTCGCGCCGGAAGAAGCCAGCGCCGTCGCCGCCACCGTCGCCAACGCCTTCGACCTGGCCGATCTGCGCGCCGGTCTGAAGTTCGAAACCGCCATCGCCAAGCCGCGTGACGGCCGGGGCGACGCCCGCCTGATCGGCCTGACGATGCGCACCGGCCCGGCGTCGCAGCTGACCGTGTCGCGCAGCTTCGACGGCGCCCTGCGCCTGCGATCGCTGGAAGAAAAAGTCACCCACGAGACCGTGGTGCTGAAGGGCGATGTCGAGCGTTCGCTGTCCGCCAGCGCCCGCGAACTGGGCGCCACCGCCTCCATCGTGCGTTCCGCCAGCCGCCTGTTCGCCACCAAGTTCGACATGCAGCGCGACATCCGGTCGTCTGACGAGTTCACCATGGTCTTCGACCGTGAAGTGACCGAGGCCGGCCGCACCGTCGATGTGGGCGACCTGATGTACGCCGAACTGCGCGGCGTCACCTTCTACCGCTTCAAGCCGGCCGGCGCGAAGGAGGCCCAGTTCTTCGACGCCAACGGCAAGAACCTGCGTTCGGCCATGATGCGCACCCCGCTGCAGAGCTTCCGCCGGGTGTCGTCCAGCTTCGGTTTCCGCACCCACCCCATCTCGGGCTACAAGAAGATGCACCAGGGCATCGACTTTGCCGCCGGAACCGGCACGCCGGTCGTGGCCCCCGCCGACGGCGTGGTGGTCGAGGCCCGCCGCTGGGGCGGCTATGGCAACTGGCTGCGCATCCGTCACAACAACGGCCTCGAAAGCGGCTACGGCCACCTGTCGCGCTACGGCTCGGGCATCCGCGCCGGCCAGCGGGTCAGCCAAGGCCAGATCGTCGCCTATGTCGGTTCGACCGGCGCCTCGACCGGTCCGCACCTGCACTATGAGCTGTGGCGCGGCGGCCGACGGATCAATCCGGCCGGCGTACGCACCCAGGAAGGCACCGAACTGGCCGGCGCAGACCTCGCCGCCTTCCGCGCCGAAAAGACCCGCATCGATCGCATCATCGCCTCGGGCGGTCAGAAGCGCCCGGCGATGCAACAGGCCTCGGCTGAGGGCCTGCGCCCCGCGAACGGCTGAGGTCTCACGGCTGTGTTCAGCCGACCAGGCGCGGCGTCGATCGCCCTTCGCTCGGGCATGATAGGCCGTGAACCGCCACATCGGCCTCGCCCAGCCTGAGCCCCAGCACGTCCAGCACCGGGTTCAGCACGCCATCCAGAACTGGTCCCAGCGGTTCAAGCAGCCGACCCAGAGCCTTGGTGACGGGGGCGGGGCTGAGGCCGCGCAGGTCCATGACGCTCATGATTTCCTCTCTGGGTTTCTTATGGGGATCGTGAATAGGGAACGATGCCGGGAACGTTCCCGCTTTACATCCGAGTTTGGCCGGGTCAAGCGTTCTGGCAGGAGGCGTTATGAAATCAGAGCATCGACATGCGTGAGCGGCGCGGCGAACCCGTCCGCGTGACCATTCTGGACATCGCCCGGGCAACCGGGGTGTCCAAGAGCAGCGTGTCGCGTTTTCTTGACGACCGATCGCCTTCCAACAGCGAGGCCGCCCGTCTGGTCCGTCGCGTGGCGACGGAGCTTGGTTATGTCCGCGATGTCTCGGCCGCCAATCTGCGTCGAGGCTCGACCGGCACGATCGGCGTGATCGTGCCGCGCCTGACCGATACGGTGATGGCGATGTTGTACGAATCCCTTGCACGCGCAGCAGGCCGCGCCGATCGCTTCACTATCGTCGCTACGAGCAACGACGAGCCGGCCGCAAATCAGCGCGCTGTCGACATGCTGCTCGCGCGTGGCGTTGACGGGCTGGTGCTGGCGACGACGCGGATCGGCGACGGCCTGGCCGACAAGCTGGCGGCCCAGGGCGTCCGCTTCGTACTCGCCCTGCGCACGGACGGCGTGCATCCGTCATCGGTGGGCGACGACGCTCTGGGGGGCTATCTCGCCGCACGCCACCTTATCGACCTGGGACACCAGCGCATCGGCGTCATCGCCGGGCCTGCCGACACATCCAGCGCAGTCAGCCGGGTCGAGGGATATCGCCGGGCGATGGAGGAAGCCGGCCTCGTCGTTCAGCCGGAATGGATCGTGCCATCCACCTTCGGCTTGGACGCCGGCCATCTGGCGGCGCGCGAGCTGATGACCCTGGCGTCTCCGCCCACGGCCATCTTCGCGATCAACGACAACACCGCCATGGGCGCCCTGTCGGCGCTCGCCCAGCTCGGCGTGTCGGTGCCCGGCGACATCTCGGTGGTGGGCTACAACGACATCCCGATCGTCAGTCACCTGCCCACGCCCTTGACGACGGTGCGCACCCCCTTCGATCAGATCGCCACCGCTGCGGTGAACCTGCTCCTCGACAGCCACGATCCGGTCGAGCCGATCGTACGGACAGCGCCGACCCTGATCCCAAGGCAATCGACGCGGCGCCTCTAGAGTCCAGATCAGATGGAGCCGACCACACTCGCCCTTATCTCGGCCGCCTTCTTCGCCGCCGGCTGCGTCAAGGGCGTATCCGGCATGGGCCTGCCGACCGTGGTGATGGGGCTTCTGGGCGCGTTGTTGTCGCCATTGACCGCCGCCAGCCTGGCTACGGTCCCCACCTTTCTGACCAATGTCTGGCAGCTATTCAGCGGCGCAAGCTTGGGGCCTCTGGCAAAACGTTTCGGGCTCATGCTGGTCCTGACGTTCACAGCCACCCTTGCCGGCACAAGTCTGATCGTGAGGCTGGACGCCGACCAGATCACGGGCGCCCTGGGGGTCGTGCTCGCGCTTTACGCGGCCTATGGCCTGTTGGCGCGGCCGTTCAGCCTTTCGCCGCTATGGGAGCGCCGCCTCGCGCCGGTATCGGGTCTTTTCACGGGTGCGATCACGGGCGCGACCGGCGCTGCGGTGGTCCCGCTGGTCCCTTTCCTTCAGTCGCTCGACCTGTCCAAGGACGACCTTGTCCAATCCCTGGGCCTGTCGTTCACCGTCTCAAGCCTCGCCCTTGCGATCGGCCTGGCCTGGCATGGCGCACTCCAGCTCGATGTCGGTCTGATCTCCATTGCAGCGACGCTCCCCGCGGTCGCCGGCATGATCGCTGGTCAGTCTCTGCGCCGCCGCATTTCCCAAGCCCTGTTCCGCCGCCTGTTCTTCATCGCCATCGCCCTCCTTGGCTTAGAAATGGCGACGAGAGCCGTTCGCGGCTGAACTGAATGAGCGGCCTATTCGACATTCTAAGCAGGCAGCGAGGTCCACAAGATCCTGACGCACCCAACTTACATGGCGAACATCACTTCAACTCGCGAGACTATCTCACCAAGAAGCCCAAACCAGAGTCGGGAGACGCAATCATGGCGGTTCCCCAATCATCTCTCGCGATGAATTTGAGGCTGCCAAAGCTAGGCTGAGATCGCGAAATCCAAGGGGACGCCCGCACGGGTATCGAGCAGCCCAAATCTCCTCACCGGCATTTGTTTCTGCGGCAATTGCGGGGGGCGCGAAGGCTCGCATGGTGGAGGTCGGATGTAAGGGCATGTCGGCGCCCATGGATAGGTTGGACGACGCAATCATAGCTCATATCGAAGAGCGGCTGCTTGAACTGCAGCGGCCTGAAAAGCTGATGGAGCAGCTTCTGGATCGGAGGCTGGAGTAGGCGGACCAGCGGCGTGGGCACGTAGCCGAACTCAAGAAGCGTGCGTCCGAGGCTGAAGCGAAGTTGACTCGGCTCTATGAGGCATCGAGTTCGGTGCGCTTGCGCCATCGGAGACCTCCCTCAAGGAGCGCGTAGAGGAACTGATCCGCACTCGTGACCAAGCAAGAATAGACGCCGAGCGGGTCACGTCGTCGGTCAAACGATTGACGCCCACGACCTGCGGTCCTTCACGCAACCGGTCGAGGTGGTCAGCAAGACCGAAGCACGGCTCATCGGCTCGCGAACAGAGCTTTTACGTGCCTGACGACTAGCGATGGTGGGGATTTCGCCGCTGTTGGCGGAGTTCTCGGTTTTAAACCAAAGTGGCGCACCCGGAGCGATTCGAACGCCCGACCCCCAGATTCGTAGTCCGGCGAAAATTTCTCTATTATCAGTGAATTACACCATACGTTCTGTAACAATCTAGACTGGTGCGCCCCTAGGATACGCAGCGTTACATGAGTGACCGCGAACGCCCTGACGGCGGTCCAAGTGTCTGCCGCACCGTCTGACAAGCTACTGGGCGAGCGGCATGACCAACTCGAATACAGCGCCTTCGGTCGTAGGCTGCAGGTCGAGAGTGGCGTCGTTGGCCGCCAGCAGAGCGCGAGCGATGGAAAGGCCGAGGCCGGCGCCGCCCTCCCCCCGTCGCGTGGTGAAGAAGGGCTCGAACACTCGACCGGCGTCGGCCGGCGCAATGCCTGGCCCGTTGTCCGCCAGGGTCACGACAAGTCGGTCAGACAACGTCGCCGTACTGATGGTGACGGCTGTCGCGCCCGCCTGTCGGCTGTTTTCCAGCAGCGTCGAGACCACCATCTCAATGGTCGAGGCCGGAACGGCGACCCTCGGCGTTTCGTCCTCGATCGTCGTCGAGATCGCCAGTTGGCTTGACCTTGCATCGACCGCCTTGGCGATCGGAGGGCGCACATCGACCGAAAGCCCGGCTTGGGGACGCGCCATATCGGCGCGCGCCAGGTCGAGCAGGCGCGTCACAAGGGCTGAGAGGCGGCGGGCGTCGGCTGCGATGTTGTCGAGGAACCGCCGACGTTGGTCGGGAGCCATCTCATGGTCCTGGAGCAGTTCGACGGCGCCCTGAATGCCGGACAGGGGCGTCTTGAACTCGTGACTGACGGCGGCCGCAAAGTCGCGCAAATAGCGGGACCGGCGGTCTACGGCCTGAGCCATCTGCCCGAAGTCCTCGTAGAGGGTCTGGATTTCGACGGCGGCGGTGGCCGGCGCTGGAGGAAGCATGCCGCCGCCGCTGGCGACATCGCGGGTCGCCCGACTGAGCGCTTCGATCGGGCGGGCGATGCCGCGCGAGACCAGAACTGCCAGAAGGGCGATCAGGCCCAGGGTCCCAACGACGCCCAGCCCGATCTTGATCCGGTCCTGGTACAGCCCCTTGAACAGCGCACGGGGTGAGCGGGACGCCACGACGACCCCCTCGACCTGGCCATTCACCATAACCGGCCGCGCATGGTGGATACGGACGCCCGCTGCGCGACTGAGCCATTCCAGGGAGTAGCGCGGATGATAGGCGTCGTTACGGCGCAGTACCGTCCGAGGCTCGCCCGCAAGCGCCGACCGCACTTCGGCCAGATCGGCGAGGCCGCCACCTTGGCCATAGCCGTGGACGATCGTTCCGTTGCGATCCAGTAGGAGGATCGAGGCCAGGGTGGTGCGGCTGGTCCGTTCGATGACGGGACCAAGCCGTGCTGCGACCGCAACCGCCCCGGCCTCAGACGCGGCAGCGGCGCGCGGGGAGGGTCGAGCGGGCAGGACAGGCGTGGAGCCCAGGTCGATCGTCGCGGGTTCTGGCCTGTAGTAACCCGGATCGTCGCGTCGGGCGGGATCAAGCGGGATCACGACGGCCCCGGGCCAATCCGAGGCGGCGACGGCCGACAGGACGACGGCCTGGGCGACCAGTTCCGCCTCCGTCTGGCGCACCAGGGTGTTCTCATAGACCCGCAGGAATATGGCGCTAAGCCCAGGCAGGATGCCGGCGAAGATCAGCACCGACAGCAGGATCGTTCGAAGCCTGAGCGCCGGCCAATGACGGCGGACGAAGGCGCGCAACCGTGCGATCACGCCTCCGGCGCTCCGGGCGCACCGAGGCAGGGGCCAAGCTGATAGCCGATACCCGGTCTGGTCTCGATCACGTCGGCCCCACCCACCAAGGCGAACTTGGCCCGAAGGTTGCGGACATGGCTGTCGATCGTACGGTCGGTCATGGCGAAGCCGGGGCCGTGGACCCGGTCGATGATGGCGTCCCGCGTGAAGACCCGGCGCGGCGCATCGGCCAGGGTGCGCACGATGCTGAACTCCGTCACGGTCAGCGGCACCTCGACATTGCGCCATGTCGCCCGCCATCCGTCCGCGTCCAGACCCAGACCACCAAAGGCGAACTGGCCCGGCGTCGGCGGGGGCGGGTTCCGCGCGATACGGCGCAGGATGGCGGCGACCCGCGCCACCACCTCGCGCGGGCTGAAGGGCTTGGTTACATAGTCGTCCGCCCCCAGTTCCATGCCCAGAATGCGGTCGATCTCGTCGTCGCGCGACGACAGGAACAGGACCGGCAAATCCCCCTGAGCCCGAATTCTGCGACAGGTCTCGATCCCGTCCATGCGCGGCATGTTGATGTCCAGCACGACGAGGCTGGGCCTGCACAGGGCGATGTCGGCCAGTGCAGCCTCCCCGTCGGCGGCCTCCCGCGTCGCCAGACCCGCCTTCTGAAGCGCAAAGGTCAGCAGGTCGCGAATGTGCGGGTCGTCATCGACCACCAGGACGGTGCTTTGCATGATGGCCATGTTCAGCCTTCCGTCAGAGAGGTCAACGGCACAGATACAGGCGAGGCGACGGGCGCAGGGGCAATGGTCGGCGCTGCCCGGACGAGCCGTCCGTCCCAACCGCGCGCGCCCGGCGCGGGCGACGACAGTGCGCGGTTCCGCTGCAAGGCGTCGACATGAACAAGGCGACGCTGGTCGCGCCAGGTCCAGCCGCGCCATTCGGCCTGACGACGCCGAACGTTCAGCAGGATGTCCTGGCGAACGGCGGCGACCCGGTCGCGCAGGGCGACGTCGTCCGTGGTCGTTTCCAGCTCCATCAGAGAGACGAGCGCAGGCGCGCCCAAAGTATGGAGATAGCCGAGATCCAGTTCGACCCCGCGACCTCCGGCCTCCCTGGCATGCCGAACGTTCCAGCCGGCCACGACGGCGCCGAGGTCGATGACGCTGACGACCGCGAGCACGATCAGCGCAGCCATGGCGTTGGCGTTGATCAGCCAGTGCGCCGACTTGCCAGCCAACATGCGCCAACAGATCAGCATCAGGCCGACCGCGACCAGAGCCATCCAGATCATCGCGGCGATGCGGAAGCGGGTCAGGGCGTAGGCCTCGATATAGTCGGCGGTGCGCAGCAGGCTGGAGGCGACCAGGATCATGTTTTGGGCGATCCAGACGACCACCAGACGACGAACCAGCGGCTTGGTAGCGGTGTCGGAACCCGGCTGGAGCGCGACCAGGACGAACAGCCCGGCAAGCAGGGCGGTGACGATCAAGGGATAGGCGCCGCGATGTGCGTATTCGGCCAAACCCATGTCGCCGGGAAGAGGCGCGCCGCTCCAAAGGAACGCTAGGTCCAGACTATTCTGGAGCGCGAAGACCGCATTGAAGACAATCAGGGACAAGGTGATCGTGCGGGTCAGGAACGCTGAAGGCTTTCCGATCTTCCGTTCAGGCAGGGCGACCAAGGGCTTGCGCCAGCGCGGCCGCAACAGGCCCATAACACCGATGAAGACGGCGCACCAAAACAGCACGCGAAGGATGTTCTGGCCCGACAACGGCGGCAGCGACAGGCTGGCGAGCGCGTTCGAAATGAGCGGATTCGCCGCCGAGAACAGGGCGAGGAAGACCGCACCGCCGACCACGGGCATAACGAGGAGGCCGAGCAGGGCCAGGGCGGACATTCCACCGCAACCGCGCCTCAGCCGTGAAACCTTGAGCAGGTCGACGACGGGGCCAAACAGCGTGAAAAGCCAGTGAAGCGTCAGTCTTTGGGCCCAGCCCCACGCGGTCTCGTTCGGCCCTACCCGGCTCGACAACGCCCCGAGGCTCATAGAGACGACGAACAGAGCCCAGGCCAGCAGCCCAGGCCGGTCCGCCAGGACCAGGGCGAAGGCAGCGCCGACCACGACGAAGCCCAGACCGCGACGATTTCGTAGCAGGTCTTTCCGACCGAAGAGCGCACCCCCCAAGATCGCGAATGCAAACAGGCCAAGGCTCGTGCCGGGTGCATGCGTGAAGACCAGCAGGTCGGCGAGGCCGACAAGGACGGCGCCAACGGCGATCCTGAGCCAGAATGATGATCGAGGCAGAGCATGTATGTGAAGCATCGGGGCCTCCCTTTCGGGAATGACTTCTCCGCCATGGGCGTCGAGATCGATTGCGCGCCCGAAGGATTGTCAACGCAGGCGTCGTGCAGGTTCGATGCAGACCAAGGCGCGGCGCCGGGCCGACTTGAATCGTTGTGGTTAATGGACACGCCGGTCGCGGTCCTCGAGCATCGAGCCTCTTCGTGAGCCCCAGACTGAACCGATCGGGGCTACGCTTAGAAATCAGAAACTTAGATTGGACTGCTGGGCAATGTTACAGCAGGCCCAGCGGCTGTACTCACAGCGCAATCTGCTCAAGTGACTGATACGTCTAAGGAAATGGCGCACCCGGAGCGATTCGAACGCCCGACCCCCAGATTCGTAGTCTGGTGCTCTATCCAGCTGAGCTACGGGTGCGGCTGCCTTGCGGCGAGGGCGGGTCTTTAGCTCGCGGATCGGGCGGACGCAAGCGGGGGAATGCAGTTTTGCGCAGATAGAGCGGTTGGCGCGGCGCGCGGGACGGATTAGGCCTTTGGGACGTTCTCGCCTCCCCGGATATTCCATGCGCTCGTTTCGTCGTCAGATCGCCGCCCTGCTCGTGCCCGTCGTCCTGGCGGGGTGTCAGACGGCGGCAGGGATGGATGCGGCGGCGACACCCCAAGGCATAGCGGGCGCTCCGGCTTCGCCCCAGGCGTCATCCCCGGCTAGGGGGCCATTCGTGACTGCGGCCAATCCGCTGGCGGTCGAGGCGGGGATGACCGTGTTGCGGCGCGGCGGGTCGGCGGTCGATGCGGCGGTGGCGATCCAGGCGGTGCTGGGGCTGGTGGAGCCGCAGTCGTCGGGCCTGGGCGGCGGCGCCTTTTTGATGAGCTATGACGCCGAGACCGGGACGGTGACGGCCTATGACGGGCGCGAGACGGCGCCGGCCTCGGCCACGCCCGAGCTGTTCTATGAGGACGGCAAGCCCCTGCCCTTCATCGACGCGGTCCTGTCGGGGCGGTCCACGGGCGCGCCGGGGGCGGTGGCCATGCTGGCCATGGCGCAGAAGGATCACGGCAAGCTGGCGTGGAGCGACCTGTTCGGGGACGCCGAACGGCTGGCGCGCGATGGGTTCACCGTCAGCCCCCGTCTGGCGGGCATGATCAATGGGCGCAGCCCCCAGGCGCGGACCCGCTGGGCGACCGCCTATTTCACCAAGCCGGACGGGACGCGATATCAGGCGGGCGATACGCTGAAGAACCCGGCCTATGCCGACACGGTCGCACGTCTGGCGCAGCAGGGGCCGGGCGTCATCTATGGCGGGGAGATCGGGGGCGAGATCGCCGCGACCGTGGGTCAGGGTCCGCGCCCCGGAGCCCTGAGCGAGGCGGACATCGCCGCCTATCGTCCGCTGCGTCGTGACGCCCTGTGCAGGCCCTATCAGGCCTATGTCATCTGCGTGCCGCCGCCGCCGTCCAGCGGCGTGGCCCTGCTGCAATTCCTGGCCATGGCCGAGGCGACGCCGGATCTGGACAAGGGCGCGGCGAGCCCGCAGGCCTGGGTCGCGTTCGGGCGGTTGCAGCGGCTGATGTATGCCGACCGCGACCGCTATGTCGGCGACAACGACTTTGTCGGCGTGCCCATCGCGGGCCTGCTGGATCCCGACTATGTCGCCGCGCGCGCCGCCCTTGCGCCCCAGGTCAACGGGCCGGTCGAGGCGGGCGCCCCGACGGGGTCGCCGCCGCGCGGAACCGACCAAACGGCCGAGCCGGGCGGCACCTCGCACATGGTCGTGGTGGATGCCTGGGGCAACGCCGTCAGCATGACCACGACGGTGGAGAGCATCTTCGGCAATGGGCGGATGGTCGGCGGGTTCTTCCTGAACAACCAGCTGACGGACTTCTCGTTCACGCCGCGCGAGGACGACCATCCGGCCGCCAATGCGGTGGCGGCGGGCAAGCGGCCGCGGTCGTCGATGACGCCGGTGCTGATCCTGGATCGACAGGGCCGGCTGGTGGGGGCCATCGGTTCGCCGGGCGGGTCCAGCATCCTGGCCTATGTGGCCAAGGCGTTGGTCGGGACGATGGATTGGGGCCTGTCGATGCAGGACGCCATCGCCCTGCCCAATCTGGTGGTGCGGGGCGACATGATCGGCGCCGACACCGACATGATCGCGCCGGATATCCGCGACGCCCTCGGCGCGGCAGGCATGGCGTTGAGGCCAAACGCCACCGAGACCTCGGGACTGCATGGGGCGATCTGGCGGGACGGTCGGTGGGATGCGGGGGCCGATCCGCGTCGCGAAGGTGTGGCGGTATCGGAGGTTCGCTGACGGATCAGCGGCTGGGACGTAGGGTCAGCTGAAAGGCGACCAGACCCTCGTCCAGGTCGGTGTCCAAGCCGTTCATGCCGCGCAGACCCTTGCCCGCGTCGATCTCGCGATAGACCACCCCGACCGAGGTCTGCAGGTCGCCCCGACGATAGGCCACGCCGATCGAGGCGTCCCCTAGGAAGCTGCCCTTGTCCTGGGTATAGCCGGAGCGGGCGTAGTGGCCGTCTCGGGTGCGAGCGAAGTTATAGCCCACGGCACGGCCGGAACCGGCGGCGTAGAGATACCAGCGCGGCCGTTCGCCGAACCGTTCGCGGCCGTCGGGCGCCAGGCGGTCCAGCCCCTCGCCGATCTTGAGCGTGACCCCCGCCTCGGCCGAACGGCCCTCGCTGCCGACGCCCAAGCCGGCGTGGGGCGTCAGGCTGACTTCCAGGCCCGAGGCGGTGTGTCCGCGCGCGCCGCGGAAACCGCGCACATAGCGCAGGTCATAGGCGTCAGGGTCCAGCTCGGCCCGGTCGACGGGGGTGACCGGAAGGGGCGAGCCGTCGGCGCGACGAAGCCGCCCTGCGGTTTCCAGCGTCACCCGGTCGGTGAAATCAGTGCGATCGATCCAGACGTCGCGGCGGGTGCTGGCGGACAGGCCCGACCCATCGTCGGGGCGGAAGGCCGTCGGGATTTCGATCTGGGCGCCGAAACGAGCCTCGGGCGCGACACGGAAGCTGGTCTGGTCGGTCAGGCGGGCAGTGACAGCGCCGGCAGCGTCTGGCGCAGCGTCGAACGCGTTGGGGGCCCAGGTCTGTGCGGAAACGGCGTTCGCACCGGCCATCGCCAGCACGCCCCCCACACCAAAAATCCAGGCCTTCAAACGCATCCGGTCTCCCCACCGATCCGCTGACCTCACACTGCAACCGCGCGGCGCAGGAGTCCAACAGGTTTTCGACATGGTTTCGTCGCTTTTCAACGACGATGACCGGCGGGGGTTCCCGAATGCAAAAAGGGCCCCGCTGTCGCGGGGCCCTTCAGGATCGTCAGCGTGGCGGCCTTACTGGCAGGCCAGGCACTCGTCGTAGTCGGTCTTGGGCATGGAGAAGAGATCGGGCTGGTTCGGGTCGATCACGGCTTCGGCCTTGTCCTGGGCGCCGGCGAAGGCGGCCCGCTGCACCGACTTGGAGCGCAGATAATAGAGCGACTTCACGCCGCGTTCCCAGGCGGACCAGTGCAGCATGTGCAGGTCCCATTTGTTGACGTCTCCGGGGATGAACAGGTTCAGTGACTGGGCCTGGCAGATCTCCGGCGCGCGGTCGGCGGCCAGTTCGACCACCCAGCGCTGGTCCAGCTCGAAGGCGGTCTTGAAGATGCCCTTCTCGTCCTCATCCAGTTCGTCGAGGTGCTGGACCGACCCTTCCTGTTCAAGGATCGAGCTCCAGACGGCTTCGGTGTTGATGCCCTTCTGGTCAAGCAGGCGCTCCAGATAGGGGTTCTTGACCGCGAACGAGCCCGACAGGGTCTTGTGCGTATAGATGTTGGCCGGGATCGGCTCGATACCGGCCGAGGTGCCGCCGCAGATGATGCTGATCGAGGCGGTCGGGGCGATGGCCAGCTTGTGGCTGAACCGCTCCATGACGCCGCGCTCCTCGGCGTCCAGGCACGGACCCTTCTCTTCGGCCAGCAGGCGGCTGGCCTTGTCGGCCTCGCGACGCAGATGCTTGAACAGGCGCATGTTCCACGACTTGGCCATGGCGCTTTCGAAGGCGACGCCCTGGCCCTGCAGGAAGGAGTGGAAGCCCATCAGGCCCAGGCCGACCGAACGCTCGCGCTTGGCCGAATAGACGGCGGCGGCCATGGCGGGCGGGGCGCGACGGATGAAGTCCTCCAGGACGTTGTCGAGGAAGCGCATGATGTCCTCGACGAACATCGGCTCCTCGCGCCATTCCAGGAAGGTCTCGGCGTTGACCGACGAAAGGCAGCAGACGGCGGTGCGGTCCACGCCCAGGTGATCGCGGCCGGTGTGCAGCATGATCTCGGCGCACAGGTTGGACTGTTTGACCTTCAGGCCCAGCTCGCGCTGGTGCGGCGCCATCTGGCGGTTCACCGTGTCGGAGAAGATCATATAGGGCTCGCCGGTCTGCATCCGGATGTCGAGCAGCTTGGTCCACAGCGAACGGGCGTCAACAGTCTTCATGACCTCGCCGTTCTTGGGCGACTTCAGGTCGAAGGTCGCGCCGACCTTCACCGCCTCCATGAACTCGTCGGTGATGTTGATGCCGTGGTGCAGGTTCAGGGACTTGCGGTTGAAGTCGCCCGACGGTTTGCGGATTTCGAGGAATTCCTCGATCTCGGGGTGGTGGATGTCCAGATAGACGGCGGCCGAGCCGCGACGCAGGGACCCTTGCGAAATCGCCAGCGTCAGGCTGTCCATCACGCGGATGAAGGGGATGATGCCCGAGGTCTTGCCCGCGCCCTTGACCTTTTCGCCGATGGAGCGGACGCCGCCCCAGTAGGTGCCGATGCCGCCGCCGTTCGAGGCCAACGAAACATTCTCGTTCCAGACGTTCTGGATGCCCTCAAGGCTGTCCCCCACAGCGTTCAGGAAGCAGGAGATGGGCAGGCCGCGATCCGCGCCGCCGTTCGACAGGACCGGGGTCGCCGGCATGAACCACAGGCGGCTCATATAGTCATAAAGACGCTGGGCGTGTTCGGGATCGTCCGAGAAGGCGGTCGACACGCGGGCGAACATGTCCTGGTAGCTCTCGCCGGCCAGCAGGTAGCGGTCTTCCAGGGTCTTCTTGCCGAAATCGGTCAGCAGGTCGTCGCGCGACCGGTCCACCTGGACCGACTTCACCACCGTCAGGTGGGGGCGTTCAGGCGTCTGCGTTCCCGCAACACCTTGGAATTCCGTCGTCTTCAATGCCTCGCCGCCAGCCATAGTCATCCGCGTCCTGAACAGAAAAAGCCTGAGCCACCTGCGCCGTAACCACATCATCTTGTGGCCTCTGCGCTCCCCGAGCCCACATATAGGGCGCATATGCCTAATGACCCGTCAACGGGCTTGACGGACACTTAGTGGGCGAATCGCTTGGACAAGTCGCGCAGGCCTGGGGAAAAGCCAGTGCGCAAGCCAGCACGGCCCCTTTACGTTCATGCGACAACACGATCACGAACGCGTGATCGGAACATAGGGCGAGCTTGGCCGTTTGGCCCGTCCATGACCCTGTCTGATCTTCGTCCCTTTTTGATACGCGTCCTGATGGTCGCGCGCACGGAGATCGCGGCGCTTGCCGCCCTCTTCGTCGTCGCGGCCGGCGTGTTGACCTTCGTCGAACTGGCGGACGACATGACCGAGGCCGACGGCATCGCTTTCGACAATCACATTCTGGCGTTGATGCGGCCCTATGCCGACGATCCCGGCCGACCATGGGGACCGTGGTGGCTGAAGGAGGCGGCGGCCGACATCACCTCGCTGGGCGGCATATCAGTGCTGGGCCTGTTCGCGCTGATCGTGATCGTCTTCCTGTTGAGCCAGAGGAAATGGCTGTCGTCGCTGCTGCTGGTCGTGGGCCTGGCTGGCGGTGTCGCCCTCAGCGAAGGGCTGAAGGCAGTGTTCGAACGCGCCAGACCGCCTGCCGCCCTACAGGCGGTGGAGACGATCAACGCCAGTTTCCCGTCCGGTCACGCCCTGCTGTCCACCGTCTTCTATCTGACCGTCGCCGTCATGCTGACGCGCGCCTTCCCGCGCGAGCGGTTCAAGGTCTTCGTGCTGGGCGTCGGAATATTGATGGCCCTGCTGGTCGGCCTGACCCGCATCTATCTGGGCGCCCACTGGGCCACCGACGTCTTCGCCGGCTGGGCCGTCGGTGCGGCCTGGGCCATGGCCCTGTGGCTGGCCGCCTATGGGGTGGCGCGTTGGCAGAAGCGGCATCGTGCGCCGTTGCAGGACGAGCCGTCGCCGATCGAGGTCGAGACGACGATCGCCGCGACCAAAGTCTAGGCCCGCGGCGCCGTCCGCGACAGGCTAGTCTGGCTGAACGCCGCGAGAGATGAGCCATGGACCACGCCGCCCTATACGCCGAACGCCTGATGACCCCCGATCAGGCCGCCGCCCTGATCCGTTCGGGCGCCAAGGTCGCCATGGGCCTGGGCGTGTCCCAACCGCCGGCCCTGCTGAAGGCTCTGGCCGAACGGGCGGAGCGGGGCGAGGTCGAGGACGTCAATCTCTACTATCTGCTCTCAACCGCCATCGCGGGCGACACGGTGCTGCGCTACGAACTGATGAACCGGATCCGGCCATGGAGCCTGTTCCACAGCGCCATCGAGCGGCGGCTGGAACAGCGGGCGCACGAGGAGGGTGGGCCCAATCCGGTCCAGTTCATCCCGACCGGCTTTCAGCAGTCGCCTCGCCTGCTGTGTCACGAGGTCGGGGTGGACATGCTGGTCTGCACCGTGTCGCCGATGGATGAGGACGGCTTCTTCTCCTTCGGGACCAACACGGACTACGCCAAGCCGGTGTCGGAGACGGCCCGGACGATTGTCGTGGAGGTCAATCCGCACATGCCGCGGGTATTCGGCGACTGCACCGTCCATGTGTCGAAGGTCGCGGGAATCGTCGAACACGCCGCCCCCCTGCTGGTCGTGCCCAGGGCCGAGCCCCAACCGGCGGACCTGGCCATCGGCCGGATCATCGCCGGTCTGGTCGAGGATGGAGCGACGCTGCAGATGGGGATCGGCGCCCTGCCCAACGCCGTCTGCGACGCCCTGAAGGACCACCGCGACCTGGGCGTCCATACCGAGATGCTGACGCCGGGACTGGTCGAGCTGATGCAGGCCGGGGTCGCCAACCATGCCCGCAAGACCCTGCATCCCGGCGTGGGTGTGTTCGCCTTCTCGATGGGCGACCTCAACACCTATCAGTTCCTGGACGGCAATCGGGGCATGGAGGCCCATCCGGTCTCCTATGTGAACGACCCGGCCGTGATCGCGCGCAATGCGAGGATGATCTCGGTCAACGCCACGCTTCAGGTCGATCTGACCGGCGCCTGCTGTTCGGAGTTTCTGAACGGGCGACAGTTCACGGCCGCCGGGGGCCAGCTGGACTTCGTGCGCGGGGCCTATGGATCGCAGGGCGGCAAGTCGATCATCGCCTGTCACTCCACGGCGGCCAAGGGGACGGTGTCGCGCATCGTGGCGCGGCTGGACGGGCCGGTCACCACGCCGCGCAACGACACCCATATCGTCGCCACCGAACACGGCTGGACCAATCTGAAGGGCAAGTCGTCCAGCGAGCGCGCCCGTGCCCTGATCGCCCTGGCCGCGCCCGAGTTTCGCGACGGGCTGACCGCCGCAGCTCGTGAGCAGGGCCTGATCTGACGCCAACGGCTTGATCTTCGGCCGCCTGTCGGGACTTCTACCGCCATGAAGACCGCCCGCCTGCTGGCCCTGCTCGCCCTTCTCGTCGCCGCGCCCGTCAGCGCCAGCGCGGCCCAGGGCGCCTATGCGACACAAGGGGACTGCGGCGGCCGACCCATGACCGGCGTGCGGATGGCGCCCGGCTATTGCCTGGGGCTGGTGTGGCAGGGGTCGGGCGCGGACGGGCCTCGGATGCCGCGCGGCCTGTTGGCGCTGCCCGGCGGCGACTGGTTGGTGACGGACCTGGGCAACTGGTATCCGGGCAACGGCGCGATCTGGCGGCTGTCGTTCGGCCCGGCCGGCGCCCCGCGCTGGCGACGGCTGGCCCAGGGGCTCAACATGCCGCACACGGCGGCGCGGGGGCCGGACGGGCGCCTCTATGTGTCCGAGATGAACCGGATCCTGACCCTGGACCCCGAAGCGGCCGATCCGGCGGCGACGGTGCAGACGGTGATCGGCGACCTGCCGGACAACCGGCTGCACGCCAACCGTCACCCCCTGTCCAGCTTCGTGTTCGACGCAAACGGCGACCTGCTGGTCAATGTCGGCGCCCCCAGCGACCGCTGCGTAGACGCCAGAGGCCGGGCGCGCGCCGATGTGTCCGGCGCCTGCATCGACAGCGCCGCGACGGCCCAGGTGCGCCGCCACGCCTATCTGGGCAACGGCCGCTGGGCCGAAGACAGCACCGTCTTCGCCTCGGGCCTGCGCAACTCCATCGCCCTGGTGCGGCACCCGTCGGGGACGATTCTGCAAGGCGAGAACTCGGTCGACCTGACCACGCCCGACCATCCCTATGACGAAATCAATGTGCTGCGTCAGGGCGGACATTACGGCTGGCCCTATTGCGTGGACCTGGCGACGCCCCTGCCCGGCTGGAGCGCGGCCCAGGCGCGGTGCGGCCAGCGCGAGCGGCCCGCCGCCCTGCTGCCGCCGCACGCCGCGCCGCTGGACCTGATCTATTACGAGGGGGCGATGTTCCCCGAACTGCGCGGCCGGCTGCTGATGAGCTGGCACGGCTATCGTCGCGCGGGCGGTCGGATCGTGGCGGCCGAGACGGACGCCCAGGGCCGCCCCCTGACCGACGTCGGCGGACGCTACGCCATCTATCCGCGGGGATCCCTGCCCTATCCGGCCGGCGCGCCCAGCATACGCGGCAAGGTGCTGACGTCGGGCTGGGACACGGTCGCAGGCCGTCAGCCGCGTGGCGCGCCGGTCGTCCTGGCGGTCGCCGCCGATGGCTCGATCTGGGTCACGGATGACAGGAACCGGGCGATCCTGAGGATCGCCCGGTCGGAGACCCCACCCTAGGCCTTGCGCGCGTCGCGCTTGGCCAGAACGCGCAGGCGAAGGGCGTTCAGCTTGATGAAGCCCTCGGCGTCGTGGTGGTCATAGGCCTGGACGCCTTCCTCGAAGGTCACCAGGTCCTGGTCGTACAGGCTGTTGGGGCTCTCGCGGCCGATGATGCTGACATTGCCCTTGTAGAGCTTGACCTTGACCGTGCCGGAGACCTTCTTCTGGCTGAGGTCGATGGCGGCCTGCAGCATCTCGCGCTCGGGCGAGAACCAGAAGCCGTTGTAGATCAGCTCGGCGTATTTCGGCATCAGCTGGTCCTTCAGGTGCATGGCGCCGCCGTCCAGGGTGATGCTTTCGATGCCGCGGTGGGCCGCGATAAGGATGGTGCCGCCGGGGGTTTCATAGACGCCGCGCGACTTCATGCCGACGAAACGGTTCTCGACCAGGTCCAGACGGCCGATGCCGTTGTCGTGGCCGTACTGGTTGAGGGCGGTCAGGATCGTCGCCGGGCTCATGGCCTCGCCGTTGATCGAGACGGCGTCGCCTTGCTCGAAGCCGATCTCGATGACGGTGGCCTTATCCGGCGCGTCCTCGGGGCTGATCGTGCGCTGGTGGACGAACTCGGGGGCCTCGACCGCCGGGTCTTCCAGCACCTTGCCCTCGGACGAGGAGTGCAGAAGGTTGGCGTCGACGCTGAAGGGCGCCTCGCCGCGCTTGTCCTTGGAGATCGGAATCTGGTTCTTCTCGGCGAAGTCCAGCAGGGCCTCGCGGCTGCGGAACTCCCATTCGCGCCAGGGGGCGATGACGCGGATGTCGGGCTCAAGCGCGTAATAGCCCAGCTCGAACCGGACCTGGTCGTTGCCCTTGCCGGTCGCGCCGTGACAGACGGCGTCGGCGCCGACCTGACGGGCGATCTCGATCTGGCGCTTGGAGATCAGCGGACGGGCGATGGAGGTGCCCAGCAGATAGTCGCCCTCGTATTGCGCATTGGCGCGGAACATCGGGAAGACGAAGTCGCGCACGAACTCTTCGCGCAGGTCGTCGATGAAGATGTTCTCGGGTTTGATGCCCAGCTTCAGCGCCTTCTCGCGTGCAGGGCCAAGTTCCTCGCCCTGGCCCAGATCGGCGGTGAAGGTCACGACCTCGGCGTTATATTCGGTCTGAAGCCACTTCAGGATGATCGAGGTGTCCAGGCCGCCAGAATAGGCGAGGACGACTTTCTTCACGGGCTTGTCGGCGGGGGCGGACATGGCGGCTCTTTCGGTAAACTCAGCAGCAGGGATCGGGGAGTTGACGCGCGCATAAGACCGGGGGTCCGGCGATGCAACCTTTTCCGGGGCCTCCTGACGAAGAGAGGGCGGCGAACATGAACCTTTGGTCATGTTTCATTCCGTCGCGTTGCCACACGGCAGACCAGCGTTATGGTCCGAACCAACTGCAATCCTGAGGATCTCGCATGCGCCGCACCGGCTCTCTCGTCGCCGCCGCCGCCCTTCTGGCGGTTTCAACCCCTGTCTGGGCCTCTGTCGCGCCCGCCCCGGCCGCCCAGGCGGCTGCGCCCGCCGTCCAGGCGGCGCCGGTCGCCGATCTGGTCGCCGAAGTCGATATTCCCTACACCAAGTTCACCCTGGACAACGGCCTGACCGTCCTGGTCCACGAGGACCACAAGGCCCCGGTCGTCGCCGTGTCGGTCTGGTACAATGTCGGCTCCAAGGACGAGCCGGCCGGCAAGACCGGCTTTGCACACCTGTTCGAGCACCTGATGTTCGGCGGGTCCGAGAATGCGCCGGGCAGCTATTTCACCCCGATGCGCAACATGGGCGCGACGGACATGAACGGGACGACCTGGTTCGACCGCACCAACTATTTCGAGACGGTCCCGACCCCCGCGCTGGAACAGGCCCTGTTCATGGAAAGCGACCGCATGGGCTACATGCTGGGCGCCATCAGCCAGGAGACGCTCGATCTGCAGCGCGGCGTGGTCCAGAACGAGAAGCGCCAGGGCGACAACCAGCCCTATGGCCTGAACCAGTACAAGCAGCTGGAAGCCCTGTTCCCCGAAGGCCACCCCTATCGCCATTCGACCATCGGCTCGATGGCCGACCTGGACGCGGCCTCGATGCAGACGGTGCGCGACTGGTTCACCTCGAACTACGGTCCCAACAACGCGGTGCTGGTGCTGGCCGGCGACATCACGCCCGCCAAGGCGCGCGAACTGACCGAGAAATATTTCGGCCCCATCGCCAAGGGTCCGGTCAACACCCCCGCCCAGGCGCCGATCCCGACCCTGCCGGCGCCGGTCAACGAAACGACGCACGACCGCGTCTCCAACGCCCAGGTCGAGATCAGCTGGGTCGTGCCCGGCATGCTGGACGCGGATTCGGTGCCGCTCAGCGTGGGCGCCTCGGTGCTCGGCGGTCTGGCCAGCTCGCGCCTGGACAATGAGCTGGTGCGCGGCGACCAGAGCGCCGTTTCGGTCAGCGCCTCGAACGGCGCCTATCACCGCGTCGGCATCTTCGAAATCTCCGCGACCGTGAAGCCCGGTGAAGACCCGGCCGCCGTCGAGGCCCGCACGCGCGAAATCCTGAACGGCCTGATCGCCAACGGCCCGACGCAGGACGAGATCAACCGCGTCGTGACCCAATACGCCTCGCGTCGCATCCAGGGCCTGGAACAGGTCGGCGGCTTCGGCGGCAAGGCCACGGCGCTTGCGGAAGGCCAGCTCTATGCCGGCGATCCCGAGTTCTACAAGAAGCAGCTGGCCGCCTATGCGGCGGTGACGCCAGCCCAGGTCCAGGCGGCGATGCAGAAGTGGCTGACCCGCCCGGCCTATACGCTGACGACGCTGGTGGGCGAGCGTGAAGCCTATGCCGAGGCCGCCGAGGCCCCGTCGGGCGCCAACCATACGCCGGCGCCGGAAATCCAGCGCGTCGCCCGCATGGCCAAACCCGAGATCGGCCAGGTCGCCAACGTCGACTTCCCGGCCGTCGAACGCGCCCGCCTGTCGAACGGCATGGAGGTGATCTACGCCCAGCGCGACGCCGTGCCCGCGACCAAGATCGCCATCGACTTCGACGCCGGCCTCGCCGCCGACGACCGGGCGAAACTGGGCCTTCAGACCCTGATGCTGGACCTGATGGACGAGGGCACCCGCACCCTGAACGCCACGCAACTGGCCGAGGCCCAGGAAGCGCTGGGCGCCAGCATCACCACCGGCGCGACCATGGATCGCTCGGTCGTGCAGCTGTCCGCGGTCACGCCGAACCTGAAGCCGTCGGTTGACCTGCTGGCGGACGTGGTGCGCAACCCCGCCTTCGCCTCGGCGGAGCTGGAGCGCCTGCGCGCCACCCGCCTGTCGCGCATCGCCGCCGAACGCACCCAGCCGGCCGCCCTGGCCAGCCGCGCCCTGCCGGAACTGATGTACGGCGCGGACAGCCCCTATGGCCGTCCGTTCAGCGGCAATGGCGACGAGACCAGCGTCAAGGCCATCACCGAGGCCGACATCCGCACCGACTACGCTCGCTGGATCCGTCCGGACAACGGCAAAATCTTCGTCGTGTCGGACCGTCCCCTGTCCGAGATCACGCCGGTCCTGGACGCCGCCTTCGGCCAGTGGGTCCCACCCGCATCCGCCAAGGCGGTCAAGGACTTCTCGGCCCCGATCCCGGCCGCGACGCCCAAGATCGTGCTGATCGACCGTCCGCAGTCGCCCCAGTCCTACATCATGGGCGGTGAAGTGCTGGCGGCATCAGGCACGGACGATCTGCTGATGCTGAACGCCGCCAACAATGTGCTGGGCAACGACTTCCTGTCGCGGATCAACTCCGACCTGCGCGAGACCAAGAGCTGGTCCTACGGCGTCAACGCCTCGGTCGCCGGCTTTGCGGGACGTGTGCCCTATCTGGTCACCGCCCCGGTCCAGGCCGACAAGACCGGCCCCGCCATCGAAGCCCTGAACCTTCAGTTCAACGACTTCTTGAAGGGCGGCAAGGGCGTCACGCCGGCCGAGCTGGAGCGGACCATCAACGGCAACACTCGCCGTCTGGCCGGCAGCTACGAGACCTCGGCGGCCGTCCTGGGCGCACTGCGCTCCAACGACCTGCTGGGTCGTCCGGACGACTATCCGGAAACCATCGCCGCCCGCACCAACGCCCTGACGGCGGCGCAACTGGACGAGGCCGCCAAGGCCGCCATCGACCCGTCCAGATTCGTCTGGGTCGTCGTCGGCGACGCTTCGGTGGTCAAGCCGCAACTGGACGCCCTGGGCATCCCCGTCGAGGTCCGCTCGGCGGCCGGCGCCGCCCAGTAGGGCGACGACAGTCCAGAACGACGAAGGCCCGGAGAGCGATCTCCGGGCCTTTTTCTTTGGCTGTTTCGGCGTTGAATATTGGTTGTCGATCAGCGTTTCCCGCGGCAGCGGGCTTGAGATGCGGTCGGGTTCATCACGGCGATCACAACGGCTTCACCACGCACACAACGAGACCGCGCGCGTTGGAGTTCGTCGTGAGATCGCTGTGTCCGTTGTGATGAAACGACCCTCTATCGGCCCCGTGCCGCCGTGAGCGGCTCGCCAGAGAGTGGCGGGAGCGAATTGTCAGTCGGTCGTCGCGCCGGTCGTGCGCATGATCTCGGCGCGCAGTTCGGGCAGGCCCAGGCCCTTTTCCGACGAGGTCAGCAGCACCACGGGGAAGGCGGCGGGACGTTTGGAGATGGCCTTCAGCGTGGCTTCCTGCACGACCTCGCCCTCGCCCTTCTTCAGCTTGTCGGCCTTGGTCAGGACGATCTGATAGCTGACGGCGGCCATGTCCAGGGCGTCCAGCGCCTCCTTGTCCACGCTCTTTAAACCGTGACGGCTGTCGATCAGCAGATAGACCCGCTTCAGCGTCACCCGACCGCGCAGATAGTCGCGACCCAGGTCCTGAAACTTCTTGACCGTGGTCTTGGACGCCTTGGCCCAGCCGTAGCCGGGCAGATCGACCAGACGCATCCGCCCGTCCAGGTCGAAGAAGTTGACCTCGCGCGTCCGGCCCGGCTCGTTGGAGGCGCGGGCCAGCTTGTGCATGCCGACCAGGCCGTTGATCAGGCTGGACTTGCCGACGTTGGAGCGGCCGGCGAAGGCGATCTCGGGCAGGTTCGGCTCGGGCAGTTGCTCGATCTTGGCCGCGCCCATGATGAAGGTCGCGGGCCGCGCGAACAGAACCCGCGCGGCCTCGATTTCCTCGGGCGTGAACTCGGTTTCGTCGATCACGCCGGTGACTTCTTGAACCGGGCGAAGAACGTATCGATCGGGTTCTCGGCCTTGTAGCGGTGCATGATGATGTACTGCTGCAGAATGGTCAGGACGTTGGACCAGGCCCAGTAGATCAGCAGGCCGGCAGCGAACGGGGCCATGATGAAGGTGAACAGCAGCGGCATGAACTGGAAGATTTGACGCTGGATCGGATCGGTCGCCGGCGGGTTCATCGCCGTCTGCAGCCACATGGTCAGGCCGTAGGCGATGGCCAGCAGGCCCAGATGAAGCGGGCCGGCCAGCAGGCCGCCGATCAGTGGCGCCATCGACGGATCCCACGGGATCAGGCCGAACAGGTTCCAGATCGACGACGGATCGCGCGCCGACAGGTCGTTGATGAAGCCCAGGAAGGGCTGGTGGCGCATTTCGATGGTGACGGTCAGCACCTTGTACAGGGCGTAGAAGACGGGGATCTGCAACACCAAAGGAAGGCAACCCGCGACCGGATTGATCTTTTCCTTCTGATACAGGGCCATCGTCTCCTGCTGCTGCTTCTGCGGGTCGTCTTTGAACTTCTTCTTGATCTCCTCCATCTTGGGCTGGAGGTTCCGCATCTTGGACATGCTGGCGTAGGCGTTGTTAGCCAGCGGGAACATCACCAGCTTGACGATGACGGTCAGGGCCAGAATGGCGACGCCGAAGCTGCCGACCACGCCATAGACGTTCTCCAGAATCCAGAAGATCGGGCGCGTCAGGAACCAGAACATGCCCCAGTCGATCGCATACACGAAGCGCGGCAGGCCCAGGCTTTGCTCATAGGACTTCAGCACCTCGGCGCGCTTGACCCCGGCGAACAGACGCTGGGTCTCGGTCGCGGTCGCGCCGGGCTGGATGGTGCGGGTCGTGCCCAGCACATTGGCTTCCAGCTGCTGCGCGCCGTTCAGTTCGCGCACGCGGAACTCGGTTTCGACCGCCTCGTCCTGCTGGGGCAGCAGGGCCGCCAGCCAGTATTTGTCGGTGATGCCCAGCCAGCCGCCGGTCGAGGCGTTCTCGATACGGGGCTCCTTCAGCCAGTCCTTGTACTTCTTCTGCTCGGTCCGATACTCGCCCGGCTTGCCGAAGGTGCCGATCGCGCCCTCGTGGACGATGTGCGACGACCCGGCTGCGGGCGGGACGCCCTGGCGCTGGACGCTGCCGTAAGGCGCGATGGTGATCGCCTGCGTCCCCAGGTTCTGGACCGTGTCCTGAACCGAGAAGACATATCGATCATCGACCGACATCACGCGGGTGAAGCGCAGACCCTGGCCGTTGTCCCAGGTCAGGGTGATCGGCGTGGTCGGCGTCAAGGACGACCCGTTCGTCAGACGCCAGACGGTGTTGGGTCCGGGCACGCCGCCGGCGACGTTGGGACCGGTCCAGCCGAACTGGGCGAAATAGGCGTTCTGCATCCCCTGCGGGCGGAACAGCTCGACCGGCTGCGGCTTGTCCTGGACCTCGCGATAGTCGGTCAGGAACAGGTCGTCGATCCGGCCGCCCTGAAGCGACAGCGAGCCCTTCAGGGTGCCGGACTGGATCGGCACCCGCGCGGCGGTGCTAAGTGCCTGGCTGCGGTCGGTGACGAAGGTCGGGCCCTGAGGGCTGAGCGCAGTGCGCGCAGCGTTGTCGGCGGTCTGCGACTGCTCGGCCTGGGCCTGCTGCTGCACCGCACGACGCTCGGCCTGCGGACGCAGCACGGCGAAATAATAGATCCCCATGATCAGGGCCGAGCACACGATGAAGATGATCGTGTTGCGCGTGTTCTCGTTTTTCATGGATTCTGGCGGTCCTGGCCGGATGGGGCGCGGGCGGGCGAGGGCTTGGCTGCCCCCCGATCATGTCGCGGTGTCGCCAGCCTTGTAAGCGTCGATTTCACGTCGTCAAGCAGACGG
Organism: Brevundimonas sp.; assembly: GCF_046295075.1. GTDB lineage: Bacteria > Pseudomonadota > Alphaproteobacteria > Caulobacterales > Caulobacteraceae > Brevundimonas. The sequence continues at coordinate 56,138 of NZ_JBKBOC010000009.1, read as the reverse complement.
TCCCACGCACGCTCGGTCGTGCCCATGCGGGCGATGAAGACATAGTCGCTGCCGGGCACGCCGTGCTGGGCCAGCATGGCCCGCGCAGCCTCGCGCAGACGGCGTTTGGCGCGATTGCGAACCACCGCGCCGCCGACCTTTTTCGTGGCGGTGAAGCCCAGGCCGATGTGCGGCGAACCGTCGCCGCGCTCCAGACGCTGAATCACCACGGCGCCGCGCGCCTCGGAAACGCCTTTGGCGGCCGCCAGAAACTGGGGCCGCCGCAACAGACGTTTGATCTGTAAAAGGTCGCTCATGCGTCCAAATGGTCCGGACGCTGAAAGCCGCTTACGCCGTCAGGCGCTTGCGGCCCTTGGCGCGACGGCGCGCAACAATCTTCTGGCCGTTCTTGGTGGCCATCCGGCTGCGGAAGCCGTGACGGCGCTTGCGCACGAGTCGCGACGGCTGATAGGTCCGCTTCACGGTCGGCTCCTGACGTTAAAAGGTTGGGCGACGGGGCAAGAGGCGTCCGTCGCAGGAAGGGCGGGCGTATAAGTCGCATGTCCGCGTGAGTCAACGCTCGGACGGCATTTCGGGAACGATGAACGGATGGCGAAACGAACGGCGAAGGAATGGAGCTTGCGGCTGCTGCCGCTCGCGGCCATCGCCGGCCTGGTGGTCGCCTTCTTCGCCCTGGGCTGGAACCGCTATCTGTCGATGGACCTGATCCGCGAGCACGGGCTGAACCTTCAGGCCTATGCGCGCGCGCACTGGTGGACGGCGCTGGCCGCCTTCATCGCCGTCTATGCCCTGGCTACCGCCTCGACCATCCCTGGGCCGGTCTTCCTGACCCTGCTGGGGGGAATGATGTTCGGGCCCTATGTCGGCGCCCTGGCCCAGGCGACGGGAGCCACCATCGGCTCGGTCGTCATCTATTATGTGTACCGCACCGCGATTGGCGCCTGGCTTCGCGCCAAGTTCGAGGCCGACGCCGGTTTCATGGATCGGCTGGCCAAAGGCATCGACCGCAACGCCTTCACCACCCTGTTCACCCTGCGCGTGATCCCCAGCGTGCCCTTTGTTCTGGTCAACGCCACGGCGGGGATGATGGCGGTGCCGTTGCGGCCCTATGTGATCGCCACCTTCATCGGCCTGTTGCCGTCCACCTTCATCTACACCTGGATCGGCTCGCAACTGGGCGACCTGCTGCGCGCCGGCGTGCGGCCAGACCTGCCCATGCTGCTGCAACAGTTCTTCTGGCCGCTGATGGGGGTGGTCTTCCTGTCCCTGCTGCTGCCCATCGGCATCAAGCTGTTCCAGATGGTCCGCGCACGACGTAACGCAGGGGCGCCGGCATGAGCGCCCTGTTCGACCGGATCGCCACACGGCTGAACCTGACGCCGGAACAGGCGACCCTGTGGCGCGAACGTCTCACGCCCCGCGCGCCGGACGGGCTGTCGGCGCGGCTCTTGCTGCTGACGGTCGCCTTCACCCTGGCGGTCGAGGCCCTGATCATGGGACCGAACCTGGCGGCCTTCCACGAGCGTTGGCTGCGCGACCGGCTCCAGGCCGCCGAACTGGCCTCGGTCGGGGTCGAGGCCCTGCCTTATAGCGCCGTAGAGGACGACACCGCCGCCGAACTGATGCGGATCGGCGGGGTCCAGGCCGTGGCCCTGACCGAACAGGGGGTGCGCCGCCTGCTGCTTCAGGCCCCCAACCTGCCCCGTGCGCCCGAACTGATCGACCTGCGGCGTCAGGACAGCTGGGGGCGGTTGACCGACCCCTGGCGCACCCTGTTCGGCCATCCGGATCGCTCGCTGCGGGTCCAGGCCAAGCCGCGCTATCGCTCGGGCGACTTCATCGAGATCGTCACCCCGGCCCAGCCGCTAAAACTCGAACTGAAGGCCTTTTTGCTGAACAGCCTTCTGGTGTCGCTGTTAGTCTCCCTGACGGCGGGCGCCCTGCTCTATGGCGGTCTGGCGCTTCTGGTGCTGCGCCCTCTGCGCCGCGTCACCCGATCCATGGAACGGTTCGCCGCCGATCCAGAGAGCGAGGCAGAGGCGCCGTCCGACCGGCACGACGAGATCGGCCGGGTCGAACGCGAGCTCAGCCGCATGCAGGAAGAGGTGCGCCATTCGCTGCGTTCGCGCGCCCGCCTGGTGGCGCTGGGCGAGGCGGTGGCCAAGATCAATCACGACCTGCGCAACATGCTGACCTCGGCCCAGATGGCGTCCGAGCGGCTGGCGACCTCGGCCGACCCCCAGGTGGCCAAGGCCCTGCCCCGGCTTGAGCGCGCGCTGAGCCGCGCCGCCAACCTGTCGCGCAATGTGCTGGAGTACGGCCGCAGCGAAGAGCCCGCCGCCCAGAAGACCCGCGTCGTCCTGACCAAGGCCCTGACCCTGGCGGCCGAGGATGCGGGGCTGGAGCCGGAGGGCGTGGCCCTGGTCAAGCAACTGCCGCCGCGCTTCGCCGTCGGGGCCGACCCGGACCAACTGTATCGCATCCTGGTCAATCTGATGCGCAACGCCCGCCAGGCCATCGAGGCCGATCCAGCCCGCCCGCCGCAGCGGCGCGGCAAGGGCGCGATCACGGTCAGCGCCTTCGGCGAGGGCGGCTTCTGCGTCGTCCGCATCGCCGACGACGGCCCCGGCATCCCGCCGCGCCTGGCCGAACGCCTGTTCGAACCCTTCGTCAGCTCCAAGAGCTCGGACGGCTCAGGCCTGGGCCTGACCATCTCGCGCGAACTGGCCGCCCTAAACGGCGGCGATCTGCGGCTGATCGAGACGGACGGCGCAGGCGCGGTGTTCGAACTGCGCCTGCCCGACTGACAGGCCTTATTCCAGTCCGTCGTCGGACACGACGAAGGGGCGGTTCTCGGCCTTGGCCTGGGCCGCCAGCTCGTCCTGGACCAGATGCCAGCGTCGCAACCGCTCGTAGTCGATGGCGTGTTCCGGCGAGGCGTCCAGCCAGTGGCGGAAGTCCTCGATCTGAAGTCGGGCGTTGGGCGCGGCGGTATCGGGCAGGGCCGGCACGTTCGGCAACTGGCGCGCGACATCGGCGGGAATGGGGAAGTCACCGGACGAGGTGCTGAGGATCATGCGTCTTCTCGGATGCGGAAACGGTCGGGGAGGTTGAGACCATGCCGTGAAGCTCGGCCACGCGCCACCTTTTCATGACTGCGGCGTTTTGCAATGGAGCGGCTTATGGCCAAGCTCGGTCCGACAACGGCCCGCATTCAGGAGACACGTCCATGATCGTTCGCACTTCCCTCTCCGTCCTGATGCTGGCGGCGGCGCTGGCTAGCCCGGTTCAGGCGCAGACGACCCCGCCCACGGCGCCCGATCCCTATCGCGATCAGCGCGCCCTGCCCGATCCGGCTGACCCCGCCGCCCGTGACGCCCTGCTGAAGGCGCGGGGCGAGGCCTACCACCGCGCGAGCGACGATCAGCAGACCGAAGAGGAACTGCGCACCACCCGCGCCCTCAACGACGAGATCGCGGCCCAGAACGCCCTGGCCGAAAAGGCCGACGAGGCGGCCCGTCTGGACTATGACGCCGCCCTGGCCCGGCATCAGATCGAGGTCAGCCAAGGCGAGGAACGGGCCCGCGCCGCCGCCGAGAGCGCCCGCGCGAGCCAGGCGAAATACGACAGCGATTACGCCGCCTGGCAGGAGCAGGTGCGACTTTGCCGCTCAGGCTTCCGCGAGGCCTGCACCGCACGGCCGGCCTGGGTCAGGCCGGCGCAATGACCGAGGCCGGCCGCTACCCCTCCTCAGCCTTCGCCTCGGCGATCAAGGCGTCATCGATCGCTCGCGCACTGACGGCCGCCGGACGCGCCGCAATCCGCTCGGCATAGGCCTGGAAGGCGGGGCGGGCAGGCAGGCTCTTGAACATCAGCCCCCAGGCGATCTGGCTGCCGACATAGACGTCGGCGGCGGTGAACCGATCGCCCAGCAGCCACGGGCTCTTGTCCAGCGCATGCTCCAGACCATCAACGACCTGATCGAACGAACCATAGCCGACCATGGCGGCTTTCTCGGCGGGCGGCAGTTGGCCGAGCGACTTGGCCGTCACCGCCGCCTCGACGGGGCCGGCGGCGAAGAACATCCAGCGATAGTACAGCCCCCGCAATGGGTCGTCGGTCGCAGGGGCCAGACCGGCGTCAGGGAAGGCGTCGGCCAGATAGGCGCAGATGGCGGCGCACTCGGTCACAACGACGCCGCGGTGCGTGATCGCCGGCACCTTGCCCATCGGGTTGATCGCCAAATAGTCGGGCGATTTCATTCCCGCATAATCGACCACGACGGTGCGATACGGCTGGCCTGCCTCCTCCAGCATCCAGCGGACGATCCGTCCGCGAGACATGGGGTTGGTGTAGAAGACGATCTCGTCGGTCATGGCGCTCTCCCTTATCGAGGAGAGCTTACGCCCATGCGGGAGGACGTGTCAGCCCGCGACCAGGCTCATGTCGCGACGCGCCATCATGCGGTCGAACTCGGTCCAGACGCCTTCGACCCCGTGCCAGTCCCCTTGCGTCGCCGCCTTGGAATATTCGGTGGCGCGCGCCTCGAAGAAGTTGGCGTGTTCGACGCCCGACAACAGCGATTGCAGCCAGGGCAGCGGGTTTTCCTTCACGCCGAACACTTCCGGCAGCTTCAGCTGACGCAGGCGCCAGTCGGCGATGAAGCGGATATATTGCTTGATGTCCTCAGGCGTCATGCCCTGGACCGAGCCCATCTCGAAGGCCAGGTCGATGAACTTGTCCTCCATGTTCACCACCGTCTTGCAGCAGTCGACGATATCGTCGGCCACAGTCTTGGTGACGGCGCCCGTCTCCTTGTTGAAGGCGTGGTACAGCTTGATGATGCCCTCGCAGTGCAGGCTTTCATCGCGCACCGACCAGGACACGATCTGGCCCATGCCCTTCATCTTGTTCTGACGCGGGAAGTTCATCAGCATGGCGAACGACGCGAACAGCTGAACGCCTTCCGAGAAACCGCCGAACATGGCCAGGGTCCGGCAGATGTCGGCGTCGGAATCGACGCCGAACTTGCCCATATAGTCGTGCTTGTCCCGCATGGCCTCATATTCCATGAAGGACCCGAACTCGCTCTCGGGCATGCCGATGGTTTCGAGCAGCAGGGCGTAGGCCGCGATATGGATGGTCTCCATATTGCCGAAGGCGGCCAGCATCATCTTCACCTCGGTCGGTTTGAAGACCCGGCCGTAGCGCTCCATGTAGTTGTCCTGAACCTCGATGTCCGCCTGGGTGAAGAAGCGGAAGATCTGGGTCAGCAGGTTGCGTTCGCCGTCGTTCAGCGTGGACGCCCAGTCCTTGATGTCCTCGCCCAGCGGCACCTCTTCCGGCATCCAGTGGACCTGCTGCTGCTTCTTCCACATGTCGAACGCCCACGGATAGCGGAACGGCTTGTAGGCGGCGGAAGGGGTCAGCAGACCGGCGCGTTCGGGAAGGATGATCGGGGTGATGGCGTTCATCGAACTGGACCTGAAACGATTCCGGAGAGGCGTTCACCATGCGACTCTCGAACCCCGGCGCCAAGTCGAATTTGGTCTATGTTGCGTCACATTTTCTGACAGACGCTATATCTGGTAGATTTGCCTCAGGATTCTGGGGAGGGAGCTGGGGACGAATTCATATCCTCCAGCCACGCTTGCGCCTCACGCGGCCTGGGCGGCGTCCACCCGCTCGGCGACCGCATCGAACACGGCCTCGATGGCGGCGTAGAGTTTGGCTTGGGTGACGGGCTTGGCCAGATGGCCGTCCATGCCGGCGGCGATGCAGCGCGCAGCGTCCTCGGGCATGGCCTCGGCGGTGACGGCCAGGACCGGCACGTCGCGCAAGGGGGTGTCCAGGGCGCGAATGGCGCGGGTGGCGGCCATGCCGTCCATCACCGGCATCCGCACATCCATCAGCACCAGATCGAAGGGCTGGACCGCCAGCGCCGCCAAGGCCTGTTCGCCGTCCGCCGCCTCTGCGGTTTCGCAATCGGCGGCCTGGAGCATGATCCGCAGCAGGTCGCGATTGGCCGGATGGTCGTCTACGATCAGGATGCGCGTCCGCCGGCTGTGCAGCGGCGCGGATTCCGGCCCCTCGACGGCTTCGACCACCGCAGCGGGGACCGTCAGAGTGAAAGTCGAACCGCCCCATTGGGTGCTTTCGACCACGACGGCGCCGCCCAGACAGACGATGTGGTTCTTGGCCAGGGCCAAGCCCACGCCGGCGCCTTCGTGCGCCCGGCTGGTGGTGGCATCCCCCTGTTCGAACAGGCCGAAGACGCCTGCGCGGGTCTGTTCGTCCATGCCGCAACCGGTGTCGGACACGACGATGGACAGGCCGTCCTCGATCCGATCCACGACGACGGTCACGCTGCCGCGCCCGGTGAATTTGACGGCGTTGTTCACCAGGTGATGCACGGATTGGCGCAGGCGCCGGGCGTCGATCATCACCTGGCCCTCGGCCTCGGGCGCGATAGTGAGGGCGAAATCCAGCCCCTTGATCACGGCCCATTCGCGCGAAGGGGCGACCGCTTCCTCGATCATCTGGCGCACGTCGTTGGCCTTTGGCGTCACCTCGGCGCCGCCGCGCGACACCTCCAGCAGATCCTCGACCAGACGCAGCATCGTCTCGCCGCAATGCCGGACGGCGTCGACCTGACGCAGGCCCTCTTCGTCCATGCAGGGACGACGCGACAACAGATCCGCATAGCCGGTGATGCCGGTCAGGGGCGTGCGCATCTCATGGCTCATCATAGCCAGGAACCGGCCCTTGACGGCATAGGCCGCCTCGGCGCGCTGACGGGCCGAAAGCGCCGCCTGCGTGCGCGCCTTCAGCCGCTCCACCAGACGACGGCGCTCGGTGGACAGGGTGGTGATGGGCAGGGCCGTGGCGACCACGCACAGCAGGAACAGATGAAAGACGTTCATCTGGCGCATGACCGTGGGCAGAGCGTCCAGAACCGGGTCGTGCGTCAGACGGGTCAGGACGATCGGTCCATGACCGCTGAGCGTCGCCACGCCACCGATCGCGGCGACCATCACCACCGCGCCCGCCGTCGTCGGGGGACACAGGCGGAAAGCGAGCAGGATAAGGGGCGGGAAGATCGCAAACATGATCGGCGCCGAGGACTGGGAGAAGACCCACACGCTGACGCCCCCGACCAACGCCAGCAGGGCGGCGGCCTCGGTCAAGGTGGCCTGGGCGTCGTCCCGGAAACGATGGTTGCGGGCCAGCAGCAACAGGGACGGCGTGACGATCATCATCGCCAGCATCTCCATGTCGAACAGGTGGTGCATGCGGAAGCCCAGCGTGCCCGGCACCTTCCAGCTCAGCAGGATAGCGACTCCGCCCGCCAGCAGGGTGCTGAGCAGGACCGCAGGGGCGGCGGCGCAGACGGCGAAGCGGAACAGGCGCCAGGGCCGGCGCATATCCAGCGCGGCGCCGCAGAAGCGACGCGCCAAAAGGACGGCGACGACCACCTGGGTCATGTTCAGGGCGACATTGGTGAACATCATCAAGACGGGGCCGCCCCGCACGATGTTGCCGATCAGATTGATGACGGCGCAGGCGGCCATCACGGCGACAGCCGGGCGGCGATGAAGTTGAAGGACGGCGGCCAGAAGCACGGCGTTGGCGGGCCACAGGACGGTGGCGCCGAAGGTGTTCATGCTCCACTGACCCACCGCCAGGCACAGGACGAACAGCGCGACATAGGCGTAAGGGGGCGGTCCTGCCGCCCTGCCGGCTTCATGGCGGAAGAACCGCCAGCGCCCGCCTTCTGCGTTCACCCACTTCAATCCCATGACGGAACAGTGACATGCAGGAGTTAAGGATCCCGTAGCGGTCGGACTAGGTAGTAATGCGGAACCGCCGTTCAGCGTCGCCGTTTCCCTGCCCTCGCAGGAAGGGCCCGAACCGATGTCAGATGTGATCGCCGAACCGACGTTCGAACCGCCTGCGGACGCCCTGGCCTTCTATGAGGAAAGCCTGCGCCTGCTGAAGGAAAGCGGCATCCCTTTCTTGCTGTCCGGCACCTATGCGGTCACGGCCTATACGGGCATCCGCCGTCCGACCAAGGACCTGGATGTCTTCTGCAAGCCCGGCGACTATCCCCGCATCCTAGCCTTCTTCCAGAAGCACGGCTACCGCACCGACGTCGAGGACGAGCGCTGGATCGCCAAGGTCTGGAAGGACGAGAAACACTTCTTCGACGTCATCTTCGCCATGTCCAACGGCACCATCGCCGTGTCCGACAGCTGGTTCAGCGAGGACCGGATCACCGTCTATGGCCATCAGGTCCAGATCACCCCGCCGACGGCCCTGATCCTGTCCAAGGTCTTCATCCAGGACCGCTATCGCTACGACGGCGCCGACGTGAACCACGTCATCCTGAAACAGTCCGACGCCATCGACTGGAAGAGCCTGCTGGACCAGATGGACCTCTATTGGGAGGTGCTGGCGGCGCATCTGCTGAACTTCCGTTTCGCCTATCCGACCGAGCGCGACCGGATTCCGCGCTGGCTGATGGAGGAGTTGGTCGAGCGGCTGACGGCCCAGATCGACCTGCCGGCGCCGCGCGTGAAGGTCTGTCGCGGCCGTCTGTTCAGCCCGCGCGACTATGTCGCCGACGTCGCCGAATGGGGCTTTGGCGACGTGGTCGGCAAGGGGCTGGAGGAACGCCACGACCCCGTCAACCTGGGCCACTAAAGGAGGCCAGAATGACCGACGCCATCCCGGACCCGCAGACCACCCAGCCCGGCCTGGAGCCCGGCCCCGCCAGGAAGATGCGCGTCGCCGCCGTCGGCGACCTGCATGTGGGCGAGGCCACCGAGCACAACTATCGTGACCTGTTCGAACGGGTATCGGACGATGCGGACGTGCTGTGCCTGTGCGGCGACCTGACCAACTACGGCAAGACGCCCGAGGTCGAGCGGCTGCTGGAAGACCTGAAGCTGTGCAAGATTCCGATGGTCGGCGTCCTGGGCAATCATGAGCATGAATGCGGCCAGCCCGAGCATGTGACCAGGATGCTGACCGACGCCGGGGTCAGGATGCTGACCGGCGAGGCCTATGAGATCGACGGCGTCGGCTTCGCGGGCGGCAAGGGGTTCGTCGGGGGCTTCGGCCGCTACATGCTCAGCTCGTTCGGCGAGGCCTCGGTCAAGCGGTTCGTCCAGGAGGCGGTCGAGGACGCCAATCTGATCGAGAACTCGATCCGCATGCTGCGCACCGAGCGCTCGGTGGTGCTCTTGCACTATGCGCCCGTGGTCGAGACGGTGATGGGCGAACCGCCCGAGATCCACGCCTTCCTGGGCTCGTCGCGTTTAGCCGAGACCATCGATCGCTACGACAATGTCAGCCTGGTCGTGCATGGGCACGCCCATCGCGGCGGGCCGGAGGGGCGCACCAACAAGGGGGTGCCGGTCTATAATGTCGCCCTGCCCGTGCTGAAGACATTGGGCGACACGCCCTATCGGGTCTTTGAAATCTGATCCGGGTGTAGGAGTGTGCCGCCCGAGGCGGATACTTGAGCCTTATCTCTGGTCGCGAAGCGGCCTGTTTCGGAGTTTCCCATGCGTCTTCTGTCTTCCGTCGCGGCCGTCGCCGCCCTGGCCCTGACCACCCCGGCCTTCGCCGCCGGTCAGGCCGCCGCGCCCCAGGCCGCACCCGCCCCTGCCGCAGCCCCCGCGCCGGCTGAAGAAGCGGACAGCCCGGAAGAGGCCGCCTTCGAAGCCAAGAGCGACGCTTTCAGTGAAAAAATGGAGACTATGGCCACCGAAATGCGGGCCGCAGCCGCCCAGACGGACAAGTCTAAGGCCAAGACCGATCTCGACGCCCTCCAGACCCGTTATCAGCCTGAAGTCGACACCTTTGCCGATGAGTTTCAGACCTTTGCCGTCAGCCAAGGTGCGCCAGCTGAACAGATGGCCGTCGTCGCCCAACAGATCAAAGGCATCCCGATGCAGGCGCGCACCCAGATAGAACAGGCCGCCGCCGCGCCGGCCGTCGCCACACCCGCCCAACCTCAGTAAGCCGCGCCTTACCGCGATTTCACTTGAGACGGGGCGGCGCAGGGTCGAGTTTGCACGGGTCATTCAACGGGAGCCCTCCCATGATCCGTCTGCTCAGCCTGACCGCCGCCCTGGCGCTCCTGCCCCTGTCCTCCGCCCTGGCCCAGGACGGGACGCCCGCCCCCGAATCCGCCGAAGTCCGGTTGGAAACCGCCGCCTCCGCCTTTGAGGCGCGCATGGAAGCGTTCGGCGAACGCGCCGAGGCCATCTCCGAGGACAAAAGTCTGAGCGAGAGCGTGCGCGGCCAGCGCGTCGCCGCCCTGTGGGCCGAATATGCGCCCGACGTGGCCGCCTTCACCGCCGAGGCGACCAAACACGCATCCGAGATCGCCGCCCAGGCGCTGAAGGACATCGACGTCGACGCCCTGGTCGCCGACGCCCTGAACAGTCCCGAGGTCAAACAGGCGATCGAGGAGGGCGTACATAAGGGCGTCGTCACCGCCAACGGCATCGCTGAGAACAGCGCCTGGACCAATCCGACCCCCGAGCAGATGGAAACCTACAGCCTGGTCGCCCAATACGCCCTGGACCAGGCCGCCGACGCCGTCGTCGAGGACGACATGGCGGCCGAGGTTCCCGAAGCGCCGGAGCCGCCCGCACCCCCCGTGCGTCCGACGGCGTAATCCATCGTCTCCTCTCCCTCTTGTGAGGAGGAGACACAGACGCTTGACCGCGCCGACCTAAGCAGCGACATCGCGCCGCATGTCCGCCCTGCCCGTCGATCCGCACCTCTATTCCACCTTCCTCGGCGTGATGGCGGTGATGGCGATCACGCCGGGCCCGGCCAATCTGTTCGCGGTGGCGACCGGCGTCGAGAAGGGTCGCGCCTCGGCCCTGGTCGGGGTGGTCGGCATGAATGCGGCGACCCTGGTGTGGTTCGGCGCGGCGGCCCTAGGTCTGGGCGCCCTGGTCAAGGCCTTTCCCGCCGCCTTCAAGGTGATCGCCATCCTGGGCGCCGTCTATGTGGCCTGGCTGGGGATCAAGGCCCTGCGCGGCGCCTTCGCAACCGCCGCCCAGCCTGACCACGTCGTCGTCAAGAAGGGGCGCAGCGCCCTGATCGACGGGTTCGCCGTCCAGATCGCCAACCCCAAGGCCATCCTGTTCTTCACCGCCGTCCTGCCGCCGTTCGTAGACGTGAACCGGCCGGTCGCGCCGCAGCTGGCCCTGTTCGCCGTCGCGGTGATCGGCATGGATATGATGTCGATGAGCGCCTACGCCCTGTCTGGCGCGGCCCTGTCGCGTCGCATGCAGCAGCCCCGGTTCAAGCGCGGCTTCGGCATCTTCGTCGGCGCCCTTTTGCTGACCGCTTCGGTCCTGATCGCCCTGCGCATCTAGACGCGACCGCGCTTCGTCCTAGATTGAGGGGGAACGCCGCCATTCATGCTCCGTTCAGCCGTCAGCGCGCCCGAATGGGCGATCAAGGAGTTTGATGTCATGAAAGCCCTTCCAATGAAGACCCTGGCGATGACGGTCGCCGCCGGCCTCGCGCTGGCGGCCTGCGCCACCGCCACCCCGTATCAGCCCGCAGGCTTCAACGGCCAGCGCGGCGGCTATGCCGAGCAGCGTCTGGAAAACGACCGGTTCCGCGTCAGCTTCTCGGGCAACTCGCTGACCTCTCGCGAGCAGGTCGAGCAATCGCTGTTGCTGCGCTCGGCCGAACTGACGGTCGAGAGCGGTTATGACTGGTTCTCGACCGTCAACCGCGCCACCGACCGCGACACCCGCTTCGTCGGCACGCCTGACCCGTTCTACTCGGGCTACAACCGCTTCTACAGCCCCTACTGGGGTCCGTCGTGGCGCTACTATCGCGGCGGCTTCTGGAGCCCGTGGGATCGTTATGGTCCTTGGGGCGCCAACGACTTCGACGTGCGTCAGGTCGATCGCTTCGAGGCCAACGCCGAGATCGTGCTGGGCCGCGGACCCAAGCCGGCCGGCGACCCCAACGCCTTCGACGCCCGCGAGGTGATCCAGAACCTGGGCCCGCAGGTTACGCGACCGGCGGCGTAAGACAAAAGCCCCTCTCCACGGCGTGGAAAGGGGCTTTTTCTTTTAACCCACGCGCGGCGACTTCAGCCGGCGCTTGTTGGAGTGGGTGGCCGGCGCCGTGCCCAGGGCCTCGGGCACCTCGCCCTTGAAATAGTAGCGCTGCCACGCCTCCTTGGCCGCGTCGGGATCGCCGCCGGCAAGCCGCTGGTTGAAGTCGGTGCGGGCGCGGTTCCAGGCCTCGAACTGCCCCTTCATCACCGGATTGGAGTCCAGGGTGCGGATGATCGGCTGGAACTGCTCGACCTTCTTGTGCTCGATCAGATTGATGAAGCAGAAGGGCTCGCCCTTTTCGAAGGTGATCCGGCCCGGCCGGGTGAAGATCCAGTTCATCGTGAAGGGGAAGGGCAGCCAATCGGTCTCGATCAGGCCGACCAGCGGCTGGATCCCGTCCTTCACATGGTTGGGCGACCCCGAGCACATCATCCCCCAGCCCGGCGGCGTGCGGAACAGATATTGCGGATGCATGGTCAGGACGCCGCGCGAGAAGTGCGAGGTGACGAAATGGTCCAGGTCGTGCTGGGGCCGGTCCGGCGTGATGACGATGTCTTCCTGGCGCGGCCCGCCGTTCCACTCGGCCGAGAAGCCGAACGGGCACAGGATCTCCCACCCCGTGGTGTTGGCCATGTTCAGCGGCAGGCACCGATAGGGATGGCGGCTGATGAAGGCGTCCATCCAGTTGCGCGACTGGCGGCCGGGGATCAGATCCGGCGGCCGGGCCGTCATCGGATAGCATTCCAGTTCCAGCGGGCGTGTCTTGACGGTATCGACCATGATCATTTCCTAACGCCCGAAACCCGACGGCTCAACCATGACTGACGAACCCCCTTTCGACCGCGAGACATTGACCGTCTGGCTGACCGCGAACGGCGTGGATCACGTCACCCACGACCACCCCGCCGTCTTCCGCGTCGAGGAGGGGCTGGACCTCAAGGCCGACCTGCCCGGCGCCCACACCAAGAACCTGTTCCTGAAGGATCACAAAGGCCGCCTCTGGCTGATCTCGGCCCGCCAGGACACGATCATCGACCTGAAGCGCGCCGCCGCCGCCATGGGCTCGGGCCGCCTGTCGTTCGGAAACGAGACCCTGATGTACGACACCCTGGGCGTCCGCCCCGGCTCGGTCACGGCCCTGGGCCTGATCAACGACACGGACCACCGCGTGACCTTCGTCCTGGATCGCCGCCTGTGGGAGGCGGACATCGTCAACTTCCACCCCCTGAGCAATACGGCGACGACGGCGCTGGATCAGACGGCGTTCCGGCGGGTGCTGGAATTGCTGGGGCGAGAGCCGGTGGTGGTGGATTTCGAAGCCCTGAACTGAGGCTTCCGACATTCCTAGCGTTGCCTTAGCGCCGTCGTCACCGCCTGGCCGCTGTCGAAAATCGTCACCTCGTCGCCCTTGAAGGCGAACTGAAGATCCCGGTCCGTCGCGGCGAAGCGCGCCTCGCTGACCGGAAAGAGGACCAGCGACAGATCGCCGGACAGCATCCGCAAACCCCGTCCCTCGACCGACAAGGTCATGTCGCCGAAGTCCTGCGACCGATACCGACCGGCGTATTGAGGCAGGCGCGCAGCATCGAACGCCGCATCGACGGGCGGCGGCGCATAGGGCGGCGGGCCGTGGTCGTAGCTGACCACCCGGGCCATCCGCCATCGCCCATCTTCGCGACGCCAGACATCGGCGAACCGGGCGCGGGCGCTGACATGCTCGGCCTTGCCGTCCTGATGGACGTAAAACTGATGGTCGCCGACGAGGAAGATGTTGCGGTCCGCCAGAGGGAAGGCCTTGACCGTGCCCTGGACGACTTCGCGGCGCAGATGTTGGCCCGCCGTCCCGCACGGCCCGGCCATCAGCGAAGCGACGATGGCGTCGCGCCCGCGCGTCAGGCCGGTGATGTCATGATAGAATTCCGCGTCCTCAGTGAAGGCGTCCGCCATCCGATCCCGGTCGCAGTTATTATAGGCGGCCCAGAAGGCCTCGTCTGCCCGCTCTACCTCGACGGCGGGGGTCGGGGGAGACTCAGGCCCGCCCGCCAGGAATGCCGCAAGGATCGCTGCGATGATGATCATGGCTTCTCACTCGAAACGATCCTGAACTCAGGCTCAGAGCATAAGAGGCGTCGGGCGGGCCGAACGGATGCAAGGCCGCCACATTCTCTTGGCGCCGCCGACTGCTTGAACACCGCGACCGAGGCCCCATCTCGCTGCTCAGGACCGATCAGCAGGGGAGCGGGCGGTGATTTCAGACGATTCAGACGAATTGGACTCTGTTTTTCGCGGCCCGAGTCTGAAATCTCGGCGCGACCTTATCGCCGCTTGATGCCGACGCATCCCGACGCCATCTGAACCGTTGAACCTGACCGACCCTGCACGGACTTCGCCCATGACACTGCTCGATCCGACCCTGACCCCCGGCCACTCTGGCGACGACCTGATCAAGGAAGGCACCGACGCCTCCTTCATGACCGACGTCATCGAGGCGTCGAAGCATCAGCCGGTCATCGTCGACTTCTGGGCGACTTGGTGCGGACCGTGCCGGACCCTGGGCCCGGCGCTGGAGAAGAATGTGCGCGCCGCCAAGGGGGCGGTGAAGATGGTCAAGATCGATGTGGACGCCAATCCGGCCTATGCGGGCCAGCTGCGGGTGCAGTCGATCCCCACCGTCTACGCCTTCGTCGACGGCCAGCCGGTGGACGGTTTTCAGGGCGCGATCCCCGACAGCCAGATCAAGGCCTTTATCGACAAGCTGACCGGCGGCCAGGGTGGATCGACCGAGACGGCGCAACTGCTGGAGCTGGGCGAGGAATCGCTGGGCCTGAACGACTTCGGCGGCGCGGCCCAAGCCTTCGCCCATGTCCTGTCGATCGAACCCGAGAACGAAAAGGCCATCGCCGGCATGGCGCGGGTCTATCTGGCGGGCGGCGATCACGAACAGGCGCTGCAGACCATCGCCATGGCGCCGCAGGACTCCAAGGAACCGTCGGTTCAAAGCGTGCGGGCGCAGCTGGCCCTGGCCGCGAAGGCCCCGAGCGGCGCTGCAACCGAACTGGAGGCCAAGGTCGCGGCCGATCCGAACGATCACCAGGCCCGGTTTGACCTGGCCGAGGCCCAGAGCGCGGCCGGTGATTTCCAGGGCGCGGTCGACAATCTGCTGCACATCATCAAGGCCGACCGCGAGTGGAACGAACAGGCGGCGCGCAAGCAGCTGCTGGTCATCTTCGAAGCGGCGGGCGTCAGTTCCGACGTGGCCAAGGACGGGCGGCGCCGGCTGTCGTCGATCCTGTTTTCGTAGGTTTGGAACCCATGCCGCAAGGTTATGTCCGCGCACTCGATCTGCCGCAGGTGATCCCGGTGTTCCCGCTGGGCGGGACCATCCTGCTGCCGCGCGGGCAACTGCCGCTGAACATCTTCGAGCCGCGTTATCTGAACATGGTGGACGACGCCATGGCGGGGGACCGGATCATCGGCCTGGTCCAGCCCAATGGCGGAACCCCTGCCCTGCCCAGCCTGTCCCCGATCGGCTGCGCCGGGCGGATCACCAGCTTCGCCGAGACCTCGGACGGGCGGTATCTGATTACCCTGACCGGAGTGTCGCGGTTCCGCATCGCCGCCGAGATGCCGTCCAAGGCGCCCTATCGCCAGATCCGCGCCGCCTTCGAGGCTTATGAATCCGATCTGGTCTCTCCGCCCGAAGAGCCGGATTTCGACCGCGAGGCCTTCCTGGACGCCCTGCGCGCCTATATGGCCCACCGCCTTTTGGATATCGACTGGGAGACGGCCGAGAGCGCGCCGATGGAGGCCCTGGTCAACAGCCTGTCGATGGCCCTGCCGTTCGAGCCGGCCGAGAAACAGGCGCTGCTGGAGGCCATGGGCCTGATGCCCCGCGCCGAAGCCCTGACCGCCCTGCTGCGCATTGACGCCGCCGACGCCGGTGACGACGCTGCGCCGTCCATGCAATAAGCGGCCACGCTTTCAGGAAACCGCCATGAGTGACGCCTTCAATACGCCTGTGTCCGTCGATCCCCGCCTGCTTGAGGTGCTGGTCTGTCCGGTCACGCGCGGCAAGCTGACCTACGACCGCGACGCCAACGAACTGATCTCGGCCGGCGCAAAACTGGCCTATCCGATCCGCGAAGGCGTGCCGATCATGCTGGCCGAGGAAGCGCGTCAGATCGACTGATCGGCCTCAAGCAGCGCGAAGCGCGATAGGCCAACGAACAAGTCCTCAAGTAGCGCGAAGCGCGATAGGCCCAAGACAGCATGACTCTCAAAATCGCCATCCAGATGGACCCGATCGAGGCCGTCGATATCGCCGGGGACACCACCTTCCTGATGGCCGAGACGGCCCAGTCGCGCGGGCACAAACAGTGGGTCTATGACTTCCGCACCCTGGCGCTGGAGGAGGGCCGCCTCTACTGCCGCGCCCGGCCGATCACCGTGCGCCGCGAGGTAGGAAATCACGTCGATTTCGGCGACTGGGTCCGACTGGACTTGGCCGAGGACGTGGACGTCATCCTGATGCGCCAGGATCCGCCCTTCGACATGGCCTATGTCACCGCCACCTATCTGCTGGAGACGGTTCATCCGAAGACCCTGGTGGTCAACGACCCGGCACAGGTGCGTTCGGCGCCTGAGAAGCTGATGGTCACGGCCTTCCCCGGCCTGCAACCGCCCACCCTGATCTCGGCCGATCCCGTCGCCCTGGCCGCCTTCCACAAGAAGCACGGCGAGGTGGTGCTGAAGCCCCTGCACGGCAACGGCGGCTCGGGCGTGATCAAGCTGCGCGCCGACGATCCCAACCTGGACGCCCTGATCGAGATTCACGCCGCCGGCAGCCGCGACCCGCTGGTGATCCAGAAGTTCATCCCCGCCGTTTCCAAGGGCGACAAGCGGATCATCCTGATCGACGGGGAGCCGGTCGGCGCCATCAACCGCGTGCCGGCCGAGGGCGCGGTGCGCTCCAACCTGCACGTCGGCGGCACCGCCATGCCGGTCGAACTGACGCCCCGCGACCTTGAAATCTGCAAGGCCATCGGCCCGACGCTGAAGGAACGCGGCCTGATCTTCGTCGGCATCGACGTGATCGGCGACTATCTGACCGAGATCAACGTCACCTCCCCCACCGGCGCCCAGCAGTTGAAGACCTTCACCGGCATCGACGCCACGGCCCTGATGTGGGACGCCATCGAAGCCCGCCGCGCCGCACAGGTTGCGTGACCGCCACTTGAATTAGATTTCAGTTCATGGTTCGTTCTCTCGCGGGAAGCGGGAGGACGTCATGGTCGCACGGGTTGTCACGGTCGCCTTCGACGGGGTGGAGGCCCGGCGCGTGGACGTCGAGGTCCAGCTGGTCGGCCAGAACCGGGAGACGGTCTTCACCATCGTCGGCCTGCCGGACAAGGCGGTGGCCGAGAGTCGCGAACGGGTGCGCGGGGCCTTTTCCGGCATCGGCCTGGCCCTGCCGGCGGCGCGGATCATCGCCAATCTGGCGCCCGCCGACCTGCCCAAGGAGGGCAGTCACTTCGACCTGCCCATCGCCCTCGCCTTGATGGCGGCCATGGGGGTGATCGCGCCGGACGCCCTGGACGGCTGGGCCGCCATCGGCGAACTGGGGCTGGACGGACAGATCGCGCGGGTGGGCGGCGCCTTGCCGGCCGCCGTCGCCGCCGACGCCATGGGCCTCGGTTTGATCTGCCCCGAGGCGACGGGACCGGAGGCGGCCTGGGCCGGCGGGGCCCGCATCCTGGCGCCGCGCTCATTGATCGGCCTGGTCAATCACTTCAAGGGGATCCAGGTGTTGCGTGCGCCAGAGCCCGGCCCGCTGGCCAGCGGCAAGGCCGTGCCCGACCTGCGCGAGGTCAAGGGCCAGGAGAGCGCCAAGCGCGCGCTGGAGATCGCGGCGGCCGGCGGTCACAACCTGCTGTTCATCGGCCCGCCTGGCTCAGGCAAGTCGATGATGGCGCAACGCCTGCCGGGCCTGTTGCCACCTCTGACCTCGCAGGAACTGCTGGAAACCTCGATGGTCTGGTCGGTCGCCGGCCTGATCGAGCGCGGCGCCCTGACACGGGATCGACCGTTCAGAAGCCCGCACCACTCGGCGTCGATGGCGGCCCTGACGGGCGGCGGTCATCGCGCCAAGCCCGGTGAAGCCTCTCTCGCGCACAACGGCGTGCTCTTCCTGGACGAACTGCCGGAGTACAGCGCCCAGGCCCTGGATTCGCTGCGGGCGCCGCTGGAGACCGACGAGATCGTCGTCGCCCGCGCCAATGCCCACATCCGTTATCCGGCGCGGTTCCAGTTGGTGGCGGCGATGAACCCCTGTCGCTGCGGCATGGGCGGGGCCGGACGCGGCGCCTGCGGCAAGGCCCCGCGTTGCCAGCGGGATTATCAGAACCGCGTGTCAGGCCCGATGTTCGACCGGATCGACCTGACGGTGGAGACGCCGCCGGTGACCGCCGCCGACATGGCCCTGCCGCCGCCCGCCGAGGGCACGGCCGAGGCCAGGGCGCGCGTCGCGACCGCCCGCGCCATGCAGGAGGATCGGGTGCGCGAGGCGGGACTGGACCCGGCCCAGGGCCTGAACGCTCGCGCGTCCGGCGATACGCTGGACCGGTTCGCCACGCCGGACGAAGCGGGGCGCATGCTGCTGATGCGGGCGGGCGAGGCCGGCGGCCTGACGGCGCGCGGCTGGACCCGCACCCTGCGCCTGGCGCGCACCATCGCCGATCTGGACGGCTGCACCGGCGTGCTGCGCCGCCACATCGCCGAGGCCCTGATCTATCGCCGCAACACCGTCGGGGCCGAGGCCGATTTCGACCGGCGCGTGGCGTCCCGAAGCGACGCAGCATTCGGAATGCGCGAGGACGACGGCGCGCAGACCCCGTTCCTTCATTCATGAACGATGAGGAGATATCCTTAACCCGTTGCGCCTAAGGTCTGTGGCGATGGGGGAGGCCGCCATGGCGCGACGCACGCAGACGAAGCGGATCGAGGATCAGGCTGTGCAGCCCGTCGATCCCGCCCAGCAGTTCCTGCGGCTGATGAGCCACGAGATGCGCACGCCGCTGAACGGCGTCATCGGCATGATCAACCTCTTGCAACGGACCCGGCTAGACGGCGCCCAGCGCGCCTATGCCGAGAATGCGCGCCAGTCGGCCGAACATCTGCTGGGTCTGGTCAACGACCTGCTGGACTATGCGCGGCTGGAGGCCGGGGCGCTGGAGTTCGACCTGGCCCCCGTCGATCTGGAAGGGCTGGTGCGCGGCGTCGCCGAACTGCTCAGCCCGCGCGCCCACGACAAGGGCCTGGAGATCGTCTGGTCGGTCGCCGCCGACGCGCCCGATGTCCTGGCCGACGAAGGCCGGCTACGCCAGGTTCTGTTCAACCTCGCCGGCAATGCCGTGAAGTTCACCGAGACCGGCGGCGTTCGCATCACGGTCGAACGCGCCGGCGGCAACGCGGCCCGCCCGCGTCTGGCCTTCTTGGTCGATGACACCGGGCCGGGCGTTGCACCCGAGGCCCGCGCGCGCATTTTCGAGGAGTTCGGCCATGCCGATTCCTCCGACGCCGTGCGGCATGACGGCGCCGGCCTGGGGCTGGCGGTCGTGCGCAAACTGGCCGCCGCCATGGAGGGCTCGGTACGGGTCGAGGACCGGCCCGACGGCGCCACATCCGGCAGGGGCGCCCGTTTCCGATTCGAGGCCGACTTCGCCGCCGTCGCCGTGGCGCGGGACAAGCCGCTGCGGAACCATACGGTCGGGGTGCGCTCGCCCGACCCCTTCGTCCAGTCCGCCGCCAGCGCCCAGATCGAAGCCTCGGGCGGCACGATCGTCGACCAGGCGCCGGTGACCCTGATCGATCACGCCGGCGCCTCGGCGGGAGGCCTGGCCGCCCTGCCCGCCGCCGGTCGCGGCATCGTCCTGCTGAAACCGTCGGAGCGCGATCTGATCGCGCGGTATCGGTCCGCCGGCTTCCATGGCTATCTGATCAAGCCCCTGCGCCGCGCCTCCCTGGCCGAACGCGTGTTGGCGGCAGTCGGCGCCGAGACGGGCGACAGAAACGCCGCTCCCGTCGCGGCCCATGTCGAGGACGACCGCGTCTCGCCCGTTCAGTTCGCCGGCATTCGCGTGCTGCTGGCCGAGGACAATCCGGTCGGCGCGCTTCTGGCCCGCACCCTGCTGCGCCGCGAAGGCTGCACCGTCGAGACCGCCGCCACCGGCGATGAGGCCGTCGCGGCCCTGAAGCGCGCGCGCTACGACGTGGTCTTCATGGACATGCGGATGCCGGGCATGGACGGCCCCGCCGCCGCCCGCGCCATCCGCGCCGGGGGCGACATGACGCCGATCCTGGCCCTGACCGCCAACGCCTTCGCCGAGGACCGCCGCGCCTGTCTGGAGGCCGGCATGGACGACCATATCGTCAAGCCGCTGGACGCCGACGCCCTGCGCACCGCCCTGGCCCGCTGGACGAAGCGCGACATCCGCGCCAAGGTCGGCTGAGTTACAGGCGCCCGCGTTTCCGGCCGCCGCGCCGGAGCCGTGCATGACCGACCAAGCCACCCCCGCCGCCACCGGCAAACCCGCCGGGCGCTTTGGCGGCCTCGCCGTCTATGGCGAGCGGCGCGTGTTCATCATGCTGTTGCTGGGGTTTTCGGCGGGCCTGCCGAACCTGCTGATCTTCGACACCCTGTCGGCCTGGCTGCGCGAGAGCGGCCAGACGCTTGAGGTGATCGGCTTCTTCGCCCTGGCCACGCTCAGCTATTCGCTGAAGTTCGTCTGGGCGCCGCTGGTGGACCGTACTGCGATCCCGCTGCTGACACCGCTGCTGGGCCATCGCCGGTCCTGGATGCTGGTGACGCAGGCCGTGGTCATCTTCGGCCTGTGGTCGATCTCGGGCCTCAATCCATCCAATGCGCTCGTGGCCATCGCCCTGTTCGCCACCCTGGTCGGCTTCTTCGGGGCTACCCAGGACATCGTCATCGACGCGTGGCGGATCGAGGCGGCGGACGACAGCCGCCATGGCGCCATGGCCGCCGCCTATCAGATGGGATACCGCGTCGCCATGATCGTCGCCGGGGCCGTGCCGCTGGTGCTCGCCGATCTCTATAACTGGAACGTCTCCTATGCGGTGATGGCGGCCCTGATGGGTTTCGGCATCGCCGGCGTCCTGTTCGCTCCGCGCGAGAAGGCCCATTCGATCCGCGCCATTCCGGTGGGCGACACGCCGTCGCGACCCAAGCTTGAAATCCTGGAATGGATCGCGCGCCTGATCGTGATCGCCGCCGCCGCCATGGTGGTGGGTTCGGGCCTGACGGCGCAGGCGGGGCCGCTGAACGGCTTGCTGGGCCTGTTCGGCCTGGGCGCAGAAGGCCAGACGGCCATCGCCGAAGCCTGGGCCGCCAAGCCGGGCGGTGTCTATCTGCAGGTCGCGGCGGTGTTCGGCGGCCTGGCCCTGCTGGTGCTGGCCTGCTGGCCTCTGCCAGGAACCAGGACCCGGCCGGGCGCCTATCTGGCGGGATCGTTCGGCGAGCCGGTGGCTGATTTCTACAAGCGGTTTTCGGGTGTGGCGACGCTGATCCTGGCGCTGATCTGCGTCTACCGCCTGGCCGACTTCGTGCTGAACATCATGAACCCCTTCTATCTGGACCTGGGGTTCTCGAAGATCGAGCTGGCCGAGGTGCGCAAGGTGTTCGGGGTCGTCATGACCACCCTGGGCGTCTTCATCGGGGGCTGGTCGGTGGCCAAGCTGGGGTTGATCCGAACCATGGTGATCGGCGCCTTCATGAGTCCGGTGTCGAACCTGGTCTTCGCCTGGCTGGCGACCCAGGGGCCCAGCATTCCGGCCCTGACCATCGCCATCGGGGTGGACAACATCGCCACCGGCTACGCGGGGACGGCCCTGATCGCCTATATGTCCAGCCTGACGTCGATCGGCTTTACGGCGACCCAGTACGCCCTGTTCAGTTCGCTGTACGCCCTGCCCGGCAAGCTGATCGCGTCCCAGTCGGGCCGCATCGTCGAGGCCTCGGCCCGCGCTGCGGAAGGGGCAGGTCCATTCTCCGCGCTGCGTCCCCTGTTCGCCCGCCTGCCCGAAGGGTCTCTGGCGGCCGGGGCGGCGACCAGCGGCGTGACCCCGGCGGCGCTGGGCGCGGGTTATGTCGTCTTCTTCCTGTATTCGACGATCATCGGCGTATTCGCCGTCGTCCTGGCCTTCGTCGTCGCCGGCAAACAGACCGCGTTGCAGGAACGCCAGAAGGCGGCAGCCGAAGAGGACGCCGCTATTGCGGCGACGGAGGGCCAACCCTCTTGAGCGAGCCCTCCTGACACCTCAGCGCTTCAGGAAGCCGCCGATCATGTCGCCCAGACCGCCCGGCAGCTTGCCCAGCAGGTCGTCGGCGCCGTCGATCTGACCGCCGGGGGTCAGGCGGTCGATGGCCTCGGGCAGCAGGCCCGCCAGGGTCTCGCCGGCCTGTTCGGGAGAGACACCCATCTTGGCGGCGATGTCGGCGATGGGGCCGTGGCCCAGGACGGCCGTGATCTGCTCGGGCGAGATATTGGCGTTCGGACCCGTGCCGACCCAGGAGCCGATCACGTCGCCCAGGCCTGCCTGGCCGAACTTCTCCGCCAATCCGCCGACGCCGCCCTGGCCCTTGAGCAGGTCGCTCAACCCGCCTGCGGCGTCGTCGCCGAGGCCCTTCACCACATTGTCGAGAAAGCCCATCGTCCGTCTCCTGTCTGACGCCGCACCGTAACACCGTCGTGCGACGGATACGAGAAAGGCCCGCCGGTGATCCGACGGGCCTTTCCAGATCAAGCTTTCGCCGAAGCTTAGTTCTTGGCGTCGTTCGCGCCGGTGGTGACGGCCGAACCGGCGGCCGAGACATCACGGCCGGCGCCGGCGATGGTGTTGCAGGCCGACACGGCCAGGGCGGCGGCGACGATGGTCAGAGTGATGATCTTGCGCATGGTGTGAACCCCTTGTTGGTATGGTCAAGCTCCGTGCAAACGCCGACCTTGAACTTGGGTTGCATCAAGCGACGCCGTATTGAAATTTCGTCCGGACGTGTCGGATCGCCGCAACGCCTGCGACATTGGCGGCTTGCGCCCGGCGAACGCGCGCCCGAAGGTGCGCCCCTGTTTCACGAGGGATTGTCCATGCGTCGTCTTCTGATCTCGTCCGCCGCCATGATGGCGGTGCTGTCCGCCGCGCCCGCAATGGCCCAGACGCCGGCAATGGCGGCGCCGGCAGCCGAGGCCCAGAGCGAGGACGCGCGGCTGAACGCCTTCTTCGAAGAGGCCTTCCAGGCGCGGATCGCGCTCAGCCCGCAGCAGATGACCTCGCTGGGGATCAAGACCGATTACGACAAGCTGGACGACGTGTCGGACGCCGCCGCCGACCGCGCCCTGGCGCTGCAGGAAGCCCAGCTGACGCAGATGAAGGCCGGGTTCGACCCCGAGAAACTGGGGCCTCAGGCCCGGTTGTCGTGGCGTATGTTCGAATACGGGGTGCAGCAGGCGCGGCTGTCGAACCAGTGGCGCGACTGGGGCTTCCAGTTCGCCGCCAACGGCAATCCGACCACCAGCCTGCCCGTCTTCCTGATCAACAACCACCGCTTCGCCAGCGTTTCCGACGCCGAGGCCTATGTCGGCCGTCTGCGCGCCGCCCAGGTCCAGATGAGCCAGGTCGCCGACGAACTGCGTCAGCGTGCGGCGGCCGGCGTGGTCTCGCCCCGCTTCGTCTTCGAACCCTCCATCGCCAACACCCGCAATGTCGTCTCCGGCGCGCCGTTCGACGATGGGGCGGACAATCCGGTCTGGGCGGACTTCAACAAGAAGGTCACGGCTCTTGAGACCGATCAGGCCACCAAGGACCGGCTGCTGTCCGAAGGCCGCGCCGCCCTGACGGGACCGTACAAGGCCGGGTTCGAGACCGTGCTGACGGCCCTGGCCGAGGTTCAGCCCAAGGCCGACAGCGATGCGGGCGTGTGGCGCCTGCCGCAGGGCGAGGCCTATTACAACGCCCGGCTCCAGCTCTCGACCACCACCGACCTGACCGCCGACCAGATCCACCAGATCGGCTTGGCCGAAGTCGCCCGCATCCAAGCGGAGATGGAGGTCATCAAGACCCAGGTCGGGTTCACCGGCACGCTGCAGGAGTTCTTCGTCTTCCTGAAGACCGATCCGCGCTTCCAGTATCCGAACACGCCGGAGGGCAAGGAACAGTATCTGACGGACGCGCGCGGCTTCATCGCCCAGGTGATGGATGCGGCCCCGCAGTGGTTCTCGACCCTGCCCAAGGCGGCGCTGGAGGTGCGGGCGGTGGAGCCGTTCCGCGAGGCGACGGCCTCGATCGCCTTCTATAACTCCCCGGCGCCGGACGGGTCGCGGCCGGGCATCTACTACGTCAACCTGTCGGACATGACCCAGGTGCTCAAGCCCCAGATCGAGGGCATCAGCTATCACGAAGGTGCGCCGGGCCACCATTTCCAAATCGCCTACGCGCAGGAGATCGAGGGCCTGCCGCGCTTTCGCCGGTTCGGCGGTTACGGCGCCTACGCCGAGGGCTGGGGGCTTTACGCCGAACAGCTGGGCAAGGAGATGGGCTTCTATCAGGATCCCTATTCGGACTTCGGCCGGCTCTCGACCGAGCTGTGGCGGGCGGTGCGGCTCGTGACCGACACCGGCCTGCACGCCAAGCGCTGGAGCCGCGAACAGGCGATGGACTATTTCCGCCAGAACTCCCTGCTGTCCGAGCGCGACATCGAAAAGGAAGTCGAGCGCTACATCACCAATCCCGGCCAGGCGACCAGCTACAAGATCGGCGAGCTGAAGATCGAGGAGCTGCGCGACCGGGCCAAGGCGGCGCTGGGTGACCGGTTCGACATCAAGGACTTCCACGCCGTGGTCTTGGGCTCCGGCTCGGTGCCGCTGGACGTGCTGGAGGACCAGGTCGACGGCTGGATCGCGGCGGGCGGCGGGGCGCCGACGACCTGACCTCTTCCTTCTCCCATTGGGAGAAGGTGGCTCGAAGAGCCGGATGAGGGTCGGCCGGTGGGTTAGGTCGTACCGTTCCGACCCTCACCCTTTCGCACCAGAACGACGGCTGTCGCCGCCGTGCGCTCAAGCCCTCTCCCAACGGGAGAGGGAGGCATCGCTCGTGATTTCGTGTATGAGCCGCCGCCATGCCCTTCACCGCGACCGTCCTGACCATGTTTCCCGAGGCCTTTCCCGGCCCGCTCGGCGTGTCGCTGATCGGCACGGCGTGGCGCGAGAAAGGCTTGTGGAGCCTGGATACGGTTGACATTCGCGCCTTTTCCACAGATACGCGCGGCTTCCTGGACGACACCCCTGCGGGTGGCGGCCCGGGAGCTGTGCTTAAGGCGGACGTGGTGGCTCGGGCGGTGGATAGCCTGTCGGGACCGAAACGGCCGCTTTTGTACATGAGCGCCAGGGGTCGACCCCTGACCCAGGCGCGCGTCAAGGAATGGGCCAAGGCGGACGGGATCGTCGTGCTGTGCGGTCGTTTCGAGGGGGTGGATCAGCGGGTGCTGGACGCACGCGGGTTCGAGGAGGTCTCGGTCGGAGACGCGGTGCTCGCCGGCGGCGAGGCGGCGGCGATGGTCGCGATCGAGGCGTGCGTTAGACTGATCCCTGGAGTGCTCGGCGCGGCGGACAGCCTGTCGTCCGAAAGCTTCGAGGATGGGCTTCTGGAACACCCACAGTACACGCGACCGCGGACGTTCGAGGGGCTTGAGATACCCGAGGTGCTGGTGTCGGGCGACCACAAGAAGGTCGCCAAATGGCGCGAGGCGCAGCGGGAAGAGACCACGCGGGAGCGACGACCAGACCTCTGGGAAGCGCATCTCGCCAAATCACAGGCAAAGAGCGCAAAGCTCGAGGAGAAATGACATGAACATCGTTCAACAGCTGGACGCCGAAGAAAAAGCCCGCGTTCTGGGCGAACGCACCATCCCGGTCTTCCAACCCGGCGACACCCTGCGCGTCAACGTGAAGATCAAGGAAGGCGAGCGTGAGCGCGTCCAGGCCTTCGAAGGCGTCTGCATCGCCCGTGACGGCGGCGGCATCAGCGAGACCTTCACCGTCCGCAAGATCTCGTTCGGCGAAGGCGTCGAACGCAAATTCCCCATTCTGTCGCCGAACATCGAGTCGATCGAAGTGAAGCGCCGCGGCGTCGTGCGTCGCGCCAAGCTCTATTACCTGCGCGATCGTCGCGGCAAGTCGGCCCGGATCGCCGAGCGCCAGACGGTCCGTCCCGCCAAGGGTGCCGTGGTTCCGGAAACCGGTTCGGCCGCCAAGGGCGACGAAGCCTAGTTTCAGACACGACACTGAAATGACGAAGGCCCCGGCGCAAACGCCGGGGCCTTTTTCGTATCACCTCCCCCGCCCGCGAAAGCGGGTGGGGAGGACAGACCGCGTCAGCGGTCAGGAGGGGGCGACCCGGTGGAGAACGTCGAGCGTCGCCTTCATCGGCTGATACCCGGTCGCCCCCTCCTGGCGACCTGCGGCCGCCTGTCCTCCCCATGCGCCTCCGCGCATGGGGAGGTGAGCGTTTCTACTGCGGATAGAGCGGGTTGTCCGCGTCGCGCTGGCCTTCCAGGCTGTGCTTCAGCGCCTCCATCTGCTCATGCTCGGTCTTCACCGCCGCATAGGCCCGCCGGATCGTTTCGCGCGTGGTGGCGGAAATGCCGGTGTCTTCCAGCGCCTTTTCGTATTTGCCGGCGATGAAGCCTTCGCCGCTGTTGATCGAGCCGACGACAGAATCGTCGTTGCGAAGCAGGGCGTGTTTCACGTCGAGAAAGGCCCGGTGGGCCTTGGCCAGGATCGAGCCGTCGGATTCGGGATCGCCCCCCAGGCCGCGTACGGCGGCGGACAGGTCTTCGACGACCTGCTGGCGTTCGGCGCTGCGGCGCTCGAACAGGCTGCGATAGTGGGGGTCCTGCGTTTGTTCGGCGGCTTCGCGATAGCCGTCGGCGCTGTCCAGCGTGGTTTCGATCAGGCCGTTCAGAACCTTGATGTCGTGGGCGTTGGGGTTGCTCATCTCGTCCATTCCTTCCGCTGTTGCGGTCGAACGGCGAAATGGTCCGGCGCGGCGAAGGTTGCCGCCTGCGACATCAAAGTTTGGTGCGAAGGGACCAAAGCTCGGGGAAGCAGCGCTTGGTCAGGGTCGAGGCCAGATAGGCCGCCCCCTCGGTGCCGCCCGTGCCGCGCCGCCGGCCGATGATACGCTCGACCGTGACGACATGCTTGTGGCGCCAGGTCAGCAGGGCGTCGTCCAGATCGACCAGCTTCTCTGCCAGTTGATACAGCACCCACCAGCGCTCGGTGTCGCGATAGACCTCCAGCCAGGCCGCCTCGACGGCTTCGGACGGCTCATAGGGTTGGGTCACGTCGCGGTTCAGCACCTCGGCGGGCACCGGCAGACCGGCCTTGGCCATCTGGGTCAGGGCGTCGTCATACAGGCTGGGGGCGGCGATGGCGGCCTGGAGCGCGGCCAGAGCCTCGGGGCGATCCTCGTGGAACTTCAGGAAGCTGGCGTCCTTCAGGCCCAGCATGGCCTCGAAACGACGGAACTGATCACTCTGGAAGCCCGAGGACGATCCCAGGGAGCCGCGGAACCGCAGATAGTCGGCCGGGGTCATGGTCGACAGGATGTCCCAGCTGTGGGTCATCACCGCCTGGATGCGCGAGACCCGCGCCAGGCTCTTGTAGGCGGGCACCAGATCGCCGGCGCGCACCAGCCGCTGGGCCAGGGCCGTCTCATGCAGGATCTGTTTGAGCCACAGTTCCTTGGTCTGGTGGATGACGACGAACAGCATCTCGTCGTGCTGGTCCGACAGCGGATGCTGGGTCGAAAGCAGATCGTCCAAAGCCAGATAGCCGGCGTAGGTGATGTCGCTGGATTGGGTCATGCCCGCCTATCGCCCGCGATGGCGGGCAGCGCAAGGCGGCTTGGTGCTGGCCCTAATGCTGGCCCTGGGCCGAGACGTTCGAGGCGATCTGACGGCCGGCGTCGAAGGCGTCACGCGCGCCTTTGTAGATGAAGCCGTAGGTCGGATAGACAGTCGTGCCGAGATCGTTGATCGGATTGTACCAGACCTTGACCTGGGACCAGTCGTTGGAGGGCGAGACGTCGACGACGGTGACGTTCTCCTCGACCTTGCCGCGGCTGCCGCCCCAGTTGGCGTGGGTGACGCGGACCACGCGGTCGGTCAGGATGTCGGAGACGACGGCGACGTGGCCCCGGCTCATGCGGCCCTCGGGGCGGAAGACCAGGACAGAGCCGGTTTCAGGCGCGCGGCCGGTGCGGAAGCCGGCGGAGGCCTGACGCCACCAGGTCCAGGCGTCGCCGAAGATGTTGATGCCCGAGAACATGCGCGCGAAGGTCACGCACTGCCAATACGGCTCGTCAGCCTTCGCACTGGAGGGAACCGCGCCCAATGCAAAAAAACCGAGGGTCGCCGCAACCGCGGCGGCTTTGAGCCGTTTCGTCATGCTTAGGGGTATCCCGACCCGTCTTTGGGATGCCCTTTAGGCCACGGGTTCACGCTCGGTAGCAAGTTGTTTCGGCGTAGCGTCGGACTTCAGACTGCTTGCTGAAGTCTTATCGCCCCGCTTGCCCATGCCGCGCAAAGCCTTGCGAGCCGGGTGTTCGACGAGGTGATAAGAGACGGCGGCCACGACCGGCAGCAGTGCCAAAATCGCCAACCACACGAAAAGTTGAAGCTGCTTGTCGGGTGCATCGACAAGCTTGGCGGCGAGACCGACGGCCAGAAGCTTCCACGGCACGCAGACCATATAGACCGAATAGCTGATCTCGCCGAGGTAGACGGCGGGCTTGGACGCCAGCCATCCGGCGCGCTCATTGGGCAGCGACGCCAGCGACAGGATCAGGGCGCCGGCCAGCAATACCGTGACCCCGTCCCACAGTCCAAGCGCAGCGCTGAGCACCATCAGGCCGAACGAGACGGCGGCGCACAGCCACGGCGCCTTCAACGGCGCGCGGCGATAGACGAGGTAGAGGGCGCACCCCAGGGCAAAGCACGGCACGATCCGCAGCGCGCCCCAACGGATCGTCGCCTCGGTGAGGGCGAAGCCGGCCCACTGCTCGAACACGAAATAGAGGATGGCCAGGAAGGCCGCCGCGCCGACGACGGCCGCGATGGGACGATGCCGCGCGCGCCAGAAGACGAAGGCGAACAGGGGGAAGCAGAGATAGGCGAACCACTCCGCCGAGATCGACCAGGACGGGTGGTTCCAGCCCGCCACTGGCGCCAGACCCCAGGCGTGGACCATGAACAGGTTGGCGGGCAGCGACGCCCAGCTCAGCACGTTTCCGTCCACGCTCATACCGGCGAACAGGGCGGCGGCGGCCAGCAGCCCGACCCCGATCAGGGTCGCGATATGCAGCGGATAGACCCGCGCCACCCGCGCCCACAGGAAGCTTTTATACGAGAACGATTTCTCGCCCGCCGCCTGAAGATAGACGTGGCTGAGGATGAAGCCGGACAGGACGAAGAACAGTTCGACCCCCAGATACCCCTTGGCCACCAGGCCGACCTGACCGGCCCCGGCCAGGTTTTCCCAGAAGCTGTAGACGGCCACCCACATCGCCGCCACGAAGCGCAGGGCGGTGATGGGGCGAAGATCGGCGGGAGTCTGAACGGGGGTCATGGTCTCACCTTGGCACGTCAGCCTTTTCGAACCGTGAAGGCCCGCAAGGGTTGTGCCTTCAGCGCATCGCCGCCAGCGCATGATCCGCGATCAGGGTGTCGGCAAGCCCGTGCGGATTGCGAACGTCGAAGTTCTCGGTCGTCACAACTACGACCGCATCTAGGTCCGGGATGATCGCGACCTTGTTGCCGCCGGTGCCCGACATGGTCCATGCGGGATGCGGCGCGCCGGCGACCGAATAGGTCGGCAGCCAGATCAGATAGCCGTAGTCGCCCTTTTGCGGATCGACGCTGGCGTGCGGCGCGGTCATGGCGCGGGTCCAGGCCTCGGGCAGAACCTGGCGTCCGTCCCAGCGGCCCTGGTTCAGCAGCAACTGACCCAAGGTCAGCAGATCACGGCTGCGCAGGCCCAGACCGCCCCCGCCCTGGGCCAGGCCCGTCGGCGACATCTGCCATTGCTCTCCCTCGATCCCCAGCGGGCCGAACAGGGCCTCGCGCGCGAAGTCCTGAAGCGCCTCGCCCGTCGCCTTCTGCACCACGGCGCCCAGGGTGGTCACGCCGGCGGTGCAATAGCTGAAGGCCCGGCCATAGGGCTGATCCGCAGGCTTGGGGATCCAGGCCGGAAAGCCGCGGATCGGCAGGTCCATGGCGAACTTCACCCAGTCCTCGATCAGATACATCCGCTCCTCGTTGCCGCGCGAAAACGAATTGTCGTCGTCGCACTCCAGCAGGGAGCTCATGGTCAGCAGGTCCTCGACCGTGATCACCGCCTTGCGCGGGTCGGGACTGTCGAAGGGGCCGTGGTCCGCAACGAAGGGCATAACCGGGGCATCGACGCTGGCGATGTCGCCGCGCGAGACGGCGGCGCCGACCAGCATAGCGGTGACGGTCTTGGTCACGGAGCGGGTGTTGCGCCGGCTCTCGCGGCCCGCCTCATCGAAATAGACCTCGTGCACCAGCCGGCCGTGGCGGGCGATCAGGACGCTGGTGATCTTGTGGAAGGTTCCGGCGCGGACGGCGGCGTCCATGGCGGCCAGACCCTCGGCCGAAACGTCCTGGGTTTCGGGTGCGGCGACCGGCCAGTTCGGCTCGGCCATGACGGGTGCGGAGACAAGGGCGAGCCCGAGGGTCGCGAGAAACAGATGACGCATGATGGTCCTGAATGGGGGAAGCAACGAACGGACATCCCACGCGGCGGAACCCCCGTCTTGAACAGACGCAACCGATCAGGCGAACAGGGCGCGATAGCGGGCCGGCGTCAGGCCATAGAGTGCGCCGAACTCGCGCGTCATATGGCTCTGGTCGGCATAGCCCGCGCCCAGTGCCAGGTCGGCCAAGTCCCGCCCGTGCGCGATCTGACCCGCCGCCCGGTCCGCACGCGCGCGACGAATGGCGGCGGCGGGCGAACAGCCGAAATGGCGGCGATAACGGCGGGCCAGCGAGACGGGATGAACCCCGACCAGGCGGGCGACCGTCGCCACCTCCAGCCCCGGCTGGTCCGCCAAGTCGTGCAGGACGTCATGGGCGCGCAACAGCCACTCCGGCGCCGGATCCTCGTCCAGCTCTGCCGGCGACAGGACCGCCGCCGCCAGATCCAGGGTCAGCCCCTCCATCTTGACCGCGTCCCCCGCCGCGAACCGTCCGGCGACCCCGACCAGACGACGCGCAGCCCCTTCGGCCAGGGCGCCGCGCAACCTTATCGGGTCGCCGCGACCGGCGCTCTTGGGCGGATCGAAACTGATCGACAGGAAGCGACCGCCGGCGACGTCGAAACAGTCCCGGTGCTCGACGCCCGGCGGGTTCCACACCAGGGCGCCGGGGCCGAAGGCGGCGTCCCTTGGCGTCAGGGGATCATGGGCCAGGCTGCGGTATCCGCCGTCCAGGGCCAGGACGAAATGGGCGTCGTCATGGGCGTGAAGCTCGACGCCCTCAGGCGGCCGGCTGGCGACCCACAGGCCGACGCGAAAGCCCCCGGCCTCGACCGTTCGAGAGGCCGCGCCGAAGAAGTCGCCGGACGACAGATGTGGTCTGGCCATGAAACGATCCCCGCGTAGCGTCTGCGGCCACGCTTGGCATCATGCGCAGGACTCGCGCAAAGAAAAAGGCCCGGAACCTGGGTTCCGGGCCTTTGTCTCTCGGTACTCGCGACGTGGACTAGTCCAGCGTGCGCTTGATCTCTTCGACCGTGAAGCACTCGATGTAGTCGCCTTCCTTGATGTCCTGGAAGCCCTGGAACTGCATGCCGCACTCCTGGCCCGCCGTGACTTCGTTGACCTCGTCCTTGAAGCGTTTGAGCGTGTTGAGCACGCCCAGCTCCAGAACCACCACGTCGTCGCGGACGATACGGACGCGGGCGCCCTTGCGGACCACGCCTTCCGACACCCGGCAACCGGCGATCTTGCCGATCTTGGAAATGTCGAACACCTGCAGCACGGCGGCGTTGCCCAGGAAGGTTTCCCGTTGCAGCGGCGCCAGCATGCCGGACAGCACGCCTTTGATGTCGTCCAGCAGGTCGTAGATGATCGAATAGTAGCGGATCTCGACGCCCTCGCGGTCGGCCAGATCACGCGCCTGTTTCGACGCACGGACGTTGAAGCCCAGGATCGGCGCCCCGGCCGACTTGGCCAGGTTGACGTCGCTTTCGGTGATGCCGCCGGCGCCGGAATAGACGGTGCGGGCGCGCACCTCGTCGGTGCTCATCTTGTCCAGCGAGCTGACGATGGCTTCGGCCGATCCCTGCACGTCCGCCTTGATGATGACCGGCAGTTCAGAGACCTTCTTCGACTGCAGACGCGACATCATGTCGACCAGCGACACCGAACCGCCCGAGACCTGGGCCTTCTCGCGCTTCACCCGCTGACGGTATTCGGTCAGCTCGCGGGCGCGGGCTTCGGATTCCACCACGGCGAAGACGTCGCCCGGAGACGGCGCCTCGTCCAGGCCGAGGATTTCGACGGGGACGGAGGGACCGGCGTCGGTCAGTTGCTCGTTGCGCTCGTTCAGCAGGGCGCGAACCTTGCCCCACGAGCTGCCGGCCACGACGATGTCGCCGCGCTTCAGCGTGCCGCGCTTGACCAGGACGGTGCCGACCGGGCCACGTCCCTTGTCCAGCTTGGCCTCGATGACCACGCCCTCGGCCGAACGATCGGCGCTGGCGCGCAGGTCCATGACCTCGGCCTGGACCAGGATGGCCCCAAGCAAGCCGTCGAGGTTCATCCGCTCCTTGGCCGAGACCTCGATGATCTGGGTCTCGCCGCCCAGGCTTTCGGCGATGACTTCGTGCTGCAGCAGTTCGTTGACGACCTTCTGCGAAGTCGCGCCGGGCTTGTCCATCTTGTTGACGGCCACGATCAGGGGCGCATTCGCGGCCTTGGCGTGCTGGATGGCTTCGATCGTCTGCGGCATGACGCCGTCGTCGGCCGCAACGACCAGAACCACGATGTCGGTCACATTGGCGCCGCGCGCCCTCATGGCCGAGAAAGCGGCGTGGCCCGGGGTGTCCAGGAAGGTGACCTTCTGGCCGTCTTCCAGACGCACCTGATAGGCGCCGATGTGCTGGGTGATGCCGCCGGCTTCGCCGCCGGCGACGTCGGTCGTGCGCAGGGCGTCCAGCAGCGAGGTCTTGCCGTGGTCGACGTGACCCATGATGGCCACGACGGGCGCCCGGACATCGTCTGCTTCGGCGTCGTCCGCGTCACCCAGGAAGCCGAACTCGATGTCGGATTCCGAGACGCGCTTGACGGCCATGCCGAACTCTTCGGCCACCAGTTCGGCGGTGTCGGAATCGATCACGTCGTTGATCTTCATCATCAGGCCCTGCTTCATCAGGAACTTGATGATGTCGACGCCGCGCACGGCCATCCGGTTGGACAGCTCCTGAACGGTGATGACGTCGGGAATGACCACTTCGCGCGGACGGTTCGGCGCGTCGGTCGAGCCGCCCTTACGCTTTTCCTTCTCGCGTTCGCGGGCGCGGCGGACCGAGGCCAGCGAGCGCATCCGCTCGGCGGCGTCGCCGTCGCCGACCACGGACTGGATGGTCATGCGGCCTTCGCGGCGCTTCGGCTCGCCGCGCGTGCGGCTGACCGCCTTGCCGGCGTCGGAGAAGCGCTTCTCGCGATCGTCGTCGCGACCGACCGGACGACCGAAGCCGGCGCCGGGCGCACGGGCCGGACGCAGAACATTGGCCTCGGCCGGTGGCGCGTTCGGGGTCGGACGACCGCCAGGGCCGGTGCGCGCGCCGCCGGGACGGGCGGCGCCGGGGGCCGGACGCGGGTTCAGGGCCGAATAGCGAACGGGCTCGGCCGGCTTGGCGCCTTGCGGACGGCCTGCGCCGCCGGGGGCCGGACGTGCGCCTTGCGGGCGGTCGGCCTGCGGACGATCCGAATAGGCGCGGTCTCCGCCGCCCATGGCCTGTTCGCGGGCCGAACGGCCGCCGAAGGCGGGACGCTCGGGCGCCGCGCGTTGGGGATTGCCGGGCTTGGGCACGCGCTGGCCGAAGTTGACGACCGGGCGAGCCGGAGCCGCCGGACGGGCCGGGGCGGCCGGAGCCGGCGTGGCGGCGGCGGTCGGTGCAGGCGCCGGAGCCGGCGTCGGGGCGACCGGTGCGGCGGCGACGGGCGCAGCCGGCTTGGGCGCGGGCTTGGCCGGCTGAGGCGCGGCGGCGCTCAGCTTGGCGGCCTCGGCGCGGGCGGCTTCGGCAGCGGCCTGGGCGGCGGCGGCTTCGTCGCGTGCGGCCTGGGCGGCGCGTTCGGTGGCGGCGGCTTGGTCGCGAGCGGCGGCGTCGGCCGCAGCCTTGGCGGCGGCGGCGGCGTCAGCCTTGGCGGCGTTGGCCTGGGTCGCCATGGCGATGGCGCGACGGCGCGCTTCCTGTTCCTCGGGCGACAGGGCGCCGCCGGCGGGTTGCGGCGAACGCTGACCCTGCGGACGCGGCGCCTGAGAGGCCTGTTGCGGACGTGCGACATCGAAACCCTGCGGACGTTGCGGTCCGCCGGCGCCCGCACGGCGCTTGGTCTCGACCACCACCGTCTTGGATCGGCCATGGCTGAAGCTCTGCTTCACGGTCCCGGTCGGGACCGATCCCACAACGCGCGGCTTCAGGCTCAGCGGAGCGCGCGGCCCCGTCTGGGACGGCGTGCCGCCCGTTGCGCCCTGGCCTTCGTTGGTCTTGTCGTTTTCGTCGCTCATCCGGTCGCTTTACTCGGGGCGGAAAGGCCCGCCGTTCTTATCTAATGCACATGAACGACCGTGAGCCCGTCTCCGCCCTTGGAGACAGGCCCTCGGCCGCCAAAATCCTAACTCGCCCCTGAAGGGTTTGCTCCCGCCGATCCGCCCTCGACACTGAAAACCTCCCAGTGAGGGGGACGAAGCGGCCGAAATCCAGCCAGTCGTTCGACCTCTACGGTCCACCGATCGGCGCGTCCGCCCGCAAGCAGGACGGCGTGTATCGCATTTTCCAGCCCAAGGGCCAAACTCAAATCGTCCACAGTGAACGCGCCGCAGACTTTCGCGGTCTGATGGCGGGCCAGGGCGAGGATTTTTCCACGCCCGTCGGCCGAGCCGTCGGCGGCTTCCACCACCCAGGCGGCCTTGCCCGAACGGATGTTCGCGGCGGATTTCTCGAAGCCAGAGATAAGCACGCCTTCGCGCCGGGCAAGACCCAGCTGATCGAGACAGCGCCTGACAAGCAGCCGTTCGACAACGTCGGCGAGGTCAGCCGGAGCGGTCAGCTTGGTCTTGGCGGCGCGGGTGAAGCCGTTTTTCTTGACCGCCGTCTCGATCGAGGTGCGGCTGGCTTCGACCCAAAGGCCGCGTCCGGGCAGTTTCCTGCCCAGGTCGGGAACCACCTGGCCATCGGGCCCGGCGACGAAACGGATCAGGCGAGATTCGTCCATGACCTCGTGAGTGACGAGGTCCCGGCGTTCCCTATCGATCGTTGCGTCGCGCAAGCTCATATGCGGCCAGGTCTCCCATCACGCGTTCGACGGTTCGGAGCCGTCCTCGGCTAGGACCTCCGCGTCGTCTGTAGCGTCGTCGGTCTCAGCAGGCGCATCGCCGAACACCTGGTCCGGGTCGTATTCGCCCTCGGCGAACTCGCCTTCCTCGAACTCTTCAGGCTCGGGCTGCGGCAGTTCCGAAGCATCGATCCATCCGGCGGCGACGCGCGCCTGCAGGATCAGCAGTTCGGCGTCTTCCTGGGCCAGGTTGAAGCTTTCCAGCACGCCGGGGACCTTGACCCGCTCGCCGTTCTTCACTTCGTAGCCGCCGCGGATTTCGTCGGTGGCCAGGTCGGCCAGGTCCTCGACCGTCTTCACGCCGCCTTCGCCCAGGGCGACGGCGATCGGCAGGGTCACGCCCGGCACCTGAAGCACGCCGTCCTCGACGCCCAGTTCGACGCGCTTGGCGTCCAGCTCGGCGGCCTTCTTGTCCAGGAACTCACGGGCGCGGGCCTGCAGTTCCTCAGCGGTCTCCTCGTCGAAGCCTTCGATCTCGGAGACTTCGTAAGGGTCGGCATAGGCCAGGTCTTCCACCGTGGCGAAGCCTTCGGTGACCAGCAGCTGGGCGATGACTTCGTCCACGTCCAGGGCTTCCTGGAACAGGCCGGTGCGCTCGCTGAACTCGCGCTGGCGACGCTCGGAATCCTGAGCCTCGGTGATGATATCGATCTGCCAGCCGGTCAGCTGCGAGGCCAGACGGACGTTCTGGCCGCGACGGCCGATGGCCAGCGACAGCTGCTCGTCCGGCACGACGACTTCCACGCGACCAGCTTCTTCGTCGAGCACGACCTTGGAGACTTCGGCGGGGGCCAGGGCGTTGACGATGAAGGTCGGCTCGTCCGGATTCCACTGGATGATGTCGATCTTCTCGCCCTGCAGTTCGGCGACGACCGCCTGAACGCGCGAGCCGCGCATGCCGACGCAGGCGCCGACGGGATCGATGGAGCTGTCGTTGGACAGGACGGCCATCTTGGCGCGCGAGCCCGAGTCACGCGCAGCGGCGCGGATCTCGATCACGCCGTCATAGACTTCCGGCACTTCCTGAGCGAACAGCTTGGCCATGAAGCCGGGGTGGGCGCGCGACAGCATGACCTGCGGGCCCTTGGCCTCGGGCCGGACATCGTAGATGTAGGTGCGGATCCGGTCGCCGATGTTGAACACTTCGCGCGGGATGGACTGGTCGCGGCGCATGACGCCCTCGCCCCGGCCCAGATCGACGATGGTGTTGCCGTATTCGACGCGCTTGACCGTGCCGTTGACGATCTCGCCGACGCGATCCTTAAACTCTTCGTACTGGTTGGCGCGCTCGGCCTCGCGGACCTTGCCGGTCACGACCTGGCGGGCCATCTGGGTCTGGACGCGGCCGAACTCGAACGGCGGCAGGGTCTCGACATATTCCTTGCCGACGACGGCTTCGGGATCACGCTTGGAGGCGTCCGTCAGGCGCACCATGGCGCTGTCGTTGAACTCTTCCAGCTCGTCTTCCGGCATCCAGTCGTCCTCGACGATGGTGACGTGACGGGTCAGGGACAGTTCGCCGGTCTTGTGGTCGATCTTGGCGCGGATGTCGTGATGCGCGCCGTAACGCGACTTGGCGCCCTTCTGGATCGCTTCTTCGATCGCCTCGATGACGACCTCGCGCTCGATGTTCTTTTCTTGCGCGACCGCATTGGCGATCTGCAGCAGTTCGAGGCGGTTGGCGGAAATACCGGTGACGGCCATCAGGCGTTGTCCTCAGAAGGGGTCGTGGTGTCGGTTGTCAGTTCAGCGGCGTCCCCTTCGGGCAGGCCGTCGTCTTCAGGTTCGCCGCGCGCGGCGCGAATGGCGGCGCCCCGCTTCATCAGGGCGTCGGTCAGGACCAGCTTGGCGTCGCTGAGCCAGTCGAAGGGGATCAGTGCGGTCTCTTCCTCGCCGTCCAGGTCGATCAGGACGTTGCCGTCCTCGTAGCCGGCCAGCACGCCCTTGAAGCGTTTGCGGCCCTCGATCATCCGGTCCGTCTCCAGCCGCGCCTCCTCGCCCTCGAACAGGTCGAAGTCAATGGGACGGGTCAGGGGCCGGTCGATGCCGGGCGACGAAACCTCCAGCATATATTCGCCGGCGATGGGGTCGGCGGCGTCGAACACCTCCGAGACAGCGCGGCTCAGCTTTGCGCACTGTTCGACCGAGATGTCGTGGTCGGACGGCCGCTCGGCCATGACCTGCAGGCGCTGGCGCTTGGAGCCGGTCATCAGTCGGACGCGCACGACTTCCAGACCGAGCGACTCCGCGATGGGGTCGATCAGCTCCAGCAGTTGGCGATCCTGGGCGGTTCTTGCGCGCAAGCGACGAATATCCAAAACAAAAGCGGCGGTCCGTCCGGGCCGCCGCTTGGAACGACGCCGTTGGACGCCGGTCTAACGATGTGAGGAGCCATATAGGCTGTTCACGATCGCTTGTCAGCCCTCTTCGTCAGCTTCGGGCGAAGTCGGAGGTCAAATCAGCGCCAGCCGCCCCAGATAATCCATCTTGCCCAGCGGCACGCCTTCCTTGCGCAGGATGGCGTAGGCGGTCGTGAGGTGGAAGTGGAAGTTGGGCAGGACGAAGCTGGTCAGATAGCCGGCGCCGTCGAAGTGCAGCTCGCGGTTCGGCGTCTTGACCACGATCGGCCGGGTCTCGGCGCCGACGAAGGCGGCGGGATCCACGCTTTCGATGAAGGCGATCGTGCGGGCAATGCGGTCCTTCAGCTCGGCGAAGGTCGTCTCGGTGTCGGCCATCGACGGATTGTCCACGCCGCCCAGCCGCGCGACGGCGCCCTTGGCCGAGTCCGAGGCCAGCTGGACCTGTGACGTCAGCGGCCGCATGTCCTCATGGAGACGAGCCTGGACCAGGGCGGCTTCGTCGAACCCCTCCGCCGACGCCTTGTCCAGCCAGCCCGACAGATTGGTCAGGCCGTGCACGAAGATCGGCGAGGCGGCGTCGTAGATCGAAAAGGTCATCTTATGGCTCCGGTTGGCGCCATAGCTGGGCGACGCCCCGCCGAAACGCCAGCCCTGCCGCCCCTTAAGTCAAAACTCTTCCCAACCATCCTCGGCCGCCATGGCGGCGACCTTGGGCGCGGCGCCGCCTCGGCCGACCGTCTTCAGCGCGGCGACGAGATGGGGCGAGCGCGCCGGCGGGGCGGCGGTTGAAGGCGCCCTGCGTGGAGCGGGAGCTGGCGCAGCGGTCGAGCCGACGCGAAACTGCGCGACGGAGGCCTGCAGGCTTTGGGCCTCTTGGGCCAGCGAGTGGCTGGCGGCGGTCGATTGTTCGACCATGGCGGCGTTCTGCTGCGTGACCTGGTCCATCTGGTTCACGGCCGTGTTGACCTGGGCCAGGCCGACGGCCTGTTCCTGGGCCGAGGCGGCGATTTCGCTGACCAGCCCATCGATCTCGGCGACCCGGTCCACGATCCGTTGCAGGGCTTCGCCGGTTTGACCGACCAGTTTCACGCCCGAACCGACCTGGGTGGTCGAGGTGGAGATCAGGGTCTTGATCTCTTTGGCCGCTTCGGCCGAACGCTGGGCCAGGGCCCGGACTTCGGAGGCGACGACGGCGAAACCGCGACCGGCCTCGCCCGCACGGGCCGCCTCGACCCCGGCGTTCAGGGCCAGAAGATTGGTCTGGAAGGCGATCTCGTCGATCACGCCGATGATCTGGCTGATTTGCGACGACGAGCCTTCGATCGCCTGCATGGCCGACACCGCGTCGCGGACGATGACGCCCGAGGTCTCGGCGTCGCCCTTGGCGGCTTGAACGACATCGGAAGCCTGACGCGCGCCGGAGGCGGTCTTGTTCACTGTCGCCGTGATCTCGTCGAGCGCGGCGGCGGTCTCTTCCAGACCGGCGGCCTGCTGTTCGGTCCGGCGCGACAGATCGTCGGCGGCCTGGCTGATCTCGCCGGCGCCCGAGCGGATGCCCGCGATGTTGGCGACCACGACCGAAACGGCCTGCTGCAACTGGGCGATGGCGGCGTTGAAGTCGGTCTTCAGCTGCGCCGCCTTGGGCGCGAACTCAGCCTCGATCCGGTAGGTCAGGTCGCCATCGGCCATGGCCGACAGACCCTGACCCAGTGCTGAAATGGTGATGCGGTCCTCTTCGGCCTCGCGCGCCTTTTCGGCTTCGCGGGCGGCGCGTTCCTGTTCGCTCATCGAGCGCTGCGACAGAGCCTCGGCCTCAAGCCTGTCCTTTTCGATGGCGGCTTCGCGGAAGATGGCCAGGGCGGCGGCCATCTGGCCGATCTCGTCGCCGCGCGCCACGCCGGGAATTTCCGTGGTCTTGTCACCGTCGGCCAGGCCGCGCATGCGCCGACCCAGAGCCACCACCGGCCTGGACACCGAGCGTCCGATGAACCAGCCGGTCGCCCCGATCGCCAGCGCGACCGCCAGCGCCATGGCGCCCAGCGTCATGGCCGCCTTGCCGACGGCGGCGGCGATCTGATCGGTATAGACGCCCGAGCCGATCACCCAACCCCAGGGGGCGAAGCCCTTCACATAGGAGATCTTGGGGGCCGCCTCTTCCTGGTTCGGCTTGGCCCATTGATAGTCGACGAAGCCTTCGCCCTTCTGCTGAACGACGCTGACGAATTCCTTGAACATCAGCACGCCGTCGGCGTCCTTGTTCTCGCTCAGATCCGTGCCGTTCAGCGCCGGCTTCATCGGGTGCATCACCATGGTGGGATGCATGTCGTTGATCCAGAAATAGTCGTCGTTGCCGTATCGCATGGCGCCGACGGCCGCCTTGGCGGCGTCCTGGGCCTGGACACGGGAAAGGCGACCCGCCTGCTCCTCAGCCTGATAGTGGGCCACGACGCTGTAGGCGATCTCGACCGAGGCCTTGGTGCTGTCGGCGATGTCCGCGCGCATGGCGGCGTCCAGCCGCATCAGCGACAGACCTGTGATGACCAGAAGCCCCGCCATGGTCACCAGGGCGAGCAGATTAATCCGCCCGCCGATCGTCAACGCCTTCATATGCCCCGTCCCCAAATCTCATCGTTTGGGACATTACTAACGAGGTTCGTTAAATATCCGCGAAAGCGCCGGGTGCGTAAAACTACGCAGCCCCAACGTCATTTCGTCCTTCGAAACTCCAGGAAGACCGGAACGGTGTCGCCCAGCTTCTTTTCCTCATAGCGGGTGACGACGTGGTCGGCCGGCGGGACGAACCAGTCCTGATCCGGCGCGCCGATCCGCTCAAGCCCCGGCGTACGGTTCAGCCGCTCCAGCGCCCATTCGGCATAGTCCAGCCAGTCGGTGACGAAGCGCAGCGTGCCACCCGGCTTCAGGATGCGGGCGAAGGCCTGGGCCGTCTCGTCCTGCAACAAGCGGCGCTTGTTGTGCCGGGCCTTATGCCAGGGGTCGGGGAAGAGGATCAGCACCCGGTCCACCGAGGCGTCCGGCAGGGCGTCGACCAGGTCGCGGGCGTCGTCGGCGTGGATGCGGACATTCTTCAGCCCGCCCTCCTCGATATGACGCAGGGCCGAGGCGACGCCGTTCAAAAAGGGCTCGCAGCCGATGACCAGGGCGTCCGGCCGCGTCGCCGCCTGGGCCGCCATGTGCTCCCCCCCGCCGAACCCGATCTCTAGCCACACCTCGGCCGCCTCGGGCATCATCGCCCTGGGGTCCAGCGGCCCGGCCTTGGGATCGGGCACGGCGATTTCGGGCAGCAGCGTCTCCATCAGCGCCGCCTGACGGGGCTTGATCGGACGGGCCTTTATGCGGCCGAACGACCGCAGCGGGCGGTCGAGATGCGGGTTTTCGTCGTCGCTCATGCGCGTGCCGTTACCGGTCAGGGACAGGCGCGTCCAGACCATCCGCTCTCACCTCCCCGGTCGCGAAGGCGAATGGGGAGGACAGGTCGCGCCAGCGACCAGGAGGGGGCGACTCCGCCCTATCCCGCGTTGTCGCTAAAGCGCGCCAGCCCCAGGCGCTCGCCGTACGAAACTCCCCGTCCGCCACCGTCTCGCCCCCTCCTGACCGCTTCGCGGTCTGTCCTCCCCATTCGCCTTCGCGAACGGGGAGGTGATGATCGTACCCCACCCTCATCGAACATCGAAATCTTTTGACGCCTCCGTCAGATGCCCCTCCTATGACGATCGCAAGACACGTCGGGCTGGCGTGTCGTCGGGAAAAGGGGATCTGATGATCGGACATCATCTGCGAGGCGTCAGCCTCGCGGCCATAGGCTTTGCTGTGCTCGGCCTATCAGCCTGCGCCACTACGGATACGGACTCGGAGGCGTCCGCGCCGTCCAAGGACAAGACCCTGGCCGTCGGCCTGGATCCGGCGACCACGCTGAATCCCTATCCGTCCACCTATCAACCGTTGCCGCGCGAGAATTTCGTCGTGGTCGGCGCCACGGTCCTGACCGGCACGGACCGCAAGATCGAAAACGGCGTGGTCGTGGTCACGGACGGCAAGATCGCCGCCGTCGGCGACGCCTCCACCCCCGTCCCCGCCGGCTATCGCGTCGTCGAGGCGCGCGGCCGCTACGTCACCCCCGGCGTCATCGACGTCCACAGCCACCTGGGCGTCTATCCGTCCCCCGGCGTCAGCGGCATGAGCGACGGCAACGAGGCCACCAGCCCGAACACCGCCCAGGTCTGGG
Organism: Brevundimonas sp.; assembly: GCF_046295075.1. GTDB lineage: Bacteria > Pseudomonadota > Alphaproteobacteria > Caulobacterales > Caulobacteraceae > Brevundimonas. Next base: position 13,719 of record NZ_JBKBOC010000009.1, on the reverse strand, counting down.
CCGAACATTCGCTGTGGCCTCAGGATCCGGGCTTCAACACCGCCCGCGCCGGCGGCGTCACCACGCTTCACATCCTGCCCGGCTCGGCCAATCTGTTCGGCGGCAGGGGCGTGACCATTCGCAACACGCCCTCGATCACCATGCAGGGCATGAAATTCCCGGACGCCCCTTATACGGTCAAGATGGCCTGCGGCGAGAACCCCTCGCGCGTCTATGGCGGCCGCAACCAGAGCCCGGCGACCGGCATGGGCAATATGGCCGGCTACCGCGCCGCCTTCATCGCCGCGCGCGATTACAAGGCCAAGTGGGACAAGTGGCGCGAGGACGGCGAGGGCGCGGCCCCGACCCGTAATCTGCAGAACGAGACCCTGGTCGGGGTGCTGGACGGCTCGATCCTGATCCAGAACCACTGCTACCGCGCCGACGAAATGGCCATGATGATCGATATGGCCAAGGAGTTCGGCTACCGCATCACCACCTTCCACCACGCCACCGAAGCCTACAAGCTGGCGCCCCAACTGGCCCAGAACGGCATCTGCGCGGCCATGTGGACCGGCTGGTGGGGCTTCAAGATGGAGGCCCTGGACGCCATCGAGGAGAACGCCGCCCTGGTGGATGCGCAACAGGGCTCGTGCGCCGTCATCCACTCCGACGACGCCGAACTGACTCAACGGTTGAATCAGGAGGCCGCCGCCGCCCTGTCGGCCGGCCGTCGCGCCGGTCTGAACATCTCGGAAGAACACGCCATCGGCTGGATCACCTCCAACGCCGCCAAGGCCATCGGCATCGCCGACCAGACCGGCTCGCTGGAGGCCGGCAAGCGCGCCGATGTGGTGATCTGGAGCGCCGATCCCTTCTCCATCTACGCCCGCGCCGACCAGGTCTTCATCGACGGCGCCCTGACCTTCGACCGGACCAACCCCGCCTATCAGCCAACCAGCGACTTCGAGCTGGGCCAACCGGGCTATGGCCTGACCGCCGCCAACGTCGCCGAAGGAGCCCGCTGATGCGTCTGTCTCACATCCTCGCGGGCGCCGTCGCGGCCTTGTCTCTTGCCGCCCCGGCCCTGGCCCAGGACACCGTCGCGATAACAGGCGGGCGCGTCCTGACCGGAACCTCAGTCATCGAGGGCGGCACGGTCGTGATCCGTGACGGCAAGATCGTCTCGGTCGGCTCAGGCAGCGCCCCGGCCGGCGCCCGCGTCATCGACGCGACCGGCAAGGTCGTCGCCCCCGGCTTCGTCGCCGTCGATTCCGGTCTGGCCGGGACCGAGGTCGGCGCCGTCAGCGGCACCAACGAACTGCGCAACAGCGCCAACACCCTCAGCGCCGCCTTCGACATCTCCTACGGCCTGGACCCCTGGTCCTTCACCCTGCCGGTGGCGCGTCTGGGCGGAATCACCCGCGCCGTGGTCGTGCCCCAGCACCCCGGCTCGTCCGGCGGCCATGTGCACGAGGACGAAACGGCCGGCGCCGGCGACGGCGGCTACCAGACGCCGGGCCTGTTCGCCGGTCAGGCGGCGGTCATCCGTCTGGCCCAGGGAAGCGACATCCTGGTCAAGCCGCGCGTGGCCATGGTCGCCCCCTTCGGCGAGGCCGGAGCCGACATCGCCGGCGGCGCGCGGGGCGCCCAGTTCGTCCTGTTCAAGGAGACCCTGGCCGAGGTCCGCCTCTACGCCCGCAACAAGTCGGCCTATGAGCGGGCGGGCCTGCGCGACCTCAGCCTGTCGCGCGCGGACCTGGAGGCGCTGATCCCGGTCGCCAACGGAACCTTGCCCCTGATCGTCAGCGTCCACCGGGCGTCGGACATCCAGCAGGTGCTGCGTTTGGCGCGCGAGGAAGGGATCAAGCTGATCCTGGACGGCGCCGAGGAAGGCTGGCTGGTCGCCGGCGAGATCGCCGCGGCAGGCGTGCCCGTCCTGCTGAACCCCATCTCCAACCTGCCCGCCGATTTCGAGATGCGGGCGGCGCGGATGGAGAATGCGGCGGCCCTGAATGCGGCCGGGGTGGTCATCGCCATCAAGGGCAACGAGGGCTCGACCCACCGCGCCCGCGAGGCCCGCTACAACGCCGGCAACGCCGTCTCGCACGGCCTGCCTTACGGCGCCGCCATCGCCGCCCTGACGGTCAATCCGGCCCAAATCTTCGGCATGGCCGGACAGTTCGGCCAGATCGCGCCGGGCGCCGCCGCCGACGTCGTGGTCTGGTCCGGCGACCCGCTGGAGCCGCTCAGCCAGCCCTCGGCCGTCTTCATCGACGGCGTCGAACAACCCCTGACCAGCCGCGCCCTGCTGCTCCGCGACCGCTACCGCCAGCAGACGCCGATGCCGCCGGCCTATCGCAACTGACAGGGGCTTAGAGCCAGAAGTGAAAGGGCGGGACCGCAAGGCCCCGCCCTTTTTTAATTCCCCGCCCTCTGGGGGAGGTACCGCGCGTCTTCCACGCCGGGACGGAGGGGTGCGTCCGCAAGACCGGCACCTCTGCGGCGTCCCCCCCCTGTACTGCTCAGCGGTCCCCTCCCCGCAAGGCGGGGATGGGACGGGAAGGCGCGCCAAGATTTGCTTTCCGATCAGATGCGGATTTCGCAGATCACCCATAGGACTCATTCGGAGTGTCCGCTGAGCAAGGACCAGTGCGGACTCTGGGGCGACATCGCCCTGCGCCCTTCGGCGGCGATCAACATTGCATGGCCGAAACGCGCCAGACCGAATGATGACCTGTTGCTAGCAGCAGAGCTGGTCGAACTCGCAGGCCAGGTTAGCGCATCGCTGGAGAATGCTTATGGAATTGAAAGACAAGACGATCATCGTGACTGGCGCAAGCAGCGGCATTGGCGAAGCGGCCGCAGAGCTATTCACGGCCGAGGGCGCCAAGCTTGTTCTCGGCGCGCGCCGCGACTCAAATCTCAAGGGGATCGCGGACCGTATTAACGGTGCAGGCGGGCAAGCGGTGTGGCTCGCCGGCGACGTCCAGGATGAGGGCTACGCTCAGGCGCTAGTGGATCAGGCGCTAAGCGAGTTTGGCGCGCTCAATGGGGCGTTTAACAACGCTGGCTCAGTCGGAGCCATGGTCCCCGTAGCCGACATGAACCTATTCGATTGGAATGATGTGCTCGCCACCAATCTGACCAGCGCGTTCCTAGCCGCCAAGGCACAAATTCCGGTCTTGGCGAGGCACGGCGGAGGCTCAATCGTTTTTACCTCATCGTTCGTCGGCTTCAGTAATGGCGGCCTGCCGGGCATGGCCGCATATGCGGCTTCCAAAGCCGGGTTGATCGGATTGACCAAGTCCTTAGGGGCGGACCACGCGGCGGCGAATGTTCGAGTTAATGCACTGCTTCCCGGCGGGACCGTGACTCAGATGGGGGGTGAGGGAAACCCCGATGTCCTGGCTTATGTAGCGGGGTTGCACCCTATGAAGCGAATGGCCAAACCCGTAGAGATCGCACAAGCTGCGCTGTTCCTGCTGGGCGACCGTTCGTCTTTCATGACAGGGAGCCCCATGTTGGTGGACGGCGGAGTATCGGTGCGGTTAGGTTAGCCGGGCCATCCTCCACTAACACCCCCAACGTCCGCTTGGCGTCACACCCCACGCTCGACGACCCGCCCCTGTCCGCGCTAGGTCAGGCCCATGCCGACCGCCCTCTACATCGACGCCGACGCCTGCCCGGTGAAGGAGGAGGTCTATCGCGTCGCGCGGCGCTATGGGCTGAAGACCTATGTGGTCTCCAACGGCTGGATGCAGGTCCCGCGCGAGGCCCTGATCGAACAGGTGGTGGTGGACGCCGGTCCTGACATCGCCGACGACTGGATCGCCGAACGGGCGGGCGTCGGCGATGTGGTGATCACCGCCGACATCCCTTTAGCCGACCGTTGCCTGAAGTCGGGCGCCCAGGCGCTGAAGTCCAACGGACAGCCCTTCACGCCGGACTCGATCGGTTCGGCCCTGGCCGGGCGGATGGTGGGCGAGCATCTGCGGTCGATGGGGGTGGCCACCTCGGGCCCGCCGCCGTTTTCGGCCGCCGATCGGTCGCGCTTCCTCCAGACCCTGGACCAGGCCGTGGTCAAGGCGCGTCGGATCGCGACATGACGACGATCCCCGAGGACGAGCTGGAGTTTCACTTCTACCGCGCCGGCGGACCGGGCGGCCAGAACGTCAACAAGGTCTCGACCGCCGTTCAGATGCGGTTCGACGTGAAGAACTCCCCTAGCCTGACCGAGCCGGTCAAGGCGCGGCTGATGAAGCTGGCCGGCAGCCGGCTGACGCTGGAGGGGGTGATCCTGATCACCGCCGTCCGCCACCGCACCCAGGAGCGCAACCGCGCCGACGCCATGGAACGGCTCCAGGCCATGGTGGACGAGGCCTCGATCCGACCGGTCTATCGCGTGCCGACCCGCCCGACCAAGGCGTCGAAGGAGCGACGGCTGAAGGCCAAGACCACGCGGTCCACGATCAAGTCGGGCCGAGGAAAACCGCGTCAGGACGACTGAGACGCAGGAACATCTTCCGTCCGATACCGTTCAGCTTCCACAGCAACGGTTGAGTGAGGCGCGCATGCGGCGATTTCGGGCGATGACGATCGGGTTGATGCTGGCGACGGGCGGCCTCGGCGCCTGCGGCCAATACGAAGTCCGAAAGAAGGAAAGCGCCGATCCCGGACCTCAGGCGCCGGCCCAGTCCGAACAGGACAAGGCCATCATCGCCGCCACGCCTCAGGTGTCGCTGTCCGAAAAGGACAGGCAGGAAATTCGACGTGTCGCGCGCGGTTATCTGGATGAAGCCGCCGAAGAACTCGCCAAGGGCTTTTCGCCCGTCTCAGGCGTCGAAGACGCCGTCGTGGCCATGCAGCCCACCGAGGTTCACGCCTGGAAGCTGGATCTCAAGCGAAACGAAAACTATCGCATCATCGCAGAATGCGACGCGGAATGTTCGGATCTCGACATGGAACTGGTCGATCCGGCCGGCAAGATCGTCGAACGCGACACCCTGCCGGACTCGGCGCCCGTCATAAATATCCGCCCTGCCGCAAACGGCGCCTACACCGCGCGCCTGGTCATGAAGACCTGCACGGTGGCGCCCTGCTATGCGGCGGCGCGTCTGTATCACCAGACCGGCCCCATCCCGGACGACGATGCGCCGCCCGCGACGGAGACCTGAGACGTCAGCTCTCGGCTGGGCGGAACAGCAGGGCGGCGATCTTGTCTTCGGCGTCAAAGCCGATCATCCATTCGGTGACCTGGTTGTCGAAGGTGACCTTGAACATCTGGGCCTCGCCTTCCTGCCTGACGTACTGGACGGTCTTGATCGCCCCGAAGCCCTTGATCAGCGGGATGACCTGGGCCTCCTGCTGGCGGATCTGGGTTCCCAGGCCCGTCGTGAAGTCCGCATAGTCGAACCCGGTCCCCTGAGCCGCCGCGATCACGGCGCGCAAGGCCTCCTCCGACCGGGCGATGTCGGGCGCCTGGGCCGCAGCCGTAGGCGCGGGTGCAGCAGGACCGGGACGCGCCTGAGTGGTCGCCGACTGCGCAGGCCGATCGAAGGCGTTGGGCACGGCGCCGGCGGCGGCCTGGGCGAAGGCGGGAACGGGCGCCAGCAGCAAGGCTGCCGCTAGGGCGGTCTTCATAAGGGTCGGCTTCATGCGTAAAGCTCCGGTCAGGACAGATAGGGCCAGAGCGAGAGGCCCAGGGCCGTCAGGGCCGCGAGAACCGCGACCGTGACTGAAGCCGTCACCCAAGCCGGAGTTCCCGACTTTTCGATGACCACCGCCGCCGGACGCGGCGGCTCCTGCACCAGACGCGAGATGGCCCGCGCCGCCGCGATCATCTCGTTCAGGGCGTCGCGCGCCTGGGCCTGGGGCCCCAGCTCGCGTCGGATCCAGCGTTCGACCACCGGCTGGGCGGCCTTCCACAGGTCGTGATCGGGCTGCAGCCGGCGCGCCACCCCTTCGACCGAGACCATGGTCTTCTGCAGCAGGATCAGCTCGGGCCTCAGCCGCATGTCGAACAGGGCGGTGATCTCGAACAGCTGGCCCAGCAGCCGGCCCATCGACACCTGGCTGGCGGCGCGTCCGATCACCGGCTCGCCCACCGCACGCAAGGCCTGGGCGAAGGTCTCGACCGAATGGTGGGCGGGCACATAGCCGGCCTCGAAATGGACCCGGGCGATCCGGTCGTAATCCCGCGAGATGAAGCCCCACAGGATCTCGGCCAGATAGCGCCGCTCGGCCGGACCCAGCCGCCCGACGATGCCGAAGTCGATGGCCGTCAGATGGGCCCGGGCGTTGGCGAACAGATTGCCCTCGTGCAGGTCGGCGTGGAACACGCCGTGATCCAGGGCCTGAACCAGGAAGGCGCGCACCACATTGTCGGCCAGCAGGTCAGTGTCCAGGCCGGGCAGGTCCGGCAGGCTCGGATCGGTCATGGGCACGCCCTTGGCCCATTCCAGCGTCAGCACCCGCTTGCCCACCCCGTCCCAGATGACGGCGGGGGCGGACATATAGCCGTCCTTGGCCATGACGTCGGCCATCTCGCTGGCGGCGGCGGCTTCCAGCCGCATGTCCAGCTCCAGATCCATCGAATTGGCGATGGTTTCGACGAAGGCCTGGGGCTCCAGCCGGCGCGACAGGGGAACCAGCCGATACACCAGAGCGGCGCCCAGCCGCATGGCGTCCAGCCCGTCGGCGACCCGGCGCTCGACCCCCGGCCGCAGCACCTTGACCGCTACGGCCCGACCGTCGGCCAGGGTCGCCCGGTGCGCCTGGGCCAGGGAGGCGGCGGCGACCGGCGGGCTCAGATCGATGAACAGGCTCTCGACCGATCGGCCCAGCGACTTCTCGATCTCGCGCCGCGCCTCCTCCAGCGGAAAGGGCGGCAAGGCGTCCTTCAACCGGCCCAGGTCGCGCGCGAACTGCAGGCCGAAGATGTCGGCGCGGGTGGCCAGGACCTGGCCCAGTTTGATCGCCACAGGCCCCAGATGTTCGAACGCCTGGCCCATCCGCTGGCCCGGCCGGCCCTGACGGCCGTCGCGGCCGGACAGCATTTGCACCGCGCGGGCGAAGGGGCGGGCCCAGACGGGCAGCAGGGGGTTGGCCTCGCGCGGGATCAGCGCATCATGACGCGCCAGAACCCACAGCCAGCCCAGCAGGCGCAAGAAGGCCGCAACCGGGTTCTGCACCGCCACAGTGGCGGGCGGCGGCGGGGCCGTGCGATAAATCCGGCTGGTCAGATCGCCCACCCGTGGTGGATGGCGGCGATCCCGCCCGACAGGTTGGTCACGGAGACGCGTCGGAAACCAGCGTCCTCGATCAGGCCCTTGAACGTCGTCTGGTCGGGGAAGCGGCGGATGCTCTCGACCAGATACTGATAGCTCTCGCGATCCTTGGCGACCCAGCCCCCGATGCGCGGAATGGCGTGGAAGGACCAGGCGTCATAGACCTTGCGGATCGGGCTGGTCGTCGGGCGCGAGAACTCCAGGCACAGGAACCGCCCGCCCGGCTTCAGCACGCGACGCGCCTCGGCCAGGGCCTTGTCGATATGGGCCACGTTGCGGATGCCGAAGCTGATCGAATAGGCGTCGACCGAGGCGTCCGGCAGGGGCAGGTTCATCGCATCCCCGACCGACCAGCTCATCTCGGGCTCACCGCCCTTGTGCACCCCGGCCAGGATCATTTCGGCGTTATAGTCCAGCACGATCACATTGGCGTCTTCGCCGCCGCGCCGTTCCTGGGCCGCGCGGGCCATCTTGGAATAGCGTCGCGCCATGTCGCCGGTGCCGCCGGCCACGTCCAGTATGGTCTCGCCCGGACGGGGGTTCAGCTTGGCGGCGGCCATGTCCTTCCAGATGCGGTGGACGCCGACGCTCATCAGGTCGTTCATCACGTCGTAGCTGGAGGCGACGGAATCGAAGACCCCCCGCACCATCTTGACCTTCTCGCGCGCGTCCACGTCGCGGAAGCCGAAGGAGGAACGGTCGCCCTGCGAATGCGGGCCGTGCGAGGAGGCGTCTGTCATGGGTCACCGTTTAGCGCGTCGCCGCGCCGCCGTCACCCGATCACACGCCGGATCAGGCGGCTTCCGGCTGCGGCAATTTCAGATCCTTGGTCACTTCACGCATCAGGCCGTAACAGCCGCACGACGCCTTCTCCAGGCCGTCCCGGTCCAGCACCTTGACCCAGCCGCGCCCTCGCTGGATCAGATCCTTGCCCTCCAGCACCGTCCCGACCTCGGACACGGTAGCGCGTCGCACCCCCAGCATGCCGGCGATATCAGCCTGGGTCAGGTCGATCCGGTCGTCCTCGGCCCGGTCATGCAGCATCAGCAGCCAGCGCGCCAGCCGCTCGTCCAGCCGGTGCTGGGCGTTGCAGGCGGCGGCCTGTTGGACCTGAGCCATCAGCCCCTCAGTGAAGCGAGACAGGGCCAGGCGCAGGCTTTCGCTTTCGTCCAGAGCCTCGCCGAACACCTCGGCCGAACAGTAGGCGGCGACGCCGTCACGTTGCGAGATCGCCCGGCTGGCGGCGCGGGCGTTGAAGGGGCCGCAGGTCACGCCGATCAAACCTTCTCGTCCGATGGCGGCGGTCTCGACCATCTTGTCGTCGGGCAGGATGGTCATCAGCGACACCACCCCCTTGATCGGAAACCAGACGTGGTTGACCGCTTCGCCGGCGTCATAAAGCATCTGGCCGCGCGCGATCTCGCCCTGCTTCAGATGAGGTTCGATCCGCTTGCGGTCGGCCGCGTCCAGCGCGGCGATCCAGAGATTGTCCATCTTAACCCCGCTGACGATCGGAAGATGCCCAAAGGTGACGTCTCCACGAGAACTAAAACGCGAAAGCTTGACCATGAGTTCCGAGAGCAGCCTCGCCGCTTGCCGCGACCCGTCGGGCGCCTTACGCCGGATGAAAAGAGGAAACGCGATGACCGACACTCGTCTTGACGTAGCGGAAACGCTTAAGGATTTTCCGGCCTGGCGCGCTCATGACGGCGACCGTTCGGCCATCATGCGGACGCTGAAGTTCGCCGACTTCAACGCCGCCTTCGGCTTCATGACCCGCGTCGCCCTGATGGCTGACAAGATGGATCACCACCCCGAATGGTCCAACGTCTATGACCGGGTAGAGGTGCTGCTGACCACCCATGACGCCGACGGTGTGACCGACAAGGACGTGACCCTGGCGCGCTTTATCGACAAGGCCGCCGCCGACATGGGCGTGAAGTCATGAGCGGCGCCGAACGTCCAGGTCGAGTCGCGGGAAAGACCGTCCTGATCACCGGCGCCGCCGGCGGATTGGGCGAAGCCATGGCCTTGATGCTGGCCCGCGAAGGCGCCCGCGTCGCCGTCACCGACATCGATGGCGACCGCGCCGCCGCCCTGACAAGCCGCATCAATGAAGAGCATCCGGGCGCCGCCTTCGCCTATGCCCACGATGTCGCCAGCGAGGCCGATTGGGAGCGGGTCGTGACCGCCGCCGTCGCCGACCTGGGCGGCCTTTCGGTGTTGGTCAACAACGCCGGCGTCGGCGGGCCACTGGCCTTCGTCGAACAGGACACGGTCGACAACTGGCAACGTCAGTACGAGATCAACCTTCGCTCGATCATGCTGGGCGCCAAACATGCGATGCCGCACCTGCGCGCCGCCGCACCGGCCTCGATCATCAACATCTCCTCGATCGCCGGCATGGTCGCCGCCCCAGGCATGGGCGCCTACAACGCCACCAAGGCCGCCGTCTGGATGTACACCAAGACCCTGGCGCTCGAAGCCGCCAAGGCCGACTGGAACGTGCGCTGCAACTCGGTCCACCCGGTCTTCATCAAGACCCCGATCCTAGACCCCTTCATCGCCATGGCCGGCGGCGACGAGGACAAGGCCCACGAACGCCTGGCGCGCGGCATCCCGCTGAAGCGGATCGGGGAGCCGGACGACGTCGCCTATTGCGTCCTGTACCTCGCTTCGGACGAGTCGAAGTTCGTCACAGGTTCCGAGTTCAAGATCGACGGCGGCATGACGGCGCAATAGGGCGCTCGCGCCCTATTGCCTTCCTTCCTGGCCTAACGCGCTTCGCGCTGTTGAGGCCGCTGGTCTACCTTGAGGTGCCGTGCTTGACGCCGCATGAAGCCGATCATCCCGACCTTGGCGCTTATTCGGGATTGAGACAGCCCGCACCTTGCTGTAAGCGGCCTGTTCCGGCGTCACGCCGCATGCGCACCCGTAGCTCAGCTGGATAGAGTACTGCCCTCCGAAGGCAGGGGTCACAGGTTCGAATCCTGTCGGGTGCGCCATCTTTTTTCATGACCGCATCGCAAGTCAGTCGCTCACCAAGACGACGATTGGCGCGCAAGAACTGTTTCGCCTGCGTCACAGGCGAGCGGCGATCAAAGAACGTTCGCCTGCGGCCTATTGACCTTTCGTGACGTTATCTCATAACACACGACCTTCACTCCCCGAAGGTCACTGTCATGCGTCCCTCTTCTGTTTCGCGTTCGCTCCTTCTTGCAGCCGTCGGTTCCACCGTCCTGGCGGGCGTCGCCGCAGCCCAGTCGACGGATAACGCCCCCGCCAAGCTCGACGACATCATCGTCACCGGCGCGCCCTACGGCATCAGCCAGCGCGCCTCGGTCATCGCGACGGATGTGTTGGACGAACAGACACTGGCCACCGCGCCGGCCTCATCGCTGGGCGATATGCTCAGCGGTCGTCCCGGCGTGCGCTCGACCGACTTCGCGCCGGGCGCCAGCCGCCCCGTCATCCGCGGCCTCAGCGGCCCGCGCGTTCAGGTACTGACCAACGGCATCGGCCTGATCGACGCCAGTTCGGTGTCGCCCGACCACGCGGTCGCGACCGACCCGGCCGAGGCCAACCGCATCGAGATCATCCGGGGCCCCGCCACCCTGGTTTATGGCGGATCGGCCATCGGCGGCGTGGTCAACGTTCTGGACAACCGCATCCCGACCGAAATCCCCGAGGGCGGCCTCTCCGGCGTGGTCTCGACCCAGGCCTCCAGCGTCGATGACGGCCGCAGCGTTTTCGGCCGCGTCACGGTCGGCAGCGGCCATTTCGCCTTCAACGTCGACGGCGTGAAGCGCAAGAGCGACGACTACGACATTCCGGCCCCGGCCATTTCCGCCCGGCGCGCCGCCGCCGAAGGCATCGCGCGCGGCGACGGCGGCAGCCAGCCCAACAGCTATAGCGATCTGGAAGCCTGGGGCGTCGGCGGATCCTACATCGGCGACAAGGGCTTCGCCGGCGTGTCGTACAAGAACACCGACAGTGAATACGGCACGGTCGCCGAAGAATCCGTCTTCATCAAACTGAACCAGGAACGCTGGGACGCACGCGGCGAATACCGGTTTGACGCCGGCCCCTTCGCCGCCCTTCGCGGCTCCTACGGTCACGCCGACTACACCCACACCGAGTTCGAGGACGTGGGCGAACCCGGCACCATCTTCAACTCGGACGGCTGGGAAGGCCGTGCCGACCTGGTTCAGCGCGAGCGCAACGGCTGGAACGGCGCCGTCGGCGTTCAAACCCTGTCGCGCAACTTTGAGGCTATCGGCGAGGAAGCCTTCGTCCCGACCGTCAAGATCGACGAACTGGGGATCTACACGGTGCAGCGCCTGGACCGCGGCAACCACGGCTTCGAGGGCGGCCTGCGCTATGACCGGCGCGAACTGAGCGCTACGCCCATCGGCGGGACCAGCGAGGTGAACCGCGAGTTCGACAACTGGTCCGCCTCGGCCGCCGCCTTCATCCGCCCGGCCACCGGCCTGTTCCTGGGTCTCAGCCTGGCCCACAACGAACGCGCCCCCAGCGAGGTCGAACTGTTCGCCGACGGCGTCCACATCGCCACGGCGGCCTATGAGACCGGTGACCTGAATCTGAACTCCGAAAAGGTCACGACGCTGGAGGGCACCGCCCACTATGATCGCGGACGCTTCACCGGCGATCTGCACGTCTATCACTCGTGGTACGACGGCTTCATCGACGAGCGACCGACAGGCGAAGAATTCCTCTTCGAGGAGGAGAACGAGACCTTCCCCGTCTATCGCTTCGTCCAGACCGACGCGAAATTCTACGGCTTTGAGCTGGAGGGCGCCTATGCCCTGTGGCAGGACGGCGATCGCAAACTGTCGCTGGAAGGCGCCGCCGACTATGTCCGCGCCCAGACCGACTTCGGACCGGCGGCACGGATCCCGCCCTATTCCGTCACCGGCCGCCTGGCCTGGACCTCGACCAAGTTCGATGTCAGCGGCGAGGTTCGTCACGTCGGCGAACAAGACCGCGTCGCCAACGCCTTCGAACTGCCGACTGACGACTACACCCTGATCAACGCCTCTGTGGCTGTGCGGCCTTTCAGCCAGCAGAACGTCACCCTGTTCGCCGAGGCGCGGAACCTGACCGACGAAGAGGCCCGCGAACACGTTTCCTTCCTCAAGGACATCGCCCCGCTTCCCGGCCGTAATCTGCGCGTCGGCGTCGCCTACCGCTTCTGATCGCAACCTAGGCTCCGGTGGGCGGCTCTCCCCGCCCACCGGGCTTCTGAACACTCAAACGACTTTGACAATCCGGCTGCGTCTGACCCTTCGCCAAAGCCAGAACCGACCAACAGCACGACCGCAACGGCGACGACCGCCGTCAGGTGAATGTGGACGGGCAGATGTCCGAAGACATGTTCGATCCCCGTCCCGAACGCGACCCTAGACAGACCAAGATCCCCGCCCAGGTCAGTGCGCCAACCAAGTTGAATAGCGCGAAGCGTATCGCCGATACGTTCGACGTCCCGATCATCAAAGGCGTCAATGAGCGTAATTCGAACAGAAACCTAAAACTGAGCACCGACCCGACCGGGTATCGTTCAAATCCGCAGATCACGCGGGCTTGGGCTGGGCCAATGATCGCGCGCTGCACCAATAAAAAGGAGGGGGAAGCAAAACAGGGCGACGAGGGTTTCGAACGCCCTGGCGGCGCCCCTGTGCCGGGCGAAACCTGTCCCGCTTAAGGCCAGCCACGATGCTACAAAGTATCTCTTTGACCCACCGTGCAGATGCCGCGTCGAAGGCGACGACCTCTTATTATCAATGCACCACAGACTTTCCGACGGCTGGCGCGTTGTGAGCTCCATGACCGAAAAGAACCGCGGAAAACGCCTATCGGCTACGAAGACGGGCCGGACAAGCCGACCAAGGGCGCATTTCGCCTGATCGCGCTCGCGATCGGCGTCGCTGCAATCGTGTGCATTGCGCTCATAGTCTTGGTGGTCAAGCAGAGCGGCGGCATCTAGATCCGTAGCCTGCGACTAGGTTTCGGCAACAATTTTTCGGGCCTGGACGCGCAAGCCGGCTACTCACCCGTTGATGCGAGCCGCGCCCCGTCAATAGAGCCCATTCCGTGGTGGTCACGCGGCTGGAAGAGGGACCTTTGCGTCGGAGCCCTACACGCACAAAGCCCCACAGCGGTTAGCTGTGGGGCTTTTTTGGTGTTTGGGTGCGGGAGTAGGATTTGAACCTACGACCTTCAGGTTATGAGCCTGACGAGCTACCGGGCTGCTCCATCCCGCGGCAAACGGTAGTTTCGAAAAAGAAGAACGGTTCGAGAAGATATCATGTGTGCTTGGTAGACCCGGCGACGACCTACTCTCCCGCGCCTTGAGACGAAGTACCATTGGCTCTGGAGGGCTTAACGACCGAGTTCGGAATGGGATCGGGTGGGGAACCTCCGACATAGTCAC
>NZ_JBKBOC010000008.1:25702-137832 GCF_046295075.1 Brevundimonas sp. | reverse complement strand
CGACGCATGGTATCTTTTCAAAAAGACCGCAGATAGTCAGTGTCGTATGATGACCTTCTAGGGTCATCGCAAGAACACCGCCGCCTGCGTTTCTCTTTCCAAATCAACAATGTCAAAGACCAAAACCGCATCAGCGGCCCGACTTGTTTAGCGCCGTGTCGTCGGCGGAGGCGGGGATTTAGAGACCGCCGAACCTCATGTCAACCGCTCTTTTCAGAGATCTTCCGGTGAGAAAGGCGAACCCTTCAGACCGCAAGAAACCACCGGAGGAAAGCGAGGCTTACCTCTAAAAACCCGTCGGCGATTCGATTGGAGCGCGGAACCTAGTGAAACCAACCGATGAAAGCAAGAAGTTTTTCAACCTCCCCTTCCGTGAAACCGTGAGGATCAAGACCCCCGCGGCCCCGTCGGCCAGCCCGTTTCCGAGCGAGGCGGCTCTATACGTAGGGGCTGATTTGTCAGCAAGCGGAATCTGAACGTCGGCGTGAAGTTTCTCAAAGAGTCATGATCGACGATCATGAACCAGCAGCCTCAGCCCGCTATGTAAGTCAGCAAACTCGCGGCAGATCTGCCTCAGGCCCCACCCAAACGGGACATCAGCTCCGGGTCCTGCTCGGAAGCCGTGACCTCCTTGTCGAACGCCAGCTGCGCCTCGGACACATCCGTGAAGGTCAGCGGCTCCGACAGACGCAGGCTTGAGACGGCATAGTCTTCACCCCTCTGTTCAAGAACGACGCCGCTGCGGGCGTGGAGGATACGGGCGTCTGTGGTCATGGGTCTGGTCTCCAGCTTCGGATGGAGAACGCACCAATCGCCGAAAGGGGTCGCTCTCAGTCGCCGGAAAGGATTTTGGCTACTCGTGCGTCCAGCGTCTCGTCATCCAGGCCATCGACGACAACCATCTTCGACCGCGACTGGCCGCCGCGCACCACGGTCACGGAAGACTTCGATACGCCGAGGCTCTTGGCCAGCAGCCGGATCAGGGCGTCATTGGCCTCTCCATCTATGGGACGGGCGCGCACGCGCACCTTGAGCACGCACCGTCCCTCGGCGTCCGCCTCCCAGCCCTCGATGCGATCCACCGCCGCGCCGGGCTGCAGCCTTATGGGCAGGTTCGCCATCCAATCCTCTGCGAGCAAGAAAAAGGGCGCGGCTCCGTTCGGCGCCGCGCCCTCCTCCTATTGATCCAACCCAGACTCAGCCTAGGGCGGACATCAGCTCCGGCACGATGGTCTTGTAGTCGCCGACCAGGCCATAGTCCGCGACCTGGAAGATCGGGGCGTCGGGGTCCTTGTTGATGGCGACGATGGTCTTGGAGTCCTTCATCCCGGCCAGATGCTGGATCGCGCCCGAGATGCCGATGGCGATGTACAGGGCCGGGGCCACCACCTTGCCGGTCTGGCCGACCTGGTAGTCGTTGGGGGCGTAGCCGGCATCGACCGCCGCGCGCGAGGCGCCGATGGCGGCGCCCAGCTTGTCGGCGAGGGGCTCCAGCACCGCATGGAACTCGTCCGCCGAGCCCAGGGCGCGACCGCCCGAGACCACGATCTTGGCGGCGCCCAGGTCCGGGCGGTCCGACTTGACCATTTCCTCGGAGACGAAGGCCGTCTTGGTCGCCTCGGCGCCGGCGACGCTCTCGACGGGGGCCGAACCGCCTTCAGCGGCGGCGGCGAAGGCGGTCGGACGCACGGTAATCACCTTCTTGGAGTCGGCCGACTGGACGGTCTCCAAGGCGTTGCCGGCGTAGATCGGCCGCACGAAGGTATCGGCCGACACCACCTCGATGATGTCCGAGATCGGGGCGACATCCAACTTGGCGGCGATCCGGGGGGCGAAATTCTTCCCGTCCGTCGAGGCCGGCGTCAGGATGGCGTCGTAGCCGGCGGCCAGGGGCACGACGGTGTCGGTGACCGCCTCGGCCAGACCGTGGCCCAGGCCGGCGCTCTCGGCCAGCAGCACCTTGCGGACGCCGGCGATCTTGGACGCCGCATCAGCAGCGGCCTGCGCCCCCTGCCCTACGACCAGAACATCCACGTCGGACGACAGGCCGAGCGCAGCGGTCACGGTCTTGTGGGTGGTGTCGCGAACGGTCGAACCGTCGTGATCGGCGATGACGAGGACAGCCATATTACAGCGCTCCCACGGACTTGAGCTTGGAAACCAGTTCGGCCGCATCGGCCACCTTGACGCCGGCCGACCGCTTGGGCGGCTCGGTGACCTTCAGGACCTTCAGGCGGTCGGCGACATCGACGCCGTAATCGGCGACCGCCTTGACGGCGATCTCCTTCTTCTTGGCCTTCATGATGTTGGGCAGAGACGCGTAGCGCGGCGTGTTCAGCCGCAGGTCCACCGTCACCACCGCCGGCAGGTCGGCCGCCAGGGTCTGCAGACCGCCGTCGACCTCGCGCGTCACCGTCGCCTTGCCGCCTTCGATCACCAGTTTCCCGGCGAAGGTCGCCTGGGGCCAGTCCAGCAGGGCGGCCAGCATCTGGCCCACCGCATTATTGTCGCCGTCGATCGACTGTTTGCCCATCAGGACCAGGTCGGGCTTCTCTTCCTCGACCACCGCCTTCAGCAGCTTGGCGACCGCCAGCGGCTCCAGGTCCGCATCCGACTGGATCAGGATGCCCCGATCCGCGCCCATGGCCAGGGCGGTGCGGATGGTTTCCTGGGCCTGGGTCACGCCGATGGAGACCACGACGATCTCGGTCGCGGTGCCGGCGGCGTGATGTTCCTTGCCTTCCTTCAGACGAACCGCCTCTTCGACGGCGATCTCGTCGAAGGGATTCATGCTCATCTTGACGTTGGCCAGATCGACGCCTGACTGGTCCGCCTTCACGCGGGCCTTGACGTTATAGTCGATCACCCGTTTGACGGGGACGAGTACCTTCATGGGTCTATCCGTGAAATCGCCTGAATGTGAGGGCAGGACATGGAGCGGTCGCGAAGGCCTGTCAACGTAACGCGGGGTCAAGCTGTGGCTGCGACCCTCACCCAACGGACCACGAGATGAAGCGTTTCCTGACCTTTCCCCGCCTGGCGATGATTTTCTTCGCCCTGTTCGGCGTCGCCACCGTGGGGATTTTCATCCTGCAGGATTATTGGGTCGCGCCGGGCAAGCGCTGCGAGGCGGCAGGCAAGTGGTACGACATGGAGAGCCGTATCTGCGCCCAGCCCATCTCCATCGCCCAGATCACGGGCCGGCCCAACGGCGTCTCGCGCGAGGAAGCCTCGGCCGAAAAGAACCGAGAACTGGTCCGTATCGAACAGCAGCTCGCCGCCGAGGACCGCGCCCGCGCCGTCGAGGTCGAACGCCAGAAGGCGGCCCTGGCTGCGGCGCGGCCCGCCGCGTAACGACTAACGGGTTGCGCCCGGCTTCCATTTCACGTCGCTGGCGCCGTTCGCATTGGCGCGGCGAGATGCGACGAACAGATGGTCCGACAGGCGGTTCAGATATTTGACCGCCTCGACATTCACCGCCTCGCCGCTTTCGATCAGACGCACGGCCTCGCGTTCCGCGCGGCGGCAGACCGTGCGCGCCACATGCAGATGCGCCGACAGCGGGGCGCCGCCGGGCAGGATGAAGCTGTCGAGCGCCTTGAGGCTCTCGTTCATCCAGTCGATTTCCTGCTCCAGCCGCGCCACCTGGGTGTCGATGATCCGCAAGGCCTCCCACGCCGGCGGCGGATCCAGCGGCGTGGCCAGGTCGGCGCCCAGGTCGAACAGCTCGTTCTGGATACGGCCAAGCATGGCGTCGATGCGGTCGTTCTGGCCGCTGTTCAGCCGCGCCACGCCGATCACGGCGTTCAACTCGTCCACTGCGCCATAGGCTTCGACGCGCGCGTCGCTCTTGGACACCGGCGCGCCCGACGCCAGCCGCGTCCGTCCGTCATCGCCCGTCCGGGTATAGATCTTGTTCAGCGTCACCATGATCAGGCCCCCTTCGTCGCCTTCCACATCATGCCGACGACCAGCAGGATCACGGCCAGCGCCTGAAGCCCGACCCTCAGCCGCATCAGCTTGTTGGAATTGGTCCGCGCGTAGTCCCCGCCCCGGAACAGGGAATAGAGGCCAAAGCCCAGGGTGACGGTCACGGCGGCGATGGCGACGATGATCAGGATGTCGAAGATCTGCATGCCGTCGTTCTAGACCCGGATCGCCGTCACGCGCCAGCGCGGCCCGCCGACACTAAGCACAGCGCTTGGCGTACGGCGTCGCTTGCGACGGATGGGCGCACCCCCCTTGGAGTCTTGTTGCGAATGAGGTTGAGAGGCGCTCGCAAGTATTAGGGGCTAATCTGAATATGACCTTCTCGACCCGCGCACGCCTGCTGGCCGGCGCTTCCTGTGCTTTCGGCCTGACCTCGGGCGCCGCCTTGGCGGAGACCCTTCAGCCGGTTACGGCCGGACAGGCGACGCAGACGGCCGAGCTGGGCGAGATCGTCGTCACCGCCTCGGGCTTCGAACAGCGGATCAACCAGGCCCCCGCCTCGATCAGCGTCATTCCCCGCGCCGAGATCGAGGAAGTCCGCGCCGTCTCGCTCGCAGAGATCCTGAACAATGTCGAAGGCGTCGATACCGGCGCCGCAGTCGGCAAGTCGGGCGGTCAGACCATCAACATCCGGGGCATGGGCTCGGACTACACCCTGATCCTGATCGACGGCCGCCGCCAGAACACGGCCGGCAGCGTGACGCCGAACGGTTTCGGCGAAACCTCGACCAGCTTCCTGCCCCCTGTTTCGGCCATCGAGCGGGTCGAGGTCGTGCGCGGCCCCGTCTCCACCCTCTACGGCTCCGACGCCATGGGCGGGGTGGTCAACATCATCACCCGCAAGATCGGCGATGCTTGGCACGGCTCGGCCAGCGCCCATTACACCTTCCAGGGCGATGACGAGTTCGGCCCGATCCGGGGTGGCGACGTCTATCTGGCCGGTCCCCTGATCAAGGACCGGGTCGGCGTCTCGCTCCGCGCCTCGCGTTCAGAGCGTGAGCAGTCGCGCCTGACGTTCGAAAACGTCGCCGGCGCGGAAACCCCGGTCACCGGTTTCGGCCGCAGTTCCACCGCCAACGAAATCTGGTCGGCCGGCGCCCGCCTGGCCTTCAACCTGCACGCCGACCACGACCTGTGGATCGACGCCGACGTCGGCCGCCAGTGGTACGACAACTCCAAGGGCCAAATGGGCACCGCCACCACCGCAGGCGGCTATGACAAGTTCCTGGAGTTCAATCGCGACCAGATCGCCATCGCCCATAACTGGCGCCTGCCGTTCGGCACGCTGGAATCCAACTATTCGATCGCAACGACCGAAACCAAGGGCCGGATCATCCCCAACGGCGTCGCCGGCGCCGGCAACCCGCGCGACCTAACGAGCGAGAACCGCATCTTCGACACCAAGCTGTTCTCGCAATGGCGAAACCACACCTTCACCGTCGGCGGCCAGCACTGGGAAGCCGAGATGACGGACGGCGTGGTCTCCGGCACGTTCAACCACACCCAGTGGGCCGTCTTCGCAGAGGACGAATGGCGGTTCACCGATACTCTGGCCCTGACGGTCGGCGCCCGTCACGACGACCACTCGACCTTCGGCTCGCACTTCAGCCCGCGCGCCTATCTGGTCTGGAACCCGACCGATGTCTGGACCGTCAAGGGCGGCGTCAGCCAAGGCTTCAAGACCCCGCGCCTGGAACAACTTGCATCGGGCATCAACGGTTTTGGCCAGCAAGGCCGTCTGCCGCTGCTCGGCACCCCCACTTTGATGCCGGAAACCTCGACCTCGACCGAGTTCGCCGTCCTGTATGACGATCATGAGCGCCTGCGTGCGGGCGTCACCGTCTTTCATAACCAGTTCGACGACAAGATCGCCTCCGGCGTGCCGATCGCAAACTGCACCTTCGGCCTGACCCAGGCGCAGTTCGCTGCCGGCACATACAACAAGACGGGCTGCGCCGATGTCGGCTTCTGGCCGACCTTCGCCACCTTCGGCCAGAGTATCAATATCGACGAGGCCGTCACGCAAGGCGTCGAGGCCACGGCGCGTTACCGCTTCAA
Organism: Brevundimonas sp.; assembly: GCF_046295075.1. Taxonomy (GTDB): domain Bacteria; phylum Pseudomonadota; class Alphaproteobacteria; order Caulobacterales; family Caulobacteraceae; genus Brevundimonas. The sequence goes on along the minus strand of NZ_JBKBOC010000008.1, from coordinate 131,784 downwards.
CGACGCCTGGGCGCTTCAGGGCAACTACACCTTCACCGACAGCGAACAGAAGTCGGGCGCCGCCGCCGGCCAGCCCCTGACCGATACGCCCGAGCATATGGTCAACGCCAACCTGCGCTGGAACGCCACCGATCGGATGAACCTGTGGCTGCGTGCCGAATACCGTTCGGCGCGCTATCGCGGGGCCGGCGACGCCCAGACGGCGCTGGGCGACTATGAGGCCTACAGCCTGTTCCACCTCGGCGGCGCCTACCGCATCGACGACAATCTGACGGTCAATGCGGTCGTCTACAACCTGTTCGACAAGGACTTCGTCAGCCTGCTGCCCTACGGCGCGCCCGTCGCCTATGCGCCGGAGTTCGCCAATAATCAGGAGCCGCGTCGCCTGTGGGTCGCGGTCACGGCCGCCTTCTGATCCGAGAGCTGAAAATCATCTGACGGGGGCCGATTCGGCGACCCCCGTTCTTTTTCACGCCAAGCTAAGCCATTTAGTCACGATTGCCGGTGCAATCTGTGCGACATGACTGATCGCGCCGTCCGCAATCTCGAACATCTCAAGAGCTCCGCCTCCACCGCCCGCGTGCTGAACCTGCTGCGGGTGTGGGAAGAGAATGGCGACAGCTCCGCCGACGGCGCCGTGCGCAATCCCGACTGGGCGGCGCGTCCGATCTTCCGCACCCCGGCCCTGAACAGGTCCCTGATCATCAAGCACCGGCTGCGTCGCAACGAGACCGACCTGTTCACCGGCCGTCGCCAGGTCGCCACCAAGGTGGTCATCCCCATCGACGACGCGGACCTGAAGACCGGGGGCCGCTATGTCTTCGTCAATCAGATCGGGTTCGAGCGGATGATGATGGAGGCGTTCGGCGTCGCCGCCACCCACCCCGACATCGAAACCCTGCGCCTGATCGACAAACTGCCGTCCCTGGATCCCTTCCTGCTGCGCGAACAGTTGCGACGCGGCGGCCTGGACCCCTCGCCCTGCTATTTCTCGATCAGCGACAGCGATCTTCAGCGCATGCTGGCCTTCGTCCGCAGCGAGATCGAGCCGCTGGTGACCCTCAGTTTCGGCGGCGACGCCATCGCCGTGAACTCCGATTCGGCCGGGCGGATGGCGTCCAAGATCCTGTCCAACACGCCTGGCGACCAGCTGGACGCCCTGCGCCTGACCCTGCGCCTGGCGCCGGAGCAGTATCAGGAGGGCGTCTTCTGCTGGAAGGGCTTCCTCTATTACAAATGGACCCTGGCCGCCCTGCTGGGCGAGGTCGCCGCCGTCGCCGAGGCCGTGCGCACCATCAAGCCTGTCGGCAAGACCGATCGCGCCGCCAAGGAATATCTGGCCCGCAGCCGCGATGTCCTGCGCGGTCGCATCATCAAGACCTGCGACGAGGTCAGCCGCACCCTTCGCATCTATGACGACGCCTACGCCAAGCTGACGCAGGAGGGCCGCCCCACCGCCTTCCGCGACTTCCTGCTGGACGCCCCCTCGATGTTCGCCAAGCTGGGCGACCAGCTGGGCGCCGTCCAGCACATCGTCAGCTACTGGCGATTCCGCTTCGGCCCCGGCGCCGCCCCGGTCAACGTCGAGGAGCTGATGGACATCTTCATGGACTTCGAAACCGGCCTTCTGGGCCGCGGCGAAGTCCCTGACGACATCGGCATGATGGCGGCCTGACGCCAGATCAGTGCGCGGCGTCCCAGTTCGACGCCGCACGCGCATCCACCACCAGCGGCACGGTCAGGGCCACCGCCGGGTCGGATGCATTCTCCATCACCTGCTTGATGACGGTTATGGCGCGGTCGGCTTCGGCTTCGGAGGCTTCGAACACCAGTTCGTCGTGGACTTGCAGCAGCATGCGGGTGCTCAGCCCGGCCTCGGCCAGGGCGGCGGGCATGCGGATCATGGCGCGGCGGATGATGTCGGCGGCGGCGCCCTGAATCGGGGCGTTGATGGCGGCGCGCTCGCCGAACTGACGTTCGGCGCCTGACTTCGAATGGATGGCGGGGATGTGGATGCGGCGGCCGAAGACGGTGGAGACGAAGCCGGCCTGGCGGACCTCGGCCTTGGTCTTGTCCATATAGGCGCGGATGCCGGGGAAACGTTCGAAATAGGTCTTGATATAGGCCCCGGCCTCGCCCTGATCGATGCCCAGCTGGTTGGCTAGGCCGAAGGCCGAGATGCCGTAGACGATGCCGAAATTGATGGCCTTGGCGCGACGGCGGGTCTCGGACGGCATGCCCTCGACAGGAACGCCGAACATCTCCGAGGCCGTGGCGGCGTGAATGTCCAGCCCGGCCTTGAAGGCGCGTTTCAGCTCGGGGATGTCGCCGATATGGGCCAGCAGGCGCAGTTCGATCTGGCTGTAGTCGGCGCTGATCAGGACGTTGCCGGGCGCGGCGATGAAGGCCTGGCGGATCTCGCGGCCAGTCTCGGTGCGGATCGGAATGTTCTGGAGGTTGGGGTCGCTGGAGGCGAGACGGCCGGTCGTGGCGGCGGCCAGCTGGTAGCTGGTGTGGACGCGGTCGGTCTTGGGGTCGGCGGCGGCGGTCAGGGCGTCGGTATAGGTGCCCTTCAACTTCGACAGCTGACGCCAGTCCAGCAGGACGCGCGGCAGATCGTGACTGAGCGCCAGTTCCTCCAGCACGCTGGCGTCGGTGCCCCATTGGCCCGAGGCGGTCTTCTTGCCGCCGGGCAGGTTCAGCTCGCCGAACAGGATTTCGCCGATCTGACGCGGCGAGCCGATGTTGAAGGGCCGTCCGGCGATCTCATGAGCCTGGGCTTCCAGCTCAGCCATGCGCAGGCCGAACTCGCTGGACAGCCGCTTCAGCCGGTCGGGATCGATACGGACGCCGTTCAACTCCATGTCCGCCAGCACGGTCGGCATGCCGCGTTCCAGCGTCTCATAGACGGTGGACAGGCCCTCGCGCGCCAGCCGGGGCTTGAGGATGCGCCACAGCCGCAGCGTCACGTCCGCATCCTCGGCGGCGTATTCCGCCGCCGGCTTCAGGGCGACGTGCTTGAAGGATTTCTGGCTCTTGCCGGTCCCCGCCACCCGCTTGAACGGGATCGGTTCGTGGCCCAGGTGCAGGCGCGACAGCTCGTCCATGCCGTGCCCGTGCAATCCGCCCTCCAGCACGTAGGAGATCAGCATGGTGTCGTCATAGGGCGCGACGCGAATGCCTCGGCGCGCCATCACCGCGATGTCGTATTTGGCGTTCTGCAACACCTTCAGGACCGACGGGTCTTCCAGCAGCGTCTTCAGCTTCGCCAGGGTTGTGGGTTTGTCCAGCTGATGGATCGGTTCGCGGGCCTCGCCCGGCTCGCCGAACAGGCCACCGTCGTTCGCCTGCGGCTCATGCTCGTGCGTCAGGGGGATGTAGCAGGCCTCGTTCGGCCCCACCGCCAGCGACACGCCGCACAGGCCCGCGTGGGTCGCCGACAGGGCGTCGGTCTCGGTGTCGAATCCGACGACGCCGACCTCGGTCGCCCGCGCGATCCAGCGATCCAGCGCCTCTTCGGTCTGGACGCATTCATAGAGGGCGTGGTCGAAAGTCTGGATCTCGGCCGGGCCTTCCACGACCTGGCCGTAACGCGGCGTGGCGACGGGGGCGTTCAGGTTCGGCGCGCGCTTCGGCGCAAAGGCCGAGACGTCGCTGGGGCCGGCCTTGCCGTCGCCGACGCGGCGCTGAAGCGAGCGGAACTCCATCGTCTCCAGGAAAGCCGACAAGATTTCGGGATCGGGATCGCGCACGGCGAAATCGTCGATCAGCTCGGGCGCCGGCGCATCGCACGTCAGGCGCACCAGTTCACGCGACAGGCGGATCTGATCGGCGAAGGCGATCAGCGTCTCGCGCCGCTTGGGCTGTTTGATCTCGCCGGCGCGGGCCAGCAGGGTGTCCAGATCGCCGTATTCGTCCAGCAGCTGGGCCGCCGTCTTCGGCCCGATGCCGGGGGCGCCGGGGACGTTGTCCACGCTGTCGCCGATCAGGGCCTGCAGATCGACCATCTTCTCCGGGCCGACGCCGAACTTCTCGAACACCTCGGCTTCGGCCAGACGCCGATCCTTCATCGGGTCCCACATCACGACGCCGCCGCCGATCAGCTGCATCAGATCCTTGTCGGACGAGACGATCACCGCCTCCCCGCCCGCGTCGCGGGCCTTGCAGGCGTAGGTGGCGATCAGGTCGTCGGCCTCGTAGCCGGGCAGTTCGACGCAATGGACGCCGAACGCCGCCGTCGCCTCGCGCACCAGCGGAAACTGCGGGATCAGATCCTCGGGCGGCGGCGGGCGGTGGGCCTTGTACTGGTCGTACAACGTGTTGCGGAACGTCTTTTCCGAATGGTCGAAGATGGCCACCAGATGGGTGGGACCGTCGGCGCCCTTCATGTCCTTCAGCAGCTTCCACAACATGTTGCAGTAGCCCTGGACCGCCCCCACCGGCAGGCCGTCCGACTTGCGCGTCAGCGGCGGCAGGGCGTGATAGGCGCGGAAGATATAGGCCGAGGCGTCGATCATCCACAGCCGCATTGCGGGGCCGTCCTGAGTCAGGGGGCGTTGGGTCTCGGTGGTTTCGGGCGCGGTCGTCTCGGTCATGGCCGGAACATAGGGGTCGGAAGCCCCCGCGTCAGCGTCAGAATTCGGTCCAGCTCGATCCGGGATCGCGCTGACCCGGCTGAGCCTGCTGCTGGCCCCAGGCCACCACCATGAAGGCCTTGTGGCTGCGGATGCGATAGGTGCCGATCATCGGCACCACCGCGCCCAGCGGCGCACCGGTCTTGGCCTCGTAGAGGAAGCCGGAAAACTCGGCGACGCCGACACGGTCGCGGTGGCTGTAGACCGACAGTTCCGGCAGGGAGACGACGTTCAGGGTCTCGTTGATCGGGATCCGCATCTCGGGAATGCCGAACACGCGCCGCATCTGCTCCAGCGACAGGGCGCCGGCGCGGATTTCGAACACCGCGTTCGCCTCGTCCTTGTTGCGCGCCAGGCTGAAACCGGCGTCGGAGATGCCGCTGCGAATGGCGCTGACGGCGTAGCGGGTGCCCTCGCCCTGGAAATAGGCGTCATCGACGAAGACCGAGGCGCCGAGGGGCAGCGGCAAGACCAGACCTTCGACCGCCTTGTCCGAAGCGCGCGCCAGCAGCAGCTGCTCCGTCGCCGTACGGCCGGTGTTGCTCTCGGTCGTCGAGGCGCAGGCCGACAGGGTCAGGGCCAGCGCCGCCAGCGCCAGCGATAGGCCCTGCCCCGCACGCATCACCATGCTCCGGTATTGGGCATCGAGGCCCAGGGCTCGGCCGGCGCCAGCGGCGCGCCTTCCTGCAGCAGTTCGATGGAAATGCCGTCGGGCGAGCGAACGAAGGCCATGTTGCCGTCGCGCGGAGGGCGGTTGATCGTCACCCCGCCGTCCATCAGTCTCTGGCAAGCGGCGTAGATGTCATCGACCTTGTAGGCCAGATGGCCGAAGTTGCGGCCGCCCTGGTACTCTTCCGGGTCCCAGTTGAAGGTCAGCTCCACCTCGGGACAGCGTTCCGCCGCCGACTGCGCCAGGTTCTTGGGCGCGGCGAGGAAGACCAGGGTGAACCGCCCCGCCTCGTTCTCGGTGCGCCGCACCTCCTGCAGACCCAGAAGGTCGCAGTAGAAATGCAGCGAGGCGTCGATGTCCTTTACCCGGACCATGGTGTGCAGATAGCGCAAGGCTCGTCTCCGTCCGAACGGGGTGTCAGCGCTCTATAGACACAGACGCCGTCACACCGCGACTGAACTGAGGTTACGAACTCAGGGACTCGGGCTCAGTGGGCCTCGGGCGCGCGGGCCGCCGGGCTCAGATATTCGTTCTCGTCGTGCGGATGGGCCGACAGGACGAAACGCCGGTCGCAATAGCCACACTCGATGAAGTCGTCCTCGCCCATGTCCATATAGACCAGCGGGTGACCCAGCGCACCACCGCCACCGTCGCAGGCCACGCGCTTGGTGGAGACCACGATCTCTTCGGGCGGCGGGATGATGGCGTCGGAATGGCGGGGGGGCATGATGCGGTCCGGTGTGGAAGGCTTGCTGGCTTCCTAGGCGGACCGGCCCCGAAGGTCAAACCTCGGTGGGTGCCGCAGGGCGACGGCCCAGAAGACGGTTCAGCATCGCCTTACGCTTCTTGAACAGGGTCAGACCCAGGCAGCCGGCGCCGACCCACAGGCCGATTTCGCCGATGACCAACAAGGCGGCGCCGGCGATGGCGGCATGCGTCATCTCGATCTGATCGGTCTTGCCCGCCAGCAGCGCCAGCCCCCCGCCGATATAGCCGATGGCGCAGACGCCCATGGCGATGAAGCCGATCAGGCGGGTGCGGGTCAGGGGCGTCTTGGCTTTTTGAACGGTGGTCATTGGCTGTCTCCATCAAGCTAGGTTGTCTTTATGACAAGCAACCTAGACATCAATTTGCAGTCAGTCAAGCATCATTGACACAAGGACAGGCACGCTTGTCGCATCATCGCCGTGGGACAGGTTGGCGAATGCAGCCGCGCGCCCTACCTATGCCGCTCGCCGTCCCGCCCGAGTGAATAGCCGATCATGTCAGTGACCCCCGCCCTGCCCGACAACGCCATAGAGGTGCACGGGCTGAAGAAGACCTATGCCGGCTCCAAGAAGGCCGCGCCCAAGACCGCCCTGCGCGGCGTCGATCTGGTCATTCCTCGCGGTTCGGTTTTCGGACTTCTGGGGCCGAACGGCGCCGGAAAATCGACCCTGATCAACATCCTGGCCGGGGTGGTGAAGAAGTCCGAAGGATCGGTGAAAATCTGGGGCCGCGACATCGACAAGGAGCCGCGCGACGCCGCCGCCGCCCTGGGCGTGGTGCCGCAGGAGATCGTCGCCGACGTCTTCTTCACCCCGCGCGAATCGCTTGAGGTCCAGGCCGGTTTCTATGGCGTGCCCAAGAACGAGCGTCGCTCGGACGAACTGCTGGCGGCGCTGGGCCTATCGGACAAGGCCAACGCCTACGTCCGCGCCCTTTCCGGCGGCATGAAGCGTCGCCTGATGGTGGCCAAGGCCCTGGTTCACAATCCGCCGATCCTGATCTTGGACGAACCGACGGCCGGCGTGGACGTCGAACTGCGCCGCCAGCTGTGGGCCTATGTCCGCCAGATCAACGCCGAAGGCGTGACCATCGTCCTGACCACCCACTATCTCGAAGAGGCGCAGGAGCTCTGCGACACCATCGCCATCATCAACCGGGGCGAGGTCGTGGCCTGCGAACCGACGCCGCAGCTTCTGCGTCGTCTGGACAGCCGCAATGTGGTCGTGACCCCAGAGACGCCCCAGATGACTCCGCCGATCCTTGACGGCTTCCAGGTCACGCCCCGGCCGGGCGGCGCCTTCGCCGTAACCTACAAGAAGGGTCAGTCGTCGGTGGAACAGGTCATCAACGCCGTCCGCGCCGCCGGCGTCACCATCGCCGACATCACCACCGAGGATCCGGACTTGGAAGATGTCTTCCTGGCCCTGACCTATGGGGATGCGTCGCAGGTCGATCCCACCAAGGACTAGTCGACCTCGGACAGGAACTCGAAGATCGCCGCCCGGGCCTCCGGCTCGTCCAGCATGGGGGCGTGGCCGATGCCGGGAACCTCGACATAGGCCATGGCGGGCGCGGCCTTCTTCATCCGCCCGGCGATGTCGGCGCTCAGCAGGTCCGAGTTGGCGCCGCGCACCAGCAGGGTCGGCGTCTTGCGCGCCAGCCGCCGGAAAATGGGCCACAGGTTGGGAACCAGCGCCTTGGCGCCCGCCGCGCGGATCGGCACGGCGATGTCGGGGTCGTAGTCCAGCCCGATCGCCCCATCCGGCTGCTGACGGAAGATGCGCCGGGCGAAAGCGTCCCAGTCCGCGTCCGAATAGTGCGGAAAGGCGACCGCATTGATCCGCTTCGCATAGGCGGCCGCATCGGCCCACGATCCAATCTCGACCGGCTGGCCGCTATAGGCGGCGATGCGCGTCAGCCCCTCGGGCGCCACTTCCGGCCCGATGTCGTTCAGGATCGCCGCGACCACCGCCTTGGGCCGGATCGCCGTCAGCGCCATGGTGATCAGCCCACCCATGGAGGTGCCGAGAAAGACGGCGCGGTCGATCCCCGACTGCTCCATCAGGGCCAGCACATCCTTCGCATAGACGTCGGGCATATAGGTCATCGGATCGGGCGCACGATCCGACAGGCCGCGCCCGCGCACATCCACCGCCAGAACCCGCCGTCCGCTCTGCGCCAGCAGGGGGGCGATGGCTTCGAAATCGGCGCTGTTTCGGGTCAGGCCATGGATGGCGATGACCGGCGGACGCGCGACGCCGGGACCGGGCGCATAGTCGCGCGCGAACAGGCTGAGACCATCCGGCGAGGTCCAGCGCCGTTCGACAAAGGGATAGGGCGCGTTCATTGGCGATCTCCTCCGATTTTCGATCAGAGTAATTCACCAGGCGAGGAAATGCGACGCCCGGTCTTTAGAGACCCACCACATCGCGCACGAAGGCGTTCAGGTCGCCGCCTTCGAACAAGAACCCCGCCACCCCTGCCCGCTCGCCCGCCTGCAGATCGCGCTTCTGATCGCCGATGATGAAGGATCGCGCCGGGTCCAGATCGTGCTCAGCGATCGCCCGCAGCAACATGCCGGGGTTGGGCTTGCGGTCGGGGTGATCGGGATGGCGATAACGCGCCTCGACCGCATCGGGGTGGAAGGGCGCGGCATAGACCGCATCAATGACGGCCCCGTCCTCGGCCAGCCGGGCGACCAGCAAATCATTGAAGGCGTTCATTTGAGCCTCGCTGAACAGACCCCGCGCCACGCCCGACTGGTTGGTGACGATGACGGCGCGATAGCCGCCCTGGTTCATGCGGCGCACGGCCTCGGCCGCACCGGGAATCAGCTTCAGATGCTCGGGCCGATGCGGATAGCCGCTGTCCTCGATCAGCACCCCGTCCCGATCCAGAAAGGCGGCGGGAATACGGTTCATGCTTCGTATCTCAGGACTTCGGAAAAGGCCGTCATCAGGTGGTACAGGCTGGACGCCGGAACGGCTTGGTCATGCGACCGACCGTCAGCATCATAACTGTCCACCCACAGGCCGGGAACGTCGGTGGCCAGATGGGTGTCGAAGACCTTGGCGATCAGGGCCGGGGTGGCGGCGTCGCCAAAACTCAGGCCTGTGCGAACGGCTTCGGTCTGGGCCCACAGCCGACGACCCGCGTCGAGCGGTGCGCCGGACGGGTCAATCTCGCGGATCGTGAAACCCTCGCAACGGCCTTGCGCTACAGCCCGGCGATACAGCCCCTCGGCTAAACCTGCGCCTGGTCCGAGATCGCTCGCCTGCTTCAAGAGCCAGGCCCATTCTTGCAGATGGCCCGGCTCGATGACGTGACCCTCTCTGGGGTCCACCAGCCAATCGTCGGTGAAATACTCCCTGACCGCCCCGTCGATCAGGAAATGACGCCGACAGAGATCAAGCGAAACCTGGGCCGCCGCCTCGAACGCCGAATCGGGCGCCGTCGCCTGCCAGGCCAGCATGGCCTCCAACATGTGCATATGAGGATTCTGGCGGCGCGGCAGGCGCGGCGGCAAGCCCTCTTCCCAACCGCCATGCGGCGACGCCATCTTCAGATTGATCGCCGCCAAGGTCTCCTGCGCCAACGGCCGCGCACGCGCATCTCCCAGCACGCGATGCGAGGCCGCAAGGGTGAACAGTACAAAGGCCATATCATAGAGATCAGGTGTCTCATCGATCACCGCGCCGGCGTCGTCGGTCGCCGCGACCCAGAGACCGTCATCCCTGCGACAGGTCGAGATCATGCAGTTCAGGCCCGCCTGGGCCGGGGCTCGTCCCTGCTCCCAACCCAGGGCGACCGCTTCGCAGAAGACATAGATCTGGCGGGCCTGGACCCGAGTGCGGCGGCGCACGCCCGTGACGGGCCGACCGTCGAAATCAAGCTGCTCGAAGAAGCGGCCCTGCGCGTCCACGCCCTTGTCGACCCACAACGGCAGGGCATGGTCGAACAGCCAGTTCGAGACCCTGATCCGGGCGGCGGCGAGAGACATCATGGCGCTGGATTAGGATGCATCCTTTCGGGCGCCAAGGGGCGGATGTGGTAGCAAAGGGCAACGCGATGTGACGCAGCGCGATTTGGCCCCTGCGCGCGATCTTGCTAGGACGGCCCGACATTCGCGGCCCGTCCTTGTCGAGCCGCCGCCCGATCCCCCGTGGAGAGCGTCCCTCATGATCCCCTTCATCGACCTTCAGGCCCAGCGCCTGCGTCTCGCCGGCAAGATCGAGGCTGCGGTCCAGGAGGCCGTCGTCGGCGGCGCCTGGGTCATGGGGCCGCAAGTCCGCCAGTTCGAATCCGACCTCGCCGCCTTCGGTCAGGCCAAACACGCCCTGGGCTGCGGCAACGGCACGGACGCCCTGATCCTGCCGCTGATCGCCTGGGGTGTAAGGACGGGCGACGCGGTCTTCTGCCCCAGCTTCACCTTCACCGCGACGGCCGAGGTCGTGCCTTGGCTGGGCGCCTCGCCGGTGTTCGTGGATGTCGATCCGCGCACCTACAATATGGACCCTGCGCACCTGGAAGCCGCCATCGAGGCGGTCAAGGCCGAGGGTCGCCTCACGCCCAAGGTGGTCATCGCCGTCGATCTGTTCGGCCAACCAGCGGACTATCCCGCCATCCGCGCGATCTGCGACCGCCACGGATTGAAGCTGATCTCGGATTCGGCCCAGGGCTTCGGCTGCATCCTGAACGGCGACCACCCGCTGAAATGGGCCGACGTAACCACGACCAGCTTCTTCCCGGCCAAGCCGCTGGGTTGCTACGGCGACGGCGGGGCGGTGCTGACCGACGATGACGACCTGGCGCAGGAGATGGATTCGCTGCGCGTCCACGGAAAGGTCGTCGCCAAGGACCTGCAGGCGGGGGCCGCCGCGTTCGCCCACGATCCCAAATACCTGGCCATGCGCATCGGCATGAACAGCCGCCTGGACACCATCCAGGCCGCCATCCTGATCGAGAAGCTGAACGTCTTCGGACAGGAGATCGAATGGCGCAACCGGATCGCCGCGCGCTACAACGAGAAGCTGGCGCCCCACGTCGCGGCCGTGCCCCATGTGATCGACGGCGGCGTGTCGATCTGGGCCCAATATACGGTCGAGCATGAGGATCGGGACGGTCTGGCCGCTCACCTCAAGGATCAGGGCGTGCCCACCGCCGTCTATTATCCGGTGCCCATGCACCTGCAGCCGGCCTATCAGCGCTTCCCGCGCGGCGAGGGCGGGCTTCCCGTGACCGAACGGCTCAAGGACCGGGTCATCAGCCTGCCGATGCACGCCGATCTGGACGAGGCGACCCAGGACAAGGTCATCGCCGCCGTCGCCAGCTACAAGGGTTGAATCTGATGCCGAACACTCCAGCCCTAAAGATCGGCGTCGCCGGCGTCGGCGTCATGGGCCGCAACCACGCGCGCGTCGCCTCCGAGATGCGCGAGTTCGACCTGACCACCGTCTTCGATCCCGACGCGGTGACGGCCGAGGGCGTCGCCGCCGCCTATGAAGCGAACGCGGTCACCACGGCCCAGGCCTTCGTCGACGCCGGTCTGGACGCCGCCATCGTGGCCACGCCCAACCGATTCCATGCCGAGATCGGCGTGGCGCTGCTGGAAAAGGGCGTCCACGTCCTGGTTGAGAAACCGATCGCCGCCAGCGTCGCCGACGCCCAGCGCATGATCGACGCGGCAAAGGCCAACGACCGCGTCCTGATGGTCGGCCAGGTCGAACGGTTCAATCCGGCGGTCGAGACGGTCAAGCGCGCCGTCGCCGACGACGAGATCATCTCCATCCAGATCACCCGCGTCGGTCCCTTCCCGCCGCGCATGGGCGAGGTCGGGGTGGTCATCGACCTGGCGGTCCACGACATCGACATCATTCGCCACCTGACAGGCTCGGAAATCGTCGAGGTCCAGCCGCAACTGGCCCGAACCCGGGCCGACCGCGAGGACACGGCCCTGCTCCAGTTCCGGCTGGACAATGGGGTGATCGCCCACATCACCACCAACTGGGTCACCCCTTACAAGACCCGCACGCTTCAGGTCGCGACCAAGACCAAATTCATCGTCGCCGACCTGATCACCCGCCAGGTCACCGAATATTTCGGCCAGCAGCCCGACGGCTCCTATTCCACCCGGATGCTGAACAGCTGGCCGGCCGAGCCCCTTCGCAAGGAGCTGGAAGCCTTCGCCCGCGCCATCACCACCGGCGAAACGCCGGCTGTCACGGGCGAAGACGGCCTGCGCAATCTGGAAGTCGCCCTGCGCTGTCTTGGCGAGCACTGATCGGGGCGAAGCCTAGTTCTCGCCGCAAAGCCTGACGAAGAGGGACGCATGCGCCGTTTCACCGCCTCCGCCCTCGCTCTCGCCGCCGTGGCATCAGCCGCTGCGCCGGCTCAGGCCGACACCCGGTTCCTGTCCTACAATGCGTCGGACCGCATCACCCAGGCCCTGACCAAGGGTGTGACGCTGGAGGTCCGGCGCGGCCTATTCGGCGCGGTCCAGGTCGAAAGGCTTTATTCCACCTCGGCGCGCGGCACGGCCGGCTTCACGCGTGGCGGCCCCGATGCGGCAAGACGCGCCCTGCCGCAAGGCGCCCAAGAGAACGACATCTACGGCGTGGATCAGGACGGCGACGGCCGCGGGCTGGCTCGCGCCCTGTGCCCTGGCTCGGACGAAGTCTGGCTGATCATGAGCCGGGTGCGGGCGCCCCGCCCGCTGACCATGCAGGCGGTCGGACGGTGGTCGGACGGCGCCTATCGCCATTGTGTCACCCTGACCTACGAATGGCGTGGAGAATGGGCGACGGCCCCTCTGACGCGCAACACGCCAGACTGATCCGGCCTCGGACTGTTTCATAATGAGCACGCGCAAGCGTCGATTGTGATGGTTTGACTTTTGTGTTCGCGAGTGACACTTTGGGCACATGAACGGCGGCGGCCGTTCTACCGCCACGGACAATATCCCCTCCCCGGCGGCGAGAGAGACGAACCTCCCATAGCCCGGCCCGTTGCGGCCGGGCTTTTTTTACGCCGCGCGCCTGCTAGACGAAAGGCATGACCCTTCGCCTCGCCACCTGGAACATCAACTCCGTCCGCCTGCGCATCGACCAGGTCGCGCGCTTCGTCGCCGAGCGCGCGCCCGATGTCCTGATGCTGCAGGAGATAAAATGCACAACGGACCAGTTTCCGCGCGGGGCCTTCGAGGACATGGGCATGCCCCATCTGCGCGTCGCGGGCCAGAAGGGCTGGCACGGCGTGGCCATCGCCAGCCGCCTGCCGCTTGAGGACAGCGACACCTTCCAGGTCTGCAAGCTGGGCCACGCCCGCTGCGTGTCCGCCCGTGTCGCGGGGATCGATGTCCAGAACTTCTACATCCCCGCCGGCGGCGACGTGCCTGATCGTGCGCTGAACCCCAAGTTCGATCACAAGATGGACTTCTACGAACAGCTGACCGCCATCGTGGCCAAGCAGGACAAGTCACGGCCCCTGGTCATGGCCGGCGATTTCAACATCGCGCCGGGCGAGGGCGACGTGTGGAACCACCGCTACATGTCCAAGATCGTCAGCCACACCCCGCTGGAGGTCGAGACCCTGAACCGGCTTCAGGAAACGGGCGGTTTCGCCGACGTGCTGCGCGACCGTTTCCCCGAACCGCAGAAACTGGCCAGCTGGTGGAGCTATCGCGCCGCCGACTTCCGAAAGTCCAATCGCGGCCTGCGCCTGGACCACATCTGGACCTCGCCCGGCCTGACCCCCGCCGTGGTCAAGGACACCGCCCGCATCCACGACGACGTCCGCGAGTGGGAGCGGCCCTCTGACCACGCGCCCGTGACGGTCGATCTGGACGTCTGATCCCTAATAGACGGCGACCGGCTTTGTCGCCGTTACGGGCTTCCCGCCTCGGCCGACCTTCTTCGCCGCGCGGGCCAGGCGGGTCACCGCCTCGTCCAGCTGGTCTTCCGGCAAGGTGTAGGGCAGGCGCAGGCGGCGTTCGAAAGCCCCGTCGACGCCGAATCGCGGACCGGCGGCGAGGCGCAGGCCTTCGGCCTCGGCCCGGATCGTCAGGGCGGAACTGATCGGTGCCGGCAATCGCGCCCAGAGCGACAGCCCACCGGCCGGCCGCGGGCAGGCCCAGTCGGGCAACCGTTCAGCCAACCGCGCCCGAAGGTGGTCTCGACGCGCACGCAGCAGGGGCCGTCGCACGGCCAGCGCCTTTCCGCCGTCGCTCAACAACTCCACGGCTGCAAGCTGCTCCAGAATCGGTACGCCCAGGTCGAAGCTGGCGCGGCTTTGGGCCAGGCGCTGGATCACCGCCCGGTCGGCGCGGATCCAGCCGATTCGCAGGCCGCCCCAGACGCTCTTGGACATGGAGCCCAGCCGGACCATGCGCGGCGCATCGACGGCGGAGGCGCTGAGCGCCGGTGGTCCGCTCAAGGTCAGCTCGACCAGGGTCTCGTCCAGAACCAGCAAGGTTTCGGACCCTTTCAATCCCGCCAGCAGCCGCGTCCGATCCGCCGTCCGCATCATGCGCCCAGTCGGATTGTTGTGGTCCAGCACCAAATAGGCCATCGCCGCATTGCTGCTGCGACAGGCCGCAACGAGCCCCTCGACGTCCCAGCCCTCCTCGCCGTCGCCGTCGGGCAAGGCCACCGGCACGGCGCGACCCCCGGCCGCCAGAATGGCGTCGATGGCTTGGGGATAGGTGGGATGATCGAACACCACCGGGGCGCCGGCCCGCGTCGCCAGCCGCAGCAGGTGGACCAGGCCGTTGTGGGCGCCGTGGGTGATCAGGATCTGGCCTGGCGAGGTCGGCAGGCCGCGCCGCCGATATCCCGCCGCCACCGCTTCGCGCAGCTCCTCCAGTCCCGCCGTCTCATAGCCGTGTCCCGGCAGATTCGCCGGCAATCGCTCCAGAGCCCGCACATAGGCGGCATGGACATTCGGATCGGCCGGCAGCACGGCGGCGGTCAGGTCGATCAGGCCCGACCTTGTGAACGCCTTTGGGGCCGCCGCTCGCCCTGGTCCCGGCCCGGCCGGCAGGCTGGTGCGCGCCGCCGCCCCCTGCCCGCCTGTCAGAAAGCCGTCATCCCGCAGTCGTCCATAGGCGGCCGACACGGTCGTGCGGCTCAAACCCAGCGCCTGCGCCAGTTCGCGTTCCCCCGGCAACCGCGCCGCCAACGGCAGTCGACCGTCCAGGATCAGCAGTCGTACCGCCCCCGCCAGCTGGCGATAGGCGGCCCCTGCGCCAGACGAACGCCAGGCGCCGAGATGGCGGGTCAGGGAGACAAGACCGATGGAACGAGGTGACATCAGGCCAGAATGCCATGACTGGACCTTTTTTCCATAGCCGGTTTGACGCATCTGGTGGATTTATGACCCGTCGCCTGATCCAGCTCTTCGCCGGCCTCATCCTCTATGGCCTTTCCATCGCCCTGATCGTGCGCGCCGATCTGGGGCTGGATCCGTGGGACGTACTGAACCAAGGCGTGTTCGAACGGTTCGCAGGCCCAGCCGGGATCAGCTTCGGCCTGGTCGTCAATCTGATCGGTATGGCCGTGCTGCTGCTGTGGATTCCCCTGCGCCAGAAGCCGGGAATCGGCACGGTGGCCAATGTTCTGGTCATCGGCACGGTCGCCAACTTCGGCCTGGACTGGATTCCGTCCGACCTGGGCCTACCGCTGCAAGCAGGCCTGCTGATCGGCGGGATCGTTCTGAATGGCGTCGCCAGCGGGGCCTATATCGGCGCCGGCCTTGGCCCCGGCCCGCGCGACGGCCTGATGACCGGCATTGTCGCCCGCACCGGCTGGCCGGTCAAATGGGTGCGGACCAGTATCGAGCTGGCCGTCATCGCCGTCGGCTGGCTGCTGGGCGGCTCGGTCGGGCTGGGCACGGTGCTTTACGCCGTGACCATCGGTCCTCTGGTGCACGTCTTCCTGCCGATGTTCACGATCCGCCTGAAGACGACCGACTGAGCCTTACGGCTGCAGCCGGTATCCGCCCGCGTCGGTCAGCAGCAGGCGTGCGTGGCCTGGTTCCGGCTCGATCTTCTGGCGCAGACGATAGATGTGGGTTTCCAGCGTGTGGGTCGTGACCCCGGCGTTATAGCCCCAGACCTCGGTCAGCAGCTCTTCGCGCGACACCGGCTTGGCCCCGGCGCGATAGAGGTATTTCAGGATATTGGTTTCCTTCTCGGTCAACCGCACCTTCTTGCCCTTGGCGTCCATCAGCACCTTGGCGGCCGGACGGAACTCGTAAGGCCCGATCGAGAAGACCGCGTCCTCGGACTGTTCATGGCTGCGCAGATGGGCGCGGATGCGGGCCAACAGCACCGCGAACCGGAAAGGCTTGGTGACATAGTCGTTGGCCCCGGCGTCCAGGCCCAGGATGGCGTCGGCATCGGCCGATTGCGCCGTCAGCATGATGACCGGGGTCGAGACCCCGTCCTTGCGCAACAGGCGACAGGCCTCGCGACCGTCCATGTCCGGCAGGTCCACGTCCAGCAGGATCAGGTCGGCGCGGATTTCGCGCCCCATCCGCACCCCATCGGTCGCAGTCGCGGCCTGCTGGGTCTTGAACTCTTCGTGCAGGTTCAACTGCTCGGCCAACGCCTCGCGCAGGTCGTCGTCGTCGTCGATGATCAGAATGGTCTTGGGCGTGGGCATGAACAGACAATGGCGAGGCTTGGCCCCCGCGCCAAGGCTTGGGGGTGCGAATTCACATCGGGTTACGGGCTAGAGGGGCTTTAAGGCCGATTTCGTTCCCCGAACAACGCGGTTCCGACCCGCACATGGGTCGCGCCGCACCGGATCGCGGTTTCGTAATCGCCGCTCATCCCCATCGAAAGGACCGACAGACCGTTTCGTTCGGCCATGTCGCGCAACATCTTGAAATGGGGCTCTGCGTCCTCATCCGACGGGGGAATGCACATCAAACCCTCGACCGTCAGCCCATAGGTCTCGCGCGCGGCCGCGATCAGGGCGTCGGCCGCATCGGGCAAGACGCCTGCCTTCTGAGGCTCCATGCCGGTATTGACCTGAACCAGCACACGCGGCGATCGGCCGCGTTTCTCGGCCGCCTGGGCCAGGGCGCGGGCCAGCTTCTCGCGATCCAGCGTCTCGATCACATCGAACAAGGCGACGGCGTCCTCGGCCTTGTTCGTTTGCAAGGGTCCGATCAGCCGAAGTTCCAGGTCCGGCAGCGTCGCGCGGCGTTCCGTCCACCGCCCCTGAGCCTCCTGCACCCGATTTTCGCCGAAGATTCGCTGGCATGTCCCCAGGATCGCGTCGATGGCCTCGGGCGGCTGGGTCTTTGATACGGCGGTCAGGGTCACGTCGCCCGGATCGCGGCCGGCTGCGCGGCAGGCGGCGTCGATCCGGGCGCGGACGACGGCAACCCTTTCGGCGATGGACGACGGAGCTAAAGCGGAGGAAGAAGAGGTCATGACCCTGCCGGCCGGTTACAGCGACGATGCGCGCGCGCTCTGGGATGCGGCCACCGCTCTAAACCGCGCCGCCTCCGCTGTCAGCCCGCAGGTCGCCGGCCTGCCGCCGTTGCTGTTCTTCACCGACCCGGATCGCACGCCCCGACCATGGGAGACGGCGTACCGCCTGCCTGCCGGCTCAGCAGTGGTCTATCGCGCCTTCGGTAATGAAGAGGCGTTCGATATCGGCCGTCGTCTGCGCGAGGCGACGACCGATCGCGGCGTGAAGCTGCTGGTTGGGCTGGACGCGGATCTGGCTCAGACTCTGGCCGCCGACGGCGTCCACTTGCCTGAGCGCGAGGCTCACAGCGCGCCCGCGATCCGAGCGGCGTACCCTCGCTGGCTGATTACCGCGGCCTGGCATGGCGGGCCCACATCGATCCAGGCTCTCGATGCGCTGATCCTGTCCCCGGTCTTCCCCGCCGGCGGCGCCTCGGCCGACAAGCCGCCGTTGGGTATCGCGGCGTTTGAGGAAAAATCGCAGAGCGTTCCCCTGCCCGTCTATGCCTTGGGCGGGATCAAGGCCGCCAACGCAGCACGCCTCCAAGCCACAGGGGCCTGCGGTCTGGCGGCGATCGATGCGATCCAGTCGGCGTTCCGCTGACAGATCGGGTCGAAATCAGAACTTGAAGATCGTTTCCAGACGCACGCGCGGTTGGGCGCGGCCATTGGTTTCGGGCGCACGGGCCGGATCGGCTTCGGGTGCGCCCACGGCGGCGGCGGCGCCGACGCGCAGGCGGTCGTTCAGACGGTAATAGGCGCCCGCTTCGACATCGCCCCAATCGGTCTCGCGACCGACGGGCTGGTTCAGATTGAAGTCCAGGCCCCAACGGCCGTTGTCGTTCAGGCGCAGCCCGCGACGTTGGGGGGTCGGGGCGTTGCGCTGGGCGGCCTGGGCATCCGACAGCGAAACTGTGGACGTGCTCTGGGCAAGCGCCGACGTCGACGCGGCCATCGCCGTCGTCGCCATCATCACAGCCAGGAAACCACCGAACCGCATACCAAATCCTTCGAACCCCGCCATGACGCGGCGTTTCAACCCTGAACCGACCTTATATAGTCGTGAGCCAGGCGATTAGACACCGGGTGTCCTCGCGGTCAACGGAATGAGCCTTCGATAACAAGGTTCCCGCGCATTGTTGTCCGCGCATGTGTCTCAAGCGTCACGGGATTTGGACGGAATCCCGCCGGATGACATGGTCCTGTCGCAAAACAGCGCGACGCCGGATGCGACCGCCGCAGACTTCGCCTTGTCATCGCCCCTTTTCACCGTGTTATAGAACCACGCAGTCGGCATTCTTCCTTGGCCGTGCGCGCGTGTGGGCGAGGCCCGCGCGTCCCTGAGTTTACGGAGACTTCTCTTGATGAGCCTCAACAAGGCCCTGGTTCGGAACGTCGCGGTCGTCCTGGTCTCGGGCATGGCCCTTGGCGCGTCGCTGTCGGCCTGCTCAAGCATTCCCTTCGTCGGCGGCGAGAAGTCTGCGCCCAAGACGAACGTGCAACAGGGCATCGGCGTCAACGCCTTCCTGTGGCGCGCCTCGCTCGACACCCTCAGCTTCATGCCGCTGCTGACCGCCGATCCGTGGGGTGGCGTCATCAACTACGACTGGTACATCAACCCCCAGACGCCGAACGAGCGCTTCAAGGCAACCGTCTTCATCCTGGACACCCGTCTGCGCGCCGACGCGCTGAACGTCACGGTGACCAAGGAAGTGAAGGGCGCAGATGGGCAATGGACCGCCGCCCCGGTCGCCGCCCAGACCGAGGCCGATCTGGAAAACGCCATCCTGACCAAGGCGCGCCAGCTGAACCTGTCTAATGCTGGCTGATCGCCAGCATTAGGTTCTTTGGTAGGCGCTATCGCCCTTCGGGCTACTTGAGCGCCGTTAGATCCAGTTTCGTCGGTTCCGCCAGGACCGGACGAAACGCATTACTTCTTGGGCGCTGTCGTCCTTCGGGCTAGTTGAGCCGGGAGGGCGTCAGCGCCCTTCTGACTTTCAGGACGACCGTGGCCCGTTACGAACCCAAGACCGCCGAACCTCGCCAACAGGCCCGCTGGGCCGAGGCCTCCGCCTTCGTGACGAAGGATACCGGCCGTCCGAAATACTATGTGCTGGAGATGTTCCCCTATCCGTCGGGCAACATCCACATGGGCCACGCCCGCAACTATGTGATGGGCGACGTGGTGGCGCGGTCCAAGCGCGCCCAGGGCTATGACGTTCTGCACCCGATGGGCTGGGACGCCTTCGGCATGCCGGCCGAGAATGCGGCCATGGAGCGCGGCATCCACCCCAAGGGCTGGACTTACGACAACATCGCCCAGATGCGCGAGCAGCTGAAGCTGCTGGGCCTGTCGCTGGACTGGTCGCGCGAGTTCGCGACCTGCGACCCGGAATATTACGGCAAGCAGCAGGCCTGGTTCCTGGAGCTGTATCGGCGCGGTCTGGTCTATCGCAAGGACGGGGTCGTCAACTGGGATCCGGTCGACAACACCGTCCTGGCCAATGAACAGGTGATCGACGGGCGCGGCTGGCGTTCGGGCGCCGTGGTCGAGAAGCGCAAGCTGAACCAGTGGTTCCTGCGCATCACCGACTATGCCGACGACCTGATCGACGGTCTGAAGATCCTGGACCGCTGGCCCGAGAAGGTCCGGCTGATGCAGGAAAACTGGATCGGTCGGTCCAAGGGTCTGCAGATGACCTGGGCCTTCGCCGGCCAGGCTCCCGCCGGTTATGAATCCGGCGTCGAAATCTACACCACCCGGCCCGACACCTTGTTCGGGGCCAGCTTCCTGGGCCTGGCGCCGGATCATCCGATCTCGAAACAGCTGGCTGAGGCCGATCCGGCGGTGGCCGACTTCGTCGCCAAATGCCGCGCGGGCGGCACGTCTCAGGCCGATATCGACCAGGCCGAGAAGATCGGCTGGGACACGGGCCTGAAGGCTCTCCATCCCTTCACCGGCGCCGAAGTCCCGGTCTGGATCGCCAACTTCATCCTGTCGGAATACGGCACGGGCGCCATCTTCGCCTGCCCGGCCCATGACCAGCGCGACCTGGACTTCGCCCGCAAATACGACCTGCCGGTGATCCCGGTGGTTCGTCCCGAGGGCGCCGGCGACGACTTCGCCGTGGGCGACGAGGCCTATACCGGCCCGGGCGCGATCTTCCATTCCGACTTCCTGAACGGCCTGGACATCGAAACCGCCAAGGCCGAGGCCATCCGCCGCGTCGAGGCGGCGGGTGCGGGCAAGGGCGCGACCATCTACCGCCTGCGCGACTGGGGCGTTTCGCGCCAGCGCTACTGGGGTTGCCCCATCCCCATCATCCACTGCCCGTCCTGCGGGCCGGTTGAGGTTCCTGCCGATCAGCTGCCGGTCGTCTTGCCCGACGATGTGACCTTCGACGTGCCCGGCAATCCGCTGGATCGCCACGCGACCTGGAAACACGTCAAATGCCCGTCCTGCTGTCAGGACGCGACGCGCGAGACCGACACGCTCGACACCTTCGTCGACTCCAGCTGGTATTTCGCCCGCTTCACAGACCCGACGGCCGAGGCGCCGATCGACAAAGCCGCCGCCGATCGCTGGCTGGCGGTGGATCAGTATATCGGCGGCGTCGAGCACGCGGTTCTGCACCTGCTCTACGCCCGCTTCATCACACGCGCCCTGTCCGACGCCGGCATGCTGTCGGTGAAGGAGCCGTTCGCCGGCCTGTTCACCCAAGGCATGGTGGTCCACGAGACCTACCGTCGTGAGAACGGCCAGTGGGTCGAGCCGACCGACGTGGACCTGACCAACGACAATGGCGTCCGCTCCGCGCGCCAGCTGTCGACCGGCGAGACCCTGATCATTGGCGACATCGAGAAGATGTCCAAGTCCAAGAAGAACGTCGTCGCCCCGGCCGAAATCCTGGAATCGCACGGCGTGGACGCCGGCCGTCTGTTCGTCCTGTCCGACAGCCCGCCCGAACGCGACGTGCAAT
Organism: Brevundimonas sp.; assembly: GCF_046295075.1. GTDB lineage: Bacteria > Pseudomonadota > Alphaproteobacteria > Caulobacterales > Caulobacteraceae > Brevundimonas. The sequence goes on along the minus strand of NZ_JBKBOC010000008.1, from coordinate 110,256 downwards.
GGACCCCCGGCGGCGTCGAGGGGGCCAGCCGCTTCGTCCAGCGCGCCTGGACCCTGTTCGACGCCTACGATCCCGCCTTCGCCGGCGAGGACAAGGCCAACGCCGACCTGCTGCGCGAGACGCACAAGGCCATCAAGGCCGTGTCCGAAGGGGTCGAGGGCTTCCGCTTCAACTCGGCCATCGCCAAGCTCTACGCCTTCGTCGCCACCATCCGCGACAACGCCCACGCCGGCGGCGACGCCAAGCGGCAGGCCCTGTCGGCCCTAGCCCGCCTCATCGCCCCCTTCACCCCGCACCTGGCCGAGGAAGCCTGGACGCGGCTGGGCCAAGACGGGATGGTTCTGGACGCGCCGTGGCCCGTGTGGGACGCTGCGCTGGCGGCCGACGACGAGGTGGTCCTGCCCATCCAGATCAACGGCAAGCGTCGCGCGGAAATCCGCGTGCCGCGCGGCATGGAGCCCGCCCAGGTCGAGGCCATCGTTCTGGCCGACGAGACCGTGCAGGCGCGGCTGGAGGGTCTGAGCGTGAAGAAGATCGTCGTGGTCAAGGACCGCATCGTCAATCTGGTGGCCGGCTGATGCGTATCGCAGCGGCTTTCGCGGTCCTGTCCGCCCTGGCGGTTTCCGCCTGCGGCTTCACCCCCATGTACGCCGAACCGGCCGTGGGATCGTCCCTGCGGCGCATCGCCGTCTCCACCCAGGACGATCGGCTGGGCTATCGCCTGCGCGAACAGCTGGAGGACGCCCTGGCCTGGGATCGGTCCTCCACGCCCCTTTATCGCCTGACCACCCAGGTCGAGCAGAACCGCCGCTCGCTGGGTCGCCGGATCGACGACACCGCGACCCGCTACGAACTGACGGTCAAGGCGACCTGGACCCTGACCCCCGCCGCGGGCGGAACGCCCGTCAGTGGGACCGAGACGGTCACCACCACCTACGCCGCCGCCGACCAGCCCTATGCCGCCATCGCCGCCCAGCAGGACGGCGAGGAGCGCGCCGCTTCCGAACTGGCCCGGCTGATCCGCCTCGACCTCATGCAGGCGCTGTCGAACCCGTGATCCTGGCCAAACGCCCCGAGATCGATCGCTTTCTGAAGGCACCCGATCCGGCGATCCGGGCGGCGGTGATCCACGGCAAGGACCGGTCCGGCGTCGCCGAGCGGGCCGAGGTGCTGTGTCGGACGGTCACCCCCGACCTGAACGACCCCTTCAACGTCACCGTCCTGACCGACAGCGACATCGACGGCGATGAGACAAAGCTGGAAGAGGCCCTGACAGCCATGTCCCTGATGGGCGGCCGTCGTCTGGTGCGGATCCGTCTGTCGACGCTGAAGCCCGGTGTGGACAAGGCCGTCGCCGCCGCGCTCAAGATTCACGCGGAGGGCGGCTACAATCCCGACGCCATGATGGTTGTCGAGGCCGACCAGCTGGGTCGCGAGTCCGCCCTGCGAAAGGCCGCCGAGAAGGAAAACGGCGCCGTCGGCATCGTCTGCTACGAGGACGAGACCGGCGATGTCGCCCGCATGGTCCGCGAGGCCTTGGCCGCCGACAAGGTCGGTCTGACCTCCGACGCCCTGGATCGTTTCGTCGCCCGCCTGCCGCGCGAGCGGGGTTTGATGCGCCAGGAGATCGAGCGCCTGGCCCTGTTCATCGGTCCCGGCTCGGGCAAGACGCTGGATATGGACGCGCTGGAGCATCACCTGGGCGTCGAGCCGGACGCCTCCCTGTCCGACGCCGCGCTACAGGCCTTCGGCGCCCGGCCTGGCCCGGCGCAAGCGGGTCTGAGACGCGCCTTCGCTGAGGGCGAATCCTCGGTTCTGGCCGTCCGTTCAGCCGCCATGCATCTGGGAAAACTGCGCCGGATCAATATCTTGCAGGCCAACGGCGCAAACGCCAAGGAGGCCGCAAAGGCCGCCGGCGTCTTCTGGAAACAGGAGGCGGAAATGCTGCGCCAGGCGCGGTCCTGGCGGCTGGAGGCGCTGGACGAGGTGCTGGACAGCATCAACACCGCCGACGTCGCCACTAAGACGACCGGCATGCCCGATCAACTGATCGCCGAACGCCTGCTTCTGGAAATCGCCGGACGAGCGCGACGGCTGGGGCTTTAAGAAACGCCCTCTCCCCTGCCGTGGGAAGAAGACGCAGCGCATTCAGCCCCGCTTGGACGCCTTGCGGAATGCGGGCTGAGCCATGGCGACATTGCGCGCCGAGACGCTCTTTTCCTCAGCCTTGGCGCCGGCCTGGGCATTGAAGCCATGACCGGTCTTGGCCTTCTTGGCGGCAAGCGCCTGTTTCAGATTGTCGGCGGCGGAGGGCGTGTTTTCTTCAGTCATAGGCCACCCTACCACAAGATCATCGCCAAGTCCGTCGCCTCAGCCGCGCATCAGGCGACGACACAGGTCGTCCAGCTGCTCCAGCGAGCCGTAGCGGATGGTCAGGTCGCCCTTGCCGCCCTTGTCTGCCAGCTGGACCTTCAGGCCCAAGGCGTCGGCCAGATCTTGTTGAAGCGCAACGACATCGGCCGCCCCCTCACCGCCCGAAGACGCGGATGCAGACCTGGCCTTGACCGGCTTTGGGCCTTCGACCGCACGGCGGGCCAGGGCCTCGGTCTCGCGCACGCTCAGGCCGTCGACGAAGGCGATGTCCGCCAGTTGTCCCGGGTCCGGCGTATTGATCAGAGCCCGCGCATGGCCAGCCGACAGCTTGCCTTCACGCACATAGAACAGCACCCGCTCGGGCAGTTGCAGCAGGCGCATGGTGTTGGCCACGTGACTGCGGCTCTTGCCGACGACGCCCGCCACCGCATCCTGGGTCCGGCCGAACCGCTCCATCAGGACGCGGTAAGCCTCCGCCTCCTCCAGCGGGTTCAGGTCGGCGCGCTGCACGTTCTCGACGATGGCGACCTCGAACACCTCCACGTCGTCCATCTCGTGGATGACGATCGGCACCTCGGTCAGCCGCGCGGCCTGGGAGGCGCGCCAGCGGCGTTCGCCTGCGATGATCTGCCAGACGCCGTCCTCGCCCGGATGGGTCCGCACAAGGATCGGCTGCAGCACGCCCTTGTCGCGGATCGAGGCGGTCAGTTCCTCCAGATCCTCCTGGCGGAATGTCTTGCGCGGCTGATCGGGGTTGGGCTTCAGGCTCTCGATCGGCACGCGTTGCACGCCGGCGGGCGCAGGCGCGTCAGACGCCACCGGGGCCTCGGCGTCCTGCCCCATCAATGCCGACAGGCCGCGGCCCAGACCTCTTTGTCGTTCAGCCAAGATACTGTTCCGTTTCCAATAAAACTCAGGCAGCCAGCTTCAGGCGCTGGCGTTCGCGCTTCACCACTTCCTTGGCCAGACGAAGATAGGCCTGGCTGCCGGCGCATTTCAGATCATAGATCAGGGCTGGCTTGCCGAACGACGGCGCCTCGGCGACGCGAACGTTGCGGGGAATGACGCTCTCATAGACCTTGTCGCCGAAGTGGGCGCGCACGTCATTGGCCACCTGTCCCGACAGGGCGCTTCGGCGATCATACATGGTTAGAACCAGACCCTGGATCTCCAGCGACGGATTGAGGCTGTGCTTGACCATGTCGATGGTCCGCATCAGCTGGCTCAGGCCCTCCAAGGCGAAGAACTCGCACTGAAGCGGCACCAGCACCGCATCCGCCGCCGCCATAGCGTTCAGCGTCAGCAGGTTCAGCGACGGAGGGCAGTCGATCAGTACATAGTCATACGCGGTAGGGCCGTCGTCATGCGCCCGCAGCGCATCCCGCAGCCGATAGGACCGGCGATCCGCCTGGCTTAGTTCGATTTCCACCCCCGACATGTCGGCGTCGGCCGGCACGATCCAAAGACCGGGGACCGTCGTCTGGACCGCCGCATCGTCGACGGACCGCTGATCCACGACCACGTCATATATGGTGACACGGCGTGTTTCACGTGGAACACCCAGGCCGGTGGAGGCATTGCCCTGCGGATCCATGTCCACGATCAGCACACGCTCGCCAATGGCGGCCAAGGCGGTGCCCAGGTTGATGGCCGTCGTGGTCTTGCCCACCCCGCCCTTCTGGTTAGACACCGCCAGGACGCGGGCAGGTCTCTTTCTAGCGCTTTGTGCGGGCACGTCGGAGACTCCGGATTGTCACGATACGGCCGCGCGCGTCGCTTTGCGACGGGGCCAGTTCAGCTTCGAAATGCCAGGATTTCCGCGCCTCGATCAACTCGGATTCGGCCCTCTCCCCCTTGAGGAACAGACCTTGTGCACCCCTTTGGAAGTAGGGCTGTGCATAACCCAGCAGTTTCTCCATCGGCGCGACTGCACGCGCGGTGACGACGTCGCATGTCACCTGCTGTTCCTCCGCCCGACCGATGATGACGGTCGCCGGCAGATCGAGCGCATCCACGATCTCCTGCAGGAACCGGCACCGCTTGCCCAAACTGTCGATCAGCCACACATGCGCGCCTTCCCGCCCCTTCATCAGGATCGCCAACACCACGCCCGGAAACCCGGCGCCGGCCCCCAGATCGGCCCAACTCCGCGCCTCGGGCGCATGCGTCAACAACTGGGCGCTGTCCCAAACATGTCGATTCCAAAAGTCCGGCAGGCTGTCGGGCCCGACCAGGTTCATCACCGAGTTGGCGTCGCCGAGACGAAAACGAAAAGCCTCAAGGTCCGCCATCTGCTGCGGCGTAGCCCCGGCCTTGGCCTGAAACGCGGCCTTCTCCGTTTCGAGCATCAGGCGGCGACCGAGGCTTTGGGCGACTTCTTCGCATGGGCCAGCAGGGCCGTCAGGGCGCCGGGCGTCATACCCTCGATCCGTCCGGCCTGACCCAGGGTGCGAGGCTGGACCCGCGCCAGCTTCTCCTTCACCTCGTTCGACAAACCTCCGATGGCGGCGTAATCGAGATCGGCGGACAGGATCATCCCCTCCTCCGTCCGCAAGGCCACGGCGTCCAGTGCTTGCCGGTCAAGGTAGTTGGCGTATCCCGCGTCGATCTCCACCTGCTCGCGAACTTCGGCGCTCCAGTCCGCGATGGACGGACAAGCGGCGATGAAGTGATCCAGGGTGACATCGGGGAAGGCCAGAAGTTCACGCATAGACCGACGACGCCCATCCGCATTTACGGTGATCCCCAGGGTTCCCGCTTCGTTGGGTGTGAACAATGTTTCACGTGAAACGGCGCTCGCCCTCGCCAGCGCCGCCGCCTTGGCTTCGAACCGCGCCCGACGCCTGTCGCCCACGATTCCCAGCTCAATCGCCAGCGGGGTCAGGCGCTGATCGGCGTTGTCCGAGCGCAAAGTCAGACGATACTCCGCCCGACTGGTGAACATGCGATAAGGCTCGGTCACGCCACGCGTCACCAGATCATCGATCATCACGCCGATATAGGCCTGGTCGCGTCCCAGAACGACCGCCTCCTGTCCCGCCGCAGCACGGGCCGCGTTCAGCCCTGCCATCAGGCCTTGGGCCGCCGCCTCTTCGTATCCGGTCGTGCCGTTGATCTGGCCGGCCAGATAGAGACCCGGACGCTTCTTGACCTCCAGCGCGGGGCTCAGCTCGCGCGGATCGACATAGTCGTATTCTATGGCATAGCCGTAGCGGAACACCTCCACGGCTTCGAGACCAGGGATGGTGCGTAGGAAGGCCAACTGGGTCGGTTCGGAGACCGATGTCGAGATCCCGTTCGGATAGACGGTCGGGTCATCCAGACCCTCGGGTTCGAGGAAGATCTGGTGGCTGGTCTTGTCGGAGAACCGCACCACCTTGTCCTCGATCGACGGGCAATAGCGCGGTCCCCTCCCCGACAGCTTGCCTCCATAGACAGCGCTCTCGCCGAGGTTCTCGGCGATGATCTTGTGGGTTTCCTCGGTGGTGTGGGTTACGCCGCAGGCGATCTGAGGCACGGTGATCTTTTCAGTCAGGAAAGAGAAGGCCGACGGGGTCTCGTCCGCCTGCTGCATCTCCAACCGATCCCAGGCGACGGTTCGGCCATCCAGGCGCGCGGGCGTGCCGGTCTTCAGCCGTCCCATCATCAGGTCGGCGGCATGCAGGTCGGCCGCCAGACCGGTGGACGCGTCCTCGCCGTGGCGACCGGCAGGAATCCGCTCGTCGCCACGATGAATGACGCCGTTCAGGAAGGTGCCCGTCGTCAGGACAATCGCCCCGGCCCGCACCGTCTCACCGGCTCCCGTCGTCACCCCGACCACACGGTCTCCGTCGAGGATCAGGCCCTCGGCCGTACCCGCCATCAGGGTCAGGTTTGGCATCGCCTTCAGTTCGGCCTGCATGGCTTCACGATACAGCCGTCGGTCGATCTGGCTGCGAGGGCCGCGCACGGCGGCGCCCTTCGACCGGTTCAGCAGGCGGAACTGAATGCCTGACACATCCGCGAGCCGCCCCATGATCCCGTCCATAGCGTCGATCTCGCGCACTAGGTGTCCCTTGCCCAGACCGCCGATGGCCGGGTTACAGGACATCTCGCCGATGGTTTCCAGTTTCTGGGTCAGCAGCACGGTGCGTGCGCCCGCACGCGCAGCCGCTGCTGCGGCCTCACAGCCGGCGTGGCCGCCGCCGATGATGACGACGTCGAAGTGAAGATCGGTGGGAGAACTCATGCCCGGCACATAGTCCAATTGGTTCCACTTCGCCACCTTCAGGCTTGGAGGAACCGCCGATGTTTCACGTGGAACGCCGGTCCTATTTCCCGATGCAGAAGGTCGAAAAGACCTGCCCCAATATATCCTCGACCCCAATGGCGCCGGTGACCCTCGCCAAGGCATCTGCCGCCCGGCGCAGATCGTCGCCCGCCATCTCTGGTGCGACATCCAAGGCGACGCGTGCTGCGGTCACCGCCGACAGCGCCTCGGTCAACCGAAGTCGGTGACGCTCACGCGTGATCGCGGGAAAATCCGCCCCCGCCAGATCGGCGGACAGCCGTGCGGCGATCCAGTCGTGAAGCTCTGGCAGGCCCTGCCCGCTTTCGGTGCTGACTGACAGAACTTCAAAACCGATTGTCGTGGAGATGACGCCAAGGTCGGACTTGTTGGCGACCACCAAGTCCTCCGGTCGAGCATAGTCAGCCGCCACCCCGTCCGGATCACCGGGTGCGCGAACCCACAGACGAAGGTCCGCCTGTTCCGCCCGAAGACGCGCGCGGCGAACGCCTTCGGCCTCGACCGGGTCGTCGCTTTCTCTCAGGCCCGCCGTGTCGGACAGGGTCACGGCGTAACCGCCGATCACCAGATCGGCGTCGAGCACATCGCGGGTGGTGCCGGCGATCGGCGTCACGATGGCCGCCTCTCGGGCGACGAGCGCGTTGAACAGCGACGACTTGCCGGCGTTCGTCTCGCCGATCAGGACGATGCGATAGCCGTCCCGCACCCGCTCGCCCCGTCGCCCGGTATCGATCGCACGGCGTAAATCGTCGGCGAGACGATCCAGCACCGGCCCTGCGGTGCGCGCCAGATTGTCCGGCACCTCTTCGTCTGGGAAGTCGATTTCCGCCTCGACCAGAGCCAGGGCGTGAAGCAGGTCGCGGCGGAAACCGGCGTAGGTTTCGCTGAGTTTTCCGTCCAGCTGCCCCAAGGCCTGTTTGGCCTGGGCGCTGGTCTCGGCGTCGATCAGGTCCGCGACCGCCTCGGCCTGCGCCAGGTCCATGCGGCCGTTCTGGAAGGCGCGGCGGGTGAACTCGCCGGGTTCGGCCGGACGAACGCCGAGTGCGATCAAGGCGCGGCTGGCGGCCTCGACCACGGCGCGTCCCCCATGCAGATGCAGTTCGGCAGAGTCCTCGCCGGTGTAGGAATTCGGCGCGGCGAAGCGCAGGACCAGGGCCTGATCGATGTGATCGCCGGCGTGGGCCAGATCGCGAACCGCAGCCATGCGGGGCTTCAGCCTTGTCGCGCCGAGCGCCGTCAGGGCCGCTTCGACCGCCGGCCCGGACAGACGGATGACGGCGATGGCCCCTCGGCCAGGCGGCGTCGCGAGGGCGAAGATGGTGTCGGTCATTGGGATCCTCCCCCTCCCCCGATGGGGGGAGGAGACAGGCGGGTCATGGCTTGACGGCCGCTTCCATCAGACGGCGAAACTGGTCCTGAGCCTGAAGACCGAAACTGGTCCAAGTCTTCATCAGCTCTTCGGGCTGCATGGCGGCGACATTGGCCTCCATCCGCTTCTGCATCTCGGCGACCATGGCTTCGTTCAGCGGGGTCACGTCAGGCAAGCCCAGAAAGGCGCGAGCCTCCGCCGGGGTACACTCCACTTCGACATTGACCTTCATCGCACCGTCTCCTGTTTCACGTGAAACGTCCGAAGACGGATCAGGTGTTCATCGACTGGAAGAAGTCCGAGTTGTTCTTCGATTGACGCAGTTTGTCGAGCAAGAACTCGATCGCGTCCTGCGGCCCCATGGGGTTCAGGATGCGGCGCAGGACATAGGTCTTGGCCAGCTGATCCTTCGGCGTGATCAGGTCTTCCTTGCGGGTGCCCGACTTCAGCACGTCGATGGCCGGGAAGATCCGCTTGTCGGCGACCTTGCGGTCCAGCACGATTTCCGAGTTTCCGGTGCCCTTGAACTCTTCGAAGATCACCTCGTCCATGCGGCTGCCGGTGTCGATCAGGGCCGTGGCGATGATGGTCAGCGACCCCCCCTGCTCCACATTCCGCGCGGCGCCGAAGAAGCGTTTGGGCCGTTGCAGGGCGTTGGCGTCCACACCGCCGGTCAGGACCTTGCCCGACGAGGGGACGGTGGCGTTATAGGCGCGGCCCAGGCGGGTGATGGAATCCAGCAGGATCACCACGTCCTTCTTGTGCTCGACCAGACGCTTGGCCTTTTCGATCACCATTTCGGCGACAGCGACGTGGCGGGTCGCCGGTTCATCGAAGGTCGAGGCCACGACCTCGCCCTTCACGGTGCGCTGCATGTCCGTGACTTCTTCCGGCCGTTCGTCGATCAGCAGGACGATCAGAATGACTTCCGGGTGGTTCTTCTCGATCGACTTGGCGATGTTCTGCAGCATCACCGTCTTGCCGACGCGTGGCGGCGCCACGATCAGGCAGCGCTGGCCCTTGCCGAGGGGCGCGACGATGTCGATCACCCGGCCCGAGCGATCCTTCAGCGTCGGATCCTGGATTTCCATATTCAGCCGCTCCTCGGGGTAGAGGGGCGTCAGGTTGTCGAACAGGACCTTGGTCTTGACCATCTCGGGGTCTTCGAGATTGATCGTGTCGACCTTGAGCAGGGCGAAATAGCGCTCGCCTTCGCGCGGCGCCCGCACGGCGCCGTGGACGGTGTCGCCCGAGCGCAGGCCGAAGCGGCGGATCTGCGACGGCGACACATACACGTCGTCCGGACCGGGCAGATAGTTGGCGTCCGAGCTGCGCAGGAAGCCGAAGCCGTCGGGCAGGATTTCCAGCACCCCGTCGGCGATGATCTCGACTTCTTCGTCGGCCAGGGCCTTCAGAATGGCGAACAGCAGATCCTGTTTGCGCAGGTTGGAGGCGTTCTCGACCTCCAGCTGTTCCGCGAAGGCGACCAGGTCGGCCGGCGTCTTCTCGTTCAGCTCCGCCAGGGTGATGCGGCCGTTGGCGACGACGGGTTCGCCGTCGTCATCGTCATCGGCCGTGGTGTCGACGCCGGAGTCCGCGCCTGCGACTTCACCGGCCTCGTGCTCGGCGCCGTGATGCGTCGGGGCTTGCGCCTCGGCGTTTTCGGTATCGGGGGTGTCGTTATCGGTGACGTCGGTCATGATACAGGCTCGCGGACGCGCGCACGGAACCGCACGGCGTCAGGTCTCTGGAAATGTCTGGCCGTGAGGCCGAAGGGAGGTGCGACGGGCTCCCGCTGGTCAAACCGGCGGGCGTCGCGAAAAGAGAGGGACCGCCGGAAGGACCGAACGGTTCACCGCCAGCGGAACCACAGGCGGCGGGTCAGGTCAAGCGGAGCCGCTCAACCGAACGTCCACTCTGTCGTCACCGACAGCACCATGACGATGGCCAGGACGAAGGGAACCTCATTGGTCATGCGCCAGAACTTGCCGGAATATTTCGACGTCCCCGCCGCGATCTTCTTCCTCTGCGCCGAAAGGAAGCCGTGCCAACCGCTGAGCAGGAAGACGCCGGACAGCTTGGCGATCATCCACGGCTCGGCAAGGAAGCCGGCGCCGCGCGCGGAGACATCGATGTGGATCAGCCACAACCCGAACACCCAGGACAGGATCATCGCCGGGTTCAAAATGATGCGAAGCAGGCGCGTCTGCCACAGACGCAACAGGCCCTGCATCTCGCTTTTCAGCGGCTCGGGCTTGGACTGCTGTTCGGCGTCATAGGCATAGAGGCGCGGCAGGAACAGCAGCCCCGCCATCCAGGCGATGACGGCCAGGATGTGCAGGCCACGCGCCAGGTCGTAGGTATTCATGCCGCCTGTTTCCCGTTGCGATACGGACAGGCCTTCCAGTCCGTCTTGCACCCCTGGCCGAAGGGCGCGACGCCTGTGCGCGACAGGGCGCTGACTGCCGCATCAGCCAAGGCGTCGATGAACAGGGGTTCAATTCCGACCGCCGGCGCCCGCAAATAAGGACTGGCCCCTTTTTCATGGGCCAGTTCGCCGTATTCGATATCAAGCTCAACCAGGGTCTCGATATGTTCGGAGACGAAGGCGATGGGGGTTATGACCACGCCCACCCCGTCCTTGGCCGCCTTTTCGATGGCCTCGGGCGTCGAGGGGCCCAACCATTTCATCGGCCCCACGCGGCTCTGGTAGCAGATGGCGTGGTCGAACGGCCCGCGCTGGGCCTCGATGGCGGCGACCACGGCGGCGACCGTCGTCTCGATCTGCTCCTGATAGGGGTCGCCCTTGCCCGTCACCAGCTTCTCGGGGATGCCGTGGGCGGAGAAGAGTACTCGCACCGGCTGGCCCACGGCTTCGTCCAGCTTTTCGCCGATGGCCTGAGCCTGGGCCTCGACCCAACCCGCCGCGGCCGGATAGCAGCAAACGGCGCGGCTGACGCCCGAGCCACTGTAGGCGGCGTTCCAGGCCTTGAGCGAAGACTGCGTCGTCGTGGTCGAGAACTGCGGATACAGCGGCAGCAGCACCACCTCGTCCGGCCCGAAGGCGGCGACCTCGGCGGCCGTCTCCTCGGTCAGCGGGTTCCAGTAGCGCATGGCGATGAAGACCCGCACCGTGTCGCCCGACAGCCGGGCGTTCAGCACCGTCTCCAGCGCCCCGGCCTGACGGCGGGTTTCCGGCAGCAGGGGCGATCCCCCGCCCATCAGGGCGTAGTTGGCCTGGGCGCTGGTCTCGCGTCGGCTTGAAATCAGCCTGGCCAGCGGCGTACGCACGATGCCGGGCAAACCGATGATAGCCGGGTCGTTGAACAGGTTGAACAGGAACGGCTTGACCGAGGCCTGGTCGTCCGGGCCGCCCAGATTGAACAGCACCACCGCGATGCGGCGGCCTTGGGTCGCTTCGGTCATTGGGCGCCGATCCGTTTCAGAACCCGTTCGACATGATCGATCGGTACGTCCGGCAGGATGCCATGGCCCAGGTTGAATATCCACGGCCCCTGCCCCCATGCCTCCATCAGCTGATCCACGCGGCGGTCCAGCAAGTCGCCGCCGGCGCGTAGCAACAGGGGGTCCAGCGCGCCCTGGATCGGCTTGATCTGCTGCACCCGTTTGCCGACCTCCAGCGGGCAGGCGGTGTCTAGGGCGACGGCGTCAACCTCGACCTCCTGCGCATACCGCTCTGCAAGCGCCGCAGAGCCCCGTGGGAAGCCGATCAAGGGTACGGTGACACCCAGCTCCCGCGTGCGCTTCACAAGCGCCTGGTGGGGCTTCAGGACCAGTCTTTCGAACAGGTCGTCCGGCAGGCCCTCCGCCCAGCTCTCGAAGATCTTCAGAACCTGGGCGCCGGCGTCAGCCTGCATCTTCAGATAACGCGCCGTGGCCTCGACCAGAACCTCCAGCGTCTCGTCCACCCGCCTGGGTTCGGCATAGGCATAGGTCCGGGCCTGGGCGCGCTCGCCCTTGCCGATAGTCCGATGCTCGCCGTCCAGCATATAGGTCGCCACGGTCCAGGGCGCGCCTGCGAACCCGATCAGGGCCCGCTCGGGCTCCAGCGCCGCGCGCACGATCGACAAGGTCTCGCCCACGGACGACAGATACTCGCCCGCTCCCGCAGCCAGTTCGGCCATCCGACCCGGGATCGGCATCTCGCCCAGACGGGGGCCCTCTCCCGTCTCGAACCAGACGTCCTGGCCCAGGGCGCGGGGGATCAGCAGGATGTCGGCGAAGACGATGGCCGCATCGAAGCCGAACCGCCGCATCGGCTGAAGCGTCGCCTCGGCCGCCATCTCTGGATTCAGGCAGAAGGCGATGAAGTCGGGCGCCTCGGCCCGCAGGCGGCGATACTCCGGCAGGTAACGCCCCGCCTGACGCATGAACCAGACCGGCGGACGATCCAGCGTCTCCCCTCGGAGAGCCCTGAGCATCAAGGGCGTCTGATCGGCGTTCTGGGTCGGATCGGTCATGCTGGACGATTAAGGTCACAGCCCCCCGCTCTCAATCCCTAATCAGATTAAGAATTAAAAGATTCGAAGTGGCAGGTAGGGCGGTGGAATGGCGGGGATGACTTCAGGGCAGCCGGCGGAACAAAAGCGGATATCCACGCCCCGAGCATCCTTAACGGGGACGCCATGGGCGACAATCCCGCCGGTGGACAATCCCTAACGAAACCTTAACAGGCAAGGGTTTGCGGGGGCTTGCGCCTGTGAGCACGGTTAAGCGTCGTTAACCCTTCATTAGGATTTTCCACAGCGATGGAGAAACCGGTTTTCCGCCTTGGGATGATCCGCCCTCGGATGGGGACCGCCATCCACCGTCATCCCCGCTCGCGGGCCGCGCGAGGAGGGGCTAAGGAAAACGGCGCCCCGACGGTCCAACGCCGTCCCCTAACTTTCAACAGGGAGACAGACAGTCTCATGAGCCCAGCGAGACCTTCGGGACCGGCCCGGCTGGCCACCTATTTTCATGTGCATCTGGTGTCGGATTCGACCGGCGAGACCCTGAACGCCATGGCCAAGGCGGTGACGGCGCGGTTCGACGGCGTCATTCCCATCGAGCACATCTACGCCCTGGTCCGTTCGGCCAAGCAGATGGACCGGGTGCTGCACGAGGTCGCGGCCGCGCCGGGCGTGGTGCTGCACACTCTGGTCGACCGCGAGCTGCGCGAACAGCTGGAGGAAGGGTGTCGTCGGCTGGACATGCCGCAGATCGGGGCCTTGGATCCGCTGGTCGGCGCCATGTCGCGCTATCTGGGCGCGGCCCTGTCGACCCGTGTCGGCGCCCAGCACGCTCTGGACCACGACTATTTCAACCGGATCGCGGCGCTGGACTTCGCCATGGCCTATGACGATGGCCAAGGGTCGCTGGAGCAGCTGGAAGGCGCTGACGTGGTGCTGTGCGGCGTCAGTCGCACGTCCAAGACCCCGACCTGCATCTATCTGGCCCACCGCGGCATCCGGGCGGCCAACGTGCCGCTGGTGCCGGGCCAGGAAGACGGCGAGCGGCTGACGAAGCTGAAGAAGCCGCTGGTGATCGGCCTGACGGTGTCGCCCGACCGGCTGGTTCAAATCCGCCGCAACCGCATCGACAATCTGAACGCCAACCAGTCGTCCAACTACACCGATCAGGACGCCGTCCGCGACGAGACGATCAAGGCGCGGCGCGCCTTCGAGCGGCGCGGCTGGCCCACCATCGACGTGACCCGTCGCTCGGTCGAGGAAACGGCGGCGGCGATTACCAACCTGCTCAGCGAACATCGCAACCACAAGATCGGGACGACCTGGTGAAATCGGAGCTTTCAGCTGCGCTACCGCCCTCCGGGCTGCTTGAGCGCGAAACCCTGATCCTCGCGTCCAAGAGCGCCGCCCGTCGCGCCATACTGGAAAACGCCGGCGTGGCCTTCGAGGTGCGTGTCGCCGATATGGACGAGGACGCGATCAAGGCTGTGTCCGGCGATCTGGACGCGGCGGCCTTGGCGGTGCGTCTTGCTGAGGCCAAGGCCCTGGCCGTGTCGCGCGACGACGAAAAGGCCTGGGTGTTGGGTTCGGACCAGACCCTGGCCTTCGATGGCGGCCTGGTGTCAAAGGCGAAATCGCTAGATACGGCGCGCGAGCGGCTGAAAGTCATGCGCGGCCGGTCGCACCAGCTGCATTCCGGCGCCGCCCTGGCGACCAAGGGTCAGATCGTCTGGTCGGGGGTCGATACGGTCGAGATGCGGATGCGGGATTTCTCCGACGCCTTCCTCGACGCCTATCTGGCGACAGAAGGCGAGGCCCTGCTGTCCTGCGTCGGATCATACCGGCTGGAGGGTCTGGGGTCTCAGCTGTTCGAGGCGGTGGATGGGGACTATTTCACCGTCCTGGGCCTGCCCCTGTGGCCCGTGTTGGTCGAACTGCGGCGGGCGGGAGTGATCGCGGCATGAGCGTCAATCGCATTACCGGCGCAGCCATGGTGGCTGGGATCGCCGGCAATCCGGTGGCCCATTCGCTCAGCCCCGTGATCCACAACGCCTGGCTGGCGGCGGGCGACATCGACGGCGCCTATGTCCCCTTCGCCCCCGCCGATGCAGCCGGGTTCGAGGCCTTGGTTGCGGCCGGGCGTGCGGGCCTGATCATGGGCCTGAACGTCACCGCGCCCTTCAAGGAACAGGCCTTCGCCCTGGCCGACACGGCGACGGCGGCGGCGCGGCTGACGTCCTCGGCTAACATCCTGACGTTCGACGACGGCCGCGTATCCGCCGACAGTTCCGACGGCGTCGGCCTGATGCGGGGTCTGAAGGAGCAGGCGCCGGATCTGGACATCGCCGGCCGGCCGGTGGTCATGCTGGGCGCCGGCGGTGCGGCGCGCGCCGGGTCGGGGGCGCTGGTCGAGGCCGGGGCGGAGGTTCGCATCGTCAATCGGTCGCCGGAACGGGCCCAGGCCCTGGCCGCCGATCTGGGTCCGTCGGTGCGGGTCATGGCGGCGCCGGACGCCTTTGACGGCGCGGCCCTAGTCGTCAATGCGCTCAGTGTCTCGCCGGAGATCGACTTCGCATTGATCGCACCGGGCACGGTGATGATGGACATGACGTACAAGCCGCTGGCCACGCCATTCCTGACGGCTGCGCGTGAACGAGGGCTGCCGACGGTGGATGGTCTGGCCATGCTGATCGGCCAGGCGGCGCCGTCGTTCCAGGCCCTGTTTCGTCGCCCTCCTCCAGCGCTGGACCTGCGCGCCCTGCTGATGGCGCACCTGGGCGAGATGGCATGATCCTGCTCGGTCTCACCGGCTCCATCGGCATGGGCAAGTCGACGACGACGGCGATGTTCGCCGATCTGGGCGCGGTCGTCTGGAACGCCGACGACGCGGTGCATCGCCTCTATGCCCCTGGCGGCGCGGCGGTTGAGCCCGTGGGAGAGGCCTTCCCCGGCGTGGTCGTCAATGGCGCCGTGGACAGAACCCGCCTGGCCGAGGCGCTGGGCCGCGACGAGACCGCCTTTCGTCGGCTGGAAACCATCGTCCATCCGCTGGTCGCCCAAGGTCGGGCGGAGGATCTTGAGGCGGTGCGCGCTGCGGGAACCCGGCTGGCGGTCCTCGACATCCCCCTGCTGTTCGAGACCGGGGGCGACAAGGTCGTCGACGCCGTGGTCGTCGTCACCGCCGATCCCGCGATCCAGGCCGAGCGTGTCCTGGCCCGTCCCGGCATGACGCGAGAACGGTTCGACGCCATCCTCGCGCGTCAGATGCCGGACGCCGAAAAGCGCGCCCGCGCGGATTTCGTGATCGACACCGGCCGTGGCCTCGACGCGGCGCGAGCGGAGGTCGAGGCGATCGTCGCCACCGTTCTGGAGCCGTCGTGGATATCTCCCCGGCAAGGCGCGGCTGGCCTTTCGCACTGAGGCGAATGTCTCCATTAAGGGGACATGGCGCGCGAAATCGTTCTGGATACCGAGACTACCGGCTTCGACCCCAAGACGGGCGATCGACTGATCGAGGTCGGCTGTATCGAGATCCAGGATCTGCTGCCGACCGGCCGCACCTTCCATCGTTTCGTCAATCCCGAGCGGCTGATCCCGCCCGATGCGATCCGGGTTCACGGCATCACCGACGACAAGGTCAAGGATGCGCCCAAGTTCGCCGAGATCGCCGACGATCTGATCGAATTCATCGGCGACGCGCAGATGATCGCGCACAACGCGGCCTTCGACCGCAACTTCATCGACCATGAGTACAAGCTGTGCGGCCGCCCGATCACGGGCGAGGCGCGCTGGATCGATACGCTGAAACTGGCCCAGACCCGGTTTCCGGGCATGCCCAACTCGCTGGACGCCCTGTGCAAACGCTACAAGGTGTCGCTGGTCGAGCGGACGCTGCACGGCGCACTGATCGACGCCCGTCTGCTGGCGGAAGTCTATCTGGAGCTTCGCGGCGGCAAGGAGCGGGTGCTGGACCTGTCGTCCGGCCCGGTCGGCCGCGGTCCCGGCGGCGCGCTGGAAATCGCCGCCTATGGCCAGCGTCCGCGCCCGCTCGCGCTGCGCTCCACGCCCGAGGAACAGGCGGCCCACGTCGCCTTCTTGGCCAAGGCGCTGAAGGATCGCTCGCTTTGGGAGGCCTATGGCCTGCCGGCGCACGAAGATGCGGCCTAACTCTCCGACGACCCAGCCCCACGATCACTTTGCGCTCAAGTCGTGAGCGACCGCGTCGCGAACGTAGCGCGGCGCATCAGCGCCCCAGGCATCAAGCCTGACGGAAGCCCAGCACGTCCTGCATGTCGTAGAGGCCGGTCTTGCGTGTCCGCACCCAGGCTGCGGCGGCGACGGCGCCCTTGGCGAACAGGCTGCGATCAATGGCCGAGTGGCTGAGGGTCAGGACTTCGTCCTCGGAAGCGAACAAGACCGTATGTTCGCCGATGATGCCGCCGGCGCGGATGGAGGAGAAGCCGATCTTGCCGCTCTCGCGTTCGCCCTGAACCCCGTCATAGGGTTTGGACTGAAGCTCGGACAGATCAGTGAAGCGGCCCTCGGCGGCCGCCTCGCCCAGCATCAGGGCGGTGCCCGACGGCGAATCGACCTTCCTGCGGTGGTGGGCCTCGGTGATCTCGATGTCCCAGTCTTGGGCGTCCAGACGCTGGGCGGCGTGCTGGACCAGGCCGATCAGGATGTTGACGCCAAGGGAGAAGTTGCCGCTCTTGACGATGGCGATCTTCTCGGCGGCCTTCATCAGATCGGCCTCCTGCTCTGCCGTGAAGCCGGTGGAGCCGATGACCAGGCTGGGTCCGCCGCGCTCGGCCGCGCTCTGCGCCAGCGCCACCGAGGCGTCGGGCGTCGAGAAGTCGATGATGACGTCGCACAGAGAGATGTCGGCCGTCTCGCCCCAGTCGAAACGGGCGGCGACGACCACGTCCTCGCGTGCATCCAGCACCTGCGAAACCGCGCGACCCATCCGGCCGCGATAGCCGGAAATGCCGGCGTGGAAGATTGCGCTCAAACCGCGTTCTCTTTCGATCCGTCCGCATCCTGATTGCCCAGGATGTCGGCCCAGAAGCGCTTCGCCTTTCCGGCGAAGCTGGAGTTGCGAGGGTTCTGCCCCTCGCCGAACGACAGGGCAAGCTCTTCCAGCAACTCACGCTGGCGCGCGGTCAGATCGGTGGGCGTCTCGACGAACAGCTCGACCACCAGGTCGCCCCGGTTTCGGCCGTTCAGATGCGGCATGCCCTTGCCCTTGATCCGGACGGTCTTGCCGGTCTGTGCGCCGGCCGGCACGGTGACGGCGGCCCTGCACTTGCCGTCGCAGGCGGCCGACACCAGGCAGGGCGCATCGATCTCGCCGCCCAGGGCCGCCACCGTCATCGGCACGGGCACGGTGACCAGCAGGTCCAGGTTGTCGCGTTCGAACAGATCGTGCGGCGTCACCGAGATGAAGACATACAGGTCCCCGCGCGGTCCGCCGCGCTGACCGGCATCGCCCTCGCCCGACAGGCGGATGCGCGAGCCGTCGTCGACGCCGGCCGGGATCTTGAGGTTCAGGGTGCGGTTTTTGCGGACCTGGCCGTGACCGTGGCAGGCGGTGCAGGGATCGGCGATCATCTGGCCCTGGCCGTGGCACCGGGGGCAGGTGCGCTCGACCTGGAAGAAGCCATTGGCCTGGCGCACGCGACCGGCGCCCTGGCAGGTGGTGCAGGTGACGGGCTTGGTGCCGGGCTTGGCGCCGGATCCTTCGCAGGTGTCGCAGGTCATGGTCGAGGGGATGTCGATCTCGACGTCCTCGCCCTTGTAGGCCTGCTCCAGGGTGATCTCCAGATCGTAGCGCAGGTCCGAGCCGCGACGCGGCCCGCCCTGTTGTCCCCGGCCCTGCTGACGGCCGCCGAACGCGTCCCCGAACGCATCGCCGAAGACCTGAGAGAAGATGTCGTTGATGTCGGAAAAGCCCTGCTGGCCCTGGCCGAAACCGCCGCCTGCGCCGCCGTTCACGCCCGCATGGCCGAACCGGTCGTAGGCGGCCCGCTTCTGCTCGTCCGACAGGACCGTATAGGCCTCGGAGATTTCCTTGAACTGGGCCATCGACTCTTCCGAACCGCCGTTGCGGTCGGGGTGATGGATCATCGCCAGCTTGCGGTAGGCGGCCTTCAGGCCAGGGGCGTCGATCGTGCGTTCGACGCCAAGAACCTCGTAATAATCACGCGCCATCGGGCGTCTGTCCTCATACTTCCCTTGCCGTTCGCCCCGGATCTCTGCGGACCCTGGAGGAAAACGGTGTCCCGGCTGACATGGGGGCCGGGACGAACGATGCAAGTTTCAGAAAAAGGCCCCGCCTATCGCAAGACAAGCGGGGCCGTATCATTTCAGCGCACTGTGGCGGATCAGGCGCTCTTCTTGTCGTCGCCGTCCGTGTCCGAGACTTCCTCGAACTCGGCGTCCACCACGCCGTCGTCGGCCGGGGCGGCGTCGCCTTCGCCCGCGCCCTGCTGCTGGGCGTACATGGCCTCGCCCAGCTTCATCGAGGCCTGGACCAGGGTGTTGGTCTTGGCGCGGATGTCTTCCGCGTCCGTGCCCTCACGCGCGGTCTTCAGCTCGGCTAGGCCGGTCTCGATGGCCGTCTTCTCGTCCGCGCCCACCTTGTCGCCGTGTTCGGCCAGGGCCTTCTCGGTCGAGTTGATCAGGCTGTCGGCGGCGTTCTGGGCCTCGACCAGGTCCTTGCGGATCTTGTCGGAGGCGGCGTTGGCCTCGGCTTCCTTGACCATCTTGTCGATGTCGGCGTCCGACAGGCCGCCGTTCGCCTGGATGCGGATCGACTGTTCCTTGTTGGTCGCCTTGTCCTTGGCCGAGACGTTGACGATGCCGTTGGCGTCGATGTCGAAGGCGACCTCGATCTGCGGCATGCCGCGCGGCGACGGCGGAATGCCCATCAGGTCGAACTGACCCAGCATCTTGTTGTCCGACGCCATCGGACGCTCGCCCTGGAAGACGCGGATCGTCACGGCCGACTGGTTGTCATCGGCGGTCGAGAAGGTCTGGCTCTTCTTGGTCGGGATCGTCGTGTTGCGTTCGATCAGCGGGGTGAACACGCCGCCCAGGGTCTCGATGCCCAGGGTCAGCGGCGTCACGTCCAACAGCAGCACGTCCTTGACGTCGCCTTGCAGCACGCCGGCCTGAACGGCGGCGCCCAGGGCCACGACCTCGTCAGGGTTCACGCCCTTGTGCGGCTCCTTGCCGAAGAAGGCCTTCACGGCTTCCACGACCTTGGGCATGCGGGTCATGCCGCCGACCAGCACGACTTCATCGATGTCCGACGCCTTCAGGCCGGCGTCGGCCAGCGCCTTGCGGCACGGCTCGATGGTGCGCTGGACCAGGTCCTCGACCAGGGATTCCAGCTTGGCGCGCGTCAGCTTGATGTTCAGGTGCAGCGGACCCGACGCGTTCATGGTGATGAACGGCAGGTTGACCTCGTACTGGGTCGTGGTCGACAGCTCCTTCTTGGCCTTTTCGGCCTCTTCCTTCAGGCGCTGCAGGGCCAGCTTGTCTTGGCGCAGATCGACGCTCTGTTCTTTCTTGAACTCGTCGGCCAGATAATCGACCAGGCGCAGGTCGAAGTCCTCGCCGCCCAGGAAGGTGTCGCCGTTGGTGGACTTCACCTCGAACACGCCGTCGCCGATTTCCAGGACCGAGACGTCGAAGGTGCCGCCGCCCAGGTCATAGACGGCGATCTTCTGACCGTCGTTCTTTTCGAGGCCATAGGCGAGCGCGGCCGCAGTCGGCTCGTTGATGATGCGCAGCACTTCCAGGCCGGCGATCTTGCCGGCGTCCTTGGTGGCCTGACGCTGGCTGTCGTTGAAGTATGCGGGAACTGTGATGACGGCTTGGGTCACCTTGTCGCCCAGGAAGGCCTCGGCCGATTCCTTCATTTTCTGCAGGATGAAGGCCGAGATCTGCTGGGGGGAATAGTCCTTGCCGAAGGCGCGCACCCAGGCGTCGCCGTTCGGACCCTTGACGATCTCATAGGGCACCATGCCCTTGTCCTTGGCGACCACCGGATCATCGAAGCTGCGGCCGATCAGGCGCTTGATCGCGAAGAAGGTGTTGGACGGGTTGGTGACGGCCTGGCGCTTGGCGGGTTGGCCCACCAGCACTTCTGCGCCGTCCTGAATCGCCACGACCGACGGGGTCGTGCGGTTGCCCTCGGCGTTCTCGATGACCTTGGGGGTCTTGCCGTCCATGGCCGCCACGCAGGAGTTGGTGGTGCCGAGGTCGATGCCGATAATCTTGGCCATGTGCTCTTCAGTCTCTCTCGTTCAGCGGGCGATGCGGCGGCCTTCGAAGAAGCGCCGCGCGTGACCGCCCCCGGTTGGGTTGGCGTGGATCAGGCTGGATAGCCCCAAATTTCGCGGGGTTTCTCCAAAGCTGGCCCCGATATGGGAAAATCCCCCCCGCCTGCAAGGGCGTTCTGCGATTCAACCCCTTTCGCAGAACGATGAAATTCGAAGATGCGAGGCCCGTGATTGTGCGGCATAAGAATTTTCGTCGCGCTCAGGGGATCGCGATCGATGAAGGGAGAGGAAACAATGATCACGACCACGCTCAAGGCAGCGGTCGCCATGGCCGTTCTGATCGGAGCAGGCGCTGCGGCCGCACCGCCGCCCGCGACGGCGCCGACGGTTCAGTCGCGCGACGGTTACGACCGCCATGTCACCATCAAGAACCGCACCGGCTGGACCATGCTGCGCTTCTATGCGTCGGACTCGCGCAAGGACGACTGGGAAGAGGACATCCTGGGCGACGACGTGCTGGAAAACGGGCAGAATGTGCGCATCAATATCGATGACGGCTCGGGCGCCTGCATCTATGACTTCAAGGCCGAGTTCACCAACGGCGAGGAGTTGACCCGTTCACGCATCAATGTCTGCGAAATCGACGAATACAGCTACACCCGCTGAGGTGAAGACCGCCGTCGAGGGCTTTCGGCTGTGGCCGGGGGCGCTCGATGCGGCGGCGCAGGCCGGTCTGGTCGCCGAGGTGTTCGCGCGGCTGGATCAGGCCCCGCTCTATCGACCGACCACGCCGGCCGGCCGGCCCTTTTCGGTGCGAATGAGCAATTTCGGGCCGCTGGGCTGGGTCTCGGATCGTGGCGGCTATCGCTATCAGGCGACCCATCCCGACACAAAAAGGCCTTGGCCACAGATCCCGCAGGTTCTGCTGGATCTGTGGGACGCAACGGTCGGCTGGCCCGAACCGCCGGATGCCTGTCTGGTCAACCTGTATCGCGAGGGGGCGAAGATGGGCCTGCATCAGGATCGCGACGAGGCCGATCTCGGCGCGCCGGTCCTGTCTGTGTCGCTGGGGGATACGGCGATGTTTCGCATCGGCGCAGCCGAGGGCGGGCGCACTACGACCTTGAAGCTGGAAAGCGGCGACGTCTGCGCCCTGACGGGACCGGCGCGACTGGCCCGACACGGGATCGACCGCGTGCTGGAGGGGTCGTCGCGCCTGATCCCCGATGGCGGGCGTCTGAATCTGACCCTGCGCTGCGCGGGGGCTTGAGCCTCAGCCGTCGATCACCTCATGGGCGCCGACATCCCCTAGCCGCCAGTAGCCCGCCGCCTTCATCGCCTTCGGATCGAAGCCCAGAGCGATCAGGGCCACACGCAAGGCCTTGGCGACCTGGGATTCCGCCGCGATCCAGACATAGGCGTCGTCGCGTGAGACCTCGGCCGCCGCCGCAGAGGCGGCCTCGATCAAGGCGTCGGCCTGTCCGCGAGCGCCTGTCCGCTCGACCCAGATCTGGGTCAGGTCCGCGCGGGTCGCAAGCGCCAACCGCGAGGCCGCGTCTTCGACCTCGACCGCCGTCAGGACGCGCACCCCGGCAGGCAGCTCCTCCAGCCGCCGTGCGATGGCCGGCAGCGCCGTCTCGTCGCCGATCAGCACATGATCGGCATAGTCGGTCGGCACGACGAAGGAGCCGCGCGGCCCGCCGACGCCCATGACGCTTCCTACCGTCGCCGCCTCGGCCCACTCCGTCGCCGGTCCGCCATGGCCGATGACGAAGTCGATCGTCAGCCGGTTGGTCGCGGGATCATAGGCGCGGGGGGTGTAGTCGCGCGCGACCGGCCGGGGCTCGGGAAAGATCGGCCCGTCCGGCCCTGGCGTCGGCAGAACCACGGCCTCTCCGTCCCGCACGGGAAAGATCTTCACATGGTCGTCGAACCCGGCGCTGACGAAGCCGGTCAGGGCGTCGCCGCCCAGCACGATCCGTTTCAACGTCGGGGTCAGGGGCTCGACCGAGACCACCGACAGGGTGCGGAACTTCAGTTCGTGCCGTACCCGACGGGCTTCACGCACGCTCATGCCTTTTCGACCCTGTCGGCGGCCTCGGCCAGGATGGCGGCGATCGTTTCGACCTGATCGTCGGTCAGCGCCGTCTCGCTCGTCAGACGGCCGTGGATCGTGTGGCGCAGGCGGCCGATGGCGTCCTGGATCGCGGCTGGGCGCAGGGCGCGAGCGGCGAACTTGTCCATCGTCGCCTCGGCGGCGCGCAACACCTCGGCGTTCTCGACCAGCAGCGCCCGACCCTCGTCAGTGATGGAATACAGCTTCTTGCCGCCTTCGGCCTGGGAACTCAGGGCGCCCATTTCTTCCAGCAGGGTCAGGCTGGGGTAGATCACGCCGGGGCTGGGCGAATAGGCGCCGCCCAGTCGGGTCTCGACGGCCTTGATCAACTCATAGCCGTGGCTGGGTTTTTCGGCGATCAGCGACAACAGCACCCAACGTAGCGTGCCGTGGTCGAACAGACGACCGCCGCCGCGCCGTCCGTGCTTGTGGCCGTGACCGCGTCCCTCGCCGGCTTCCCAGCCAGGTCCGAAGTCGGCGCCGCGTCCGCCGCGCATACCACGCCCGAAGGCGAACCCGCCGTGACGACCGTGTTTTTCACCGCATCCGTCGCGGCGTCCTTGAAAAATCCCTTTGGACCTCATGATCGATTCCTTTCGATATATCTATTCACGAACGAATAGATATATCTGAATAACGAAATCCGCAAGAGGGGCTGGCGTTCGGGCGCAAGCTGCGGCGTAAATCGGGGATGGACGACCTCAAGCGCCGTTGGGCCCGCCTCGAACCCCACATGACCGTCGTGGGCCCTGACGACGACCGGCCACGGCCGGCGGTGCTGATGTTCCACGGCTGCGGCGGCCTGCGCGACCACCTGCCCCGCTACGCCGCGGCGGCCAAGGCGGCGGGTTGGCGGGCCTTCATCATCGATTCCTACGGGCCGCGCGGGTGGGGGCGGGCCTTCACCCTGACGGCGGTCTGCACCGGCCTGTCCTTCCGGGGCTACGAGCGGGCTGGGGACGTGCTGGCGGCGATCCAGGGTATCTCGGCTCGGCCTGACGTGGACGAAACCCAGCTGACCCTGGGCGGCTGGAGCCACGGCGGCTGGTCGATCATGGAGATGATGAGCGCCGAGCCGCTGCCCAACACCATGGGCGTCACGAACCCCGGCGACGCCGACCTGTCGGGCGTCCGCGCCGTCTGGCTGATGTATCCCTACATCGGCCCGTTCGCCTTCAACCGGATGAAGCCCTGGCGGCACTGCCCCAAGGTGCTGGCCGTGACCTGCAAACGCGATCACCTGACGACGCAGCGCAACGCCGAACAGGTCAACGCCATGATCCGCAACTGCGGCGCCGAGGTGGAGAGCTGGATCGCCGTCGGCACTCACGCCTTCGACGAGCCGACCAACAACGGCCCGATGCGCCACGATCCGGACCTGACCGAAGAGGCCCTGCGCCGCTTCCGCGCCTTCCTGACCGACGTCGCCCCTCACGTCTGAAAAGAATCTCGCAAGCCTGCCTTGACGCGCGGCCCATCACGTAACAATTGAAGTTACATGAAAAGAGATTCCCGCCTCTCCAACATCCTGCACGCCCTGCTCCACATGGCCGACCACGAGACGCGCACCGGGGCGCCCATGACCTCGGATCAGCTTGCCATCTGCCTGTCGACCAATCCGGTCGTGGTGCGCCGGACCATGGCGGGCCTGCGCGAACAGGGGCTGGTGGCCTCGGAAAAGGGGCATGGCGGCGGATGGCGGCTGGCCCGGCCGCTGGATCAAGTCACCTTGGGCCAGGTCAACACGGCCTTGGGCGACCCCGGCCTGTTTCCGGAAGCCCCGCCGGTCGAGGCAGAGGGCTGCCTGGTCGAGGCGGCGGTCAACGACGCGCTGGGCGAGACCTACGCCGCCGCCCGCGCCCTGCTGATCGCGCGACTGAACGACATCACCCTGGCCGATCTGGCGGCGGACTTCTCGCGCCGGATGGCCGAACACCCGAAGAGAGACCTGCTCCATGCCCACGCTCACAAGTCCTGAACCCCGGGAGTCCTCAATCATGCCGCACGACGCCCTGATCATCGGCGGTTCCTACGCCGGCCTGTCCGCCGCCCAGCAGCTGGTCCGCGCCCGTCGCCGTGTCCTGATCATCGACGACGGAAGGCCGCGCAACCGCTTCGCCGCCCGCGCCCATGGCGTCCTGGCTAACGACGGCCGACCGGGTGCGGAGATTACGGCGACGGCGCGGTCCCAGGTCGCGGCCTATCCCACTGCGGCCTTCCGCATGGCCGAGGCGGTCGCGGTCGAGCGTATCGACGGCGGCTTCTCGGTCGCCTTCGCCGACGGCACGCGCACTCGTGGCCGCCGGCTTCTGCTGTCGCATGGGGTCGAGGACGTGCTGCCCGATATTCCGGGCGTGAAGGAACGCTGGGGCCGCACGGCCCTGCACTGCCCCTGGTGTCACGGCTATGAGATCGGCGGCGGGCCTATCGGGGTGCTGGGACGCGGCGACCACGCGGTCCAGTATGCCGCGACCGTCGCGGAATGGGGCCAGGTCACCCTGTTCATGGGGTTGGAGGTCGGGCTGTCGCCGGAGGACGCCCATCTGCTGTACCGGCGCGGCGTGACCATCGAGACCACGCCCATCGCCCGGCTGGAGGGCGAGGCCCCCACCTTGACCAGCGCGCGGCTGACCAACGGGCGGTTCGTGGAGCTGAAGGCCATCTTCGTCGGCGCCAGCGTCCGCGTCGCCAGCCCGTTCGCCGAGCGGCTGGGCTGCGAGATGACCGACACGCCGATGGGCCGGGTGATCAAGGTGGACGCCATGCAGGCGACAAGCCAGCCGGGCGTCTTCGCCGCCGGCGACCTGGCCCGCGCGGCCTCCAACATCACCCTGGCGACCTCGGACGGCATGGTCGCCGCCCACGGCCTGTTCCGCTCCCTGATCGAGGAGGAGACGGCGGTCGCCGCCTAGCCGATGGTCGCCTCGACCGTGATGGTCGCGCGGACCGAATGGGCCATTTCGCAGTGTTCGTGGGCCTGGTGGTGCAGCGCGTCGATCTCGGCCTGGTCCGGTTCACGGCCGGTGAAGCTGGTGAAGGGGCGCAGCGTCACCTCGGCGAGGTAACGTTTGTCCTTCTCGTCCTTGCCCATCTTGCCCGAGGCCTCATCGACATAGGTGTCGACGACCGGGCCGGCGTTGGCGGCGAAGGCCAGGAACCACAGCATGTGGCAGCTGGACAGGGAGGCGATCATCGCCTCCTCCGGATCGACCCCCGCCGGATCGGACATCGGCACAGGCACGCTGGACGGCGCCGACGAGCCCGGCACGACGGCGCCGCCGTCGAAGGTCCAGGAGTGAGCGCGGCTGTAGCGCTTGTCGAGGAAGGGCTGATCGCCCCGGCTCCACGCGATTCTGGCTTCGTACACGCCCATGGCGATCTCTCCTCAGTCGGCCAGGATCGTATAGGTCATCGGCGCACGGATTTCGAAGCCCAGCGAGCGATAGAAGGCGATGGTCGCGTCGTGATCGGCGAAGGCGTGCAGGAAGGCCGCTTCGCCTGAAGCGAAGATTTCTCCGACCACCACCCGCGACAGGGCCGCCGCATATCCTTTCCCACGATGATCCGGGTGGGTGCAGATGCCGCTCAGTTCCGTGAACCCGTCCACCCGCAGCCGCCGCCCCGCCATGGCGACCAGCGCGCCGTCCTGCTTGATCCCGATGAAGGGACCGAGTTCGCGCGTCCTCGACCGAAACGGACCGGGCTTGGTCAGGGCCGCCAGCGCCAGCATGGCCGGGGCGTCGGCCTCGGTCAGGGTCTCGAAAACGGGGTCGGGCGCACGGGCGGCGCTCAGGGCCGTCGAAGTCATCTGCACCAGACCGATACGGCGATCGGCCGCGATCCCTTCGGGCAGCACATCGCGCATCGGCCCGTCTGAACGCTCGATCAGGCTGGCGCCCGGATGACGGCGCGCCATCTCGGTCAACCGGGCGCGGCTTTCTGGCGAGGTGTCGGCGGCGGCTAGGAAGACCCCGACCTCAGGATCGATCCGGACGGCGCGGGCGTCAGAGTCTGCCGTCGCGGACGACGACAGCCGCTTGGTCAGCGCATTCCAGACGGCGCGGTCGAGGGGGTGGCTCATGGCCGAAGATTTACGCCCGCCAGAAGCCGACGATCTTCTTGACCTCGTCCACCACCGGGTCGGCGACGGCGGCGGCGCGTTCGGCGCCGTCCTTCAGCACGCGGTCGATCTCGGCCGGATCGTCCATCAGGCGGCGCATTTCGGCCGTGACGGGGGCCAGGGAGGCCACCGCTAGGTCCGCCAGGGCCGGCTTGAAGGCGCCGAAGCCCTGACCGCCGAACTGTTCGATCACCTGTTCGCGGGTCAGGCCGGCCAGGGCGGCGTAAATGGCGACCAGGTTCTTGGCCTCGGGCCGGTCGTTCAGACCGTCCAGGGTTTCCGGCAGGGGCTCCGGGTCGGTCTTGGCGCGCTTGATCTTGGACGCGATGGCGTCCGCGTCGTCGGTCAGGTTGATGCGGCTGTTGTCCGACGGATCCGACTTGGACATCTTGGCCGCCCCGTCGCGCAGGGACATGACGCGGGTCGCCGGTCCCTGGATGATCGGCTCGGGCACAGGGAAATAACCGGGGACGCCGAAGTCGTTATTGAACTTGGCGGCGATGTCGCGGGTCAGTTCCAGATGCTGCTTCTGGTCCTCGCCGACCGGCACTTCGGTCGCCTTGTACAGCAGGATGTCGGCGGCCTGGAGCACGGGATAGGTGTAGAGGCCGACCGAGGCCCGCTCCTTGTGCTTGCCCGACTTCTCTTTGAACTGGGTCATCCGGTCCAGCCAGCCCAGGCGGGCGACGCAGTTGAAGATCCAGGCCAGTTCGGCATGGGCGCGCACGGCCGATTGCGGGAAGATGATCGATTTCGCCGGATCCAGGCCCGAAGCCAGATAGGCGGCGGCGATCTCGCGCGTCTGGGCCGCCAGCTTGGCCGGGTCCTGCCAGACGGTGATGGCGTGCATGTCGGCGACGAAGACGAAGACGGGCGCGCCCTGGTCCTGCAGCTCGACGAACCGCTTCAGTGCGCCGAGGTAGTTGCCCAGGTGCAGGGCGCCGGAGGCCTGGATGCCGGACAGGATGCGGCGTGGGCCGTCGTATGTCGCAACGGCTGGGGTCTGGTCAGTCATGGGGTCGGGTCTCGGAAGGTCGAAAGGCAGGCGTGGTGAAGGCGGCGGCGGTTCAGCCGCGCCATCGCCGGTCGGAAATCAGGCCCGAGGTCGTCATGGCCTCGCGCTTATCGGTTCCCCGTCTTTCAGTCCAGACCGGAGACCGCGCCGCCGCCCGGCTCGCGCCGCAGCGTCGCCTTCAGCTCAGACAGGGTCACGGCGCGGAAGGCGAAGAGGCAGACGCCATAGGCGGCCGCGCCCAGGCCGCAGACGACGAGGACGGCGATCTCCTTGGCCAGCAAAATCCGGCTCAGCAGACCATAGTTGATGCTGGCCAGCAGCAGCAGGCCGGCCATGACGGCGCTGGCGGCCAGGACGCGGGCGATGCGCGAGACGAAGGCGGGCGACGGTCGCCAGGCGTTCTCGTGGATCAGGACGCCGGCCAGCAGGCTGACATTGACCCAGGCCGAGACGCTGGTGGCGATGGCCAGGCCCAGCACGCCGTCCCAGCCCTGGGCGCGGAACCAAAAGAACAGGCCCGACCCCAGGACCACGGTGATGACCACGGCGGTGACCGCGAAATACATCGGCCGGCGCGTGTCTTCGCGCGCGAAGAAGGGCGGGGTCAGGACCTTGGCCAGGACGAAGGCCGGCACGCCCCAGGCGAACTGGCGCAGCACGTCGGCGGTGCGGGCGGCGTCGGCGCTGGTGAAGGCGCCGCGCGTCACCGTGGCGTCGATGATGAAGAAGGGAATGACGAACAGGGCGACGGCGGCCGGCAGGGTGAAGGCCATGGCCAGGTTGATGCCGTCGTCCAGAGTCTTCTGCCCGCCCTCGTGATCGCCGGAAACGAAGGCCCGGGTCAGGCGCGGCACCAGGGCCAGACCGATGGCCACCCCGACCAAGCCCAGCGGCAGTTGGTACAGACGGTCGGCGTTATAGAGGACGGAGCGGGCGCCGGCGTCCGACCCGGCCAGAACCTGCGACACGACCGAGTTCACCTGCATGGCCCCGCCGGCCATGGCGCCGGGGACGGCCAGGGCCAGGGCGCGCTTCACGTTCGGGGTCAGGCGCGGCAGGCCCAGCTTCAGCCTCACCCCCAGACGCCGCACGCCCCACCACAGGAGACCGGCCTGGATGACCCCCGAGACGGTGACCGCCGCGCTGGTGGCCAGCAACACCATGGCGGGCGAGACCGGCAACAAGAAACCACCCAACAGCGGCGCCAAGGTGCAAAGATTCAGAAAGACCGGCACCGCCGCTGACAGGGCGAACCGACCGCCGGTGTTCAACACTCCCGACAGCAGGGAGGCGATGGTCATGCAGGCCAGATAGGGCATGGCCAACTGTGTGGCGATCACCCCGACACGCATCACCTCGGCGTCGTCCTTCCAGGCCGACAGCAGCAGCGGCACGATCCACGGCATGGCGACCTGCAGCAGGATGCAGAAGGCCGCGACCACGGCGAACATGAAGGACATGGCCTCCGAGGCCGTGACGGCGGCGGCCTCGTCGCCCTCGCGCGTCTTGACCCCGCCATAGACCGGCACGAAGGCCTGGGCGAAGGCGCCCTCGGCGAACAGGCGCCGGAACATGTTGGGCAGCATCAGCGCCGTGGACCAGACGTCCATCAGCGCCCCCTGGCCGAAGTTCGCCGACAGGGCCAGATCGCGGCCGAAGCCCAGCAGGCGGCTGCCCAGCGTCAGGGTCGACTGCACCAGGGTATTGCGGGCGAGGCTCATGCGGACATTCGACAGGGCGCGGAGGAAGACTTTCGCTTAGCGCGCTTGCTCGCCGGGCGATACGGGCTTCGCGCGCGGGCTGCGGCGGCCCAGGTCCGAGACGTCGCGGGCGCTGGCGCGGGCTGATGCGACCTTGCGGCCTGCGGGGGCGGGCGCGCGGCTGTCCAGTACGGCTTCCAGGGCCGTGCGCAGTTCGGCGATCCGCTGTTCGGACGCAACCTTGCGGCCTTTGCCATCGACCACATAGAAGCTGTCCACCGCCCGCTCGCCATAGCTGGCGACATGGGCGGAGCGGATGTTCAGGCCTTCGTCGTTGAACACGCGCGACAGGGCCGCCAGCAGGCCGGGCCGGTCGGCGCAGGACACCTCGACCACGGTGGCGACCTCGCTGGCGTGGTGATCGACCATGACCACGGGCCGCACCTCGAAGGCCGCCTTTCGGGCGTTGCCGGTCGGGTCGGGCGCCTTGCCGATGCGGCCGTCGCCGCGCGCCGCCTTCTCCAGCGCCTCGACCAGGGCCTTGAGCCGACGCGGTTCGGCCTGGCCATAGGGCAGACCCGCTCCGTCCTGAACGCGGAAGACGTCCAGCACCAGACCCTCGGGCGTGGTCGCCACGCGGGCGTCGGTCACGTCGGCGCCCAGAGCCGCCATGGTCTGGGCCAAGTCCGCGAACAGGCCTGGCCGGTCGGCGGCGGCGATGGAGATTTCGGTGGTCTGGACCGCCAGCCCCGCCACGGGGGCGGTCGGCGCGGCCTCGGCGGCGGCGCCTGTCTGGCGCGCACGTTCGACCAGGGCCGGGTGCTCCGCCAGCGGGTCTTCACGCGCCACGTCCTCGCCCCGGAAAAGGCCGGCGACCTGGTTGTAGAGGGTGCGCATCAACTGACCCTTCCAGCCGTTCCACACCCCCGGCCCCACCGCCCGGATGTCGGCGACGGTCAGCACCAGCAGCATTCGCAACCGCTCGGGATCGCCCACCAGTTCGGCGAAGGCGCGGATGGTGGCGGGGTCCGACAGGTCGCGCTTCTGGGCATAGTCGCTCAGCGCCAGATGGCTGCGCACCAGCCAGACGACCAGTTCGATACGGCGCGGATCGACGCCCAGCCGTTCGCAGGCCCGGCGCGCGGCGATGGCGCCGTCCTCCAGCTGTCCCCGCTCCCCGCCCTTGCCCACGTCGTGCAACAGCATGCCCAGCATCAGGGCTTCCATGTCCGAGATCAGCTGGACGATTTCGGTCGCCAGCGGGTGGTCGTCCTTCAGCTTGCCGCGGGCGATGTCGTTGATGATGCCGATGGCCTGCAGCGTGTGCTCGTCCACCGTATAGGCGTGGTACATGTTGAACTGGGTCTGACCCACGATCCGCCCCCATTCGGGCAGGAACCGACCCAGCAGGCCCGTCTCGTTCATGATGGTCAGGACGCGATAGGGCCGCTGGCCATGCGCCAGAATGTCCAGAAAAGCCCGCGTCGCCGCCGGATCGCGTCTCAGCCGGGGCGTCACCAAGGACAGCGACCGGGTCACGGCCGAAAAGGCGTCGGGGTGCAAATCCAGGTCGTGACGATCCGCACAGACGAACAGGGTCAGCAGCTTGACCGGATCGGCGGCGAACACCTCCGGCCCCTCGACCGACAGCCGCCCCTGATCGACCCAGAACCCCTCCACCTCCATCTTGCGGCGGGCGGGTCGGAACGGGGTCATCAGCCGCGACAGCCCCTGCGCCGTCTTCTGATGTCGCGCCTCCAGCTTGGCCGACATGGCGCGGGTCAGGGCGCCGACGTCGCGCGCGACCAGGAAGTAGCGGCGCATGAACCGCTCGACCGCCGGCTCGTCGCCCCGCCCCTGCCAGCCCATGCGGCGGGCCACCTCGGGCTGCATGTCGAACGTCAGCTTCTCCTCGGCCCGTCCCGCGATCAGGTGCAGATGGATACGAACGCGCCACAAGAAGTCGAAGGCGTCGTCGGAGGCGCGACGCTCGCGCGAGGTGAACATCTCGTCCATCACCCTGGCGCCTAGCCGGCTGTCGGGCGCCAGGGACCGCGCGATCCAGTACAGGGTGTTCAGGTCGCGAAGCCCGCCCTTGCCGTCCTTGACGTTGGGTTCGACCTTGTAGCGCGTCACGCCCGCCTTCTGGTGCCGGACGGCCCGTTCTTCCAGCTTGGCGGCGATGAAGGGGCGCGGGTCGGACTTGGAGACCATGTCGCGGAACCGGCCGATCATCAGGTCCGACAGCCGTTCGTCGCCGGCCAGATGCCGGGCCTCCAGCAGGGTGGTCCGCACCGTCATGTCGGTGCGCGACAAGGTCAGGCATTCCTCGACCGAGCGCACCGCCGGTCCGACCTTGATGCCCAGGTCCCACAGCACATAGAGGACGAACTGGATGACGCTCTCCCCGCGCGGCGTGGCCTTGGCCGGGCGCAGGAACAGCAGGTCCAGGTCGGAAAAGGGCGCGAGCACGCCCCGGCCGTAACCCCCGACCGCCACCAGGGACAGCCGTTCGCTCTCGACGGCGGAGACGGGGAACAGGACCTGGGTGGCGACCCGCCACAGGCTCGCCAGCATGTCGTCGGCGGCTGTGGCGTACAGGCGGGCGACATCGCGCCCCTTCATGCCCCCATCCAGCTTGCGCTCGGCGCGGGCGCGGGCGGCGTCATAGGTCTCGCGCAAAACGACAGAGACCGCCGCGCGCGGATCTCCCGCGCGGGCGGCCTCGTCAAGGCGGTCATCCAGACTGGGCGAAACGGTCATGTCAGCCACCTATAGGCCGCATCCCCCTTCGCGTCAGTGAGGGATTACTCGGGGCGAACGCGCTTCTTGCGGAACGACGGGTTCAGCGTCTGCTTGCGCAGGCGGATGGACTTCGGCGTCACCTCGACCAGCTCGTCGTCGTCGATGTAGGCGATGGCCTGTTCCAGCGACATCTGGCGCGGCGGGGTCAGGCGAACGGCCTCGTCCTTGCCGGAGGCGCGGACGTTGGTCAGTTGCTTGCCCTTGATCGGGTTGACGTCCAAGTCGTCCCAGCGCGCGTTCTCGCCGATGATCATGCCCTGGTAGGTCTTTTCGCCGGCGCCGACAAACATGACGCCGCGATCTTCCAGGTTCCACAGGGCGAAGGCCGCCGTGTCGCCGTCCGAGTTCGAGATCAGCACGCCCTTCAGACGGCCGGCGATCGCGCCCTTGTATTCTTCGTAGTGGCTGAAGACCCGGTTCAGCACGCCCGAACCGCGCGTGTCGGTCAGGAACTCGCCCTGATAGCCGATCAGCGAGCGCGACGGGCACTTCAGGCTGATGCGGGTCTTGCCGGCGCCCGACGGGCCCATGTCGGTCATCTCGGCCTTACGGGCCGACAGCTTCTCGATCACGATGCCAGAGAACTCGTCGTCCACGTCGATCATGACGTCTTCGATGGGCTCCATCTTCTCGCCGTTGGGGCCTTCCTGGAAGACCACGCGCGGACGCGAGATTGAGACCTCGAAGCCTTCGCGGCGCATGTTCTCGATCAGAACGCCAAGCTGCAGTTCGCCACGGCCGGCGACCTCATAGGCGTCGCCGCCTTCGGTCGTGGTGACGCGGATGGCGACGTTGGCCTCGGCTTCTTTCAGAAGGCGGTCGCGGATGACGCGCGACTGGACCTTGTCGCCTTCGCGGCCGGCCAGGGGGCTGTCGTTGACCGAGACGGTCATGGAGATGGTCGGCGGATCGATCGGCTGGGCCGGCAGGGCGTCGGTGACTTCCATGGCGCACAGGGTGTCGGCCACGGTCGCCTTGGACATGCCGGCGATGGCGACGATGTCGCCCGCTTCCGAACCTTCGTCCAGGGCCTGACGCTTCAGGCCGCGGAAGGCCAGAACCTTGGTGATGCGGCCGCGCTCGATTTCCTTGCCTTCACGGTCCAGGGCGTGGATCGCCATGCCGGGAACGGCCTTGCCGCTCTCGATCCGGCCGGTCAGGATCCGGCCCAGGAAGGGGTCGGACTCGATCAGCACGTTCAGCATCTGGAACGGCTTGTCGCGGTTGTCCTGCACCTTGGGCGCGGGGACGTGGTCGACGATCAGGTCGAACAGCGGGGCCAGGTTGTCGTTGGGGACGTTCAGATCCATCGTCGCCCAGCCGTTGCGGCCCGAGGCGTAGATGTGGGGGAAGTCCAGCTGCTCGTCCGTCGCGCCGATGGCGGCGAACAGGTCGAAGGCCTCGTTGTGGACCCGGTCGGGATCGGCGTGGGCGCGGTCGACCTTGTTGATGCAGAGGATCGGCTTCAGACCCATCTTCAGCGCCTTGGTCAGCACGAACTTGGTCTGGGGCATGACGCCCTCTTCGGCGTCCACCAGGATGACGCAGCCGTCCACCATGCCCAGGATGCGTTCGACCTCGCCCCCGAAGTCGGCGTGGCCGGGGGTGTCGATGATGTTGATGCGGGTTTCACCGGCCTTGCCGTTCCAGAGCACCGAGGTGCACTTGGCCAGAATGGTGATGCCGCGCTCTTTTTCCTGGTCGTTGGAGTCCATCGCGCGCTCGGTCTGCGCCTCGTTGGCTCGGAAGACGCCGGACTGGGCGAGCAGTTGGTCCACCAGGGTCGTCTTACCGTGGTCGACGTGGGCGATGATGGCGACGTTGCGCAGGTTCATTTGATAATCGCGAAAAGGCGCGGCCGGCATACGGGCGGCCGCTGGTCATGAAAAGGCATGCGGGAGGCGCGCGCCTCTTACAGGCATGTGGACAGAAACACCAGAGCGGGCGTTCACAGCTGTGATTTCCAGCTTACCGATATTTCATCTGCTGAGCCGCATCTGATGACATCCGCCATCGCCTCTTTTGCATGAAAAGCCTGATCCAGGCTCGGTTTCAAAGCGGAGATGATGATGTTGGGACTTATGCTTGCGGGCGCTCTCCTCGCTGGCGATGCGCCGGACATGCGCGTCGATGCTCAGGGTCTGCACATGGCTCGACCGGGTGAAGCCTTGATCCTTGCGGGGCGTATCCGGGTCGCCAGCCATGAATGGTGCGCCGCGCATCGCGCGCGCCTGACGCCTAACTCTTTGGGCGATCCGCTGGTCTGCGAACGCGAGATGAGACGCCGGGCCTACAACGCCATGCCGCAGACCCACCGCACCAATTTCGTGAGGGCGGGCGGTCAGACCGCCCTCAACCGGCCCTAGAGCAGTCTTGTCATATAGCGGGCATCGGACCCGTAGCTGGCCAGTTTCGCCGCCATCCCTTCGGTCGCCTGCTCCACGAAACCGTGCCGGGACCAGAAGCGGACCGCGTCGTTGACCGCGACCAGGGCGATGGCGGGCCAGCCGTCCTCAGTCGCCTGTTCCGCCAGACGCTCGACGACCGCGCCGGTGACCCCGCCGCCTCGCGCCTCGGGATGCAGGGCCAGGTCATGCAGATAGATCAGGGCCGGTTCGGCCGGCAGGCCCTCGATCACCCTGTTCAGCGGCGGCGCGCTTTCGGCCCGCCACGGATAAGCGATCAGATAGCCGTTGGGCGCAGCGTCGCCCTCCGCCAGCACGAAACAGCCGCGCGGATACAGCGCCAGCCGGTTCTGGAAACAGGCGCGATCCTCGAAATGATCCGGGAAGGACAGGCGGGCGACCTCGACCACCGCATCGATGTCGTCAGGCCGCATGGGCCGCCAGTCTAGCCCGGCTGTGGGCTGGGGCAGCGCGCGTTCAGTTCCGCCTTCTGGAAGCGCCATCGGATGATCCTTTCCTGACCGTCCAGCACGCCTTCGATCCGGGCGTTCAGGACATCGCCCTCGCGTTCATAGACGACGCGCTTGGGAAAGTCGTCGTCGGCCGCCTGTTCGAAAACGACGCGGTGCGGACCGGCGTCGATCACTGGAAACACAGTCACAGCCTGGCCTTCCGGGTGGGCGAAATAGGCCAGTGGGGTATCTGGGGGCGCGGCCGGGGTCGGATCGAGGGGGCCGATGCGGGACAGTTCCCACCCCGCCCGGCCGTCGCGCACGGTCAGCGAGGTTCCCAGCATCAGCCCCAGACGGGGATCGGTCCAGGTCTCGCCGACCTCGCGCGCGCCCTCGCAGGACAGCCAATAGCCGGACATCCAGCCCAGGTCGGGTCGCAGGTCCGCATGAAGCGCAGCGGCGAATAGTAGCGGGGTCAGCATGGTCGTCTTCCCTCTCCGGTCTATGCGTTCAGACTAGACGGGCTGCGCTTCCGACGGCTTGTAGGTTTGCGACGCGATGGCGCGGGCCAGTTCGTGCTGCTCGCGCGCCCATTCGGTGGCGGTGCAGCCCAGGAAGCGGCGGAAGTCGCGCGCCATCTGCGGCTGATCGAAATAGCCGGCCTCCAGGCCGGCCGCGAGCCAGCTCTCGGCCCCGTCCGGGTCGGCGGCATGATCGAACACGCGGCGAAAGCGAAAGATCGAACGCAGCAGGCGCGGCGACACCCCGACCCGATCCGCAAACCGGCGCTGAAGGGCGCGTTGCTCGGATGGCGATCGGGCCGGCGCCGGACGATCGGCCGTGGCGTCCTCGATCTCGGCGCGGATCGCCGGATCGATCGTCCAGTCTGCGGCCCGCACCTGCGCCTCCAACCAGGCGGCGATGGCCGCGACCTGACCCTTCGGATCCCCGGTCGGAGCCACGAACCCGGCCAGGCGCTCGACCATGTCCAGCCGCCGGTCGGTCGCCTCGCTCAGCGACCGCCCCAGAAAGCCGCGTGCCCCGTCAGGCTCGAACCGAACGGCGACCAGTTCGGTCGGACCGGTCGGCCGCATGACCAGGGGGCGGGTCATCTGCCCCGCGAACAGGACCGAGGGCTGAAGGCGGAATTCGCCATCGTCGCCCTGTTCCGTATAGGGGGCGCCCAGGTCGAAGATCAGTTCGGGGCAGCCATCGGGCGCAATGCGTTGGATGGTCGGTGATGGATTGGGTGCGGCATAGGTCCAGATCACGCGGACGAACGGCCTCAGTGCCGGCGGCGGCGCAAACTCCTGATACCGTTCCTCCCCCGAGGCCACCTCAGTTGACCTTGGACGGGTCCGGCGGGGCGTTGGGCAGGGCCGAGACCGGCACGCCGTCGTCCTTCAGCTTCCTGACCTCGGCGGGCGTGGCCTCGCCATAGATTTCGCGCTTCTCGGACCTGCCCTCGTGAATGTCGCGAGCTTCGCGGGCGAACGTGTCGCCGACATAGTCGAAGTTGGCCTCGACATGGGCGCGCACCTCGCGGGCGGCGGTCATCATCAGGGTCTGCATCTTGGCCGCGACGTCCGACGCCGGATCGGCCTTTCGCGCCCCGCTGACGGCTGGGGCCATGATCGCCTTCTGAACCGAATGCGAGCCGCAGAACGGGCACTCCACCAGGCCGCGCCCCGCCTGGTCGT
The DNA here is from genome assembly GCF_046295075.1 of Brevundimonas sp. Classification (GTDB taxonomy): domain Bacteria; phylum Pseudomonadota; class Alphaproteobacteria; order Caulobacterales; family Caulobacteraceae; genus Brevundimonas. The sequence continues at coordinate 73,156 of NZ_JBKBOC010000008.1, read as the reverse complement.
CAAAGTCGGACGAGGAGCCAAACCAGGCCTCGAAGTCGTGGGCCTGGTCGCATTTCAGGGCGTAGCGGATCATGGGACAATCAAACGGCGGGCAGGAAATCGCGATCGTGGGTCAGGGCGGGCACCGCCGCACGCGCGCGGGCCACCGCCTCCATGTCCAGCTTCGCCGTCACGATGCAAGGCTCGTCGTGATCCGCCTTGGCGATGATCTCGCCCCAAGGTCCGACGACGGTGGATCGACCCCAGGTGCGGCGCCCGTCCTCGTGCAGGCCGCCTTGCGCCGGCGCCAGGACGAAGGCGCCGGTCTCGATGGCGCGGGCGCGCAGCAAGGTCTCCCAGTGCGCTTCGCCCGTCGGGGCGGTGAAGGCGGCAGGCACGGCGATCATCGACGCCCCGGCCTTGGCCAGCTGGCGATGCAGATGGGGAAAGCGGATGTCGTAGCAGATGGTCAGGCCCAGCCGGCCCCAGGGCGTATCCGCGACCGCCGCCCCGTCACCGGGCCGCACCGTGGCGCTCTCGCGATAGGTCTCGCCGTTCGGCAGGTTCACGTCGAAGACATGCAGCTTGTCGTAACGGGCGACGATCCCGCCTGAGGCATCGATCAGCAGCGACCGATTGGCGGCGCGGCCGTCTCCGGCATGACCCGACTTGACGATGGCCGAACCGATCAGAAGCCAGACGCCCAATTCCGCCGCCAGACGACGCAGACCCAGCACGACGACATTGGCGTCCTCTTCCGTGATCGCGGCGTCGCGACGGTCCCGGCGCTGCTCCAGGACATTGGTCCCTTCCGGCGTCAGGATGAACTTCGCCCCGCCCGCCGCCGCCTCGCGGATCAGGGGCTCGACATGGGCCAGGGCCGCTTCCGCCGTCGCCGGCGTGCTGGTCTGGATCAGGGCGATGTCGAGCCCGCCGCTCACGGGATCAGGCCGCCAGAAGCGCGTCGAGCTTGCCGTCGCGATCAAGGGCGTGGACGTCGTCGGAGCCGCCCACGTGCTGTCCGCCGATGAAGACCTGCGGGAAGGTCATGCGGCCGCCGGACTTCTCGACCATCTCGGCCTTCTTGGCGGGATCGTTTGAGGCGACGATCTCGGTGTAGTCGACGCCCTTCTTCTTCAGCAGCGCCATGGCGCTGTAGCAATAGGGGCAGCCGGGCTTGGTGTAGATGACGACGTCGGCCAAATCAGGTCTCCAGAACGTATGTCCCTCAAGCAGCGAGCCGCCGCGCGGGGAGCGATAGGGGTTACATAGTCAGTTCACGGGCGTTTCGCACCCGTGCGATGACCGCCAGGTCCACGCCGCGCGCTCCGGCGTCGAGCAGGGCGCGCGCGCAGGCCTCTCCGGTCGCGCCCGTAGTCAACACGTCGTCGATCAGAAGGATGCGCCGCCCCCGGATCCGACGTCGCCCGGCCTCGGTCACGGCGAAGGCCTTCCTGACGTTCAGACGCCGCCCCCGCTGGCTCTTGCCGCCCTGGCTGGTGGTGTGGGTCGTTCGGACCAGGGCGTCGGGCAGATAGTCGCGGCCTGCGTCGCGGGCCAGCGGTCGGGCGATCTCGGCCGCCTGATTGAAGCGGCGCGACAGCAGGCGAAACGGATGCAACGGCACGGGAACGACCGCATCTGCCGCCTCGACCAGATCGGCGGCGGACCGGCCGATCCAGCGGGCGAACAGGGGCGCGAACTGCTGCTGGTCCCCGTGCTTGAACCGCAGAATCAGCCCTCGCGACGCCTCGTCATACAGACACGCGGCCCGCGCCCGCTGAAAAGCATAGGGCTGGGCGGTGCAGGCGGTGCATCGGTCTTCGGCGAAGACGCCGCCGTCATACTCGAACGCCGCCCCGCAGCCGTCGCAGACCGGCGCCTCCAGAAACCGGATGCGGCTCCAGGCGTCGGGCGTCAGGCCTGCGGCGGCCGTCGCCTCGTGGCTGTCGTGCGCCATCGGCGGCAGGATCAGGTCCGCCAACCCGCGTCCTGCGCCGCGCAACTGTCGCCCCGCCCCTTCCCAGGCGCGTCGCCAGCCCCCATCCTGTTGGTCCATGACCGCCCCCCAATCCCCTTCCGAAGGCCCCCCGTGCATCTTCGACGCCGCCCGTCGTCAGGCGCGACTGGCGCGGTCCGCCGCCCGGTTCGACCAGGCCGACTTCCTGCACGTCCGCGCCGCCGCCAACGCCGCCGAGAGCCTGGAAGCCATCTTGCGCGATTTTCCCGTTGCGGTCGATCTGTCCGCCCATCCAGGGGTGTTCGAGCGCGCGGTTCGGTCCAGTGACGCCGCCGGCCGTGTCGGTCCGATCCTGACGCCCTTGTCCCTGACGCAGCGCGCGGCCCCGGGCGCGGAGGGCCTGCCGCTGGCGGACGGATCGGCCGATCTGATCGTGTCCCTGCTGACCCTGCACTGGGCCAACGACCTGCCCGGCGCCCTGGCCCAGATCCGGCACGCGCTGAAGCCGGACGGTCTGTTCATCGGCACTTTGTTCGGCGCAGGCACCCTGAAGGAACTTCGGGCGATCCTGACCGAGGTCGAACTGGAGGAACGCGGCGGCGCCCAGGCGCGGGTCTCGCCCTTCGCTGACGGCTATGACGGCGCGGCCCTGCTGCAGCGCGCGGGGTTCGCCCTGCCCGTCTCCGACGTGGACCGGTTCACCGTCCGCTATGCCGATCTGTTCGCCCTGATCCGGGACCTACGCGCCATGGGCGAGACCAATGTGCTGCATGGTTCGGTCCGGCCGCTGAACCGCCGCATCGTCGCCCGCGCCGCCGCCCTCTATGCCGAACGTCATGCCCAGCCGAACGGTCGCATCCCCGCGACGTTCGAGATCATTCATCTGGCCGGCTGGAAACCGCACGAGAGCCAGCAGAAGCCCCTGCCGCGCGGATCGGCCAAGACGCGGCTGGCCGATGTGCTTGGCGTAAAGGAAATGACCGGCGAAGAGCCGGGCTAGTTGCCGACGGCCGCCTTCATGGCGGTGGTCAGTTTTTCCATGGTGACGGCCAAACCGCCGTTCTGGGTGTTCGCTAAAGCACTGAACGATGTGATGATCGCCACAAATATCAGCGCGCAGATCAGGCCGTATTCGATGGCGGTGGCCCCGCCGTCGTTACGCAGGAACCGGCCTATAAGACGTCTCATGGCCGGCCTCCTGGTCGGCGGTGATCAGAGCAGGTCGCGCAACCAGGCGACCAGAGGTTCGTCCGCCGGGGGCATGGGATAGTCCGAAAGCTTGTTCGGCTTCACCCAGGCCAGGCCGTCGTGCTCACGCGCCGTGACCACGCCGTCCCACCGTCGGCACAGATACAATGGCATCAACAGGTGAAACGAATCGTAAGCGTGGCTGGCGAAAACGAACGGCGAAAGACAGTTTTCGCTGACGTCGATACCCAGTTCTTCCTTCAGCTCGCGGATCAGCGCCGCTTCGGGCCGCTCTCCCGGCTCGACCTTTCCGCCCGGAAACTCCCACAGGCCGGCCAGCTTCTTGCCTTGCGGCCGCTTTGCGATCAGCACCCGCCCGTCCACATCGATGAGAGCGACGGCGACGACCAGAACGGTGGGAAGCGGCGTGTCGGTCACGAGCGATAATCGCCGTTGATCTCAATGTAGCCCTTGGTCAGGTCGCAGGTCCAGACGGTCGCCGAGGCCCGCCCGGCGCCGACGTCGACCGTGATGTCGATCTCAGGGTTCTTCATATAGGCGCTCATCTTCGCCTCGTCGTAGGTGGCGGACGGGGCGCCCTCGACGGCCGCGACGTTCGGACCGAACCGGATGCCCAGGCGGTCGCGATCCACCGGTTCCTCGGTCTTGCCCACGGCCATGACGACGCGGCCCCAGTTGGCGTCCTCGCCGGCGATGGCGGTCTTGACCAGGGGGCTGTCTGCGATGGACTTGGCCAGCTTGCGGGCCGAGGCGGGGCTGGCCGCGCCGTCCACTGTCACCTTGACGAACTTGGTCGCGCCCTCGCCGTCGCGCACCAGCTGGTGCGCCAGATCCAGCATCACCTTGTCCAGGGCGGCCGAGAAGCTCTTCAGTCGCCGGTCGCCGACCCGACCGATGCGCGGCGCGCCCGAGGTTCCGGTGGCGAACAGCAAGGCCGTGTCATTGGTCGAGGTGTCGCCGTCGACCGTCACGCTGTTGAAGGTTGTGCGGACGTGCAGGCCCAGCAGGGCCTGAAGCACGTTCGGATGGATGTCGGCGTCGGTGACGATGAAGGCCAGCATGGTCGCCATGTCCGGCGCGATCATGCCCGATCCCTTGGCGATGCCGGCGATGCGGACCTTGTAGCCCTCGATCTCGGCTTCGGCGTAGGATCCCTTGGGGAAGGTGTCGGTGGTCATGATGCCCCGACCGGCCCTGGCCCAGGCGTCGGCGTCCAGCCCGTTTTCGATCTCGGGCAGTTTGGCGACGATCTTCTTTTCGTCCAGCACCACGCCGATCACCCCGGTCGAGGCCAGCATGACGTCGCGCTGGCGGCAACCGAACCGTTTGGCGACCTCCGAAGCCGTGCGGCGCGCTGCATCCGCGCCGGCCTTGCCCGTGAAGGCGTTGGCGCAGCCGGCGTTGACCACCAGGGCGCGCACGTCCTTGCCGCCGTCAGGGCCCGTCAGATGCTTTTTGCACCAGTCCACGGGCGCCGAGCCGATCTTGTGGCGGGTGAAGACCCCGGCGCAGCTGGTGCCGCGCGCGAAGCGGAACACCACCAGGTCGTCGCGCTCGTGCTTGTAGAAGCCCGCGCGGGCGGTCGCGATCTCGACCCCGCCGATGGGCGGAATGGTCGGGAAGGGCACGGCCAGGGGCGAAATCTTCAGTCCCGGTTTGCCGGCGACGGGCGCGGGCGTCGTGGCCGCCAGGTCCGATCCCGGCGTGCGCGTCGCGCGCTTCAGGGCCGTGGCGAACGGGTCCAGCGCCTTTTCGAATGCGTGCTCGATCTTCTGGCCGGTCGTGGAGGGGGGCTTGGTCATGTCAGGCGGCCGGTGCGGGAGACGGGGTGGACGACGCGGTGGACGACGGGGCCGGCGCGGATGCGGCGGGCGGCGACTGTGCCGGCAGGCGCACATCGACCTTGGCCTTGCCGCGCAACTGTTCCAGCAACTGCCGCACGCCCTCATAGGTCAGATAGCGCACGATCTGGGGACGCGCCTGCTCCAGCGTCGGCGGGTTCTCTTTGCGCCGATCCTCGACCCGCAGCACGGCCCAGCCGCCCTCGGTCTGGAACGGGCCGACGGTCGATCCAGCCGGCTTGTCGCGCAGGGCGTCGGCATAGGCTTGCGGCATGACGTCCAGCGTCGAATAGCCCAGGTCGCCGCCCGAGAAGCGCGTCGCCTCGTCCACCGACCGTTCCGCCGCCACCGCCTCGAACCCGGCGCCCTGGCCCAGGATGCCGATCACGGCGTCGGCCTCGGGCTTGGTGCGCGACAGGATCAGGCGCACCCGGATCTCTTCCGACGTCTTCGCCAGCCGAAGCTGTTCATTATAAAGGGTCTGCACGGCCTGGTCGGATACGGCCTTGTTGACCACGCTCTCGACCAGCATGTCGCCCAAAATACGCTCGCGGGTCGCCTCCAGGCGTCGCTGCGCCAGGGGCGAAGAATCCAGTCGCCGCCTTTCGGCCTCGCCGGCCAGCAGCTTCTGGTCGATCACCTCGTCCAGCACGCGGCGGAAAAGATCGGAGGTCGCATCCAGCGCCTCGCCCTCGCCGATCAACCCCTGCGCCACGGCCTCGCGCTTCACGTCCGAGGCCCAGATGGTCTCGTCCTGCACCGTCGCCACGGCCTGGTCGCCCTGTTCAGGCGGACGGTCGTCGCCAGATTGCGAACAGGCGGCCGTCGAAAGGACAGCGGCCAAAAGCGCCGTCGTCAGGAGGTTCGAAGGTCGGCGGAAGGGGGTCAAGGGGGCGCTCCGTCGAAGGCGGCCGAAAGCCCCTCGCGTTGACAGGGGTTAGGCCGGTGCTTAAGTCCCGCCTGCGCCCAAGTCGAGGGGTTTTGATCGTCTGCGCGGCCCTTCGCGCGCGCCTGATGCGGCGCTCCGGGGCCGTGATCGTTCAGGGCCTCTCTCGCGGCGTCCGTATCGCCGCCCCTCACGGGATTTCAGAGCCGCTCAGCTCGCAGACGCTCGACCGCTACCGGATCCAACATGCTCGGCTTCGCCAAGAAACTTTTCGGCTCTTCCAACGACCGCAAGGTCAAGGCCTTCCAGGACCACGCCCAGCGCATCAATGCGCTGGAGCCCAAGTTCGCGGCCCTGTCCGACGACGAACTGCGGATGATGACCGACGCCTTCCGCGACCGGGTGGCCAATGGCGAAACGCTGGACAAGATCCTGCCCGAAGCCTTCGCCGTGGTGCGCGAGGCGTCCAAACGGGTGCTGGGCCAACGTCAGTATGACGTCCAGCTGGCCGGCGGCATGATCCTGCACGAAGGCGGCATCGCAGAGATGCGGACCGGCGAGGGCAAGACCCTGGTCGCCGTGGCGCCCGTCTATCTGAACGCCCTGCCCGGCAAGGGCGTGCACGTCATCACCGTCAACGACTATCTGGCCCGTCGCGACGCCGAGACGATGGGCAAGGTCTATCGCTTCCTGGGTCTTGAGGTCGGCGTCATCGTCAACGGCCTGTCTCAGGGGCAGCGCCAGGCGGCCTACAACGCCGACGTCACCTACGGCACCAACAACGAGTTCGGCTTCGACTATCTGCGTGACAACCTGGTCTATGACCGGCGCGAGATGGTGCAGCGCCCGCACAATTTCGCCATCGTCGATGAAGTCGACTCCATCCTGATCGACGAGGCGCGCACGCCGCTGATCATCTCGGGCCCGACCGAGGACCGTTCGGACCTCTATAAAATCCTCGACGGCCTGATCAAGGAACTGATCAAGGACAAGGACGCCTACGAGCTCGACGAGAAGCAGAAGCAGGTTCTGCTGACAGAACTGGGTTCGGAACGGATCGAAGAGGCGCTGGAGGCGGGCGGTCACTTCGCCGCCGACACCACCGGCCTGTACGACGCCGCCAACATCAGCCTGGTCCACCACGCCAACCAGGCCCTGCGCGCCAACACCCTGTATCAGCGCGACAAGGACTATATCATCAAGGGCGGCGAGATCGTCCTGATCGACGAATTCACCGGCCGTATGATGACCGGCCGTCGCCTGTCCGAAGGCCTGCACCAGGCCATCGAGGCCAAGGAAGACGTCAAGATCCAGCCCGAGAACCAGACCCTGGCCTCGGTCACGATCCAGAACTATTTCCGCCTGTACGAGAAGCTGTCGGGCATGACCGGCACGGCGGCGACCGAGGCCCAGGAATTCGGCGACATCTACAAGATGGACGTGCTGGAGGTGCCGACCAACCGGCCGATCCAGCGCAAGGACTACGACGACGAGGTCTATCGGACCCACGCCGAGAAGAACCAGGCCATCGCCAAACAGATCGCCGAATGCCACCTGGCCGGTCAGCCTATCCTGGTCGGCACCGTGTCGATCGAGCGTTCGGAACAGCTGTCGGACCTGCTGAGCAAGTTCGAATACAAGGTCGAGGTCTCGCGCGCGCTGAAGCCGGAATATGCGGGCAAGGCCAAGGAGGCCGAGAAGATCGGCGACGCCGCCTATGACATCACCTACGAGACCAAGCTTCGCGGCATCCCGCACAGCGTCCTAAACGCGCGCCAGCACGAGCAGGAGGCCTATATCGTCGCCGACGCCGGCCTGCCGGGCGTGGTGACCATCGCCACCAACATGGCCGGCCGCGGCACCGACATTCAGCTCGGGGGCAACCTCGAAATGAAGATGCAGAAGTGGATGCTCGAACAGCGCAACATGGCTGTTGAGGTCACGCCCGAGATGGAGAAGGCGCAAGAGACCCAGTTCAAGGCCGACATCGCCGTCCAGAAGAAGATCGCGCTGGACGCCGGCGGCCTGTTCGTCCTGGGCACTGAGCGTCACGAGAGCCGCCGGATCGACAACCAGCTGCGCGGCCGCACCGGCCGTCAGGGCGACCCCGGCACCTCGAAGTTTTACCTGTCGTGCGAGGACGACCTGCTGCGCATCTTCGCCGGCGACCGTCTCGACTCGATCATGAAGACGTTCGGCGTGGCTGAGGGCGAGGCCATCACCCACCCCTGGCTGAACCGCGCCATCGAGACCGCCCAGAAGCGCGTCGAGACCCGCAACTACGACATCCGCAAGAACCTGCTGAAATACGACGACGTCGTGAACGACCAGCGCAAGGCCGTGTTCGAGCAGCGTCAGGAGTTCATGGACTCCGAAGACCTGTCCGAACTGGTCGGCGACTTCCGCCGCGACGTGGTGTCCGACCTGGTCGAACGCTACATGCCGCCCAAGGCCTATGCCGAACAGTGGGACATCGACGGCCTGGACGAAAAGGTCCGCTCGACCCTGGGTCTGGAACTTCCGCTGCATGACTGGGCCGCCGAGGAAGGAGTGTCGAACGAGGAGATCGAGGACCGGCTTCTGGCCGCCGCCGACGCCCGCGCGGCCGAACGCCTGGAGCAGATCGGCGCCGACCAGACGCGCGGCCTCGAAAAGCAGTTCATGCTGCAGATGATCGACATGCAGTGGCGCGAGCACCTGGTCCATCTGGACCACCTGCGCGGCGTCATCGGCCTGCGCGGCTACGGCCAGCGCGACCCGCTGAACGAATACAAGACCGAGGCCTTCTCCCTGTTCGAAAGCCTGCTCTACGACCTGCGCCACAACGTCACCCGCTGGCTGATGACGGTCGAGTTCCGCTTCCAGGCCCCGCCCGAACTGCCCGAGTTCCAGGAAATCCACCTGAACCCCGGCACCGGCGAGAACGAGATGGCCAATCCGTCGGCCCAGAACCCCGAAGGCACGCTGATCGGCGACGATCGCTCCAAACTGCCGATCGAGATGCTGCCCCCAGGTTGGGAAATGACCGGCCGCAACTCGCCCTGCCCCTGCGGCTCGGGTCGCAAGTTCAAACACTGCCACGGGGCTCTCGTTTAAGAGGCGCGCTATCGCTCGCCGCGCGGCGGCTCGCTGCTTGAGCGCTTGGCGCGACGGCGGTTAGGCCGGTAAGAAAAGGGATGACTTACAAGTCCCTGTTCTCCCGCGCCCTGTCGGCGGCCACCGAGCGGCTGCATTTCGCGGCGCACAGCCACCATCTGTGGCCCGACGCCAGTTTCGAGGCGCAGCAGCAGACTTGGCTGGACGCCAATCTTCATGCCGATCACAAGTGGGACCTCGTCTTCGGCCAGGTGATCCCCGAGGCCCAGGCCCATGTCGCGGCCGAGCTTGGTCTGCCCTCGCCCGACAGCGTCGTCTTCTCGTCTAACACCCACGACTTCCTGCTGCGCCTGTTCTCGGGCGTGGAGCGGACGCCTGTCCGCATCCTGGCGACGGACGGGGAGTTTCACTCCTTCCGCCGTCAGGCCGAGCGGTGGGAGGAGGTCGGCGCGGCGGTGGTGACGCGCGTTCCCCTCGTCCCCTTCGACACCTTCGCTGACCGCTTCGTCGCCGAGGCGGCCAAGGGCGGCTACGACTGGATCGTGGTCAGTCAGGTCTTCTTCCGCACCGGCGGTCTGTTCGACCGGATCGAGGATCTCGCCGCCCTGGCCCGGCCCGAGGGGCCGTGCGTCCTGATCGACGGCTATCACGGCTTCATGGCGACCCCGACGGACCTGTCGGCGGTGGCGGATCGGGTGTTTTATGTCTCCGGCGGCTACAAATATGCCATGGCGGGCGAGGGGGCCTGTTTCCTGCACGCCCCGCCTGGCTTCTGTCCCCGCCCGGTGATCACCGGCTGGTTCGCGGAGTTCGGCGATCTGTCCGGCCCGCCCGGCGGGGTCCAGTACCGCAGCGACGGCGGCCGGTTCTGGGGCGCGACATTCGACTGTTCGGCGCTGTATCGTTTCAACGCCGCGCGCCGGATGCTGGACGATCACGGGCTCAGCACCGCCGCCGTCGCCGCCCATGCTCGCGACTTGGCCGGCCGCTTCCAGACGGCGGTTCAGGACGGTCGCGCCGGTGTGCTGGACCAGGCCGAATTCCTCAACCCTGTGACCGGCGATGCGCCGCGCGCCCGTTTCCTGGCCCTGCGCCATCCTGACGCCCAGGCCTGGTGCGCGGGTCTGCGTCAGGCGGACGTGGTCACCGATGTGCGCGACGACGTGATCCGCTTCGGCTTCGGCCTGTATCAGGACGCCGAGGACGTCGATCGCCTAGTTGGGGCCTGCCGAACCCTTTAATCAATAGAAGGTCGTGTCGTCCTGCTTGGTCGGAGCCGGCGCCGCGCGGGGCGGGGTCGTCGGCCGGTTCGACGCGGGCGGTGTCGTGGGTCGGGTCTGGGGCTGCATCTGGGGCGAGCCCGGCGTCGGCGTCATGCCTGTGTTCGGCGCATCGACCGGCGGGATCGTCGGCAAGGCCGGATAGGGCATGGCTGAGGGTTGACCGTCCTGCACCGGCGCCTCGGCATCGGGCGCGATCGGGGCATCCTCGGACGCTCCCAGCCGATCCGGCGCACCGACATCGTCGCGGATGAAGGCCCAGGCGCGACGGTCGGCGCAGCCGCAGGCTTTCAGGAAGCCGTTCTGGTCGCGCCACAGGATCAGCGGATAGCTGATCTCGACACCGGATTCCTTCAGCAGCTGGCTCAGCCGTTCGTCGAACCGGCGCCCGGCCTCGACCACGGCCGTCCGCGCCAGATTGCCGTACGCCTGGGGGACGCCGGCGGCGGTCCAGCTGTTCGCCGGGGTGGCCATCCAGCGTTCGTAAAGCGGCCAGTCGCGCGTCAGCCACAGTTCGGCGACCGTGGCGCGTTCCGCCGCCGTCGATTGCGGCGCGCCTTCCAGATCGGGGCGAGCGAACAGGATGAACCGGGTCTCGATCCCTGCGGCCTTCAGCTTGGCCACCTCGTCGCGTTGGTATCGATGGGCCGAGGCGCTGTCGCGATAGGTGACGATATAGAGGGCCTGCCCGCCGCTGCCGTCCGACACCCACGACGCCTCGTCCAGCAGTTGCTGAACCTCCGCCTGATTGCGGCTGATCGTGACCGGCTGGAACCGCGAATAGAAGTTCCAATAGGCCCAGTATCCCGCACCCGCGAGCAACAGGCCGACCACGGCGGCCACGATCGATCCTAAAAGAAAGCGACGCATATGATCGGGTGCTCCAGCTTCACCGTTGACCCCACACAACGCATAGCATCGAAATCCGTTGTCCACGCCAGCGGTCGGCGCCGGACAGCGGCCAAAATGTCGCGAAGAATCCCCGGCGCACGCTCTTGAACGCAGAAAGGCGCTTCCCATTTCTGTTTTCGACGCTGCGGGACACTCCCCCCTCCGAACCGCAGCGAAGCGAGACCGGCGCCCTCCCCTCCCCTCCAGGCGCCGCTCGCGCAGGCCGCCGGACTCCCCCAGTCCGGCGGCTTTCTGCTTTGTGGCGCTGCACAATAATTCCAACCTTATCACTGATCATCACAACGATCGGTCGCCAGGGGCTTCCCGAGCGACCGGACCTGGCCTAGTCAGCGGAGGTGGCGCCGCGTCGCGCCGCATTCCTTGCGGCCCTGCCGCGTCGTTCGAGACTGCTCGTCCATGACCGTCCCCGATCTGCGCCAATCCCCCGTTCAGCCGATCACCAAGGCCGCGCTGGAGGCGGCCTTCGCCCGGATCGTGGGAACCGGACCGGGCGCGGCGGAGCAGGCCTATCTGACCCAGGCGCACGAGGACTATGCCGCCGACGAGACGCCCGAGTTGAACGGCGAGGACTTAGCCGCCCTGCTCGCCGCCTCCTGGACCGCCGCCAAGACCTACCCCGCGGACGCCGCCGCGCCCGCCATCACCGTCGGCCCGATGCAGGGCGCGGACGGCAAGGCGCTGGATTACGACCTGGTTCGCATCGTCCAGAAGGACGCCCCTTTCCTGGTCGACAGCGTCATGGGCGCCCTGGCCGAGGCCGGTGTTTCGGTGCGCGCCCTGTTCCACCCGGTGGTCGAGCTGGACGGCCGTCGCCTGTCGATCATCATGCTGGTCATCGACAGCGTGCCGCAGGAGCGTCGCGACGTCCTGGGCGAGGGGCTGGCCCAGAGCCTGTCGGACGTTCACGCCGCCGTCGCCGACCACGAGGCCATGGCGGCCCTGATGCGCCAGGCCGTGCAGCGGCTGGAGGCGACCCCTCCGTCGGTCGATCCCGCCGTGCTTGCCGAGAACATCGCCTTCCTGAAATGGTTGAAGAGCGACCATTTCGTCTTCCTGGGCGCCCGCGACTACGACTATCCGCTGAACGCCGACGGCGACTATGAGGCCGAGGCGCCCTTGGGCCAGTCTACCGACGGGCTGGGCATTCTCGCCGACCCGGAACGCACCGTGCTGCGCCGCGCGTCCGAGCCGGCGGTCCTGACGCGTCAGATGCGCCGTCAGCTGGACCTCAGCGAGCCGGTTACGGTGGCCAAGGCGAACGCCCGCTCGCGCGTGCATCGCCGCGCCTACATGGATTACGTCGGGGTCAAGCGTTACGGCCCGGACGGAAAGGCGACGGGCGAGACTCGTTTCGTCGGCCTGTTCACCTCCGAGGCCTACGACCAGCTGGCGACCGAGGTGCCGCTGCTCCGTCGCAAGGTCGCCAACGCCTTGGCCCGCGCCGACAAGGCGCCGGGCAGCCACAACGAAAAACGCCTCAAGAACATCCTTGAAAACTATCCGCGCGACGAGCTGTTCCAGGTCACGGAGGACGAGCTGCTGTCCATCGCCTTGGGCATCCTTCACCTCTACGACCGGCCGCGCATCCGCCTGTTCTCGCGTCAGGACCCGTTCGACCGCTTCGTCTCGGTCCTGTGCTTCATCCCGCGCGAGAAGTTCGATTCCGCCGTGCGCGAACGGATCGGCCAGATCGTCGCCCGCGCCTGGGGCGGCCGGATCTCGGCCTGGTATCCGCAACTGTCGGACGCGCCCCTGGTGCGGGTCCACTACATCATCGGCGTGAATCCGGGCGAGCACCCGATCCCCGATCCGGTGCAGCTGGAGGCCGACGTCGCCGAGGCCGGACGCGGCTGGGTGGACCGGTTCGAGGGCGCCCTGCGCCGTTCGGGCGTGGAAGAGGTGTCAGTCGGGCCGCTGAGCGCCCAATGGGCCCGCGCCTTCGGCGCCGCCTACCGCGATCGCTATGACGCCGACGAGGCCGCGATCGATCTGCAATATGTGAACCGGTTGAACGAGACCGGTCTGCCGGGCGAAGGCAAGGCCGTCGCCGTGCGAGCCTTCCGTTCCGCTGACGATAGCCGCCTGCAATTCCGCTTCAAGCTCTATCGGCGCGGTCCGGCCGTGCCCCTGTCCGACGTTCTGCCGATCCTGGCGGACATGGGCCTGAAGACGCTGGAGGAATACGGCTATCCGATCCGGCCGGCGGGCGAGACTGAGATCCATGTCCACGAGTTTCTGATGGAGGATCCGCGCGGCGAGGCGCTGGTCTTCGATGATGTGAAGGGCCCGTTCGAGGATGCCTTCGCCGCCGTCTGGACCGGCCGCAACGAAAGCGACGGCTTCAACCGCCTGGTGATCGAACTGGGCGTCGAATGGCGCGAGGCGGCCCTGATCCGCACCCTGGCCCACTATCGCCAGCAGACCGGCCTGGACCCGTCGCAGACGGTGCAGGAAGAGGCCCTGCGCGAATATCCCGACGTGGCCCGCGCCCTGTTGTCTCTGTTCAAGGCCAAGTTCGAGCCCCATTCTGAAGTTTCGGGGGGCGGCTCTGCCGACGACCGTGCGCCTGCCGCCGCCGAACTGAACGACAAGATCGTGGCCCTGCTGCAGGACGTGAAGAGCCTGGATCACGACAGGGCCCTGCGCCGCATCGCCGCCCTGATCGGGGCGATCAAGCGCACCAACTACTATCAGCTGGACGCCGACGGCGCGCCCAAGCCGCACATCTCCATCAAGATCGCCTCACGCGAGCTTGAGGACCTGCCGCTGCCCAAACCCTATCGCGAGATCTTCGTCTGGGCGCCGCACGTCGAGGGCGTCCACCTGCGCTTCGGCCCCGTCGCGCGTGGCGGCCTGCGCTGGTCGGACCGTCGCGACGATTTCCGCACCGAGGTGCTGGGCCTGGTCAAGGCGCAGCAGGTCAAGAACGCCGTCATCGTGCCGGTCGGCTCCAAGGGCGGCTTCTATCCCAAGCAACTGCCCCGCACGACGGACCGCGAGGCCATCCAGGGCGAGGCCATCCGCGCCTATCGCACCTTCCTGTCGGGCCTGCTGGACATCACCGACAACATCGCGGCCGACGGTTCCGTGACCCATCCGGCCAATGTGATCGCGTGGGAGGGGGACGACCCCTATCTGGTCGTGGCGGCCGACAAGGGCACGGCGACCTTCTCCGACATCGCCAACGGCGTCTCGGCCTCCTACGGCTTCTGGCTGGGCGACGCCTTCGCCTCGGGCGGCTCCATCGGCTACGACCACAAGGCGATGGGCATCACCGCCCGCGGCGCCTGGGAGGCGGTCAAGCGCCACTTCCGCGAGATGGGCAAGGACATCCAGACCCAGCCCTTCACCATGGTTGGCGTCGGTGACATGTCGGGCGACGTGTTCGGCAACGGCGCGCTCTTATCCAAGGCCACGCGCCTGGTTGCCGCCTTCGATCACCGCGACATCTTCATTGATCCGAACCCGGATCATGTAACGAGCTGGACCGAGCGCAAGCGTCTGTTCGACCTGCCGCGCTCGTCCTGGCAGGACTATGACAAGGCCCTGATCTCGGAAGGCGGCGGCGTCTTCTCGCGCTCGGCAAAGTCGATCCAGCTGACGCCCCAGATCAAGGCCGCGCTGGACATCACCGACGATGTGCTGGACCCCGTCAGCCTGATCCGCGCCATCCTGAAGGCGCCAGCCGAGCTGCTCTATCTCGGCGGCATCGGCACCTATGTGAAATCGGCGGCCGAGACCGATGCCCAAGTCGGCGACAAGGGCACCGACGCCCTGCGCATCAACGCCGACGAACTGCGGGTCAAGGTGGTGGGCGAGGGCGCCAACCTGGGCTTCACCCAGGCGGGACGCATCGGCTTCGGTCAGCAGGGCGGTCGCATAAACACAGACGCCATCGACAACTCCGCCGGCGTCGACACCTCCGACCACGAGGTCAACATCAAGATCCTAGTCGGCTCGGCCGTGACCAACGGCGTGCTGCCCGTCGAGGAGCGCCCGGCCCTGCTGGCCTCCATGACCGACGAGGTGGGCTTGAAGGTGCTGGCTCACAACTACGACCAGACCCTGGCCCTGACCCTGCAACAGGCCGAAGGCGTCGGCGCCCTGGACGCCCAGCAGCGGTTCATGCAGACCTTGTCGGCGCGCGGCAAGCTGGACCGCAAGGTCGAGGGCCTGCCCAACGACGCCCGCGTCAAGGAGATGATGGCGGCGGGCGTTCCGCTGGCCCGGCCCGAGCTGGCGGTCCTGATGGCCTATGCCAAGTTGGAGCTGTCGGACGACATCGTCGCCTCGCAAGCGCCCGAGGATCCCTTCTTCGAACAGATCCTGGTCCGCTACTTCCCCGACGCCCTGGCCCGGTTCGAGCCGGAGATGAAGAGCCACCGGCTGCGGCGCGAGATCATCGCCACCGTCATGGCCAACGAAGTCGTCAACATGTGCGGCCCGACCTTCCCTGACCGCCTGCGCGGCTCGGCGGAATGCGACACCACCGCCCTGATCATCGCCTTCGAGGCCGCGCGTCGCGTCTTCCGCCTGGACCAGGCCTGGGACGCCGTCTCGGCCCTGGACCTGAAGATTTCGGCCGAGGCCCAGACAGCCCTCTATCAGGAAATCGCCGTGGTCCTGCGCCGCCAGACCTTCTGGCTGGCCCGCCGCGCCAAGGGCGGCCTGTCCGTCCAGGCGCTGATCGACCGTTATCGCCCGATCGCCGACGCCCTTCAGGCGGAGGGCTCGGCCGTCCTGTCGCGCTTCGAACAGGGGCGTCTGGACGCGCGGGTCAAGACCTTCGCCGATCACGGCGCGCCCGAGGACCTGACCCGCAGCATCGCCATCATGCGCCCGCTGGTCGCCGCCTCCGACATCGGCGACCTGGCCCAGGAAGCGAACTGGCCCGTCGCGGCCATGGCGCGCCTGTATCACCAGGTCGGGGCGGCCTTCGACTTCGACCGTCTGCGCGCCGCCGCCGGCTCCATTCCGTCTGCGGATCATTTCGATCGCCTGGCCGTGCGTCGCCTGATCGAGGATCTGATGAACGAGCAGGCGACCCTGACCCGCGCCGTCGCCCGCGCCTCCGATCCGTCGGTGGGCGTCAGCGAGGATGCGGCCGAGGGCGCCGTGGACGCCTGGATCGGCTCCAAACAGGCGGCGGTCGAGGGCGTGCGCGCCTCTGTGGACGAGATCGAACAGTCCGGCTCCGGCTGGACCTTCGCCAAACTGACCATCGCCAACGCCACGATCCGAGACCTGGCGACGGCGGCGGTGAATTCTTAGTGGGCGCAAGCGGCCTTTCGGCCTGCTTGAGCACGCGATGTGGGGCGCTCCGCTTGACGAAGCGGGCGTCTCACGGCCTCTTCAATCGTTAATCTGGCTGGGGAGGCCGCCATGCCGAGAAAATTCCTCGTCGTCGTCGACGACAGTCCCGAGTTCGAGGCCGCCCTGCGATTCGCCTCGCGCCGGGCGAAATCGACTGGTGGGCGCGTGGTCATGCTACGCGTCTTGCCCACCGACAGCGACGCCCACTGGTCCGGCGTGCGCGAAGAGATCGAACGCCAGCAGCGCGAAGAGGCGGAAATCCTGCTGAACCGTCTGGGCGAAGAGGCCATGGCCCGCTCCGGCGCCGCCCCCATTTTCCTGATCGAACGGGGCGAGGCCCAGGCCGCGATCAAGAAGGTCGTCGCCGCCGATCCCGACATCAAGATCCTGGTCCTGGCCGCCGGAACCGGCTCGCGCGGACCCGGCCCGCTGGTCTCGGCCATCATCAAACAGGGCGCCCAGCTGGGGGGACGAAAGCTGCCCGTCACCATCGTCCCCGGCGAACTGACCGAGGACGAGATCGAGGACCTGGCCTAGCCCGCGTCCGCTGGCGCTGAGGCGCGCAACTGGTCGCGCAGCACATTCAACCCGTCGCGCAGCCCCGTCATGGTCTCTGGCGTCATCTCCGTGGCGTCCTGCACCGACTGGGGCAGACAGGCGGCCTCGACCGCCAGCGCGCGCCCAGCCTCGGTCAGGCTGACCCGTACGACCCGCTCGTCCGCCTTGTCGCGCGTGCGCGTCACCAGCCCCGCCGCCTCCAGCCGTTTGATCAGGGGCGTCAGGGTGTTGGACTCCAGGAACAGCCGCTCGCCCAGTTGCCCCACGGTCTGCCCGTCATCGCGCCATAGCAGAGCCATGGCCAGATACTGCGGATAGGTCAGCCCCATCTGGTCCAGCAGCGGCTTGTAGAACCGGTTGAACGCCAGGTTCGCCGAATAGGCGGCGAAACACAGCATGTCGTTGACGGCCATGGGTGCAGGGGAGGGGGCGACTTTGCTCATGACCCTATATTAATCGCGCGCGATACAATCGCAAGATTGACGACCTTCGAGCTTCGCCCTAAATCATCGCTGTCGATTAAATCGCACACGATATTTATTCCACGAAGGAGTCTCATCATGTCCATCAACGTCCTCTACCGCACCACGGCGACCGCCACGGGCGGCCGCGACGGCCGCGTCGCCACCACCGATGGTGCGCTCGACGTCGCCCTGGGCACGCCCAAGGAACTGGGCGGCGCCGGCGTCGGCGCCAATCCCGAACAGCTGTTCGCGGCCGGATACGCCGCCTGTTTCCTGAGCGCGATGAAGTTCGTCGGCTCGCAGGGCGGCCATGCCAAGGTGTCCGCCGACGCCTCCGTCAACGCCACGGTCGGCATCGGTCCGCGCAGCGACAAGGGCTTTGGTCTGGAGGTCGCTTTAGAGATCAGCCTGCCGGGCGTGGATCGCGCCGAGGCCGAGGCCCTGGTCGCCGAGGCGGATACGGTCTGCCCCTATTCGCACGCCACGCGGGGCAATATCGCGGTGACCCTGACCGTCGCCTAACCCTTCGGGACCAGGCGCCACATCCGCAAGGGGTGGCGCACGGTCCCGGCCTCGGCTCCGGCCGCGTCACCGCGCCCCATATAGAGGTCGGCCCGCACAGGCCCACGAATGGCCGATCCCGTGTCCAGCGCCATGGCCAGGCCGCGATAGCTGGCCGTGGCGCCGCGCAGATTGCCGCCGTCGGCCTCCAGCCAGACCAGCTCGCCATAGCGCCAGTGCGCCGGATCGACCGCAATGGCGCGCCGCTCGGTCAGGGGTATCCCCGCCGCGCCGGCCGGATGGCCGTCGTCGTCCCCGTCCAGCCGGAAGAAGATGTAGCGCGGGTTCAGCGCCATGACGGCCTGCGCCTCATAGCCCCGATGGGTCGCCAGCCAGCCGCGGATGGCGTCGCCCGAGGTACCATTCTGCGGCAGCAGGCCCTGCTGGGCCATGGGGCGGGCGATGCCGACGAAGGGCTTGCCGTTGTCGGCGGCATAGGCGGCCCGGCCGCGCGTCCCGTCCTCGAACGTCAGATAGCCCGAGCCTTGGATCTGCAGGAAGAACAGGTCCTCGGCCCGCATCCAGGCCAGGGCCTGGTCCGGTCGTGCGGCGGATTCGATATAGGCCCGGTCGCCGGCGCTGCGCGGATTGGCGGGCTTGGGCAGGACAGGGGCCGAAAACTCGGCGTCCGGCCGGCGCCGCGCGGGATACTCGGGCGCGAAATAGGAGGTCAGCAGGCCCGGCCGCCCGTCCGCCGTCGCCGCCGGGACCGCGCTGAAACTGGCCTCGAAGAAGGCGCGGGCGTCCGACGGCGTGACGGTGGTGGTCGTCGCCATGGCCTTGGCCCGTCCGCAGACGGCGCGGGCGGCCGTATCGCGCGCGGCGCCGCAGCCGTCGAGATAGGCGCGGAAGGCCGCCAGGTGATCCTCCGCGCTCCATCCCGGCAAAACGGCGGGACTAAGCGCATTGGACGGCGTGGGCTGCAGGACGCCAGGCGTCGGTGATGGCGTATAGGGAACAGGCCCAGTCTGGGGCCCCGCCGGCGAGACCGGCGTCATCGGCCCGGTCGAGCAGGCGGCGACGGCCAGCGCCGCCGTCAGCGTCGCCAGCCATCCCCCTGACCGGCGCACGACAGACATCAGGCGTTGGCCGGCTCGACGCGCGCCAGGACCCAGTTGGGATCGGCCGCGCCCAGGGTGCGCTCGAACGTCCAGTGTTCGGCGGTGCGGCGCTCCTCGATCACCGGCTCGCCGGTTTCGGCGTCGGCGGGCTCGCCCGAGACCTTGGTCACGCGGCTGCGCAGTTCGCCCAGGAAGCGAACCTTGGCCACGGCCCGGTCGCCCTCAGCGACGGCGCCTTCCAGATCGGCGCGGGGCGGAAACAGGAACTCGACGGTTTCCGTCTCGCCACGCGTCTCGCGCGCTGCGATGCCGGCGTCGAACGAGGCGAAGACATTCGGCTTCAGCAGCGGCTTCAGCGCGGCCCGGTCGCCGGCGGCATAGCCCCGCACGATGGTCTCGTAGGCCTGACGCGCCCCGTCCAGGAACCGCGCCGGATCGAAGGCCGGGTCGCGGGCCTTCAGGCTGGCGATGGAGGCCAGGGTGACGGGGTCGATCGCCGCGATCTTGGGCGTTTCGGCCGGGTTCGGGCCGGGCACGACGACCTTGGCGTCTTCCTGCGGCTGACGGCCGACCCGCTTGCCCAGCACATTATAGAGCTGAAACAGCACGAAGGCCGCGATGAAGGCGAAGACGACGATCTGGAACTGGACCGGCAGGTTCAAGGGGAGATTTCCTGTAGCGAACGACGGGCGCGCCAAACCTATGTCTGGCGTGATTACGGGGTCATATAGGACGAGGCAAGGCGAAGCGCGCCCCCCAATCGCGCGGGCGACGTTGCGGCCAAGCGTCCCGGCATGGTAATCGCGGCGCCACATTCCGGCCCGATCAACCTCAAATCCGTTCAAAGACCGCTTTCATGACCGACGTCGCACCCTCCGCCGAACAGCCCCAGCAAGGCGAGACCCAGCAGGGCCAGCCCGCAGGTCCCGGCTTCCGCATTCTGGCGCAATACGTCCGCGACTTCTCGTTCGAGAACCCGCGCGCCCCGGAATCCCTGCGCATCGACGGCAAGCCCGCCATCGACCTGGGCGTCGAAATGGCCGCACAGGGTCGCCCGGACGGCTTGTTCGAGCTGGACCTGAAGCTGTCGATCAAGGCGACCCACGAGAACCAGCCCGTCTTCCACGTCGAACTGGTCTATGGCGGCCTGTTCCAGCTGGCCAACGTCAGCGAGCAGGACATCGAGCCCCTGCTGCTGATCGAATGCCCGCGCTATCTGTTCCCGTTCGCCCGCGAGATCATCTCGGGCGCGACGGCCGACGGCGGCTTCTACCCCCCGTTCCAGCTCGACCCCATCGACTTCGCCGCCATCTACATCGCCCGCCAGCAGCAGATCGCC
The DNA here is from genome assembly GCF_046295075.1 of Brevundimonas sp. Classification (GTDB taxonomy): domain Bacteria; phylum Pseudomonadota; class Alphaproteobacteria; order Caulobacterales; family Caulobacteraceae; genus Brevundimonas. The sequence continues at coordinate 52,697 of NZ_JBKBOC010000008.1, read as the reverse complement.
CAGCAGCCGGTCGAAACCGGCCAGGCGTAAGCCGTACGACGGCCGGGCGCCTCGGGCGTTCCGGCCGCATCGAAAGGCGCGGATAGAGTAGTGACGGCGACGGCCAAGTCAGGCGAGGATATTGCGCGCGGCATCGCCCTGCGCATCGCGGCGGCCGGCTGTTTCTCGGTCATGGCGGCGGTGCTGAAACTGGCGTCGCTGGACGGCGTCGTCGCGCCCGAGATGCTGTTCTACCGCGCCTTCTTCGGCCTGCCAGTGGTGCTGGCCTGGGTGGTGACCCAGCCGGGCGGTCTTGCGGGCCTGACCACGCGCCGCCCCCTGGCCCATGTCGGCCGCAGCGCCCTGGGCATCGTCTCCATCCTGTGCGTCTTCCAGACCCTGACGCTGCTGCCGCTGGCCGACGCGACGACCCTCAGCTTCACAGCCCCATCTTCGCCACCCTGCTGTCCTTTCTGATCCTGAAGGAGGCGGTCGGCCCGCGCCGCTGGGCCGCCGTCGCCGTGGGCTTCATCGGGGTGATCATCGTCATGCGGCCCGGCTCAGTCGATCACGCCGTGCCGGTCGAGGGGATCGCCCTTGGCCTGGTCGCGGCCCTGCTGACGGCGGGCGTGACCATCACACTTCGTCAGTTGCGCGACACCGAACATGTCGCCGCCATCGTCTTCTGGTTCTTCGTCGGTTCGTCGATCGTGGGGGCGATCCTGCTGCCCTTCGTCGGCCAGATGCATTCGCCCCTGACCTTCGCCCTGCTGATCGCCTCGGGCCTGACCGGCGGCGTGGCCCAGCTGTTCATGACCGCCTCGCTGCAAAAGGCGCCCGTCGCCGTGGTCGCGCCCTTCGACTATCTCCAGATCGTCGGCGCCATCGTCTTCGGCTGGTGGCTGATGTCCACGACCCCGACCCTCAGCACCCTGGCCGGCGCCGCCCTGATCGGGTCCAGCGGCCTCTACACCGCCTGGCGCGAACACGTCCGCCGCAAGGCCGCCCTGATCCAGCCGACCGCACCACCGGTTTAAGGCTACCGCCCCGTCGACCCGAATCCGCCTGTTCCGCGCGCGGTGTCGTCCAGCATCTCGACCTCGATCCAGTCCGCGCGTTCGTGTTTGGCGATCACCAACTGGGCGATGCGTTCGCCGCGCCGGATGACGAAGGGTTCGGCGCCGATATTGGCCAGGATCACCCCGCACTCGCCGCGATAGTCGCTGTCGATCGTGCCCGGCGCATTGGGGCAGATGATGCCGTGTTTCAAAGCCAGGCCCGAGCGTGCCCGCACCTGGGCCTCGTATCCCAATGGCAGGGCGATCTTCAGCCCCGTGGGGACCAGGGCGCGCTGGCCGGGCGCCAGGGTCATCGGCTGATCTTCCGGCACCGCCGCGCGCAGGTCCATGCCCGCCGAGCCTTCGGTCTCATAGGCCGGCAGGGGCAGGCCCTCAGAATGGGGCAGGCGCAGGATCTGGATAGCGGTCTCGGTCATTCGGGGGCCTTGAAATGGTCGGCGATACGGGCGGCGACGGCCCGGGCGATGGCGGTCTTGGACTGGCGCGGCCAGGTCTCTGTCCGGTCGGCGGTGACCAGCAGCACGGCGTTGCCGTCCGAGCCGAAGACATCGTCGGACACGTCGTTGCCGATGATCCAGTCGCAGCCCTTGCGCGACAGCTTGGCGCGGGCGTTGGCCTCCAGGTCCGTGGTCTCGGCGGCGAAGCCGATCACCAGGGTCGGCCGGTTCGGTCCCGGGGCGGCGATCCCGGCCAGGATGTCGGGGTTCTCGATCAGGGCCAGGGTCGGCGGGCCGCCCGGCCCCTTCTTGATCTTGCCGCCGGCGATGGTGTCCACGCGCCAGTCGGCCACGGCGGCCGACAGCACGGCGATTTCCGCAGGCAGGGCGGCCTGGGTCGCCGCCTGCATCTCCAGCGCGCTCTCCACGTCGACCCGCGTCACGCCCACGGGCGCGCCCAGGGCCGTGGGTCCGGACACCAGGGTCACCTCCGCCCCCAGTTCGGCCAGGGCGGCGGCGATGGCGTAGCCCTGTTTGCCGCTGGAGCGATTGGTCAGGCCCCGCACCGGGTCGATGGGCTCGAACGTTGGACCGGCCGTGACGACGGCGCGTTTGCCCGCCAGAGGCCGCCCGTCAGCGCCGGCCAGCAAGCCCTCGATGGCCTCCAGGATCGCCGCCGGTTCCGCCATTCGGCCGAAGCCGTATTCGCCGCAGGCCATTTCGCCCTCGTCCGGCCCGACCACGGCCACGCCGTGGAAGCCGGTAAAGGCCTTCAGCCGTTCCATATTGGCCTGGACCGCCGGATGCTCCCACATCCGCACGTTCATGGCCGGCGCCAGCAGCACCCGTTTGTCCGTGGCGATCAGGGTCGTCGAGGCCAGGTCGTCGGCTAAACCATTCGCCGCCTTGGCGATCAGCCCCGCCGTCGCCGGCGCCACCACCACCAGGTCGGCCCAGCGCGACAGCTCGATATGGCCCATGCTGGTCTCGTCGTCGGGATGGAACAGGCCCGAGCGCACCGGATGGCCGCTCAGCGCCGCCAGCGACAGGGGCGTCACGAACTCGGCTCCGGATTCGGTCAGGATAACCCGCGTCTGTCCGCCTGCCTTGGTGATCAGGCGCACCAGCTCCAGCGCCTTGTAGGCCGCTATGCCGCCGCCCACGATCAGCAGGATTTTGCGGTTCGAAAGGGAGCGATTGTCCATGGCCTTCGTCTAGCCGCCCGGCGTGACGCCGTCGAGACGAGAACATTGCACGAACAACAAAGTTGTGCTTTCGTCGCGCCCAGCGGGTATCTGGAGGGAAGAATGAGAACGCTGACGAGGGGAGGGGCCGCGCTGGCCCTGTGCGGACTGCTGGGGCTTGGCGCCTGCGACAACAGTTCGGCGGTCGAGACGCGGGACCGGACGGCGGAAGCCGCGCCATCTGCGGGTTTCGTGTCTGAAACGGTCGAAACCACCACGACGCAGGTGATCAAGCCGGGCCTGACCGTTACCCGAACAGAGACGATGGACGCCAAGACGGCGCGTCTTTTTCAGCGCAACGGCGCCGACTTCGACGCCCGGTCGCCCCAAGACTATATCGCCAAGGTAAAGGCCTTCACCTCCAGCCCGCCCAGCGATGCGGAGACGGTGAAGCGGCCCAATGGCGACACCCTGATCTATCAGGCTTCGACCAACACCTTCGCCGTGGTGGCCCGCAACGGGTCGCCGCGCACCATGTTCAAGCCGACGACGGGCACGGACTACTGGGCCGAGCAGAAGGCGGCGGCGCCCACCTTCGGCCAGCGTCGCCAATCGACGGGCGCGGCGGGCTGATATAGAGGGCGGGTTCCACCAAGGATCTCGCCCTCATGTCCGAACCCAACACCCCGTTGCTGAAGACCGCCCTGATCTATGATTTCGACGGCACCCTGGCGCGCGGCAACATGCAGGAGGTGTCGTTCATCCCCTCGGTCGGCATGGGCATCGGCGCCTTCTGGGAGGAGGCCGAGCGCCTGACCAAGGACGCCGACGGCGACGGCATCCTGATGTACATGCAGTTGATGCTGCATCACGCGCGCCAGAACGGCGCTCCTGTGACGCGCGAGACCCTGCGCCAGCACGGCGAGGCCGTGGCCCTGTTCGAAGGCTTGAAGGACCTCAGCTGGTTTGATCGGATGAACGCCTTCGGCGCCAGATACGGGCTGGAGATCGAGCATTACATCATCTCCGCCGGGCTGGAAGAGATGATCGACGGCACCCCGATCCGCCCCGCTTTGAACCACGTCTTCGCCTCCCACTATGTCTATGACGAAAAGGGCGAGGCGGCCTGGCCGGCCGTGGGCGTCAACTACACCACCAAGACCCAGTATCTGTTCCGCATCAACAAGGGGGTGAAGAACCACTGGGAGCACGAGCGGATCAACCACTTCATCCCCGACGACGAGCGCGCCGTGCCCTTTGATCGGATGATCTTTATCGGCGACGGCGACACCGACGTGCCGACCATGAAGATGATGCACACCAAGGGCGGCTTCTCCATCGCCGTCTATGACCCGCGCTCGAACGAGAAGGATCAGAAGAAGGTCTATTCCCTGATCTCGGAGGACCGGGTCAACTTCGTCGCCGCCGCCGACTACCGCGAGGGTTCGGCGCTCGACCTGATCGTCAAGGGTCTGGTGGGGCGGATCGCCATCAACGCCGGCTCCATGCCCGCCGGTCTTTAGCGCCCGCCGGCCCTCAGCCAGGCCTCGCGCGCGCCAATCAGGCGTTCGGGGGCCAGGCCGCGCAGGGACCTGGCCCCGGTCTGTCTCAGCCCCGCCTCGTTCGTCCTCTGCCATACGACGGTCGCAGGATAGGCCACGGCTTGCTCGACATCGACCACCACCACCTCTCGCGGCAGGGCGGCCCCGCGGTCCAGCCGCACCTTCATGCCGCCTTCGGACAGATCGATGATCAGACACGCCGTCTCCACGCCGGGCGCGCAGACGACGCCGCGCGCATTGGCCGGCCGACGGGCCGCCGACCGTCTGTCTTCCGTGGCGGCGGGCTTGGATCCAAACAGGCTCATGGTGCGATAACGCGCGAGGCCGGCTCCGGCGCCACGCCCCCTGTCGCCGCGAGGAAATTTGCGCCCTCCAGGCCCACGACCCGGCGATCCCGGTCCAGATCGACGATCAGGTCGGCGGCGACGCCGCCTTCGATCATGTGCCGGGTCAGTCGCTCATAGTGCTGGACGAAGACCGCCAGGGCCGCGCGCCGCTCAGGCGGCACGGCGTCGCGCTTCATCAGTCCCGCCTCCTGCTCGCAGCGCCAGTCCAGCACGACATCGAACGACGGCGCCTTCAGGAAGATCAGGGCGTCCAGCCGCGCGCGCAGCGGCCCATAGTCCCTGGCCAAGACATCGTTGACCGCACGCCGCCACAGGCCATCCGCATCCTGCCTGGCTTCCAGCGCATTGATCGGCGCGACCAGGGCCGTCGCCGCCTGCGCCGTCGCCCCCAGGCACCACCCCTCCAGCACGATCACGCTCGGCCGCCCCTTCACGACGGTCCAGTCCGCCTCGGGCGCCCGGTCGTCGGCCAGCTTGTCGAAGCGGGGCAGCGGCGTCCGATCGTCGGGCCCCGCGCTCTGCAGGCGGTCCAGAAGCCGCTGCAGCAAACTCAGGTCATGCGTGCCCGGCGGCCCGCGCGTGGCGAACAGCGGATGCACCCGCCTCGCCAGATCCGTCCGTTCCGCCTTGATCAGATAGACGTCGTCCAGCGACAGGGCCGCCCCGCCGAACCGCTCGGCGACCTCATGTGCCAGGGTGGATTTTCCAGACCCTTGCGACCCCGCGATCCCCAGGATCGGCGGCGGTCCGGCCGGGTCGGCCTGTTGGATCCAGCGGCCGATCCTCTCGATCAGCCCCGGCTCGTCCATTTCAGTGCTGGTTCTGCGGCAACCGCACGACCAGGCCGCTCAGCGCGTCCGAGACCCGGATCTGGCACGACAGGCGGCTGTTCGGCTCGACCTCTTCGGCGAAATCCAGCATCGACTCTTCCATGGCGCTGGGCTTGCCCGTCGCTTCGCGCCAGGCCTCATCGACATAGACATGGCAGGTGGCGCAGGCGCAGGCCCCGCCGCAGTCCGCGTCGATCCCCGGCACATTGTTGCGAATCGCGCCTTCCATGACGCTCAGCCCCGACTTCACGTCGACGACGTGCTCGGTTCCGTCATGCTCGATATAGGTGATGCTGGCCATGGCCCGCTCTTAAACGAGGCGGCGCCGGAGGCAAGGCCTCCGGCGCCGGATCGTCAGGCCGCCTTCTTGCGCGACGGCGAAACCATCAGCTTCTTGGTCTCTGCGATGGCCTTGGCGGGGTTCAGGCCCTTGGGGCAGACCTGGGCGCAGTTCATGATCGTGTGGCAGCGATACAGTTTGAACGGGTCTTCCAGGTCGTCCAGACGTTTGTCCGTGGCGTCGTCGCGGCTGTCAGAAATCCAGCGATAGGATTGCAGCAGGGCCGCCGGGCCGAGGTATTCTTCCTGGTTCCACCAGTAGCTGGGGCAGGAGGTGGAGCAGCAGGCGCAGAGGATGCACTCGTACAGGCCGTCCAGCTTCTCGCGCTCGGCCGGGGTCTGCAGGCGTTCCTTCTCCGGGTCGGGCTCGTCCGACTGGAGATAGGGCTGGATCGAGTCGTACTGGGCGTAGAACAGGCTCAGGTCCGTCACCAGGTCCTTGACCACCGGCTGGTGGGGCAGGGGGGCGATGGTGATGTTGTGCGAGTTGCATTCGTCCCAGCCCTTGGTGCAGGCCAGGGCGTTGCGCCCGTCGATGTTCATCGAGCAAGAGCCGCAGATGCCTTCGCGGCACGAGCGCCGGAACGACAGGGTCGGGTCGATGGTGTTCTTGATGTGGATCAGGGCGTCCAGCAGCATCGGGCCGTGGTCGCCGGTCGGCACCTCATAGGTGTCCCAGCGCGGATCGGCGTCCGTTTCCGGGTCGTAGCGATAGACCTTGTAGGTCTTGACGTCCTTGGAGCCGGGCGCGGCCTTGTGGACCTTGCCCGTCGTCGGCTTGGAGCCTCTTGGGAGAGTGAGCTGGACCATCTTAGTAAACCCGCGCCTTCGGTTCGATATACGCGATGTCGTCGGACATGGTGTAGTTGTGGACCGGACGATAATCGATCTGGACCTGTTCGCCCGGACGCTTCCACGCCAGGGTGTGTTTCATCCAGTTGGCGTCGTCCCGGTCCGGATAGTCCTCGCGGGCGTGGGCGCCGCGCGATTCCGTGCGGTTCAGACCGCTCTCGATGGTGACGACGGCCTGGGCGATCAGGTTGTCGTATTCCAGCGTCTCCATCAGATCCGTATTCCAGATCAGGCCGCGATCCGTGGTCTTGATGTCGGCGCCGGCGGCGTCGATGGCCCGCAGCTTGTCGGTGCCCTGTTGCAGGGTCTCGCCAGTGCGGAACACCGCCGCGTCGGCCTGCATGGCCCGTTGCATCGACAGGCGCAGCTCGGATGTCGGGGTCGAGCCGTCGGCGAAGCGGAAGCGGTCCAACCGGGCCAGGTGGGCGTCGGTCTGGGTCTTGGAGGCGGACGGCACGGCGGACGCCTTGTCCACCACCTCGCCGCAGCGCAGGCCGACGGCGCGGCCGAACACCACCAGGTCGGTCAGGGAGTTGGAGCCCAGGCGGTTGGCCCCGTGCACCGAGACGCACGCCGCCTCGCCCACAGCCATCAGGCCGGGCACCACGCTGTCGGGATTGCCGTCGCGCAGCGTCAGGACTTCGCCGTGATAGTTCGTCGGGATGCCGCCCATATTGTAGTGGACGGTCGGCAGGACCGGGATCGGCGCCTTGGTCACGTCCACGCCGGCGAAGATCTTGGCGCTTTCCGAAATGCCCGGCAGGCGCTGATGCAGGATCTTGGGATCCAGGTGGTCCAGGTGCAGGAAGATGTGGTCCTTGTTCGGACCCACGCCGCGACCTTCACGGATTTCGATGGTCATGGAGCGCGAGACCATGTCGCGCGGCGCCAGGTCCTTCACGGTCGGCGCATAGCGCTCCATGAAGCGCTCGCCTTCCGAGTTGGTCAGGTATCCGCCCTCGCCGCGTGCGCCCTCGGTGATCAGGCAGCCGGCGCCGTAGATGCCGGTCGGGTGGAACTGGACGAACTCCATGTCCTGCAGCGGCAGGCCGGCGCGCAGCACCATGGCGTTGCCGTCGCCGGTGCAGGTGTGGGCGCTGGTGGCGCTGAAATAGGCGCGGCCGTAGCCGCCTGTGGCCAGAACCACCATCTTGGCGCGGAACTGGTGAAGCTGGCCGTTGTCAAGCTGAAGCGCCGTCACGCCGGTGCAGGTCCCGTCCTGCATGATCAGATCGAGCGCGAAATATTCGACGAAGAACTTCACTTCGCGACGCACCGACTGGCCGTAAAGGGTGTGCAGGATGGCGTGGCCGGTGCGGTCGGCGGCGGCGCAGGTACGCTGCACCGGGCCTTCGCCGAAGTTGCGGGTCATGCCGCCGAAGGCGCGCTGATAGATCTTGCCTTCGTCGGTGCGCGAGAAGGGCACGCCCCAGTGTTCCAGCTCGTAGACGGCCTTGGGCGCGTTACGAACCAGATATTCGATCGAGTCCTGGTCGCCCAGCCAGTCCGACCCCTTGACGGTGTCGTACATGTGCCACTGCCAGCTGTCCTCGCCCATATTGCCCAGCGAGGCGGAGATGCCGCCCTGGGCCGCGACGGTATGGGAGCGGGTCGGGAAGACCTTGGTCACGCAGGCGACCTTCAGGCCCTGCTGGGCGGCGCCGAGCGCGGCGCGAAGGCCCGAGCCCCCGGCGCCGACGACGACGACGTCGTATTCGTGATCGATCAGTTCGTAAGCGGCCATCAGGAAATCAGGCTCCGAAACCAGCGGGCAGAGGCGCCGAACCCAGCGCCATCCGCACGATGAAGAAGACGCTGGCGGCCGCCAGCACGAGGAAGACGATGTTGAGCAGGCCCACCAGCGCGCCGCGCGTTCCGGCGTTGGGCACATAGTCTTCCAGGATCACTTTCCAGGCCAGGCTGACATAGCCGAAGAACACCACGACGGTGATGGCCAGCAGGCCCGCGTTCAGCGGGTTAGCGAACCAGGCCAGCACGGCGTCATAGCCGGCGCCCGCCAGGGTGAAGCCGGTCGAGGCGGCCCACAGGCCCAGCGGCAGCAGGGCCACCAGCAGCACCCGCTCGATCAGCCATTCGCCGGCGCCGTGGCGCTCGGAAACCTTGACGTTGTTCTTGAACTTGGCGGCGCCGCTCACAGCGAGACCCTCCCGACAGCGAACAGGACGACCCAGAACAGCACGGCCAGCGGAACCGGCACCCAGACGGCGATATTGGACAACAGCGTCGCCGACTTTACCGTCAGGCCGTTGCCGGTGTCGTTATAGGTGTGACGCGCGCCGTTCAGGATGAAGGAGAACAGCACCACCGTCAGGCCGAAGCCGATGAACAGACCCAGCGGCGAACCCGCCAGCGAGGCGAAACAGGCGTAATGTTCGGCCCCGAAGGCCATTGCGCCCAGCCAGCCGATGACGAAGAGCGCGCCGACGGTGGCGGCGATGATCGTGGCCCGGAACAGGATCGAGGCCGTCATGGTGACATGCCAGCGCCAGATGCTCATGTGCGGCGAAAGCGGCGCGATGTGACCGTTCGGTTGGGTGACGAAGCGACCGGTCCGGTCGCTAGAGGCGCCACCCGGCGTCGGGCTGGGCTGGGTCATGCGAATGGTTCTCAAAAGCGAATGAATTCAATCGCCGTGTGCGGTTGCGAAGGCTTTTGTGACCCTGGGGGGCCGGTGTCAACGCACAGCGGCGAACATCTACGCATTGCCGCTCTTACGCAGGTTCCATCACGGCGGATCACGTTTGTGTTCGCAGGCCCATCGACGGCTAGCCGATACGGGCCGGCATTTGGCACGGTGGGCCTCATGATCCTGTTCGCCCTGATCGCCGCCGTCGCCATGGAGCCCGCCATCCAGACCACGGGTCTGCTGGATGCGACGCCCGGCACCTATCAGGCGCCGGTCGTCCGTCCGTTCGAACCGCCCTCCGATTTCGGTCGCGAAGAGGCGCAGGGCGACGCCGCGATGGATCGGCACCGTCATCCCCTGACCGCCCCCGTCGAAGTGGACGTCTATGTCGGCAATTACGAGGTCAGCCCCACCGACGCAGAAATTGCCTATGACCAGGGCGTGGCCCAGGCCCAGATCGACGCGGACGCCCGCAGCGGTCCTCTGGACGGCCGCTGGCGCGTAACGAGCTCCGATGGAAAACCCCTGCTGTCCCTGGCCCTGACCGACCTCGGCGGGGGGCGGATGATCGAAGGCGCCTGGCGTCGGCTGGATCTTCCGACCGGAACCGACCTGGGCGGTCCAGCCGGCCCGGCCTCCAAGAGCGGCGACATCGCCGTCATCCCCCTGTCAGGCGGCGAACTGCACCTGCGACCCGCCGCCCGGGGCTGGACCGGCGAACTGATCCAGAACGGCCGCGCCCGCCCTGTGACAGTGTCTCGCGCAGGCTGAGGCTCGCCAGAGCCGATCCGCCACCCTATATGTGGCGAATGGCCCAGCCTCGTTCCGTCCTTCGCCTGCATCCCGCCCACCGCGACGACATCGGCGATCTCACGACCCGTCGTCCCGTGCCCGGTCCGGGCCTGGACCAGGTCGATCCCTTCCTGTTCCTGAACCACCACGGGCCCCAGACCTATGCGCCGGGCAACGCCGGCCTGCCGTTCGGCCCCCATCCGCACAGGGGGTTCGAGACCGTCACCTTCATCCTGGACGGCGAACTGGCCCACAACGACTCCGGCGGCGGCGAGAGCATCATCAAGGCAGGCGGCGTCCAGTGGATGACCGCCGGCTCGGGCCTGATCCACGCCGAACTGTCGCCCGCCGACTTCAAGCGCGACGGCGGGCCGATGGAGATCCTGCAGCTGTGGGTGAACCTGCCGTCCCGGCTGAAGATGACCAAGCCCGACTATGTGGGACTTCAGGCCGCCGACATCCCGACCTTCACCACTGAGGGCGGGGTCACGGTCGAGCCCGTCTCCGGCGAATGGCTGGGCGTCGCGGCTCCGATTCAGTCGCTGATCGACATCCATCTGGCCATAGTCCGCCTGCCCGCCGGCGCCCGGTTCGAGGCCCCGGTCGCGCCCGGCCGCAACGTCTTCTTCTATGTGATCAAGGGCCAGGTGTCCGTCGCCGGAACCCCCGTGCCCGAATGGAACCTCGCCGCCCTGGGCGACGGCGACACGGTCGAGATCACGGCCCAGACCGACGCCGTCGTCCTGCTGGGCCACGCCGAACCGATCAACGAGCCGGTCTTCAGCCATGGTCCCTTCGTCATGACCACCCGCGAAGAGATCATCCAGGCGGTTCAGGACTACCAGTCCGGCAAGTTCGGCCCGCCGCCACGCGTTTGAGTGCGCCGTGCGGAGGTGATGCGCTCGCCTCCAAAACCCTATAAGACGCCGGTTCCTTAGCGACCGCCGAGCCGAAGACACGCCCATGCCCAGCCTGAACGAGATCCGCGCCACCTACCTCGATTATTTCGCGGCGGACGGCCATGCCAAGGTGCACTCGGCTCCGCTGGTGCCGCAAAACGACCCGAGCCTGCTGTTCGTCAACGCGGGCATGGTGCCGTTCAAGGACTATTTCACCGGCGCGTCCAAGCCGCCCTATCTGCGCGCCACGTCGTCGCAGAAATGCGTCCGCGCCGGGGGCAAGCACAACGACCTGGACAATGTCGGCTATACCGCCCGCCACCTGACCTTCTTCGAGATGCTGGGCAACTTCTCCTTCGGCGACTACTTTAAGGAACACGCCATCGAGAAGGCGTGGAACCTGGTCACACAGGACTTCGACCTGGACCCCAAACGCCTGCTGGTCACCGTCTATATCGATGACGACGAGGCCGCCGCGATCTGGAAGAAGATCACCGGCTTCTCCGACGACAAGATCATTCGCATCGCCGGCGCCGATAACTTCTGGGCCATGGGCGACAGCGGTCCGTGCGGTCCCTGCACCGAAATCTTCTGGGACCACGGCGACAAGATCCCCGGCGGCCCTCCCGGTTCGCCGGACGAGGACGGCGACCGCTACGTCGAGATCTGGAACAACGTCTTCATGCAGTATGAGAAGGAGAACGATCAGATCGTTCGCAACCTTCCCAAGCCCAGCGTGGACACCGGCATGGGGCTGGAGCGGATGACCACCGTGCTTCAGGGCGTGCATTCGGTGTTCGAGACCGACCTGTTCAAGACCCTGATCGCGGCGTCGGAAGACGCCACCTCGACCAAGTCGGACGGCGAGCGCGCCGCCAGCCACCGGGTCATCGCCGACCACCTGCGCTCGTCCTCCTTTCTGATCGCCGACGGCGTCACTCCGTCGAACGAGGGCCGGGGCTATGTGCTGCGCCGGATCATGCGCCGCGCCATGCGCCACGCCCACCTGCTGGGCGCCGCCGACCCCCTGATGCACCGCCTGGTCCCGACCCTGGTGGCCCAGATGGGCGACGCCTATCCCGAACTGGCCCGCGCCCAGCCCTTCATCGAGGACACGCTGAAACAGGAAGAGGTCCGCTTCCGCACCACGCTCGGCCGGGGCATGGCCCTGTTCGACACGGCGGTTCAGGGCTTCCGTCCCGGCGACATGCTGGACGGCCAGACCGCCTTCACCCTGTCCGACACCTACGGCTTCCCGCTGGACCTGACCCAGGACGAGGCCCGTCGTCGCGGCTTCTCGGTCAATGTGGACGGCTTCGAATCCGCCATGGCCGAGCAGCGCCAGCGTTCTCGCGAACACTGGAAGGGCTCGGGCCAGACCGCCAACACCAATGAATGGCTGGCGATCCGCGACCGCATGGGTCCGACCGTCTTCACCGGCTATGACAATATCGAGGGTTCCGGCGAGGTCCTGGCCCTCATGAACGCCGGCGCCCCCGTCGAAACGGCCGAGGTCGGCGACATCGTCGAGGTCCTGTTCGACACCACCCCCTTCTATGCCGAAAGCGGCGGCCAGGCCGGCGATCACGGAACCCTGGAATGGCCGGGCGGCGAGGCCGAAGTCATCGACGTGCGCAAACACGCCGGCGACCTGCACGTCCTGGTGGCCCAGGTCACGGCCGGCAAGCTGGAGATCGGAACCCGCGCGGCTCAACTGGTGGACGCCGAGAAGCGCCGCACCACCCGCGCCAACCACTCCGCCGCCCACCTGCTGCACACGGCGCTGAAGAATGTGCTCGGTCCGGCCGTCGCCCAGAAGGGCCAGCTGGTCGATGCCGAGCGCGCCCGCTTCGACTTCAGCCACAGCGCTCCCCTGACCGAGGCCGAGCTTTCGGCCCTCGAGACCGAGGTCAATGCGGTCATCCGTCAGAACGTCCCCACCGAGATGAAGCTGATGGCCCCGCAGGAGGCCATCGAGGCCGGCGCCATCGCCCTGTTCGGCGAGAAATACGGCGACGAGGTCCGCGTCCTGACCTTGGGCCGGGCTTTGACCGGCGACAACAACGCCCCCTATTCGGTCGAACTGTGCGGCGGCACCCACGTCGCCCGCACCGGCGACATCGCCCTGTTCAAGATCGTTCAGGAAACCGGCGTCGCCGCCGGCGTGCGCCGCATCGAGGCCCTGACCGGCGAGGCTGCGCGCCAGTATCTGCTGGCCCAGGCCGGCGTCGCCCGTTCGCTGGCCCAGGGCTTCAAGGTCCAGACCGCCGACGTTCCGGCCCGCGTCGACAGCCTGACCGCCTCGGTCAAGGCGCTGGAGAAACAGGTCGCCGAGCTGAAGAAGCAACTGGCCCTGGGCGGCGGCTCCGGCGCGTCCGCTGCGCCGGAAGAGATCGGCGGGATCAAGCTGATGGCCCGCGTCCTGGACGGCGTGGACGGCAAGGGTCTGCGCGGCGTGGCCGAGGACTTCCGTAAACAGGTCGGAACCGGCGTCGTCGCCCTGATCGGGGTGACAGAGGGCAAGGCCGCCGTCACCGTCGCCGTCACGTCTGACCTCACCGACCGCGTCAACGCCGCCGACCTGGCCCGCGCCGCCGTCATCGCCATGGGCGGCCAGGGCGCCGGCGGCAAACCCGACTTCGCCCAAGGCGGCGCCCCGGATGGGTCGAAGGCCGAGGATGGCCTGGCGGCGGTAAGGGCCGCGCTGGCCGGCTGATAACCGACGTCCCTTCTCCCATTGGGAGAAGGTGGCCCGCAGGGCCGGATGAGGGTCGATCGGTGGGCCAGTTCGCACACCACAACCCCTCACCCTTTCGCGCCAGAACGACGGCTAACGCCGCCGTGCGCTCAAGCCCTCTCCCTATGGGAGAGGGGCCGAGCCATCCTATTTTCCAGAATAACTGACTTATTATTCAGCAACTTAACCCGCTGCATCAACTGCTACCCGACCGCCCTTCCAACCTCGCGTATAATCGTCGGTCGAAAGGGGCGGCGCCGCCATGCAGAGTAAAAGTGCACGAAAGTGCACTCATTTTTTAATCGGCGCGAAATTGCACCTTCTTGCACTTTGCATTCGTTTTCGAGGTGCAGTGCAATTTCGACCTCGGCCTCACCCCATCGGATCGGGCGTCAGATCGACCCCCGCCAGCTTCCACGTAAACGGCGTGCGGCGCTCCATAATCAGCACCAGGGCGTCGTCCGGCCGGTCGTCGCGCGTGAGGGTGACGGCGAAGGTGTTGATCCCGCGATAGGCCCAGGATTGATGGATCTTGTCCTTGGGCGGGGCGGGCGTGTCGTCGGCGGGGACGGGCCGTTCGGGCTCGGGCGTCTCGCCTGAACGCACCATGGCGGCGATGCCCTGGGGCGTGACGAAGTTGTCGACCGCACCCTCGACCAGCGATGGGGCCAGCAGCATCCCCAGCGCCGCCAGACCGCGATCTCCCTTGGTCCGGCTGCGGATTTCCAGCGCCGCCCGCGCGTTCAACTCGCTCTTCAGGCTGGCGCGAAAGGCTGGGAAGTCCACCTGCCGCTCCAGCCCCGCCGCATCCCCCGTCCGCGCCGCCCGCACCAGGGCCTGGGCGGCGATGAAGGGCGAGGCGAACAGGGCGACGACCACGCCGACGACGACGGCGATCAGGGCTCCGGTGACGATCTTGCGGTTCATGCAGTCTCCTTGAAAAGCCAACGCGGCGCCTGACCGCCCGGTTGCCTCACGGCGCTTGGGCTCAGGGGCGAGGCGTCACGGTCACGGCCGGCGCAGTCCCGTCGGGCAGGCCGATGTGGACCAGCTTCCACTCGAACGGTCCCCGCCGCTCGAAGGTGAACAGGGTGCGCGATCCGCCCTGGTCCGTCACCGCCATCCGCGCCCGGTTGACGCTCCAGTAGGCCGGGCTGGGCCAGGGCTTGCGCGCCTGGGCGGACGCGGGCGCCACGCCCGCCGTCGTCCTCTGGCTGGCGTACCGGCCCTCGCCGCGCAGCAGGGCCGTCAGGGCCGCCGGCGTCAGATAGGCGTCCACGTCCGGCTGGCGCAGGATGGGGTTCTGTTCGATCTGACGCCGGAAGGCGCCGATGGGGTCTTCCAGGAACGACGGCGCGGGCGCCATGGCCTCGGGCCGTCCCGCCAGCTGCGGCCGCAGCGACTGGCGCACGGCGTTGAAGTCGATCAACCGCGCCAGCCCCGCCACATCGTTCGCCTCGGCCGCTGATCGAATGGCGAAGAAGGCCACAGCGGGCGCGGCGAAGAAGGACAGCACCGCCGCCACGACCGCCGCCAGCACCAGATTTCCGAACAGACGTTTCAAGACCGCTTCCTCATTATCGCCGATCATGCACGCCCCGGCCGTTCGCACAACGAAAAGCCCCGCCGGATCGCTCCGGCGGGGCTCATTCTTGTTTGTCCTATCGCGCTTCGCGCTACTTGAGGACGTTTGGGCGTGCTGTCGGCAGCGAGTTGCGAGCCGGTATGGTAACTCAGCCCACGTCCGGCAGGGCGGTTTTCAGGTTCTCGGCGACCTTGTCGAGGAAGCCCTCGGTGGTCAGCCAGCCCTGTTGGTCGCCGACCAGCAGGGCCAGATCCTTGGTCATGTGGCCGCTCTCGACGGTATCCACGACCACCTTCTCCAGCGTGTCGGCGAAGGTGGCCAGGGCCGCGTTGTCGTCCAGCTTGGCGCGGTGCTTGAAGCCGCGCGTCCAGGCGAAGATCGAGGCGATCGAGTTGGTCGAGGTGGCCTCGCCCTTCTGGTGCTGGCGATAGTGGCGGGTCACGGTGCCGTGGGCGGCTTCCGTCTCCAGCACCTTGCCGTCCGGCGTCATCAGGACCGAGGTCATCAGGCCCAGCGAGCCGAAGCCCTGCGCCACCACGTCCGACTGCACGTCGCCGTCATAGTTCTTGCACGCCCAGACGAAGCCGCCCGACCACTTCATGGCCGCCGCGACCATGTCGTCGATCAGACGGTGCTCATAGGTCAGGCCGCGCGCCTTGAACTCGGCGGCGTAATGGGCGTCGAACACTTCCTGGAACAGGTCCTTGAAGCGGCCGTCGTAGGCTTTCAGGATCGTGTTCTTGGTCGACAGATAGACCGGATAGTTGCGCTGCAGGCCATAGGCGAACGAGGCGTGGGCGAACTCGCGGATCGAGTCGTCCTGGTTGTACATGGCCATGGCCACGCCGGCGCCGGGCGCCTTGTAGACCTCGTGCTCGATCACGGCGCCGTCTTCACCGACGAACTTGATCGTCAGGGTACCCGGTCCGGGCATCAGGAAGTCGGTGGCCTTGTACTGGTCGCCGAAGGCGTGACGGCCGACGACGATGGGCTGGGTCCAGCCGGGAACCAGGCGCGGCACGTTCGAGCAGATGATCGGCTCGCGGAAGACCACGCCGCCCAGGATGTTGCGGATGGTGCCGTTGGGCGACTTCCACATCTTCTTCAGGCCGAACTCGGCGACGCGCGCTTCGTCAGGCGTGATGGTGGCGCACTTCACGCCGACGCCGTGCTTCTGGATCGCGTGGGCGGCGTCGATCGTCACCTGGTCGTCGGTGGCGTCGCGGTGCTCCATGCCCAGGTCGTAGTAGTCCAGTTCGAGATCCAGGAACGGGAAGACCAGCTTGTCCTTGATCATCTGCCAGATGATGCGGGTCATTTCGTCGCCGTCGATGTCGACGATGGGGTTTTCGACCTTGATCTTGGCCATGCGTGCGGTCCGCCTGTGACTGTAGGGAAGGAATGTCGTGGCGGGGATATAGCGGGGCAGCGCGCCCACGCAAACCCCGCCGTCCGTTAACCCCGCCCGGAAAAACCTCGACGCCACACTGAACCCTTTGGCGGGTCTGGGCTTCTCCTTGGCCCAAGGGCGGCGACGGACGATGGAATGACGAAGGAGGAACGTGAACTGATCGACCGGTGGATCGTCACCTTCTGCGAAGTCCCGCCCGTGATCGATGCGGAACTGATGCGCAGGCTGATCGCTGAACGAGAAGCGACACAGCAGGGAGCGCAGCCATGCCCGAAAAGACGTTCAAGTCCGGCGATCGCGTAAAGTGGGATCACAGCCAGGGCACGACGACCGGCAAGGTCGTAAAGAAGGTCACCTCCGAAACGCACATCAAGGGCCACAAGGTCGCAGCTTCGCCTGACAATCCCGAGTATATCGTCGAGAGCGCCAAGACCGGCGCGCGCGCGGCGCACAAGCCGTCGGAGTTGAAAAAGGCATGAAGACCCTGTCTCGCGGCGTCGCGCTTTCCGCCCTGGCCCTGTCCGCCTTCGCCGTCGCCGGCTGCGGCGACAAGGACGCCGCCAAGGCGCCCGCTGCGCCCAAGGCCGCCATGCCTGCGACCGCCGCCTCTGCTGCCGCCGCGCCGGTGCTTCAGATCCG
The DNA here is from genome assembly GCF_046295075.1 of Brevundimonas sp. Lineage (GTDB taxonomy): Bacteria > Pseudomonadota > Alphaproteobacteria > Caulobacterales > Caulobacteraceae > Brevundimonas. The sequence goes on along the minus strand of NZ_JBKBOC010000008.1, from coordinate 35,378 downwards.
CGCCGAGACGAAACAGTTCCGCGACTGGAGCGCGACCTGCGGCAACGACGGAACCTGCTGGGCCTTCGGCTTCGCGCCCGAGTTCGCCGCCGGCTGGGTGCGCATCACCTTGGCGCCTGGCCCCGACGCCCAGCCCCAGATCCTGTTCGGCTATTGGCCCGATGGCGACGCCAAGGGGGCCGGCCGGATCGCGCTGACGATTGATGGTCGCGCCTATCCGGCGGCGCTCAGCGACGAGGGCGAGGCCGAGGCTCCCATCGGCGAAATCCGCCCCAATGCCCGCGCTGCGATCGACGCCATGGCTCAGGGCAAGGTGATGACCATTCGCGGCGCCTCGACCCAGGACGTCTCGCTGCACGGCGCCGCCGCCGCCCTTTTGTGGATCGACGAGAAGCAGGGTCGGCTCGACACGACCACGGCCCTGATCCGACGGGGCGACCGTCCCGCCTCCACCGTCCCGGTCGCCCCGCCCTTGCCGACGGTCACGCCCGCCCCGGCCGTGGATCAGGCGGGCTTCGGCGACGTGAACCAGACCGTCCCCGCCGCCCTTCGCACCCGCACCGAGGTCGGAACCTGCCTGAAGGAATCGGCCATGCCGGCGATCAGCGACATGGTCATGTCCGCCCGGCTGGACGCCCGCACGGAACTGTGGGGCGTGCCGTGCGGTGCCGGGGCCTATAACGTCACCCACAACTGGTATCTGACGGGACCGGGCGGTCGTGACCCCCGCCCCGCGATCCTCGCCGGAACGGCCGGCCCCGGCGTCGACCCGGTCATGGCCGACAACTCCACCGTCAACGGGGCCTATGATCCCAAGACCCGCACCCTGTCGGCCTTCGCCAAGGGACGCGGCATCGGCGACTGCGGCTCGGCCCAGACCTGGGCCTGGACCGGCGACCGCTTCGTCCTGACGGAGGAAAGCACGATGGGCCAATGCGCGGGCGTGCGATCCGACCTGTGGCCCGTCGCTTGGCGCACGCAGTGAACGACCCGGAGGTCCTGATCATCGGGGCGGGTCCGGCCGGTCTGACGGCGGCGACCTATCTCGGCCGCTTCCGCAGGCGGACCCTGGTGGTGGACGCGGGCGAACCGCGCGCCTGCTGGATTCCCGTCAGCCACAATATGCCGGGCTTTCCCGCAGGTATCGGCGGCTCGGACATCCTGAAGCGGATGCGCGAACAGGCCGAGGAATATGGGGCGGTCGTCATGCCGGGTCGGGTCGAGACCCTGACCCGCGACGGCGACAGCTTCGTCGCCCAGGTGGACGGCCGCGCCATTCACGCCCGCGCCGTGCTGCTGGCGACCGGCGTCGTCGATCATCACCCCGACCTGCCGGGCGTCGAACGCGCCGTGCAACGGTCGCTGGTCCGCGTCTGCCCCATCTGCGACGGTTATGAAGCCACGGACAAGGCGGTCGCCGTCATCGGCCACAGCGACAAGGGCGCTCGCGAAGCCGCCTTCATGCGCACCTATTCCGACCGGGTGACGCTGATCCACATCGGTCCGGCCGACGCTCTCTCGCGCCGCGACGAGCTGGACAGGCTGGGCGTCGAACTGATCCTGGCGCCGCTGGAGGCGGTGGAGCTGGAACAGGACCGCGTGACCGCCCTGACCTGGGGCGGCCAGACCCGCGCCTTCGACCTGGTCTATTCCGCCTTGGGCACCTCGCCCAACGCCGATCTTGCCCAAGGTCTGGGCGCCCGCCTCTCTGGCGACGGCCGGCTGGAGGTCGATCTGCATCAGGCGACCACCGTGCCGGGTCTCTACGCCGCCGGCGACGTGGTGCGGGGTCTCAACCAGATCGCCGTGGCGACCGCAGAGGCCGCCGTCGCCGCCACCGACATCCACAACCGCCTGCGCCAGGCCGACGGCATGACCGTCGCCGACTAAGGCCCAGATTTTAGGCCTGGGCGCCCACGATCCGCTCCAGCACCGCCAGCGGCAGGGAGCCGTTCTCCAGCACCTTGTCGTGGAAGGCGCGCAGGTCGAATCCGGGCTTGGCCTCCGCCTCCTGGCGCAGGCGGGCGATGACGGTGTGGCCGACCTTGTAGGAACAGGCCTGGCCGGGCCAGACGCAGTAGCGGTTGATCTCGCTGTTGGACGCATCCAGCGGCTTGGCACCCGAGGCCGCCATATATTCGACCGCCTGTTCGCGGCTCCAGCGCTCGGAATGCAGGCCGGTGTCCACCACCAGCCGCACGGCCCGGAACAGATAGGACATCAGGAAGCCGACCCGGCCCAGCGGATCGGCCGCATAGACGTCCATATCGTTGGCCGCCACCGCCTCGGCATACAGCGCCCAGCCTTCGTTATAGGCCGAGAAGCCGCCCGCCCGCCGCCATTGCGGCAGCTCGCCGGACTCCCTCTGAAGCGCCACTTGCAGGTGATGCCCCGGCGACGCCTCGTGATAGGTCAGGGTCGGCAGGGCGAACCGCGGCCAGTTCCCGCTGTCGCGCAGGTTGATGTAATAGGCGCCCGGTCGCGACCCATCCAGCGGCGGTCCCTGGTAATAGCCGCCCGGCGCCCCCGACTGGATCGAGACGGGCACGCGCCGGACCTCGACGTGGGACTTGGGCAGGCGGCCGAACACCTGCGGCAGTTTCGGCTCCAGATCGGCGACCAGCTGGTTCAGCCAGGCCAGCAGCTCGGCCTTGCCCGCATCCGTATTGGCGAACAGCTGGGCGGGCTCCTTGTTCAGGGCCTGGATGCGTTCGCCGACCGTGCCTTGCGTATAGCCCTGGGCCTTCAGGATGGCGTCGATCTCGGCGCTGATCTCGGCGACCTGCTCGCGGCCCAGGGCGTGGATATCCTTGGCCGACAGGGTGGTGGTCGTGTTGGCCTTCAGCCCGGCGGCATAGAAGGCCTCGCCGTCCGGCAGGCGCCAGACCCCCGCGTCATGGGTCGCACGGGGTCGCAACGCCTCCAGCGCCGCGATCTGGGCGCTCAGGGCCGGTTTGATCTTCTGGTCCACGATGGCGGCGGCGCGGGCGTCGTATCCGGTCAGGTTCAGCCCGCCCGCCTTGCGCGCCAGCGACTTCAGCATGGCCATGTCGGCGGCGGGCGTGCCGCGCAGGGTGCGGATCTGCGGCAGCATCCGGTCGATGACGAAGTCCGGCGGGATGACGCCGAGGGCCGCGTCTTCCTGGACCTTGGCCGTCTCGCCCTCCAGCACGCCCGAGAAGGCCTCCAGCCGCGACAGGAAGGCGTCGGCGCCTGCCGCATCCTCGATCCGGTGCTGGTTGTCCAGAAAGTCCGGCGTGCTGAAATAGGCGCCCGACAGCTGGGTGACGATATAGGGCGACGGCCGACCCGGTCCTGCCCCATAGTCGAAGCGCGCCGTCTGGGCCGCCGTCTCCGCCCCGAAGGCGGCGATGGCGTAGTTCAGCGCCCCGGCCGGCGACAGGCCGGCCTGATCGAAGCCGCTCAGCTGGCCCCAGCGCGTCACGGCCTTGGCGCGATCCTTTCGGATGGCGTCCGGTCCCGCCTCGCTGAGCCTGGACGAAAGCCCCGCCCGTGCGCCCCGGTCCAAACCCAGGTTGGTGGCGCGCTCAGGGCTTTCGTCGATGTCCGCCTCGAACCAGCCATCCAGCAGGCTGTTCAACCGTCCATCCGCATCGGTGGAGGCGGCTTGGGCCTGGGCCAGAGAGGGCGCGACGGCGGCCGTGGCGGCGGCGGTCAGCAGAAGACGACGACGATCGATCATGCGGTGGGCTCCAGTGACGGGACCGCGCCGCGCCGGCGCATCCCTGCTTATCTGCGACTATGGCCCGCTACGGTCTGTGGGTCACGCCTGGGTCGCGACCCATCCGTCCACGATCCGCTCCAGCACCGACAGCGGCACGCCGCCGGCGGCCAGGGCCGTGTCGTGGAAGCCCTTGATGTCGAACCTGGGCCCCAGGGTCGTCTTGGCCTTTTCGCGCAGGCGAACCCATTCGTTGTGCCCGACCTTGTAGGCGCAGGCCTGACCCGGCCAGCCGCAATAGCGTTCGACCTCGGACGTCGCCGCGCCCTCCTGATCGCCGTAAGCCTCCATCATGTAGCGGATGCCCTGTTCGCGGCTCCAGCCCTTGGAATGGATGCCGGTGTCGACCACCAGGCGGGCGGCGCGGAACATCAACGATTGAATGTAACCGATCTGTCCTGCCGGATCGTTCTCATAGGCGCCCATCTCGTCGGCCAGCTGTTCGGCGTACAGACCCCAGCCCTCGACATAGCTGGAGAAGCCCAGAAGGTTCATCAGCAGGGGCGCGGACTCGCTCTCCTGCTGCAGGCTGATCTGGAGGTGATGGCCCGGCGCAGCCTCATGATAGGTCAGGGTCGGCAGGGTCCAGGACGGCCATTCCGCCGTGTCCTTCAGATTGATCCAGTAGATGCCGGGCCGCGTCCCATCCAGACTGGGCGAGTTGTAGTAGCCCATCGGCGCGCCGGCCTCGATTTCGGGCGGGACGCGCTTGATCTCGACCTTGGCCTTGGGCAAGCGGCCAAAGGCGTTCGGCAGCCGCGCCTGCATGTCGGCCATCTGGGCGTTCAGCTTGTCGATCAGCTCGGCCTTGCCGGCGTCGGTGTTGGCGTAGACGTATTTGGGATCGTCCCCCAGGGCCTTGATCCGCTCGGCGACCGAGCCTTGCGTCAACCCTTGCGCCTTCAGCAGCACATCGGCGCGCGCCGTCAGATCGGCCATCTGTGCGACGCCGGTGCGGTGGATCTCGTCGGCCGTCAGCCGGGTCGTGGTGATGTAGTGCAGGCTGTTGGCGTAATATTGCTCGCCCTGCGGCAGGCGGCGCACCGAGGCCTCGTGCACGGCGTTCGGCTGGGCGGCCTTCAGCACCGCGTTTTGGGCGGCGAGCGCCGGATAGACCCGCTCGGTCACCAGCCGCTCGACCTGGGCGCCCCAGTCGCCGGTCAGCCCCTTGGCGCGCACGCGATCCACGACCGACTGCACCAGGGGCGAGGTCGCCGCCGGGGTCGCCAGGAAGCCGTCCTGCTGGCGGATCGCCTTGGCCAGGATGAAGTCCGGCGGGATCACGCCGAGCGCATATTCCTCCTTCACTCGGTCCGTCTCGGCCAGCAGCACGTCGGCGAAGGCGTTGACGCGCGCCACATAGGCGTCTGCGTCGGCGGCCGTCTCGATGGTGTGCTGGTTGGCCAGGAAGTCCGGCGTGGACTGATAGGCACCACCCTGCTGGCTGACCCGGTACGGATTGGGCCAGCCGCCCTGTCCATAGGGGATGTCGAAGGTGGCTATCACCCCGTCCAGGTTCTGCGCCAGGCTGTCGTAGTAGTTGGCGTTGCGAGCATCCAGCTTGGTGCGGTCGATCCGGGCCAGTTCGGCGCGCTGGCGACGCGTGAAGGCGCGCTGGTCGTCTTCCTCTGCGCGTGTGGGCGCGGTCAGTTTGGACTTGGCGGCGGCGCGGTCGCCCTTGTCCAGGCCGAACATGGTGACGACCTCGGGGCTCTTGTCCAGCGTCTGCTCGAACGTCGCATCCATGAAGGTCTTGAGCTGGGCGGCGGCGTCGCCTTGGGGGGCGGCTTGTCTGGCGAAGGCGGGACCGCCCACGGCGACAAGGCCGGCGCCCAGCGCGGCGGACTGAAGAAGACGACGACGATCGAACATGGAACGGCCCCTCGAATTTGGATGCGGCAATGGAGACCGCAGGCGCGGGCGCGGCAAGTGAAATTCCAGACAGGCCCCCGATCTCTGCATGGTGCGGCCAAAGAAAAAGGCCCGGCGGATCGCTCCGCCGGGCCTCATCAGTCTTGGATACGCGGTCGCTTAGTCGCGACGACGACGTCCGCGATCGCCACCGCGATCACCGCCGCCTTCGCGCTTGGGACGGCCGCCGGTGTCGTCCGAAAGAGGCTCTTCGCCACGCTCGGCGCGTTCAGCGTTGATCTTGTCGGTCAGGTCTTCACCCGTGGTCTGATCGACGATCTTCATCGACAGCTTGGTCTTGCCGCGATCGTCGAAGCCCAGGAACTTGACCTTGACCTCTTGGCCTTCCGACAGGACGTCGGCCGGGTTGGCGACGCGTTCCAGAGCGATCTGGGACACGTGGACCAGGCCGTCCTTGGCGCCGAAGAAGTTCACGAAGGCGCCGAAATCGACGACCTTCACGACCTTGCCGGAGTAGATGGTTCCGACTTCCGGCTCCGAGGCGATGGACTGGATCCAGGCCTTGGCGGCGTCGATCTTCTCCTGGTCGTTGGCGGCGACCTTGATGGTGCCGTCATCGCCGATGTCGATCTTGGCGCCGGTCTTCTCGACGATCTCGCGAATGACCTTGCCGCCCGAACCGATCACTTCACGGATCTTGTCGACCGGGATCTTGACCGTTTCGATCTTGGGAGCGTGCTCACCCAGTTCGGTGCGCGGCGCATCCATGGCCTTGGACATCTCGTCCAGGATGTGGAGGCGACCGGCCGAGGCCTGGGTCAGAGCCTGCTTCATGATCTCCTTGGTGATGCCGGCGACCTTGATGTCCATCTGAAGGCTGGTGATGCCTTCCGACGTGCCGGCGACCTTGAAGTCCATGTCGCCCAGGTGATCTTCGTCACCCAGGATGTCCGACAGGATGGCGAACTCGCCCGACGGCTCCAGGATCAGGCCCATGGCGATGCCCGAGACCGGACGGATCAGCGGAACGCCCGCGTCCATCAGAGCCAGCGAAGCGCCGCAGACCGTGGCCATCGAGGACGAGCCGTTCGACTCGGTGATCTCGGAGACCAGACGGATGGTGTAGGGGAAGTCTTCCTTGGTCGGCAGCATCGGACGAACCGCGCGCCAGGCCAGCTTGCCGTGACCGATCTCGCGACGGCCGGGCGAACCCATGCGGCCAGCTTCACCCACCGAATAGGGAGGGAAGTTGTAGTGCAGCAGGAAGCTCTCTTTGTAGGTGCCCGACAGGCTGTCGATATACTGCTCGTCCTCGCCGGTGCCGAGCGTGGCGACGACCAGGGCCTGGGTTTCCCCACGCGTGAACAGGGCCGAACCGTGGGTGCGCGGCAGGACGCCGACTTCCGACACGATGGCGCGAACCTTGTCGAGGGCGCGGCCGTCGACGCGGTGCGCGTTCTCGATGATGTCGCGACGCAGGACCTCGGCTTCGCATTCCTTGAAGGCGGCCGAGAACTTGGAACCGTCGACGCCGTCGGGGTTCTCGTCGGTCTTCACCAGCTTGGCGGCGGCGGTCTTCTTGGCCGCATCGACGCCCGAGCGACGGTCGTACTTGCCGGGGTGGGTGTAGGCGGCCTTGATGTCCTCGCCGACCAGCGACTTGATCGAGGCGACCACGTCCGAATGATCTTCGGCCTGGAAGTCGAAGGGCTCCTTGGCGGCGTGTTCAGCCAGTTCGATGATGGCGTCGATCACCGGCTGCATGCCCGCGTGCGCGAACATCAGGGCTTCGAGCATCTTCTCTTCCGACAGCTCCTTGGCTTCGGATTCGACCATCATCAGGGCGTCCTGGGTGCCGGCGACCACCAGGTCCAGCTCCGAAGTCGCGATCAGGTCGATGTGCGGGTTCAGCACCAGCTCGCCGTCGATCAGGCCGACGCGCGCGGCGCCGATGGGGCCCATGAAGGGCACACCCGAAATGGTCAGGGCGGCCGAGGCGGCGACCAGGCCGACGATGTCCGGATCGTTCTCCATGTCGTGCTGCAGCACGGTCACGACGACCTGGGTCTCGTTCTTGAAGCCCTTGACGAACAGCGGGCGGATCGGACGGTCGATCAGGCGGGAAACCAGGGTTTCCTTCTCGGTCGGACGGCCTTCACGCTTGAAGTAGCCGCCCGGAATCTTGCCGGCGGCGAAGGTCTTTTCCTGATAGTTGACCGTCAGGGGGAAGAAATCCAGGCCCGGCTTGGGCGAGCGGCCATAGACGACGGTGGCCAGAACCACGGTCTCGCCGTAGGTCGCCAGCACGGCGCCGTCGGCCTGGCGGGCGATGCGGCCCGTTTCCAGGGTCAGCGGGCGTCCGGCCCAGTCGATCGTCTTGCGTTTGATGTCGAACATATTTCGTCTTTCGTATCCCGGCGGGCGTATTCCCGGCGGGGTCCCATCATTGGGGGTGGATGCGTCGGGCGTTCAGTCCTCGGCTCCGGGGGTCGCCGCGCCATCGCGGAAGACCCGATTGAGAGCCGGCATGGCCCTCGCATCTGCGCCGGCAAATTCCGCGGCGCGCGGCAGTCTCTAGTCGCACAACGAGGCGCGGACGTGACCGTCCGCGCCTCGAAAGCGTATTCTACACTGATCCGACGCCTTAGCGGCGCAGGCCCAGCTTGGCGATGAGCGCTTGGTAGCGATCGGCGTCGACCTTGGTGAGGTGGTCGAGCAGGCGGCGACGTTGCGACACCATCTTCAGAAGGCCACGACGCGAGTGGTTGTCCTTCTTGTGGGTCTTGAAGTGTTCGGTAAGGTTGGCGATGCGTTCCGACAGGATCGCGACCTGAACCTCGGCCGAGCCGGTGTCGCCAGCGGTGCGGGCGTTATCGGCGATGATCTCGTGCTTGCGTTCAGCAGTAACCGACATCGAAAGTCTCCCTTGATGGCCTACCGCGCTTTCGCGCTACTTGAGGCCGGGTTGGAGTCCCCTGATCAGGTGATCAGGAAAGATTGAAAACGCGGTCGGGTTCTAACCGGCCGGCCCGCAACTGACAGAGGGCGACGAGGGTCTGGCCCTGAAAGGCTGAAACCGTGCGCGAACCGTCGCGAAGACGATCTTTGAGGGTTTCCACCTGACGGGGGAGCAGAACGATCGGGCGTCCCTGCCGAAGCGAGAAGGCGTCCTGTTCCGTCACGGCCAGCTCCGGGATGTCGTCCAGGGCGGTCGCAACGGCAAGCAAGCCTTCCGAGGCGGCGCCCCTATGCACCATTTCCTCCAGAGAATCCAGAGTGACGGCGTTTTGCGTGCTGAACGGCCCGACCAGTTCGCGCCGCAGAGCCGACACATGACCCTCGGCGCCCAGCACGACGGCCAGGTCGCGCGCCAGAGACCGGACATAGACGCCCTTGCCGGTTCGGATGGTCAGTTCGACCCAATCTTGCACTGGATCGGCGGCGTCCGGTGCATCCGACACCTCGGCCGAATATATGGTCACGCGGCGCGACTGAAGTTCGAACTCCACCCCATCGCGGGCCAGGTCATAGGCGCGGGCGCCGTCCACCTTGATCGCCGAGAAGCGCGGCGGGGTCTGGTCGATCTCGCCGACGAAGGCCGGCAGCGCCGCCTTCACCGCCTCGACCGTGGGCCGCACGTCGGAGCGGCCGATGATCTCGCCCTCGCGGTCCACGCTGTCGGTCGAGACGCCCCAGTTGATGGTGAAGCGATAGACCTTCTGCGCGTCCATCATCATCGGCACGGTCTTGGTCGCCTCGCCCAAGGCGATGGGCAGGATGCCGCTGGCCAGCGGGTCCAGCGTCCCGGCGTGACCGGCCTTCTGGGCGTTGAACAGGCGGCGGATCCGGCTGACCGCCTCGGTCGATCCCATCTCGAACGGCTTGTCCAGGCAGACCCAGCCGTCGACGACGTCGCCCTTCTTGCGACGGCCCATCTAAATCCTCCCCCGATGGGGGAGGATCGCGATCATCAGTCCTCGTCCCCTTCGTCGTCGCGGGCCGCCAGGTCGGCCTGGATGCGCGGATCGGCGAACAGCTTGTCCATGTGGTTGGCGGCGCCGA
>NZ_JBKBOC010000008.1:0-25602 GCF_046295075.1 Brevundimonas sp. | reverse complement strand
CCTCCCCCGATGGGGGAGGATCGCGATCATCAGTCCTCGTCCCCTTCGTCGTCGCGGGCCGCCAGGTCGGCCTGGATGCGCGGATCGGCGAACAGCTTGTCCATGTGGTTGGCGGCGCCGAAACTCTCGTCGTGGCGGAACTTCAGGTCGGGCGTGAACTTCATGTCCAGCCGCCGGCCCAGCTGACCGCGGATGAACTTGGCGTGGACGTTCAGGGCCTTGATGATCTCGCTCTCATGGCCGTTGGTCGGCGCGGCCTCGACGCCGGCGCCCAGGGGCTCGACGAAACAGGTGGCGTGCTTCAGGTCCGGCGACAGGCGCACCTCGGTCACGGTGATGGATACGTCGGCCAGGGCCTCGTCGCGGATATCCTCCTCGCGCAGGATATCGACCAGGGCGTGACGGATCAGCTCGCCGGCGCGCAGTTGCCGCTGGCTGGGCGCTTTTCCTGCCGGGCTAGAGGTGGAGGAACTGCGGGTAAATTGTTTGTGGGCCATCGGCCTCTCCTTCTTGTTCGCCCGCCGGGGCTCGGACCCGGCCGGATAAGCGAAAGTCGGGCGGTCTAGTCTCGCGACGGGCTCATGTCCAGTTTTCGCTCCTGTTCGGCCGCCCTGACCGACCGCATCACCTCGGCCGAGGTGATCGACTGGACCGGGCGGATCGGAACCCCGCCGGCGTTCAGCACGTCCGCCGTCCAGTGGTTGCACAGATGCAGGATGGAGAAGGTCTCGCGGCTGGCGAAGAAGCGCGCATCGTCGCCGGGACGCGCCGTGGCGATGCGAGGCGCGCCGTCCGACAGGTCCAGCGACGCCTCCACGCGGGCGGCCAGTCGGTCGAACCGGGCGCGCGTCAGGATCAGGGTGGCGCTGTCTTCCCCATAGGTCAGGCGCGGATCGACGCTACGCGGGTCCAGCATCAGGACCGAACGGTTGCGGGGGTGCAGAAAGGCGCGCGCGCCGTCGGGCAGGCGATCCGAAATGGGGCTCTGATCGACATAGAATTTTGCATCGCCCCAACCGATCAGGATCCAGTCGCCGGGCGCCAGCCCTGCGGCGGCGCGCGCCAGTGGGCCGCCGCGTCGCACCAGCGCCTCGCGCGGCACAGCCAGATCGGTATGGAATCCGTTGTCGAGCACCTGAACGACAACGGTGTCCGGCGCGCCGGTGGGTGTCGCATCGCCCGGTTTCGTCCAGGTCAGAAGCGCCGCAACCGCCCCGATCAGGGCGGCCAGCAACAGCCCTCGCATCATCGGCTCAGGTCCAGAACGGCGCACAGCCGATCGTCGGGCGTCAGGGCGCCGGGCGGCGGTCCTTGCCGGACCGGCATCATGACGAAGCCGTCACGCCGCACCGCCAGCGCCAGCCAGCCGACGGGATGCCCCGCGCAAAGCCGGGTGTCTTCTTCCGCCGTCACACGTCGGATCTCGATCTGCGCCTGGGTCGGCACGGTCATGGCGTCGGCGAAGATCGTGGAGACGCTGGCCTGCTGATCCGCCGGGACCAGGCGATGCGGCTCGGACTTCAGCGTCCCGCCCGTGCCGGTCGAAAGCGCGCCGCCTTCGATCTGGACCACCAACGTCGATCCGGCCGTGGCGTATCGGCCGGCCAGCACCGCGTCCCCGACCTCGACTCGACCTGACGGGCGGGGCGGCGCGGGATCATCCGCCGGTTCGATCAGGCCATGCACCGCCGGCTCCACCACCAGCGCGCCGAGCATGAACAGGGCGAAGGCCCCGAAGCCGACCGCCACGATCCATTTCAGCGATGGCGGGGCGGTCGCGCTCATGCGGCCAGTCTAGAGGAACAGGGGTTGAGGAATGGTCACCTGCCCCTCAGGCCTTTTAGTTTCGGCCGGGACGACGCGTCGGGTCGGTCAGCTGGAACAGTCGCGCTGACAGGTTCGACGCCGGCTGCAACGCCGTCAGCTGGGTGCGGGTGCGCGCGCCTTGCGGATCGGTAATGGTCCATTCCTGCAGGCGCATCGGATTGCCGGCGAAGGCCAGGATCACCTGTCCGTCGTTCGGACGGTTGGCGTCGCGCGCGGTGATGGCGAAGGCGCCGGACGCCATTCGCGTCACGCGCTCGATGCGGACGCCCTGGTCCAGCCGGACGTTGCGCGCCAGGAAGGTGGACAGGGGCGTGCGGCCCAGCGGCACCTGCTGGAAGGTGTTCAGGCGGGGGTCGTAGCGTTTGACGTTATAGCCGTCCGACACCACCAGAAGACCTGCGGGGTTGGTGTATTCGAACCGCATCTTGCCGGGACGCTGCAGATAGAATCGCCCCTGACGGCTCTGGCCGTTGGGGCCAGTCTCGGTAAACGTGCCCTGCGCCGAGGTCAGGGCCTGAAGATAGCCCTGCGCTTGCTGAACCACGGCGCGGTCGGCCGCCGACAGGTTGGATTGGGCCTGGGCGGTGTCGAACACGCCCAGAGCGGCGAACCCGGTCAGAAGCCCTGCGCCCAGCAGCAGGCTGCGGCGCTGAAGGTCGGTCGGAGCGATGGCGAGCGTCTTGGAGGTCATGAAGTCCGTCTCCCGTTCGGGATGGTTGTCGATCCTGCCGTCTTGCCCGGTCGGCTTGGCGTCGGAATGACGCGAGCCTGACCATATTCCGGCGCTGCGATGAAGCCCTGTTCATCGAAATGCTGAAGCTTGGACACGATGGCGGGCCAGACAACGGCTCGCGAGCGCAGCCGTTCCTTGGCTTGGATCACACCATCGGCGGCGGGCCGGCCAGGACGTCGCGCTTGCCGGCGTGGTTGGCGGGGCTGACCACGCCTTCCTGTTCCATCCGCTCGATCAGGGAGGCGGCGCGGTTGTAGCCGATCTGTAGACGACGCTGGACGTAGCTGGTCGAGGCCTTGCGGTCGCGGGTGACGACGGCGACTGCGCGGTCATAGAGGTCGTCGCCAGAACCGCCGCCGCCTTCGTCCACAGCGCCGTCCCCGTCGCCGTCCGGCTCGTCGGTGATCAGGTCCAGATAGTCGGGCTCGGCCTGGGCCTTCAGGTGTTTGCAGACGTCCTCGACCTCCTTGTCGTCCACGAACGGGCCGTGCAGGCGGGTGATGCGACCGCCGCCGGCCATATAGAGCATGTCGCCCTGACCCAGCAGCTGCTCGCCGCCCTGTTCGCCCAGGATGGTGCGGCTGTCGATCTTGGACGTGACCTGGAAGGAGATCCGGGTCGGGAAGTTGGCCTTGATGGTGCCGGTGATGACGTCGACCGACGGCCGTTGGGTGGCCATGATCAGATGGATGCCGGCGGCGCGGGCCATCTGGGCCAGGCGTTGCACCGCGCCCTCGACGTCCTTGCCGGCGACCAGCATCAGGTCGGCCATCTCGTCCATGACCACGACGAGGAAGGGCAGGGGCTCGGGACGGATCTTCTCGGACTCGTAAACGGGGCGGCCCTGCTCGTCGAAGCCGGTTTGAACCGTGCGTTCGAAATGCTCGCCCTTGGCCTGGGCCTCGCGAGCACGCTCGTTGTACGAGGCGATATTGCGCACGCCCAGCTTGGACATGCGGCGATAGCGATCCTCCATCTCGCGCACCGTCCATTTCAGCGCGACGACGGCCTTCTTCGGATCGGTCACGACCGGCGCCAGCAGGTGCGGAATGCCGTCATAGACCGACAACTCCAGCATCTTGGGGTCGATCATGATGAAGCGGCACTCGGCCGGGCTGTGGCGATACAGGATCGACAGGATCATGGCGTTGACCCCGACCGACTTGCCCGAGCCGGTGGTGCCCGCGATCAGCAGGTGGGGCATGCGGGCCAGGTCGGCGACATAGGGCTCGCCGCCGATGGTCTCGCCCAGAGCAAGCGGCAGCAGGTGACTTTTCTTGTCGTATTCTGCGCTGGCCAGCAGGTCGCGCAGATAGACGGTCTCGCGCTTGGCGTTGGGCAGTTCTATGCCGATGGCGTTGCGCCCCTGGACTACCGAGATGCGGCAGGCGCGGGCGGACATCGACCGGGCGATGTCGTCGGACAGGGCCACCACGCGGCCGTGTTTCACGCCCGGCGCAGGGACCAGTTCGTACAGGGTGACGACCGGGCCGGGGCGGATCTGGTCGATCACGCCGCGCACCCCGAACTCCTGCAGGACGCCTTCCAGCATCTTGGCGTTCTGCTTCAGCGAATCCTCGTCGACCGCACCCACGCGCTGGGGGGGCTTGGTCAAGATGCCCAGCGGCGGCAGGTCGAAATCGCCCTCGGGACGCACGAAGTCGAACGCCTGCTGGTCCACGTCGTCCTTGCGGGCCTTGGGCGCCTTCACCGCAGCGACGCGCGGCTCGACAGGGCGGGCGGCAGACGGGCGCGGCGCGGGCTGGACGGCGTCGTCCTCCCAAGGCGGCAGGTCGTCATAGGCGGTCTGCGGCGCATCTGCAGGCGCGGCTTGTGAAGCCTCCTCGGGCGGGGGCGCGGCGCGGGGCGTGCGGGCCTTGGCCGGCGCCTTTTCGCGGGCAGACTGGGCCGTAGCGCGGGGTGCGGCGGCCGGGCGCAGAGACTTGCCCCAATGCAGGGCGTCGATGAAGTCCATGGCGCGCAGGCCGATGGCGAAACCGACCAGCCACAGTCCGACGATCAGGAAGATGACGCCGGCGATGATCCGACCGCCTGGAATATGCAGGGCGCCGATCCCGCGCGCCGCCAGACCCGTGACCGCATCGCCCCACAGGCCGCCGAGACCGGCCGCCAGAGGCCAGGCGGCGGGCGCGGCCAGAGCGGCCAAGGCGCTGGAAAGCAACAGCACCCCGCCGGTCGCGGCGAAAGCTTTCAGCGGCGAGGGCTTGAGCCTTTGCTGGATCGCATCGCCGACCGCGCGGGCAAGGCCGAAGGCGACCAGAAGCAGGGCGGCGGGCCAGGCGGCGAGGCCCAGCGACTGCATGAACAGATCGGCGAACAGGGCGCCGTTCGCCCCCAGCCAGTTGGTGGTCGGCAGGCTGGAGGCCGCGTTCAGACTGGCGTCCGCCGGATTCCACGACACCAGGGCGACCAGCAGCAGGGTCGCCAGCAAGGCCTGAAGCACCCCCCTGAACCGCACCACAAAGGGCGCGTCCCACAGGATGCGGGCGCTGATCCAGGCCTGACGGCTGATGGCGAGGGCGGTGGACATGGGAGGGCGAACCCTGACGACGAAAGGATACTCACCCCCTTCTCGCACCCCCAGGGTTAAGGGGCTGTTTACCAGCTTGGCCTTGGGGCGGACAAACCGCCCACTGGACCTTTGGCGTCGGCGGCGCGAAAAGCCTGTCATGGCCGATACCGAACGCTACGACATCGTCATTGCAGGCGCAGGCCTGACCGGGGCGGCGTTCGCCCTGGCGGCGGCGCAGGGCGGGTTGAAGGTCGTGATGGTCGATCCCCAACCGTTCAGCGCCCAGATGGCGCCGACGTTCGACGGGCGTTCGACGGCCGTGGCCTTTTCCACCTTCCGCATGCTGGACGCCCTGGGTCTGGGAGAGACCTTGCGTCCCCACGCCTGTCGGATGGACCATATTCTGGTGACGGACGGCAGGCGGCCCGGCGCCGCCAGCCGCAAGGCCTCGCCGGCCTTCCTGCGCTTCGACGCCGACGAGATCGGCGGCCGCACCGGGGGCGAACCGCTGGGATACATGGTTGAGAACCGCCGCATCCGCGTCGCCCTGGCCGAGGCCGTGACGCGGGCGGGGATCGAGGTGCGTGCGCCGGCCACCGTCGCCAGCGTCGAGACCGATGCGGGCAAGGCGACCGTGACCCTGGCCGACGGATCGACGCTGATCGCCCCGCTGGTCGTCGGCGCCGAGGGCCGGGGCTCGACCGTGCGCCGCGCTGCGGGAATCGAAACCGTCGGCTGGGGCTATGGCCAGAGCGGCGTGGTGGCCACGGTTCGGCTGGGCCGCGACCACGGCAATATCGCCCACGAATATTTCCTGCCCAGCGGCCCCTTCGCCATCCTGCCCCTGACCGATCAGCGCGCCAGCCTGGTCTGGACCGAGACGACGCGGCGGGGCGAGGCCTTGCGCGACGCTTCGGACGAAGCCTTCCACGCCCATCTAATGCGCCGCTTCGGCGAGTTTCTGGACGGGGCGACGGTCGAGGGGCCGCGCTTCGTTTATCCGCTGGCGCTCAGCCTGGCCGAGAAACTGGTCGCCCCGCGCATCGCCCTGATCGGAGACGCGGCGCATGGCGTCCACCCCGTCGCGGGCCAGGGGCTGAATATGGGGCTGAAGGACGCCGCCGCCCTGGCCGAGGTTCTGGCCGAGGCTGCGCGGCTGGGCGAAGACCTGGGCGCCGAGACGGTGCTGGAACGCTACGCCCGTTGGCGCCGGTTCGACAATGCGGCACTGGCGGCGGGCTTCGACGCCTTCGTGAGACTGTTCTCCAACGATATCGCGCCGGTGCGTCTGGCGCGCGACCTGGGCATGGCTGCGGTCAATCGGATCGGGCCGTTGCGCCGGGCTTTCATGCAGGAGGCGGGCGGGGCGACGGGCGATCTGCCCCGGCTGCTGCGCGGCGAGGCCGTGGTTTAGTTCAACTGCATCCGGACGCGTTCGAACGTCGTGAACCGCCGCGCCTCCTCGACTCCGTCCAGACCGTGGGCGCGCGACAAGGCCTGCAGCGAGCCGGCCAGCGCCCCCTGTTTCTCGCGCGCCGAGGCGACGTCGAGCCAGGGCCGGTGGTCTTCGGGGTCCAGCAGGGCGCGGCGCAGGGCCGAGCGTTCTGCGGCCTCATAGTCCCGGCCGCGAATGGCGCGGCTGAACAGCATGTTCTGCAACCGGATCAGGGATTGGCGATCCGTCACCGGGGCCATGAGGATGTCCAGTCGATCCGCGACGTGCGGCATCAGCCCGGCCCGAAGCGCCCGGCGGCTCAGTTCGCTGGGCAGGATCAGCCGTCCCTGGCTGAACGGGTCCAGAGCCACCGGCCCTTCCGGCGTCTCGACGCGGATCATGAAATGGCCGGGAAAGTCCACACCCGCCGCCGTGATCCCCGCCTCCCGCGCCGCATGCAGATAGAAGACGGCCAGGGCGGCGGACAGGCCGCGCCGCCGCTCGGCCACCGCGATGATGTCGGTGTTTCCGGGATGATCGAAATGGATCAGGTCGCCGTTCAGCCGAAGGTCCGCGCACAGGGTCTCGGACAGCGCCTCGTCGGGGCCTTCGCCGCCGATTCGTTCCTTCAATCGCTCGCAGGCGTTGCGGGCGAGGGCGCGCACGGGCTCGGGATCGCGCAAGGGCTGGTCGTGGATGGCGCAGGCGATCGCAGCCTCCAGCAGGGGGAAGGCGTCGTCCTCGGCCTGACCGGCCGCGGTCAGGATGGCCTCGGCCTCCTCGCGCGTCATGCGATCCCTTCGTCAGCGCCTTTCGACGCCGCGAAGATGACGCGGAACGCGCCACGGAGCCAGCGCCACCATATCAATTCTCAAATCCAGACGTTGCAGGCCGGGCCGATTGCGCCGGATCGCTTCGCCTGCTGCGATCAGCCGGTCGTGCTGGTCGGGTTTCAGCGCCAGCATCGCCGCCTCCATCGTCGCCCGGCGCTTGACCTCGACCACGGCCAGCACACGGCCGCGACAGACCAGCAGATCGATCTCGCCGGCCCGGCTCTTGAGCCGAAAGCCCAGGACGCGATAGCCACGCAGCATCAACCAAAGGGCCGCGATCCATTCGGCAGCGTGACCGGACTTGAACGCCGCCCCGCCCTTCGCCTGACGCCACGCCGCCTTGGGGCGACGGATCGGCGCTGGACGAGGCAGACGCGGGTTCACTTGCCCTTCAGCTCCAGCGCGCGGCGATAGAGGGTCTTGCGGTTCAACCCCAGGGCCTTGGCGACCTCCGAGGCGGCGTCGCCGGTCGACAGGGTCTGCAGGGCGTCGATCAGGGCGGCGTCCGCGTCGGCTTCGGTCGCCTGAACCTCTTCGCCGGGGCCGACGACCACGACGATTTCGCCCTTGGGACCGTCCAGGCGCGGATCGATGGCCAAATCGTCCAGCGTTCCGCGCACACACTCTTCATAGAGTTTGGTCAGTTCGCGGGCGACGGCGGCGGGGCGCGGCCCCAGCACGGCGGCCATGTCGGTCAGGCTGTCCTTCAGTCGCGGTCCGCTCTCGAAGAAGACCAGGGTCTGGCGCTGACCCTTCAACGCCTCCAGCGCGGCGGTGCGCCCGGCCGTCTTGGGCGGCAGGAAGCCCGTGAACAGCACCCGGTCGGCCGGCAGGCCGGCGATGCACAGGGCGGCCAACAGACTTGAGGCGCCGGGGATCGGATGGACGGGCAAGCCTTCGGCGATCACCGCGCGGGCGACGACGAAGCCGGGGTCGCTGACCAGAGGCGTGCCCGCGTCCGACACCAGGGCCACGACCTGCCCTTCGCGCAGGCGTTCGATGGCCTGTTCGGCGGCGCGGCCGGACGCATGGTCGTCGCAGCGTTCCAGCCTGGCCTTCAGCCCATAGGCCGCCAGCAGTTTGGCGGTGACGCGGGTGTCCTCGGCCAGCACCAGGTCGGCGGCGGCCAGTACGTCCAGCGCCCTCAGCGTCATGTCGCGCAGATTCCCGATCGGGGTGGCGACCAGATAGAGCCCTGGCTCCACCCGCCGGGGCGGCGGGGCGGCGGGTGGAAAGGGCGAAAGTTCGCTCAACGCTCGACCACGGCCGCCGGGGGACGCGGCGCCGAGGTCAGGCCCGACCCCTGGAAGGCGGGACCGGCGTCATAGGCGGCGAATGTGGCTGCCGTGATGATCTCGCTGACCGAGGCGCCCAGGGACACGATCTGCACCGGCTTCTCCAGCCCGACAAGCAGCGGGCCGATCACGGTCGCGCCGCCCAAAGCCTGGACCAGTTTGGTCGAGATGGCGGCCGAATGGATGGCGGGCATGACCAGGATGTTGGCGGGCTTGGTCAGGCGGTTGAAGGCGTAGGCGGGGTGACCCTTGGGATCCAGGGCGACCTCGGGCGGCATTTCGCCCTCGTATTCGAAATCGACGCCCTTCTTGTCCAGGATGCGGATCGCCTCGCGGACCTTTTCGGCGCGGTCGCCCGGCGGATTGCCGAAGGTGGAATAGGAAAGGAAGGCCACGCGCGGATTGCGGCCCAGCCTGCGCACCGTCTCGGCCGCCTTGACGGCGATGTCAGCCAGCTCTTCGGCGTTGGGCAGTTCGTGAATGGTGGTGTCGGCGACGAACAGGGTCCGGCCCTTGGCCAGCAGGATCGACAGGCCGATCAGGGTGTCCTCGACGTCCAGCACGCGCTGGACCTCCTTCAGCGCCATGTTGAAGTTGCGGGTCACGCCCGCGACCATGGCGTCGGCCCGGCCCTTGGCGACCAGGGTGGCGGCGAAATAGTTGCGGTCCTGGTTGATCATCCGCTGCACATCGCGGCGCAGATAGCCCCGGCGCTGCAGCTTTTCGTACAGCCAGTCGGTGTCCTCGACATTGTGGTCCGAGACGCGGGCGTTGATGATCTCGATGCCCAGTTCGTCGAAGTTCAGACCCGCCTCGGCGGCGTTCTGACGGATCAGATCCTCACGCCCGACCAGAAGCGGCGTGCCCAGGTCGGCCTGTTTGAAGCCCCAGGCGGCGCGGATGACGGCGGGTTCCTCGCCCTCGGCGAAGACGACGCGCTTGTTCGGCCCGCCGCGCACGGCCGAGCTGATCTTCTGCATCAGGGCGGCGGACGGATCGACGCGCGAACGCAGGGCGTTGCGATAGGCGTCCATGTCCTCGATCTGGACGCGGGCCACGCCGGTATCCATCGCCGCCTGGGCGATGAAGGGCGGGATGTACCAGATCAGGCGCGGATCGAACGGCGTCGGAATGATGTAGTCCGGACCGAACTTCAGCTTGCGCCCGCGATAGGCGGCGGCGACCTCGTCCGGCACGTCTTCGCGTGCAAGAGCCGCCAGGGCCTGGGCGCAGGCGATCTTCATCTCGTGGTTCACGCGGCGCGCCCGCACGTCCAGGGCGCCCCGGAACAGATACGGGAAGGCCAGGACATTGTTGACCTGGTTCACATAGTCCGAGCGGCCAGTGGCGATGATGGCGTCCGACCGCACCGACTGGACGTCTTCGGGCGTGATCTCGGGATCGGGGTTGGCCATGGCGAAGATGATCGGATTGGGGGCCATGGAGGCCACCATCTCCTTGGTGATCGCGCCCTTGGCGGACAGGCCCAGCACAACGTCGGCGCCGACCATGGCCTCGGCCAAGGTGCGCAGCGGCGTGTCGGTCGCGTGGGCGGCCTTCCACTGGTCCATGCCGTGTTCGCGACCCTGATAGACCACGCCGTCGCGGTCGCAGATGACGGTGTTCTCGGCCTTGACGCCCGCGGCCTTCATCAGGGCGATGGAGGACAGGCCCGCCGCCCCGGCGCCCGCCAGCACGACCTTGACCTCGTCCAGCTTCTTGCCCGCGACATGGCAGGCGTTGATCAGGCCGGCGGTCGAGATGATGGCGGTGCCGTGCTGGTCGTCATGGAAGACGGGAATGTCCAGCAGGTCCTGAAGCTCGCTTTCGATGACGAAACATTCCGGGGACTTGATGTCCTCCAGATTGATGCCGCCCCAGGTGTCGCCGATGTTCTTGACGACGGTGATGAACTCGTCCGGATCGGTGGTCTTCACCTCGACGTCGAAGCTGTCGACGTCGGCGAACCGCTTGAACAGGACCGACTTGCCTTCCATCACCGGCTTGGAGGCCATGTGGCCCAGATTGCCCAGGCCCAGGATGGCGGTCCCGTTCGAGATCACGGCGACCAGATTGCCCTTGGAGGTGTAGTCGTAGGCCTTATCGGCATCGGCGGCGATGGCCAGGACCGGCACGGCCACGCCCGGCGAATAGGCCAGCGACAGATCCCGTTGCGTCGCCATAGGCTTGGTCGGGGCCATGGAGATCTTGCCCGGCGTGGGGATGCGGTGGAAATCCAGGGCCTCTTGGTCGGAGAAGGTCTGTTTTTCGGTTTGATCGGGCATGACTTTGGGCGTTTCCGGGCGCGTCGTTTCTGATTGGCTCGTCTGTTCCTAAAGCGGCGGACGGTAAGGGACAACCGCAGACGGGCTATCGCGCCTTATCCCACAGTTTCGGGACGCGAAGGCTGTCAAACCCGAAGCCGTCGCCGACTCTGTGCGAAAAAGGTGACCCGACGGAACAGTCGTGTGCGGTTTTCCGCAAACGGCATGTTTTTAGATCGACAGCAGGCCCGTGCGCTCGATTTCGACCGGCCCCGTCATCAGCACATGATCGGTCTGCGCATCCCAGTCGATGACCAGTTCGCCGCCGTCCACGACCACGGTAGCCTTGCGGTCCGTCAGGCCTCGTCGGGCTGTCGCAACCAGGGCGGCGCAGGCGCCGGTGCCGCAGGCCTTGGTCAGGCCTGCCCCGCGCTCCCAGACCCGCAACCGGATGTGGTCGCGGTCCAGCACATTGGCGAAGCCGACATTGACCCCTTGCGGAAACAGCGGGTGATGCTCAACCAGCGAGCCTGATGCGGTGACGAACTCATCATCCTGACGGTCGGTGAAGAAGACGACGTGCGGATTGCCCATGGAGACGGCGCCGGGCGTGTGCAGGATCGGCGCGTCGATCGGCCCGACCTGAAGCTCGATCCCGCGCGTGTCCATCTCCTCGGCTAACGGCACCTGGGTCCAGTCGAGCCGGGGCTTGCCCATGTCCACGGTCACGCGGTGGTCGCCGGCGCGGGTCGCGATGGTCGGTCCGCCCGCCGTATCGATGACGACGCGATCCGCGCCGTTCGCCTGCATCAACAGCCAGCCGACGCAGCGCAGAGCGTTGCCGCAGGTCTCGACCATTGATCCGTCGGCGTTCCACACCCGCATGAAGGCGTCGGCCGTCGCGGAGGGTTCGATGGCGATCAGCTGGTCGAACCCTTCGCCCGTTTCACGGCCGCCCAGCGCGCGAATTTGCACCTCGGTGGGAGCGAACGGCTGTTCCAGCGCATTGACGACGACGAAGTCATTGCCGGCGCCGTTCATCTTGACGAAAGGACGGGTCATGCAGGCCATATAGGCGCATCCCTGCGTCCCGGAAACCAGCGTGTCCCATACCGAAACCGACCCCAAGGACGACGGCCTGCGGCTGAAGGCGCGGTTGCGTTATCTCTATCACGGCAGCCAGCCGGCGGCGGTGAAGTTCCGACTGATGGTGATCGCGGTGGACTTCGCCATTATCGCCTTCTTCCTGGCCTCGCCAATCCTGAAGAACATGGGCTGGGCCTTCTATGCGCTGGACTATCTGGTGGCGGCGACCCTGGCGGCCGATCTGGCGGCGCGGGCCTATGCCTATTCGGACATCAGGGACTGGCTGAAGCGGCCCATCGTCTGGCTGGACCTGTTCATCCTGGCGACGCTGCTGTTCCCCGCCTGGCTGTTCAACCTGGGCTTCCTGCGGATGCTGCGCCTTTGGACCCTGCTGAACTCGGACTTCTTCTGGCGCACCATCGGGGCCAAGTTTGACGACACCCGGGTCGAGGGCATCGTTCGGGCTTTGTCCAGCCTGGTCACGTTCGTCTTCGTCACGACGGGTTTCGTCTATGCGACCTTCCTGGGACATGACGGGATCGCGGGCTATATCGACGCCCTGTATTTCACCGTGGCGACCCTGACGACGACCGGGTTCGGCGACGTGACCTTGCCCGGATCGCTGGGCAAGCTGTTGTCCATCGCCATCATGCTGGTGGGCATCACCCTGTTCCTGCGTCTGGCCCAGGCCCTGATCAAGCCGCACAAGGTTCGCTATCCGTGCGAGCGTTGTGGCCTCCAGACGCACGACCCCGACGCCGTCCACTGCAAGGCCTGTGGAAACCTGCTCTGCATTCCCGACGAAGGCTGAGCCGAAAGGGTGGGCGGTGTGACAAAACGGTAAGGTCCCTCGACTTGCCGCGCGGGAAGGCGCCGCTAAGGTGCCGGCTTCGTTTTCCAGGGACTGTCCATGATCCGCTCTTCCGCCGTCGCGCTCGCGGCCCTTCTCGCCTCCACCAGCCTGACTTCGGTATCCATGGCCCAGACCCCTGCAGCTTCCCCCGCTCCTTCTCCCGCCCCCGGCGGCTTCGCGACCAGCGACGCGACCGATCCCTATCTGTGGCTGGAGGAGGTCGAGGGCGAGCGGGCGATGGAATGGGTCAAGGCCCATAACGACCGCACCTTCGCCGTGCTGCAGGGCGACGCCCGCTACGAGCCGCTGCACCAGCAGGCGCTGGAGATCGTCCAGGCCCAGGACCGCATCCCCTCGCCCGGCTTCACCCACGACGGCCATATCGACAACTTCTGGCAGGACGCCCAGCACGTGCGCGGCGTCTGGCGCCGGACCACGCTGGACAGCTATCGCACTGCGACGCCGGAATGGCAGACCATCCTGGACATTGACGCCCTGGCAGCGGCCGAGGGCCAGAACTGGGTCTACAAGGGCGCGACCTGCCTGGCGCCCGAAGAACGCTACTGCCTGCTCAGCCTGTCAAACGGCGGCAAGGACGCGGTGACCCTGCGCGAGTTCGACAGCGTCGAGCGCAAGTTCGTCGAGGGCGGCATCGTCCTGCCGGAATCCAAGGGCGGCGCGTCGTGGATCGACAAGGACACCCTGCTGATCTCGCGCGACTTCGGCCCCGGCACCCTGACCGACTCGGGCTATCCGATGGTGGTCAAGCGCCTGAAGCGCGGTCAGGGCCTGGATCAGGCCGAGACCCTGTTCACGGGCAAGCCGACGGACGTCTCGGTGTCCGGCTACACGCTGCGTGACGCCGACGGGGTGGTGAAGGCGACCCTGATCAACCGGTCGGTGGACTTCTATTCGTCCGAGACCTGGCGCCTGACCGACGACGGCGCCCTGACCCAGCTTCAGCTGCCGGCCAAGTCCGACATCACCGGTCTGGTGGACGGGCGGTTGCTGGTGTCGCTGAAACAGGACTGGACCGCGCCGTCGGGCCAGGATTTCAAGACGGGCGACCTGATCGCCTGGCCGCTGGAGGCCTGGCTGGCCGACCAGGCGACCCCGGCCCAACTGGTGCTGCGCCCGACCGAGCGCCAAGCGATCGAAGGCGTCAACGTCACGCGCAACCGTCTGGTCGTGGCCCTGTACGACAATGTGCGCGGTTCTGTGCGGGTCTATACGCCCGGTGAAGGTGAATGGGCGCACACGATTCTGGACTTGCCGCAGAACGTCTCGGTCGGCATCGGCTCGGCCTCCGAGAAGGACGACAAGGTCTTCGTCAGCGTCACCGGCTATCTGAACCCGTCCAGCCTGTGGCTGGCCGACGCCGCGACCGGCGCGGTCGATCAGGTCAAGTCCATGCCGGCCAAGTTCGACGCCGCCGGCATGACGGTGGACCAGCACGAGGCCCGCTCGGCCGACGGGACGATGATCCCCTATTTCGTGGTCCATAAGGCGGACATGCCGCTGGACGGGTCGAACCCGACCCTGCTGTACGGCTATGGCGGGTTCGAAAGCTCGCTGCTGCCGGGCTATTCGGCGACGGTCGGCAAGCTGTGGCTTGAGCGCGGCGGGGTCTATGTCATCGCCAATACGCGCGGCGGCGGCGAGTTCGGCCCGCGCTGGCACGAGGCGGCTCTGCAGCAGAACCGCCAGCGCGCACACGAGGACTTCCAGGCCGTGGCCCTGGACCTGACCCAGCGCAACATCACCAGCCAGCCCAAGCTGGGCATCATGGGCGGCTCTCAAGGGGGGCTGTTCATGGGGGCGATGCTGACCCAGCGGCCGGACCTGATCAACGCCGCCGTCATCCAGGTGCCCCTGTTCGACATGCTGCGCTTCCACAAGCTGCTGGCCGGCGCCTCGTGGATCGGCGAATACGGCAACCCGGACATCCCCGAGCAGCGTGCCTGGATCGAGCAATATTCGCCCTATCAGAACCTGCGCGCCGGCCAGCCCTACCCGGAAGTCTTCATCCACACCTCGACCAAGGACGACCGCGTTCATCCGGGCCATGCCCGCAAGGCGGCGGCGCGTCTGGAGGAGCTGGGCTATCCGGTCCTGTTCTACGAGAACGTCGACGGCGGCCACGCGGCCGGGGCGAACCTGCGCGAGACCGCGCGCCGCCTGGCGCTGGAATACACCTATCTGTCGCGCCGCCTGATGGACACGCCGGCGCAGGAATAGGCCTTATTCCGGTCATCCCCGCGAAAGCAGGGACCCAGTGCTTTCGCAAGGTTCGGCGGCTGGGATTGCGTTCACTACGACACGGGCGACGCCGAACGCCCAAAGGTCTGGATCCCCGCTTTCGCGGGGATGAGCGGAAAGTTCAAAAGCATGCGTCACCTGATCCTGTCCGCCGCCATTCCGGCCCTTCTGATGGGGGCTACGCCCGTGCTCGCACAGACCGCGACGGCTCCGGCGTCGACCGCCGAGCGGGCGCCTCCGCCCCACTTCCCCCGCGACCTGACCCCGGCAGGCGTCGCAGCCGCCGACGACCATCTGGCGCTGGAGCAGGTGGATGGGGCGCAGGCCATGGCCTTCGTCGCCGAGGAGAACCGCAAGTCCCTCGCCGTCCTGACCGGCGACCCGCGCTACGAGACCTTCCGGGCGGAGGCCGAAGCCATCCTGACCGCAACCGACCGCATCCCCTCGCCCAGCTTCCTGGGCGAGGGCGTCGGCAACTTCTGGCAGGACGCGACCAACCCCAAGGGCGTCTGGCGCCGGACCTCGCTGGACAGCTACCGCACCGCCACGCCCCAGTGGGAGACCCTGCTCGACATCGACGCCCTGTCCAAGGCCGAAGGCAAGGACTGGGTGTTCAAGGGCGCCGACTGCCTGGCGCCCGACGAGACCCGCTGCCTGATCAACCTGTCCGACGGCGGCAAGGACGCGGTGGTGGTGCGCGAGTTCGACCTGACGACCAAGCGCTTCGTGGACGACGGGTTCAACCTGCCCGAGGGCAAGCACCGCATCGAATGGCTGGCCCGCGACACGCTTCTGGTCGCCACCGATTTCGGCGCGGGGACCATGACCGAGTCCGGTTATCCCTTCATCGTCAAAACGCTGAAGCGCGGCCAGACCCTGGCCCAGGCGACCGAGGTCTATCGCGGCGAACAGGGTGACGGCGGCTATGGCGTCAGCCCGGCCGTCTATCGCGACAAGGATGGGAAGGTCACGGCCGTCATCATCACCCGCCCGCTGGACACCTTCCGGTCGGAAACGTGGTGGTTGAAGGACGGGCGCCCGGTGCGCCTTCACATCCCGAGCCGCGTGACGCTGTACGGGATGCTCAATCAGTCCCTGGTTTTCGTTTTGGATGAGGACTGGAATGGGTCCATCAAGTCCTTCAAGGCGGGAACGTTGGTCGCGCCGCCGCTCAATGGCCTGGAGATCGACAATCCCCACCTTGTTTTCGGCAACATGCAGGTGGAGGCGTTTGCGCCAGATCAGCGGCAGTCGGTGGCGGATGTCGCCGTTCTGGATGATCGGCTGGTCGTTGCGCTGAACGACAACGTCAGGGGCCGTCTAATCACCCTCAGACCGCATGGCGAACAGCCCTATAGGCTTGTCGAGTTGGCTGTGCCGACGAACAGCGCCGTCGGCTTAGGCGACAGATCCAAGTCACGAGGAGAGGTCTTTGTTTCGAGCCAAGGATTCCTGACACCGCCGGCGCTCAGCCTGTTATCGGCCAGCCTTGCCGCGCCCTTGGACAACGGCGCGCTCGCTCTGACCACGCTGAAGTCGGCACCGGCCAAGTTCGACGCCTCGCGCGACGTGACCGAGCAGTACGAGGCCACCTCGACCGACGGGACCAAGATCCCCTATTTCATCACCCGTCCGCGCGACATGAAGCTGGACGGGTCGAACCCGACCATCATGCTGGGCTACGGCGGTTTCCAGGTCAGTCTGAACCCGGCTTACAAGCCCGAGATGGGCAAGCTTTGGCTGGAGCGGGGCGGGGTCTTCGTCCAGGCCAACATCCGTGGCGGCGGCGAGTTCGGTCCCGACTGGCACCAGGCGGCGCTGGACGGAAACCGCCAGAAGGCCTTCGACGACTTCGCCGCCGTGGCGCGCGACCTGGAACAGCGCGGCGTCACCAGCCCGCGTCGCCTGGGCATCTACGGCCGCTCGAACGGCGGGGTTCTGACCAGCGTGTCGATCACCCAGCATCCCGAACTGTTCAATGCGGCGGTGATCGAGAGCCCGCTGGTGGACATGCTGCGCTATCACGAGTTGCCGGCCGGAGCCTCGTGGATCGGCGAATACGGCGACCCGCGCATCCCGGAAGAAGCCGCCTGGATCGCGAAATATTCCGCCTATCAGCAACTGCGGCCCGACGTGACCTATCCGAGCGTCTATCTGACCACCAACACGCGGGACGACCGCGTCCATCCCGGTCATGCGCGCAAGTTCGCCGCCCGCCTGGGCGACCAGGGTCACGATCATCTCTATTACGAGGACACGGCCGGCGGTCACTCCAACGACGCCGATCCGGTGGCCAACGCTCGCCGCTGGGCGCGCCACTATGTCTATCTGTCGCAACAGCTGATGGACTGAGAGCTTTTTCTTTTGGGCTACCGCGCTTGGCGCTGCTTGAGCCCGTCCTTGTTTGGGCTTTCGCGCTCCGCGCGCGGCTTGAGCCCGTGGGTCACGCGATTATGAGGCGCGGCGGCGGGTCGCGGGGACTAAGAACGACGGCATGAACACCAAGGGCTGGATCATCGCGGGCACGGTCATGGCGGGCGCCCTGCTGTCCGTCGCCTCGGCGGCCCAGCCGGCTGCCGGCCGTCCGCCGCTCGCGCCGCGTCACGCTACAGCCGACGGCCCGCCGGTGGTGGTCGAACTGTTCACCGCCCAAGGCTGCGGCGGCTGTGTCGAGGCCAATGCGGCGGTCGAGAAGGCGGCGGCCCAGCCCGGCGTCATCGCCCTGACCTATGGCGTCGACTACTGGGACTATCTGGGCTGGACTGACACCTTCGCCCGCCCGGAGTTCGTTCAGCGCCAGCGCGCCTATCGCGCCGCCCTGCGCCAACGCGGCGTCTCGACGCCTCAGGTGGTGATCGACGGCCGTCGTCAGGTCTCGGGCGCCCGCAGCCTCGAACTTGAAACCGCCATCGACCAGGAAGCCGTGCGTCAGGTCTGGCCGCCCCAGATCGAGTTTCGCGAGACCGGGAACGGCGTCGGCGTCGGCTCCGGCCGCGCGCCCGTCGGCGGCGCCGAGGTCGTGGCGGTGACCTATACGCCCGGTCCCCAGGTGGTCGAGGTCCGACAGGGCGAGAACCGCGGCCAGGCCGTGCGGCACATGAACGTCGTGCGCGGCGTGACCCGCCTGGGCGAATGGCGCGGCCGCCCCATGCTCTACACCCTGCCCCCCGCCCGTCCCGGCGAGGCGGTGGCGGTGCTGGTCCAAGGCAAGACCGACAAACGCATCCTGGGCGCCGCCGTCAGGGACTGAAGATCGGGCGCTGTCTTATGGGGACGCAGGGCACAGAGCGCTGACGGGATTGGGTCCGGTCGCCGTCAGCAGGCCGAGGCGATAGGGCAGGTCGATATAGGCCGTGTCGGGCGCATGCAGCTCCAGGCCCTGATAGAGAAACTGAAGCGGCTGGCAGGGATCGATCGTCAGGGTCTGATCATAACCGCTGCGGACCAGCTCGCCGTGCGATACGCCCTGAGACCAGGCCCTGCCATCGAAGACGACATTGTCCGACCCGGCGAAGGAATTCGAGGGACTGCCCGCCAGCAGACGCCAGTCGCCATCCAGCCGATCGCTGGTCCAGGCGCGGAAGTAGCGTCCCTGGGGTCCGATAGCCTCGACCAGGGTCAGGTAGGTGTTCGTGCCGGCCAGTCTGTAGTGCATGCTGGCTTCGAAGATGTCGTCTCGAGGCCCGGTCATGACGCGGCGTGTGTCGGAAAATCCGGCCGGAAACTGCTGGATCGAGGTCCGTGAGCGGAACAGGTTGCCGTGGTCGTCGGTGTTGAACAGATAGCAGGACGCCTCGTCGCAGATGACCCAGAAGTCGAGCCAGGCTTCCTGGCCCGTGGCGGCCTTGATGATGTCCGGGGCCTGGTCGAAAAAGGGTGTCGGTGCGCTCCAGGATGACGGATCACTGATCGTCGCGGTCGTGGAATAGACGGGCGGACCGCTCTGATAGACCATATACCAGAGCTTCTGAGGCGCGAAGTAGAACACCTGCGGGGCGGCTCTGTAACCGGGCCCGATCCCCGACTGTTTCAGATCGACGATGGTGGCAGTCGACGCCTGCGACCACTCGGTGAAATGGGTATAGGCCATGTGCCAGCCCTCGGCCCCGACCGAGGTCATGAAGACATGATACTCGCCGTCGACACGGACGATCGAGGGGTCCTTGAGCGCCGAATATCCGTTTCCGTCACCGGCCCTTGGCGCGATGACCTGGGCGGAGGAGCGCCAGTGGAACCGGGACAGCGACGTCCCGTCTTCGACCGACTGCGCTGTCGTGGGGTCGGATTTGACGACGACGACCAAGGCCAGCGCGGCGGCGAGCGCCCAGGTCCATCGACGTCTTGTCGGCAGCGCGATCATCGCCTTGTGTCCTGTGAAAAGCAGCAGATGACGCCCGGCGTATCGACGGAATGCGTTTGGGTCAAAGCCGCCGCGCTAGGCTCCGGCCTTCTTCGCGAAACCCCAGGCCGCGTCGCTGAGCGGGCCGACTTGCGCGGCCATGGTCTTGGCGTGGGCGCTGGCGGCGGTGCCGTCGCGGACGCGGCCGGCGATGCCCTGGCAGATGGCCGCCAGACGGAACAGGTTGTAGGCGTAGAGCCACTCCAGATTGGCGGGCCGCATCCCCGTCGCCGCAGCGTAGCGTTCGACCGTCTCCTCGACGGACGGAATGCCCAAGGCCTCCAGATCGGCGCCGGCGAGGCCGTTGCGCAGGCTGGCCGGAATGGCCCAGGCGATCAGCAGGTAGGAGAAGTCGGCCATCGGATCACCCAGGGTCGACAGCTCCCAGTCCAATACGGCGCGAACCTGGGCCTGGTCGGGCGTCAGGATCATGTTGTCGAGGCGGAAGTCGCCGTGGACGATGCGGCTTGGTCCCTCGGGCGGCAGGCTGTCGGGCAGGAAGGCGATCAGCCGGTCCATGGCGGCGACGGGTTCGGTCTCCGAGGCGCGATACTGTTTAGTCCAGCGGCCGACCTGGCGCGCGAAATAATTGCCGGCCTTGCCATAGTCGGCCAGGCCGATGGCGGCGGGGTCGAAGGCGTGAAGCCGGGCCAGGGCGTCGGTCTGGGCATGGTAGATGGCACGGCGTTCGTCGGGGGTCAGGCCAGGCAGTTTCAGGTCCCAGAGGATGCGGCCCTCGACCTTGTCCATCACATAGAAGATCGAGCCTATGACGGCCTCGTCCAGACAGAGCGCATGGGGCTTGGCCACCGGGAAGCCCTGGGCGGCCAGGGCGGAGATGACCTGGAACTCCCGGTCCACGGCGTGGGCGCTGGGCAGAAGAACGCCGGGCGGCTTGCGACGCAGCACATAGGCGGCGCCCGGCGTGACCAGCTCGTAGGTCGGGTTGGACTGGCCGCCCTTGAACTGGCGCACCGTCAGCGGGCCGGCGTAGCCCGCGACATGGGCGGTCATCCAGGCGTCCAGCGCGGCCTCGTCCAGCCGGTAGCGGGGATCGACCTCGCGCGTGCCGGAAAAGGCGGTCTGGGCGTCCAGAGTGGGGGCGTCGAGTGAAGAGGCGTCGGTCATGGGCGGCCCAGTCAGGTCTTTTGGGGTTTCCTACGCCGCCCGCGTCTTACGCCCGGTCCGGCGCGGCGATGATGGCGGCCTTCACCGCGCGACGCCAGCCGGAAAGCAGACGCTCGCGTTCCTCTGTCTTCATGCGCGGCTTCCAGCAGGCGGGGGCCTCGGCGGGGCGGGCCTCCAGATCGGGCAGCAGGCCGACGCCCAGGGCCGCCAGACGCGCGGCGCCCAGGGCGGTCATCTCCTGGAAGGCCGGGCGTTCGACCTCGACCTCGCAGATGTCGGCGACGAACTGCATGGCGAAACTGTTGGCGGTGACGCCGCCGTCCACCTTCAGCGTCTTCAGCGGCGGGGCGCCGTCCTGGGCCAGGGCGTCGAGCAGATCCCGCGTCTGGTAGGCCAGGGCTTCCAGCGCGGCGCGGACGAAATGGGCCGGGCCGGAATCCCGCGTCAGCCCGACGACGGTTCCCCGCGCCTCCGGCTCCCACCACGGCGCGCCCAGGCCCGTAAAGCCGGGCACCATATAGACCCCGCCGTTGTCGGGCAGTTCCTGCGCCATCGCCTCGGACTGGCGCGATTCCGAGATCAGCCCGACCCCGTCCCTCAGCCACTGGATCGCCGACCCGGCCGAGAAGATCGACCCCTCCAGGGCATAGGCCGTCTCGCCGTCGGCCCGGTATCCCAGCGTGCCCAGCAGCCGCCGCGTCGAGGCCACCGGCTCGGCTCCGACATTGGCGACCAGAAAGGCGCCGGTGCCATAGGTAATCTTGGCGTCGCCGGCCTTCAGCGCGCCGTGTCCGACAAGGGCCGCCTGCTGATCACCCGCCGAACCGGCGATGGGCAGGGCGCGGCCGAACAGCGCCGGATCGGTCTCCCCGATGACGCCCGCGCAAGGGACGATGACGGGCAGGGCCTCGCTCGGCACGCCGAACAGGGCGCACAGGTCGTCGCGCCATTCGACCGTCTTCAGGTCCATCAGGGCGGTGCGGGACGCATTGGTCGCATCGGTGGCGTGGACGCGACCGCCGGTCAGTTTCCAGATCAGCCAGGCGTCGATGGTGCCCAGTTTGACCTCGCCCTTGGCCGCCCGCTCGCGCGATCCCGGCACGGCGTCCAGCAGCCAGGCGAATTTCGTCGCCGAGAAATAGGGGTCGAGGATCAGGCCTGTCGCCGCCTGGACCATGGGCTCATGACCCTCGGCGGTCAGGCGGGCGGTGACGTCGGCGGTGCGGCGATCCTGCCAGACGATGGCGCGGTGCAGGGGCTCGCCGGTCGATGCATCCCAGATCACCGCCGTCTCGCGCTGGTTGGTGATGCCTATGGCGGCGAAACGGGCGACGCCGCCGGCCTTTCGCACCACTTCGCGGCAGGTCTGAAGGGTCGCGGTCCAGATCTCGGCGGCGTCGTGCTCGACCCAGCCAGATTTGGGAAAATGCTGGGCCAGCTCGATCTGGCTAACCGCGATCGGACGCAGATCCTGATGCCTTTCGCCTGCCGCGCTTCGCGCTGCTTGAGGCGCGACCTCGAAGGCGATGGCGCGGGTCGAGGTCGTGCCCTGGTCGATGGCGAGTATGAGGCTCAAGACGTTTCTCCCTTGAACGCCTTACGCGGCGCTCAGACCTTGAGTTAAGGGGAGCATATGACGACGCATCTGCCCAGCTATGAAGGCGTCCTCGACGCCGCCCGTCAGATCGACGGCGTCGCCGTCCGCACGCCGCTGCTCGAAAGCCCTGCCCTGAACGCCGTCGTCGGCGGTCGGGTCCTGATGAAGGCGGAAAACCTGCAACGGGCCGGGGCCTTCAAGTTTCGCGGCGCCTATAACCGCATCAGCCGGTTGACGGATGAGGAAAAGGCGCGCGGCGTCGTCGCCTTCTCGTCCGGCAACCATGCGCAGGGGGTGGCCGCCGCCGCCGCCATGGTCGGCACGCCTGCGATCATCGTCATGCCGTCGGACTCACCCCAGGTGAAGGTCGAGGGGGTGATCGGCTTTGGCGGCGGGGTGCGGTTGTACGACCGCTGGACAGAAAGCCGCGAAGAGATCGGTGCCGCCATCGCCGCCGAGCGCGGCTCGATCCTGGTTCCGCCGTTCGATGATGCCTTCATCATCGAGGGGCAGGGGACGACGGCGCTGGAGATGCTGGATCAGGCCGATATGCCGTTCGACCAGCTCTTGTGCGGCGCCTCGGGCGGCGGCTTGATGGCAGGGGTCAATCTGGTCATGGCCGAACGCAGCCCTTCGACGCGGGTGTTTGTGGTCGAGCCCGAAGCCTTCGATGACACGGCGCGGTCTATGGCGGCTGGCGAGCGTGTCGGGCATCCACAAGGCACGCCCTCCATCTGCGACGCCCTGATGTCGCCGATGCCGGGCGTCCTGACCTGGCCGATCAACCGCCGGCTGACCGGAGCGATCACGGTCGCGGACGCCGAGGTGGCCGAGGCGATGCGCTTCGCCTTCCGCCATTTGAAGCTGGTCATCGAGCCCGGCGGCGCGGTTTCTCTGGCCGCCCTGTTAGCCGGAAAGATCGGAACGGAAGGGCTGACGACGGCGATCATCCTGTCGGGGGGCAATGTCGATCCGACCCTGTACGCCGAGATCATCGAAGGTCGGTTTGGCGTCTGAGGACTTTCCTTCGTCGCGTCGGTCGGCCAACCTCGCCTCAAAGCAAGAGAGGGTGGACGCCATGACCAGGGCCAGCGAACTTCAGGGACTGATCGGCCAGGAGGTCGGGGTGTCGAAATGGTTCGACGTCACCCAGGCCCGGATCGACGCCTTCGCCGACTGCACCGAGGATCATCAGTTCATCCACGTCGATCCAGAAGCCGCCAAAGCCACGCCGTTCGGCGGAACCATCGCCCACGGCTTCCTCACGCTGAGCCTTGCTTCAGCCATGAGCTATGACGCGGTCGCGCCGCTGGACGGGGTGCTGATGGGCGTCAACTACGGCTTCGACAGGTTGAGATTTCTCGCGCCAGTTCCTGCTGGATCACGCATTCGAGGCCGGTTCAAGCTGTTGTCGGCCGAAGACAAGGGCAGCGGTCGCTTGCTGTTGAAGCATGAGCTGACCGTGGAGATCGAAGGCGGCGATAAACCGGCCCTGATCGCCGAATGGCTTGGGATGCAAGTCGTGGCGGATTGATCTGTCAGTGGATGACTTGGCGTCGAATACTCGGAAGAGTTGGCTGAAGCGCCTTTTTGAGATTGTGACGTCCTCCGGGTCGGAAGTTAACCAAAGATCGACAGGGCGATAAATTTAGCTGTAACATCAACGCCACGGTAGGCTGCTCAGGGCCTGGTTCTGTCACGTTTCCGCCTCGACCTTCTAAAGCAAGGCTGGTAAGACCCGCTTAGGCGGTAGACCCGCCCCTACTATAACTGAGGCGGAGGGCCACCCCCTATGCGTATGAAGACTTTCGTGCTGGCGTCCAGCGCAGCGGCCGCCTTGGCCCTGTCGGCTGGTGCTGCGTCGGCAGAACCCAACGGCTGGTACGGCGCCATCGACGCCGGCTACCACATGATCGACGACATCAACGCCGAGTCGTCCACGACTGGCGCGTCGTGGAACTATGAAGTGAACGACGGCTGGGCGGCGTTCGCCCGTCTCGGCTATCGCTTCAACCCCAACTGGCGCGTTGAGCTCGAAGGCGGCTACCGCTCGGGCGACATCGGCAAGGTCCGTGCCGTTTCCGGTACGCAAGGCCTCTGCAACCTGACCCCGGCGACGGGCGGCTGCTTCTCTCCCGAAGGCGACATCGAGTCGGCGACTTTGATGGCCAATGTCATTTATGACTTTGGCTTCGAATATTGGGGCGTCCGTCCCTTCGTCGGTCTGGGCGCTGGTGTGAACCGCGTCAACACCGACACGGTCGGCGCTCTGCGCGCCAACCGCGGCGCGACCTTCGCTGCTGACGACAGCTCGACCAAGTTCGCCGCTCAGGCGATCGCCGGTCTGGCTTGGGCCATTAGCGACCGCGCCAACATCGACCTGACCTACCGCTATCTGACGGGCGATGCTTCGTTCGACTCGAGGACGGTCGGCACGGGCGTCGGCGCCACGCAGTTCGGCGAATGGGACGGCGACTACGATCAGTCGCACACCGTGACGCTGGGTCTGCGCTACAGCTTCGGTGCGGAAGAAATGGCTCCCCCGCCGCCTCCGCCGCCGCCCCCGCCCCCGCCGCCTCCTCCGCCCCCGCCGCCCCCGGCGCCGGTCGCTCAGACCCCGGTCGCTCGCCAGTTCGTCGTCTACTTCGACTGGGATCGTTCGGACCTGACGGCGGAAGCTCGCTCGGTCGTCACCCAAGCCGCCAACTACGCCAAGTCGGGTCGTCCGACGCGCGTCGTGATCGTCGGCTACACCGACACCTCGGGTTCGGCCGCCTATAACCTGGGTCTGTCCAACCGCCGTTCGCGCACCGTCGCGGACTCGCTGGTTGCTGCAGGCGTCAACGGCGGCGTCATCGCCCTCGACGGCAAGGGCGAAACCAACCTGGCCAAGCCGACCGCCGACGGTGTGCGTGAACCGCTCAACCGCCGCGCGACCATCGACATCAACTTCTAAGACCTCTGAGGGGTCGACCCGGACTTATCTCCGGGTCGATCTTCGGATTTTGAAGTCGTCGAAAGACAGAACGCCGCTTCCGAAAGGAGGCGGCGTTTTTTCTGTGCCGTAGAAGTCTTCAGGATTATGGGAGCGGGGTCAGTCTGCAGATGCGTGCGAGACGGTTGCCTGCGGCATGATGATCGGTTTGGATTCGCCCAAAAGCGCCTGGCCAGCGCCGATGACGAAGGTCGCCGTCAGGACGGCGCTGATCACCGCGATGGCGGTCAGCTTCAGGCCGTGCCCGAACTCCCGATCCTCAGGCGTCACTGCGTCCTTCCCATGATCCGATGACATCGAGAACCATGGTGTGCGATTGCGCGCAAATCACGAAGCCTGTGATTGAACAAAGAAAGGGCGGCGCC
>NZ_JBKBOC010000007.1:0-147204 GCF_046295075.1 Brevundimonas sp. | reverse complement strand
CGAGGCGGCCTGATCAATGTCTTGCCGTTGATCCCTAGTGGGCGGCGGGCGCGTGGGGCGGTTCGACCGGGGCTGCGGGGGACGGCGCAGCGGCGGAGGCGTCCGCGCCCTGCATCGTCGTTGCCGCCGGAGCGGCGGCGGTGTCGTTCTGGATGGCTTGGTTGGCGGCGGCCTCGGCGTCCTTGGCGGCCTGATCGACCGTCAGGGCCGCTTCCTCGGCGCTGCCGGCGGCCTCGACCGCGTCGGTCGCGGGGGCGGTCTCGGCCTTTTCTTCAGGCGCCTTGCCGCAGGCGGCCAGGACCAGGACCGCAGCCGATGCGGCGACGAGGGCTTTGATACGCATGAGGACTTCTCCGAAGGCTTGCGCGAGACTGCGCGCCTCGCGCCAGGACGATAGGGCCGCCTTGCGCGTCAGGGCAAGTTACGATCCGGCAAGGCGCGAACGGGGCGGCGTCACGCCGCAGCGGCCTAAACCTAGTCGGCCTTGATGTTGTTCAGCGTCTCTTCCATCTCGCCGAAGGACGGCTGGGCGGACGAGGGAATGTCGCCACGGCCGATCTCGACCGAGATCTGGGCGGCGTTGCCGTGCAGGTGGGCCACCAGCACCGACTGGATGATCTTGTAGTAGGCCGCTTCCTCATCGACGATGGCCTGAAGGCGCGCCGCCAGGGGGCCGATGAGGCCATAAGCCATGAACACGCCGAGGAAGGTGCCGACCAAGGCCCCGCCGATCATGCCGCCCAGAACTTCCGGCGGCTCGGTGATTGAGCCCATGGTCTTGATGACGCCCAGCACGGCGGCGACGATGCCCAGGGCGGGCAGGGCGTCGGCCATGCCCTGCAGGGCATGCGGCGGTCCGGCGGCTTCGTGATGGTGCTTCTCGAGCTGTTTCTCCATCGCATCCTCAACCTGGTGCGGATCCTCCAGGTTCATCGTCATCATCCGCAGGGTGTCACAGATGAAATCGACGGCGAAATGGTCCTTCAGCACCTTGGGGTATTTCTGGAAAATCGCTGATTCTTTGGGCTTTTCGATGTGGCTTTCCAGGGCGACGACGCCTTTCGACTTCATCGTCTTGGTCAGTTGAAACAGAAGCGAAAGCAGATCTTTATAGTCCTGCTTCTTCCATTTCGGCCCGACGAAGGCCTTGCCCAACCCGCCCAACGTGCCCTTGATCACCTGGATGCTGTTGGAGATCAGAAAAGCTGCGACCGCAGCCCCCAGGATCGCCATCATTTCATAGGGCAGGGTGTACAGGATGACGGCCATCTTGCCGCCATGCAGAAGATAGCTGCCGAACACCATGCCGAACAGCAGGACGATTCCGATGATCTGGAACATTGGGCCGGGAGATCCTGAAATTTCAGGCTCTACAATGTCAGTTAATCATTAAGACGGCGTTTCGCGAACGCCGTCTCCCTGACCTCAGAGGCGACCTTCGCCGTTCAGGATCGCGGTGCGCGCCGCCGCCGTCAGCTTCTGATAACCGGTCTTGCCGCCGCGCACGTAAAGCGCCGTCCCGGTCTTTTCGGGATCGAAGCCGTCCGCGACCAGATCGGCCTTCCTGTATTTGAACGTGCCGGTCGTTTCCGCCGACTTGATCAATCGCAGGAACACAGGCTGGGCATAGGCCGGCAGCTTGGCCTCGACATGGTCGGAGAAGGCCTGGGCGTCGAACTTGCCCTCGACCACCAGGGCCGCCATCCCCGCCTTGCCGTCCTGGGCCGGCACCGGCACGCCATAAACGATGGCCTCGGTGACGCCGGGCGCGTCCATCAGCACCTGTTCGACCTCGGAAGTCGAGACGTTTTCGCCCTTCCAGCGGAAGGTGTCGCCCATCCGGTCGACGAAGTAGAAATAGCCCTCCGCGTCCTGTTTCATCAGGTCGCCGGTGCGGAACCAGCGGTCGCCCTTCTTGAACACGTCGGTCAGGATCTTCTTCTGCGACGCCGCCTTGTCGGCATAGCCCGAAAAGTCGTGGCGGATGTCGTTGCCGATCAGGCCGATGGCCTCGCCTACCTCGCCGACCCGCGCCAGACGGCACAGGCCATCGGGGCCTCGAATGGGCTGTTCGGTCTCGACGTCGAACTGGACCAGCCGGATGTTGATCTGCGACTTCAGGAAACCGGGCACGCGGCCGATGGAGCCCTGTTTGCCGTCGAAGTTAAACAGCGAGACGTTGCCCTCGGTCGAACCGTAGAACTCCAGCACCTCGGGGATACGGAACCGGCTCTGGAAGTCGGGCCAGACGTCGGCGCGCAGGCCGTTGCCGAACGCCAGCCGCAGCTTGTGCTTGGTCTCGTCCTCGTGCGGCGGACAGTTGACCAGGTAGCGGCACAGTTCGCCGATATAGACGAACATGGTCGCCCCCGACGACCGCACGTCGGGCCAGAAGGCGCCAGCCGAGAACTTCTTGCGGATCACCAGTCGCGCGCCGTTCAGCAGGGCCGCGCCCACCCCGACCAGGCCGCCGGTCGAGTGATACAGCGGCAGGACGTTGAAGATCCGATCCTCGGGCGTCGAACGCGTGGCGCCGGCGAAGGCGCGCATATAGGTGCGGGCGCGCGAATGCGGGATGCGCGCCGCCTTGGGCAGGCCGGTCGTGCCGGAGGTGTAGATATAAAGCGCGGTGTCGCGGTTGGTCAGACCCTCGCGCGCCGACTTGGACGGCCGCACCGACGAGCCGCCCCGCACGGGCTTGTCCAGGCCGCGACGGTCGCTGGTCTCCAGGTCGTCGGGCAGGCCCAGCACCCAGAGCGCCAGATTGTGATCGACCAGAGGCCGCGCCTCCTCGATCTGACGCCAGCAGTCTTCGTCGGCGACGACGTTGAAAGCCTTCGAGATGGCCAGACAGTGGGCCAGCCCCTGCCCGCCCAGATTAGTGTTGATCAGGGCCGTGGCGATGCCGACCTTGGAGAAGCCGATCCACGCCGCCAGATATTCGATCCGGTTCGTCATCATCAGGGCGATGGTGTCGCTGCGACGCAGGCCCCGGTTCTTGGCCCAGTGGGCGAAGCGGTTGGCCATGGCGTCCAGGTCACGATAGGTCAGGGTGCGCTGACCGTCGTCGATGGCGATATTGTCGGCGAACTTGTCCACCGCCTCTTCGAAGTCGTCACAAAGCAGGACGTCGCTGTCCAGCTCGATCGGCTTGATGCGCTTGAGCAGGCGGAACAGGCCGCGAGCGAACCGGACGTCCCGACGGATATTCGCTACAAAACCCATGCGCGCCGTGTCTCCGGTCAATGCGTGTTCCACCCTGTCCGGTGATGGACGAAGGGGGGGCGTCGGGTCAACCGCGCCGTCCGCGATCCCTCGCGAACCCGACGGATTGGCGTCAGCCGTGATCCATTTGTTCTGTTGACGCCGGGGAAATCCAGAGGCGTCACCTGCTTTTTATTGCCGCATTCCCCGCTGATCCGGCCGCAAAGGGCGCGATTGTCGCCTCATTCCAGGCGGGAACGGTGTTTCTTCGGGGCTTTTGCGCCGGCGGCGGAACGACGTCGCGGGACGGCGGGTTGGTTGATCAACGTTATGGAGGACAGAAACAATGTCGATGACCTACGCCAACGCCAATACCGAAGCCCGCACCGAAGAAACCTTCGTGCCGCGCTACGCCCGCAACACCAAGGCCAAGAAGTCGGTGAAGACCTGGATGATCCTGGCCCCGATCGGCGCCGTCGTGCTGCTGGGCAGCGGCGTCGCCATGGTGATGGGCGGCGGCGAACAGGCGGCGCCCGCTGCGTCCACCGAGGCTGCGGCCCCGGCGATGCAGACCGCGCCCGCCGCAATGACCGCCGCCGAGACGCCCGTGACGCCGGCCGCGCCGATGGAGACCTCTTCGGCTCCTGCCGCTGCGCCTGCTCCGGTCGTCCGTCGTGCCGAACCGCGCGCCGAGCCGGTCACCCGTCGCGCCGCACCGGCCGCTGAACGCCCGGCCGCCGCACGCGTCGAGACCCCGGCCGCGCCGACCAGTCCTCAGCCCTATGCGGCCCCGTCCGTTCCGGCGGCGAGCACAAGCCAGTTGAACACCGCTCCCGCAGCAGCTTCGACCCCGGCTCCGGTCGTGACCACGCCCGCCGCTCCGGCGATCACGGTTCAACCGCTGAACTGATCGCAGTCAAATCGAAGAAAGCCCCGGTTTCGACCGGGGCTTTTTTTGTGTGGCGCCTCAAGCACCGGTCACGCGCCAGATCACATTGCCCACGTCGTCGGCGACCAGAAGCGCGCCCAGCCGGTCGATCTGGACCCCCACCGGCCGGCCCTGCGCCTGACCCTGGGCGTTCAGAAAGCCGGTCAACACATCCTGCGGCGGACCGCTCGGGCGGCCATCGACGAACGGTACGAAGATCACCTTGTAGCCGCTTCTCACGCTGCGGTTCCACGACCCATGCTGGCCGACGAAGGCCCCGCTCCGCAAGGCGGGCGGAAACAGGGTCGCCCCCTCGCCGAACGTCAGCCCCAGAGAGGCGGTATGGGCGCCCAGGGCGTAGTCCGGCCGGATCGCCCGCGCGACCATCGCCGGATTGGGGGGCGGCCGCACATCGATGTGCTGACCGTAATAGCTCCACGGCCAGCCATAGAAGGCTCCCGGCGTCACCGAGGTCATATAGTCGGGGACCAGATCGTCGCCGATCTCGTCGCGTTCGTTGACCGCCACCCACAGCTGGCCGGTCTGGGGGTTCCAGTCCATCCCCACCGGATTGCGCAGGCCCGAAGCATAGACCCGACGCGTCCCCGTCGCCGGATCGATCTCCAGAATGGCAGCGCGATCCAGCTCTTCGTCCAACCCATTCTCGCCGACGTTCGAGTTGGACCCGACCCCGACATAGAGGCGGCTGCCGTCCGGGCTGGCGACCAGGCTCTTGGTCCAGTGATGGTTGCGACCGGCGGGCAGGTCCACGACCTTGATCGCGGCGGCGTCGATCCGCGTCTGGCCCGTCCGATAGGGGAAGACCACCACCGCATCGGCATTGGCGACGTAGAGGCGCTCCCCCACCAGGGCCATGCCGAAGGGCGAGTTCAGGCCTGTCAGGAAGTCCGTCTTCGTCTCCGCGACCCCATCGCCGTCGGCGTCGCGCAGGAGGACGATCCGGTTGGGACTGGGCACGCCGGCGCCGGCCCTGGCCATGACCTTGCCCATCACCCAGTCCCGCAGTCCGCCCTTCTTGTCCTGCGGCGGAGGCGGCGCATTCGACTCGGCGACCAGAATGTCGCCGTTGGGCAGGCGATAGAGCCAGCGTGGATGATCCAGCCCCGTCGCGAACGCCTGCACCCGCAACCCCGCCGCCGCGGCCGGCGTCGCGCCCTGAGGCCAGCTTGTCGCAGGCGCGATATTGACCGTCGGCAACAGGCCCTGACGCGGCGCGGGCAGTTCCGGGTTCGGGCCAAAACCCGCCTCGGTCGGCAAGGCCTGGCCGCCCGCACAGGCCCCCAATCCAAGGGTTGCCGCCAACACCGTCGAGGCGAGCAGGGATTTGGAGGTCGCAGTCATGATCGTGGCCCTTACCGAGCGGGTTGCGCCGGAAACTCCAGCCGGCTGACATCATAGCCTAGCGCGCGCGCCCGTTCGGTCAGGCTGCGCACCTGGGCCTCGGTCGGCAGGTCGCGGGTGTAGATGAACAGGCGCTCGAACGTCGGATCGGCCGAGATGAACCAGCTGTAGTCGTCCGCTCGGTCCAGCACCCAGTAATCCCAGGTCACGAAACCGGCCAGATACTTGACCCTCAGCTTGGCGTTGGTTCCCGGATCGAGGATTTCGCCCCGCCCGCCGATGGCCTTTTCCTTGCCCTGCGGCGTGCCGACCTGACAGGTGTCGCGCACGTCGACGCGCGTGCCCTCCACCGGCGTGTAGATCGATGCGCCCGCCACGCAGCCGTCCGTCAGCCGATCCGGCAGACGCGCAATCTCGTGCCAGCGCCCGGACCACAGACGCTGGACATCCACCGGTTTCGCCGGCTGTGGCGCGCGATATTCGGAAGGCGACGGCGCCGTCACGCAGCCGGCCAGGGCGACGGCTGCGATGGCCGAGGCCATCAGGGATTTCATGCTGGACATGAGCGTTTCCGTTTGAAGCCATAAGCCGCGCTTGGCGACCCTGGTTCCTTTACGTCGCAACGCCCGTTTCGGACGGCGTGGACGGCAAGGTGGGAAATCTCTCAGGCCGTGGCAGTATCCCTCGCTTGTCTTACGCTGCACATTGGCGTTGTCACGTCGGCGTTCGACGGAGACACCGCTGGTGGACACTGCCATTCTGACCGAAAACCGAAACGCCCTGCCTGCCGCTCGCTTGACCCATCTTCAGCGCCTGGAGGCCGAGGCCATCCACATCATGCGCGAGGTGGCGGCCGAGGCCGAGCGACCGGTCATGCTGTATTCGATCGGCAAGGATTCGGCGGTGATGCTGCACCTGGCGAAGAAGGCGTTTTACCCCTCCACCCCGCCCTTCCCCCTGCTGCACGTCGATACGACGTGGAAGTTCCGCGCCATGTACGCGATGCGCGAACAGGCGGCGGCCGACCTTGGCGTCGAACTGCTGGTCCACCAGAACCCCGAGGCCGTCGCGCGCGGGATCAATCCCTTCGATCACGGCTCGGCTCTGCACACCGATCTGTGGAAGACCGAGGGGCTGAAACAGGCCCTGTCGCTGCACGGCTTCGATGCGGCCTTCGGCGGCGCCCGGCGCGATGAGGAGAAGTCGCGGGCCAAGGAGCGGATCTTCTCCTTCCGCACGGCCGAGCACCGCTGGGACCCCAAGAACCAGCGGCCCGAGCTCTGGCGGCTCTACAACACCCGCAAACGGCCGGGCGAGAGCATCCGCGTCTTCCCCATCTCCAACTGGACTGAGCTGGACGTCTGGCAATATATCCACCTGGAGCAGATCCCCATCGTGCCGCTTTATCTGGCGGCCGAACGGCCGGTGGTCGAACGCGACGGCGCCCTGATCATGGTCGATGACGACCGGTTCCGGCTGCGACCCGGCGAGACGCCGCAGATGAAGTTCGTCCGGTTCCGCACACTGGGCTGCTACCCCCTGACCGGGGCGGTCGAGAGCACGGCGGCGACCCTGCCCGAGGTCATTCAGGAAATGCTGCTGACCACCACCTCCGAGCGCCAGGGCCGGATGATCGACCACGACCAGTCCGCCTCGATGGAGAAGAAGAAGCAGGAGGGCTATTTCTGATGGCTCACCAATCGGACCTGATCGCCCGCGACATCGACGCTTACCTCGATGCCCACCAGCACAAGAGCCTGCTGCGGTTCATCACCTGCGGCAGCGTGGACGACGGCAAGTCCACCCTGATCGGGCGGCTGCTCTACGATTCCAAGATGATCTTCGAGGATCAGATGGCGGCGCTGGAGGCGGACAGCCGCCGTGTC
Source organism: Brevundimonas sp. (assembly GCF_046295075.1). Classification (GTDB taxonomy): domain Bacteria; phylum Pseudomonadota; class Alphaproteobacteria; order Caulobacterales; family Caulobacteraceae; genus Brevundimonas. The sequence goes on along the minus strand of NZ_JBKBOC010000007.1, from coordinate 139,824 downwards.
GGCACGCAAGGGGGCGACATCGACTTCGCCCTGCTGGTTGACGGTCTGGCGGCCGAGCGGGAGCAGGGCATCACCATCGATGTGGCCTATCGCTTCTTCTCGACCGAAAAGCGCAAATTCATCGTCGCCGACACGCCCGGCCACGAGCAGTACACCCGCAACATGGTCACCGGCGCCTCAACCGCCGACGCGGCCGTCATCCTGATCGACGCGCGTCGCGGCGTCCTGACCCAGACCCGGCGTCACGCCTATCTGGTCAGCCTGCTGGGCATCCGCCACGTCATCCTGGCGGTCAACAAGATGGACCTGATGGGCTGGTCCCAGGATGTGTTCGACGCCATCGTCGCCGACTTCCGCGCCTTCGCCGGCCAGATCGGGCTGAAAAGCTTCGACGCCATTCCGATGTCCGCCCTGCGCGGCGATAACATCACCGAAGCCAGCGCCCATTCGCCCTGGTACGTCGGCCCGCCTTTGATGAGCCTGCTGGAGACGCTGGAGGTCGGCGACGATCTTCAGGCCGATCCGTTCCGCCTGCCGGTGCAATGGGTCAATCGGCCCAATCTCGACTTCCGCGGCTTCTCGGGCCAGATCGCCGCCGGGACCGTGCGCCCCGGCGATCCGGTGCGTGTCCTGCCGTCGGGCAAGACCTCGACCGTCACCCGCATCGTCACCGCTGACGGCGATCTGGACCAGGCCGTCGCCGGCCAGTCGATCACCCTGACCCTCGCGGACGAGATCGACATCTCGCGCGGCGACGTCCTGGCCAGCGCCGACGCCCCGCCGGAAGCCGCCGATCAGTTCGAGGCCACGGTCGTCTGGATGGACGACGAGCCCCTGCTGCCGGGCCGCCCCTATCTGCTCAAGATCGGCGCCAAACTGGTCGGCGCCACCATCACCGAGCCCAAGCACAAGGTGAACGTCAACACTCTGGAGCAGCAGCCGGCCAAGCGGCTGGAGCTGAACGAGATCGGCGTCTGCAACCTGTCGCTGGACGCCCCCGTCGCCTTCGCCCCCTATGTCGAGAACAAGGATCTGGGCGGTTTCATCCTGATCGACCGGATCTCGAACCGCACGGTCGGGGCGGGCCTGCTGAACTTCGCCCTGCGCCGCGCCCACAACATCCACTGGCAGGCCCTGTCGGTGGACAAGGCGGCGCGCGCCACGATCAAGAACCAGACGGGCCGGGTGGTCTGGCTGACCGGCCTGTCCGGCGCCGGCAAATCCACCATCGCCGATCTGGTCGAAAAACGTCTCTACGCCGACGGCCGCCACACCTACCTATTGGACGGCGACAATGTCCGCCACGGCCTGAACCGCGATCTGGGCTTCACCGAGGAGGACCGGGTCGAGAACATCCGCCGCGTCGCAGAGGTGTCGAAACTGATGGTGGACGCCGGCCTGATCGTCCTGGTCAGCTTCATCTCCCCCTTCCGCGCCGAACGCCGACTGGCCCGCGACCTGCTGGGGCCGGGCGAGTTCGTCGAGGTCTATGTCGACACGCCCCTGGCCGTCGCCGAACAGCGCGACGTCAAGGGCCTGTATAAAAAGGCCCGCGCCGGCGAACTGAAGAATTTCACCGGCATCGACAGTCCCTACGAAGCCCCCGAAAATCCCGAGATCGTCGTGGACACCACCACCATGTCGCCCGAAGACGCGGCCGAACGCATCGTCGCCTGGCTGGACGGCCGGTTCTCGACCGAGGATTTCAGCATCTGACCCCTCGACGTTCGGCCGGTTCGGGCGCGAGGGTGGAACCTTGACCGTTCGCCAAACGCTCTGGAGCCCATGACCAATCCGATCAAACAATTGGACCTCGCGGCCATCGAACAGTCGCAGGTCGTGCGGATCGCCGGGGCCAATCTGACGATCGGCGGCCTGACCAGCGCCGGGGTGATCCTGCTGGTCGCCTTCGCAGCGCACTGGCTGGTGACGCGGTCCCTGCGCCGACTGCGTGAACGGGCGGATCGCAGCCGCCAGGCCGTCTATCTGCTGGAGCGGCTGGCGGGTTACGCCATCATCGTCATCGCCATAATGTCGGCCCTGTCGGCGGCGGGGCTGAACCTGTCGTCGCTGACGGTGTTCGCGGGCGCCCTGGGCATAGGCGTCGGTCTGGGCCTGCAGGGCGTGGTCAAGGAGTTCGTCTCCGGCCTGTTCCTGATCTTCGACCGGATGGTGTCGGTCGGCGACTATATCGAGATCGAGGACATCGGCATTCGCGGCGCCATCATGGAGATCGGCCCGCGCGCCACCCGCGTTCGCACCAACGACAACGTCAATGTGCTGGTGCCCAACTCGCGTTTCATCGAACAGCCGGTGACCAACTGGACGCTGAAGGGCGACACCCGCCGCATCCACGTGCCTTTCTCGGTCGCCTATGGGTCGGATCGGGGCCAGGTGCGCGACGCGGTTCTGGCCGCCGCCCGCGCCAGTCCGTTCACCCTGCCCGAAACCGAGGCCCGCAAGAGCCAGGTCTGGCTGGTGGCCTTCGGCGACAAGGGTCTGTCGTTCGAACTGCTGGTCTGGCCGACGCGCGAGGCGGTGAAACGGCCCGCCGCCATGCACGCCGCCTATACCTGGCTGATCGCCGACGCCCTGGACGCCGCCGGCATGGAGGTGCCCTTCCCCCAGACCGACCTGCGCATCCGCAGCGCCTTCGGCCTGGAAGGCGACGAAGCCCTGAAGCGGCTCGGCTATGGCGTAGGCGCCCCGCCGCGACCCGTCGCCCCCCAACGCAGCGCCCAGACTGCCAACGACGCCGCCGACGATGTCATGGCCGACGATGAAGCCGATACGCCGGAAGCGCCGAGCGCACGGACGGATTAAAACAACCCGTCACCCTCGGGCTCGTCCCGAGGGCCCACCCATCCGTCGCACGGTAAAGGACGTGGATCAGCGATCTCGATCCGCCCCCAAACGCCCGCGCCTGCATCAGCCGTAGGCCCTCGGGACAAGCCCGAGGGTGACGGGCTTTTTAGTGTTGCGTCTTCGCCTTCAACCGCCAGGCATGCAGCAGCGGCTCGGTGTATCCGTTCGGCTGTTCCACCCCCTCGAACACCAGGGCGCGCGCAGCCTGATAGGCCAGGCTGGTCTCCGGGTTAGCCGCCATCGGCCGATACAGCGGATCGCCCGCGCTCTGGCCATCGACCTTGGCCACCATGCGCAGGAAGGCGGCCTCGACCTGATCCACCGTACACACGCCGTGCAGCAGCCAGTTGGCGATATGCTGCGAACTGATCCGCAGCGTCGCGCGGTCTTCCATCAGGCCGATGTCGTGGATGTCCGGCACCTTGGAACACCCCACCCCCTGGTCGATCCAGCGCACCACATAACCCAGTATGCCCTGGGCGTTGTTGTCCAGCTCGGCCGCCACCTCGTCCTCGGACCAGTTGACGCCGTGTGCCAGCGGCGGGGTCAGCAGGGCCTCCAGCCCCGGCGTCGGCTGCTCCGCCACCGCCTTCTGCACCGCGAACACATCGACGGCGTGATAGTGCAGCGCGTGCAGGGTCGCCGCCGTCGGCGAAGGCGTCCAGGCGGTGTTGGCGCCCGTCCTGGGGTGGGCGATCTTCTGCTCCAGCATGTCGGCCATCCGATCCGGCGCCGCCCACATACCCTTGCCGATCTGGGCCTTGCCCGACAGGCCGCATTTCAGGCCGATGGCGACGTTGCGCGCCTCATAGGCGGTGATCCAGGCGCTGGACTTGATGTCCGCCTTTCGCACCACCGGCCCGGCCTGCATGGCGGTGTGGATCTCGTCGCCGGTGCGGTCCAAAAAGCCGGTGTTGATGAAGACGATCCGGTCCTTCACCGCATGGATGCAGGCCGCCAGATTGGCAGAAGTCCGCCGCTCCTCGTCCATCACCCCGACCTTGATCGCATGGCGCGGCAGGGCCAGCAGATCCTCGACCGCGTCGAACAGCCGGTCGGTGAAGGCCGCCTCTTCCGGCCCGTGCATCTTGGGTTTGACGATATAGACCGAACCCGTCGCGCTGTTGGCGAATGCCCCCAGGTCCTTGATGTCATAAAGGGCGATCAGGCTGGTGACGACGGCGTCCATGATCCCCTCGGGCGCGTCCGACCCGTCGGCCAGACGGATGGCGGGCGTGGTCATCAGATGGCCGACGTTGCGCACGAACAGCAGGCTGCGCCCCTTCAGGATCACCGACGACCCGTCCGGCGCCGCCCACTGGCGATCCGGCTCCAGCGCACGGGTCAGGGTCTCGCCGCCCTTCCTGAACGTCGCCGACAGGTCGCCGCGCATCAGGCCCAGCCAGTTGCGATAAGCTTCGGCCTTGTCCGCCGCATCGACGGCGGCGACGGAATCCTCCAGATCGACGATGGTCGTCAGGGCGGATTCCAGCACCACGTCCGCCAGCCCCGCCGCATCGCCCCGCCCGACCGGATGGCTGCGGTCGATGACCAGTTCGATATGCAGGCCATTGTGCGCCAGCAGGATCGACCCCGGCGCCGCCGCGTCGCCGGTAAAGCCGACGAACTGTCCCGCATCCTTCAGCGCCGGCGACAAGGCGCCGTCCACCACCGACCAGCCGCCCACGTCCGCATGCGAGCCCTCGGCCAGCGGCGCCGCCTCGTCCAGGAACGCCTTGGCCCGCGCCACCACCCGCGCCCCGCGCGCCGGATCGTAGCCGCCGCCGGTTGGCAGATCGCCCAAGGCGTCCGTGCCGTACAGGCCGTCATACAGGCTGCCCCACCGTGCATTGGCGGCGTTCAGCAGGAAGCGCGCGTTCAGCACCGGCACCACCAGCTGCGGCCCGGCCATCTGCGCGATCTCGGCGTCCACGCCTTCGGTCCCGATGGAAAATGCCGCCGGCTCATCGACCAGATAGCCGATCTCTCTCAGGAAGGCCTCCGACGCCCCCACGTCATAGGGCTGGCCCCGTCGCGCCCGATGCCAGTCGTCGATCTGGGCCTGTAAGGCGTCGCGTCGTTCCAGCAAGACCCGGTTTTCCGGCGCGAACCGTTCGAAGATCGCCGCCGCCCCGGCCCAGAAGTTGACTGCATCCAGGCCCAGGCCCGGCAGCACATCCTGCTCGATCAGGGCGATCAGCTCGCCTGCGACCTTCAGCCCGGCGCGATCTTCGTGGGTCGTCATGACGGCCTCTCCCCGGCGCGACGCCGGACCTGTAACAATGCGTGATCAGGTAAGCCGAGCCCGCGCCGCTCCGCAAGGGTCACGTCGCGTCATCGGGGTCGCTTTTCGTCGAAAGCAAGCCGTTCGACGCCCGCGCTCGGTCAGAAACTCTTAACCGCGTCCGTGAACGGGACTGCAAGCGGCGGCGCCTATTGTGAGCTTACGGACGAACTCGCGTCCGGCCAGTCGAGCGTATCGCCCATGCTGTTTCTTCTGAACGATGTCGTGTTCGACCTGGACGAGGCCTGCCCGGCCACGCCCGCCGACACGCGCCGGTTCGAGAAGTTGGAGTTCGACTATGTACTCGAACTCGGCTGCGAACTGTTCGCCGAGGATCCGCTGCTGCACCGCAACGATCCCGGGCGCGCCCGCCGCCTAGCCTGGCTGATCGCCGAGCGCAGCCCGGATGTGAACGCCGCCCTGTTCGCCGCCCCGGCCGTCGCCTGCAACCCCGACCTGGTCGAGCCGCGTTTCTGCGCCCTGCCGCAGCAGGTCATGCATCAGCTTCAGGCCAAGGGCCGTCGCCTCGACGCCGTCTCCGCAGACCGCGCCGTCTGGAACCGCCTGGCCGCCTGATCGCGGCCCTGAAACGCAGTCAGAAGACCGCGTTGAACACCACGTGTACCAGCGTCGCCACGACCACGATAAAGCCGAACCCGACCGCCAGCCCCAGGGCCGGATGAAGGGGCGCATGCTCGCGATGCGTATGGGCGATACGGTCTTGAGGATGGATGACAGCCATCGTCTTTGTCCTTTCCCTATGATCCCGGATCGATCCGGGAGGGGGAGCGTCGGACTCTGACGGCCTGATCGTCTCCTCCAGAAGAGAGCATGACTCCAATATCCCCTGATGACGAGGGGTTATTTCCATTGGTCTTGATCTGGGCTGCGAGGCGCTGATTTTCGGCCTTGATCGCCACGCAACTCCTGCGATCATCATACGTCAATCGGGGAACGACGTATGGGCATGCGGAATTGGTTGGGTGCGACGCTATTTGTCGTCATCGCGGGGTTAGGTGCATTTCTAACGCCTCGATCGGCTCATGCCGATTGGCTGAAAGCTGAAACAGAGCATTTCGTTATCTACGGAAATACGTCGGAGAACAGCCTTCGCCGGTATGCGGGTAAAATCGAACGATTTGATACGCTGTTGCGCACATATTATCCGATCAGCACGGAATATCAGACACCGAAGCTTGAAATATTCATGGCCGACGGCCGACGCGACATGATCCAGATTTCATCGGGCATCAACGAAAGCGTAGCCGGTTATTACTCACCCAATAGTGGTCGAATTTATACAGTCATAAATACACGAAGTCCAATGGGTGATGTCGTCGCTTATCACGAATATGCTCATCATTTCATGTTTCAAATGAGCTCAAGCGCCTATCCATCCTGGTTCGTGGAGGGATTTGCTGAATATTATTCAACTGCCGATGTCGCCGACAAAACAATCCAGTTTGGGCGTCACAATCCCGGCAGAATGAATTCTCTGACCGGCGGCGCCAACACCTGGGCGAAAATGGATGACGTCCTGAAGTGGAAGGTGACATCATCGGGGCGCTACCCGGCCCACCTATACTATGCTCAGGCCTGGGCGATGACCCATTATTTTATGAGCACGCCAGACCGTACTCGCATGTTGGGAGCATACCTTTCAGCCGTAGCCGGTGGCCAAGATTCGGTCGTCGCCATGCAGGCGGCGACAGGGCGAACATCAAACCAGCTGCAGTCTGACATCTGGAGTTACATATCTGGGCGCATAAACATTCTAACGCCTCAAATCGAATTGGCCGAACCGACGGTAACGGTTTCTCGTCTAAGCAATGCCGATGCCGATACGATCTGGTTGGACGTTCGCTTGGACAACACGCCAGTCATTGAGAAACCGGACGATGAAGGCGACGATGAAGGCGGCTCAACGCAGACCGCTGCGCAGAAAGCTCGCGAAAAAAGCGAGGAGGCCGCGAACCGCGCCGAGTTGATTGCCTCCGCCATGGCAATGGCCCAAGTCCACAAGGGTGATCGCACAGGCCCCCTCCTTGCTGCTCGCGCCTATCGCCTGACGCAACAGCCGGACTTGGCGCTTGAAGCTCTGGCCCCCCTTCTAACCGATCAACTGACGGATGCCGACGTTTTACGCGTTGCCGCGATGGCGCTGCTGGACCAGGCTCAAGCCGAAAGTTCCCAAGATAATGCCACCGCGCTTCGTCGCCGCGCCAGCGGCTATCTCGCCCGAGCTATGGATGCCAACCCCTTGGATTTCCGTATCTACCTGGGCTTGAACGACACCCGACGCGGACAGGCTCAGTATCCCACGCCCAACGATCTCGCCACTTTGGAGACTGCATATGCCTTGGCGCCTCAGTCGTTCGATACACGGCTGCGTCTTGGAGAAGCGTATATCGCTCGCCAGATGGCGCCCCAGGCAATCAACGTGCTGATGCCAGTCTCGAATAGCCCGCATCGCAGCGGCTTCACTCGGCGCGCGCAAGCAATGATCAACCAGGCTCGCATCTTGGCGGGACAAACTGCGGCGACTTTCGACGAGCCGCCGAAAGACGAACCGCCATCTGCAGCGCAAGCGCCCGCTGAGGCTCTCGCAGATTAAGCGATCGGCATCGACGGTATGATGTGGCTTTGCCGGTCAGCCGCCATTGCCCCCGACGGCGTTGCGATATACCCCCCGCGCCGAAGGATACCCCATGTCGACACTGACCCTGCCTGAAGAAGCGGCTCGCCGCCGCACCTTCGCCATCATCGCCCACCCGGATGCGGGCAAGACGACCCTGACCGAGCATATCCTGCTGGCCGGCGGCGCCATTCGTGCGGCCGGGGCCGTGCGGGCGCGGGGCGAGAACCGGCGAACCCGTTCGGACTGGATGAAGATCGAGAAGGAGCGCGGGATTTCCGTCAGCGCCTCGGTCATGACGTTCGAGCACGACGGCAAGATGTTCAACCTGCTCGACACGCCAGGGCACGAGGACTTCTCCGAAGACACCTATCGCACCCTGACCGCCGCGGACTGCGCCATCATGGTGCTGGACGCCGCCAAGGGGATCGAGCCGCAGACGCTGAAACTGTTCGAGGTCTGCCGCCTGCGCGACATTCCGATCATCACCTTTATCAACAAGCTGGACCGCGAAGCCCAAGACCCGATGACCCTGCTGGACGACATCGCGTCCCGGCTGCAACTTGACCCGGCGCCCATCTGGTGGCCGGCCGAGAGCGGCAATCGCCTGCGCGGCATGGTCGAGGTCGGGACCGGCCGGTTCCAGCCCTATACCCGCAAGATCGCCGGCTCGGCCGAAGACCCGGATCACCCCCCCGCCCTGCCGCTGGACCAGGCGGCGCAGTATTTCGAGGCTGGCGAGCAGGATAATCTGGCCGAGGCCGTCGAACTGGTCGAGGGCGGCTATTCGGCCTTCGATCGTCAGGCCTTCCTGGAAGGTCACATGACCCCGGTGCTGTGGGGTTCGGCCCTACGCCACTTCGGCATCGACGAACTGCTGAAGGCCATCGGCGACTGGGCTCCGGCGCCCAAGACGATGAAGGCCAGGAAGGAATCCCCGCCCGAGACCCGCAACGCCCCCGCCCCGGTCGAGACGGTGGTTGAACCGGGCGCGAACGAAGTCACCGGCTTCGTCTTCAAGGTCCAGGCGAACATGGACCCCAACCACCGCGACCGGATCGCCATGTTCCGCATGGCAAGCGGCGCCTTCAAGCGCGGCATGAAGCTGAAGGTGCAGAACACGGGCAAGTCCCTGTCGGTCAATGCGCCGATCATGTTCTTCGCCAGCGACCGGGAGCTGGCCGACGACGCCTTCGCCGGCGACGTGATCGGCATTCCGAACCACGGCGTGCTGCGGGTCGGCGACAGCCTGTCGGAGAGCGGCGTGGTGCGGTTCGCCGGCCTGCCCAACTTCGCGCCTGAAATCCTGCAACGGGTTCGGGTCAAGGATCCGCTGAAGGCCAAACACCTGAAGAAGGCGCTGGAGGGCCTAGCCGAGGAAGGCGTGACCCAGCTGTTCCGGCCCGAGATCGGTTCGGACTTCATCGTCGGCGCCGTGGGCCAGCTTCAGTTCGAGGTCATGGCCGACCGCCTGGGCGAGGAATACGGCCTGGACGTCCTCTTCGAACCGTCCCCCTACGCCGAGGCCCGCTGGGTCACTCCAGCCTCGGGGGGCACGGATGCCGACATCGAGGACTTCAGCGGCAAATACCGCCCCCAGATGGCCCGCGACATCGACCAGGCCCCCGTCTTCCTGGCCAAGTCCAGCTGGGAAACCGGCTACGTCGGCGAACGTTTCCCCAAGATCGCCTTCACCAAGACCAAGGAACGGGGCTGAGTTTCGGCGCGCCAGACGACTTCCTTTGGTCACGCGGCTGAGCCATGATCGCGTGATGTCGTCGCTTCTCGCCCTAACCAGCGCTGTCTTCATGCTGCAGGCCGCCCCGTCCGTGGGACTGGTCTCGTATGACGAGGCCGTGCGCTGTGCGGGACTGACCCAGGCGGCGTCGGAGCTTGAGGGCGGCGAGAGCGCCCAAGGGCGGCGGTTGTACGATGCGGCCCTTTACTGGTCGTTGGCGGCGATGCAGGCAGCGACGGCGGCGGGCAAGCCGGCGACGGCTGCCGAGGCGGACCAGACGCGCGCGCGCATCTCGGCCGTGCGGTCGCTGAACGGCGATGCGCCCGAGGCCAGGGCCGCCCTGCAACGCTGTCAGCAGAAGACGCCGAACCTGGACTGACGAAAGTCCGCATAAGGCCAAGTCGAACCGCTTTCGCGGCGCTGCGTTTGCATTGGACGCCCCGAGAGACGCAGTCTGCGTCCCGAAGCGGGATAACTGAGGTCAAGCGCATGTTCGAATTCGGCCGCGATCTTCGAAAACTCTTCGCCCAGGCGCGCGAGAGTGAAGACTTGGGCTGGGTCGAGCTGATCGGCGTGGACCTGTTGCAGGCAGAGGCGCGGCGCGAGACGATCGATTCAGGCCGCGTATCCTGCGCCCGCCCCTTCGAAACCGAACACCGCGCGGCCGCCCTGTGGCGCGAACATGCCCGGCGCGGCGGCGCCTCCGACAGTCTGGACCGCGCCGAACGCTGCGCTGACAGCCTGGCGCGCACCGCCGTGGGCGAGGATCAGGTCGCCCTGGCCGCCATGGATAAGGCGGCGGTGCTGATGCTGCATTTCGACCTGTGCGGCGATCCCGTGCGACTGGATCGCGCCCTCGCCACCCTGGCGGCCGTCGGTCGCCCGCGCAGCCGACGCATAACGGCAGGCATGGCCGCGCTTCACGCCCGGCTCAAGGTCCGCACCGCCCGGCTGAGCGGCGATGTCGCCAGCCTGTCCGACGCCGCCGTGCTGATGGACGCTGCGGTGCGAAGCGACGACACGCACGACATGGACCTGCGAATGGACCGCGCGGCCCTGTCGCTGGAGATGGGCGTGGTCCAGCGTGACGTGCGTTTGCTGGATCAGGCCGGTCGCGACCTGGGCGCCCTGGTCGAGATCGCCTCGCCGGATCATCGCCCCCTGACCCGCGCCCGCGCTTTGGCTCTGTGCGGCGCCGGCCTCTCGGCGCTGGCGGCTATCGCGGGACATCAAGAGGCCCGCGCCCAGGGCCGGATCATGTTCGATGCGGCCGCCGATCAGTTTACCCCCGATCACAGCCCGCTGGACTGGGCCGCGATCCAGGTGCTGCGCGTCGGCGACGACGCCCAGCCGCTGATGCTGCTGACACAGGCCGAGGCCCTGACGCAGGGCGGCCAACTGATCATCGGCGCCCTGGTGCGCGAACGTCGTATCGCGCGCGAAGTCGCCCTGGCCGAAGCGGTCAAGAACCTGACCGCTCTGATGACGCTGGAAACGCGCCTGCGGGCGCGGATGGCGACGGCGACGCCGCTGGACTGGGCCGCCGATCAGATCGGCATGGCGGAAATCCTGCTGGCGCGGCATCGTCTGGGCGGCGACGCCCCGACCGATCTGGGTCTGATCCTGGGCGAGGCCGCCATGACGGCGCGCGAACTGGGCGTCGAGAGCTTGGCCGAAAGGGCTGAGGCCCTGCTGGCGACCGCGAAACGCTAAGCCTTCAGCCGCCCATGGCGACGAAGGCGCCGTTCAGGAACTTGGTCTTGCCATAGGACAGTCGCTGGCCGTCGTCGGCCAGCACACGTCCGCCGGCGGCCTCCAGCACGGCCTGACCCGCTGCGGTGTCCCATTCCGAGGTCGGGCCGGTGCGCGGATAGGCGTCGAACCGCCCTTCGGCGATAAGGCAGAATTTCAGCGACGAATCCGTCCCTTGCCAGCGCGAGCAGCCGTGGCGCGCCGCCAGGCGCGTCGCCTCCTCGTCGGTGACGCTGTGGCTCAGCAGGGCCATGCCCTCCTGAGGGCGGTCGCGCACCCGGATCGGCCGCCAGTCCTCGCCCGCGTGGGCCTCGCCGGCCTGAAGCGCGCCGAACTGACGCCGGAAGGCGCCGCCCTCGGGCTTGTCGGTGCGCCAGGTCGTCGCCGTCGCGGGGGCCGTCACCACGCCCGCCACCGGATGCTGGCCGTGGATCAGGGCGATATTGACCGTGAACGCCTCGCCGCCGCGCACGAAACCGCGTGTGCCGTCCAGCGGATCGATCAGCCAGAACCAGTCCTCTGCGCTGGCGGGCGCGCCGTTCGCCGAAACCGCCTCTTCGGCCACCGTCTGGACGCCGGGATACAGGGCCGCCAGCCGTTCCAGGATCAGGGCCTCGGCCGCGCGATCGGCCTGGGTCACCGGGCTGTCGTCGGACTTGGTCTCGACCGCCGTGCCCGCGCGCCAATAGGGCAGGATCAGCCGCGCGGCCTCCTCCGCGATCTCGGCGATGGCCAGGGAAAGCGCACCGGACTTCAGGTCGCGGGCGAGAGCGGTAGAGGAAGAGGTCGTCATTGGCGGGTCGATAGACCATCCGGGCGGTTCCATGAACCAGCAAATCACTCCAACTTCGCGCGCGACACGAACTGTGACCTGAGCGCGCCAGACCTATGACCCCGACCCACGACGCAGACGCCGCTCCGCTGGACCTTCCCGTGGATGGGACGGAGCTGGCCACCTACATCGCGGCCAAGCTGTGCCATGACTTCATCAGCCCGTCGGGCGCCATCGTTTCCGGCCTGGACCTGATGCAGGATCCGACCGCCCAGGACATGCGCGACGACGCCCTGGCCCTGATCGAACAGAGCGCGCGCAAGATGGTCGCCCTGGTGCATTTCGCCCGCGTCGCCTTCGGCGCCGCCACCACCAGCGAGCGTTTCACGGCGCGCGAGATCGAAGGCTTGGTGTCCGGCATGGTCCAGGGCGGCCGCGCCGCAATGGACTGGCGCATCAGCGATGGCGAATTCACCAAGCCCCAGGCCCGCGCCCTGACCAATCTGGCCTATCTGACCATGGGCGCCCTGCCGATGGGCGGCGTCGCCGTGATCCAGTCTCGGGTCGAGGATGGCATGATCTATCTGGAAGGGTTCGCCGAAGGCGCCCGCGCCCGTCTGAAGCCCGAAGCCGTTGTCGGCCTGGCAGGCGAGCGCCTGACCGAAGGACTGGCCGGACAATGGATCCAGCCCTATTGGCTGTGGCTGACCGTGAACGAGGCCGGCGGCGCGCTACGCGTCAAGGTTGAAGACGGAAAGGTCGCATTGGTCGCCCGAATGCCGGTCTGAGGCATTTCCAAACGACTCATTAACTGGCGTCTGGGATAAAAAGGGTCCATGCGCCTCGGGCGAAAGCCGCTGTGTTTTTGAGGGATCGATCTTGGACTTCCGAACCTGCCTGATCGTCGACGACAGCCGCATCATCCGCAAGGTTGCACGTCGCATCGTCGAGGGCCTGGGCTATGAGGTCGACGAGGCGGCGGATGGGGCCGAGGCCTTCTCATATTGCACCGGCGCCATGCCCGACGTTCTACTGGTGGACTGGAACATGCCGGTGATGGACGGCATCACCTTCCTGCGTCGCCTGCGCGCCATGCCGGGCGGCATGCGACCCAAGGTTCTGTTCTGCACGATTGAGACCCGCCCCGAGCGGATCGCCGAAGCGCTGGCCGCCGGCGCCGACGACTATGTGATGAAGCCGTTCGACGGCGAGATCCTGCAATCCAAGCTGACGGAGGTCGGAGCGATCGCCGCATGACCCCAGAGGACTTCGACAAACTGCAGTCCCTCCTCGCCACCCGCGCCGGCTATCGGCTGTCGCGGGATCGCATTCACCTGGCCGAACACCGGCTGGGACCGATCGCGCGGCGCGAGGGATACGCCAATGTCGAGGCCCTGCTGTCGAACCTGTGGGCCAACCCGGTCGCTTCCCTTGCCTGGTCGGTGATCGAGGCCCTGCTGAACGCCGAGACCTGGTTCCGCCGCGACCGCATCCCCTTCCGCATCCTGGAAAGCGAACTGTTGCCGGCCCTGTCCAAGGCGCGGCCTGACGGTCGGATCAAAATCTGGTCTGCCGGCTGCTCGACGGGGCAAGAGGCCTGGTCCATCGCCATGACCGGGCTGGAGCTCGGCGTACCGGTCGAACTGGTCGCCACCGACCTGTCGCAACGCGCTATCGAAAAGGCCCGCTCGGGTCTCTACACCGGGTTCGAGATTCAGCGCGGCCTGACGGCCAAAACGATGCTGCGGTGGTTCGAACCGATGGACGACCAGTGGATGGTCAAGGCTGAACTGGCCGACGCCGTGCGTTTCGGCCGCGCCAACCTGCTGGACGAGCCGACCGACGACGCGCGGTTCGACGTCATCTTCTGCCGCAACGTCCTGTCGGACATGGAGCCCTCGCGACGCGCCCGTCTGCTGGACGGGCTGGAACGACGCCTGGTCGATGACGGCTGCCTGTTCCTGGGCGCTGAAGAGAAACTGGAGGGCGAAACCGTCGCCTTCCGCGCCGTCAACGGCCGCCGGGGCCTGTACGTAAAGGCGCCCTCGGCGCTTCGCCGCGCCGCCTGAGCCACAGCCGTCATGCAGGCGTTCAGCCCGCGTGCAGTTCCTGCTTCACCCGCTCCGCCAGGGTCTTGATGTCCAGCGGCTTGGGCAGGAAAGACACGCCTACCTCGTCCTGCAGCAGGTCCGAGAAGTCGCTCTCGGCATAGCCCGAGATGAACATCACCGGCGCATCGCCCAGATACTGTCGCGCCTTCTTCAGCAGCGACGGCCCGTCCAGTCCCGGCATGATGACGTCCGAGATCATCATGTCGATCTGACCGGCGTATTCCTCGGCCAGCAACAGGGCCTCCTCGCCGTCGGCGGCCTCGATCACCTCATAGCCGCGCTGGCGCAACAGGCGGGCGGCGATGCCGCGCACGGCGTCCTCGTCCTCGACGAACAGGATGCGGCCCGCGCCCGACAGGTCGCGCGGCGCCTTGACCTTGACCTCGACCGGCTGAACCTCGGCCAGCTCCGCCTCGCCGGCGGCCGGCAGGAAGATGCGGAAGGCGGCGCCCGCCCCTTCGATATTGCTGACGGTGATATGGCCGCCCGCCTGCTGGGCGATGCCATAGACGGTGGCCAGGCCCATGCCCGTCCCCTCGTTCACCGCCTTGGTGGTGAAGAAGGGCTCGAAAATCTTGTCCAACAGTTCGGGGGGCACGCCGGGGCCGGTGTCCGACACCTCGATCAGGGCGACCTCGTCGGTCGGCGCATCGACCCAGCCCAGGGCCCGCGCCTCGTCGCCCGTCAGGCGGCGGGTGGCGATGGTGACGACGCCGGCGCCCGGCTCGACCACGCCGCGCATGGCGTCGCGGGCATTGACGGCCAGGTTCATCACGGCCGTCTCCAGCTGGGACTTGTCGGCCAGCACCACGGGCAGGTCGCGGCCGTAATCGGTCTCCAGCCGCACGTCCTCGCGCAGCAGACGACGCAGCAGGATGGCGAACTCGCCGACCAGTTCGCCCAGGTCCAGTCGTTCGCGGCGAACGGTCGACTTGCGCGAGAAGGCCAGCAGCTTGCGAACCAAATCCGCCGCCCGAATGGCCGTCTGGCGGATTTCGTTCAGCCCCTCATAGGACGGATCGCCCACCGGGTGCCGTTCCAGCAGGCCCGACAGCTGAAGCTGGATCGCGGTCAGCAGATTGTTGAAGTCGTGCGCCACGCCGCCGGCCAGCTGGCCCACAGCCTGCATCTTCTGGGCCTGGTTGAGCTGCAGCTCCATCGACTTCTGGCCCGACACGTCGAACAGCCAGATGCGTCGCTTGTCGCCCTCAGGCGCCACATACAGATGCAGCATCTTGTCGGGATAGGCGCGCGCGATCAGCTCGATCGGCCCCGACGACCCGTCCTCCAGCTTCAGCCGCGCCTCGGCGACGCCGCCCGGATCGAACAGATCGCCGAAGGCCGCGTCGCGCGCGGCGCCGGGACCGGTCAGCACGGCCAGGGCCGGATTGGCCTCCTCCGCCCGGCCGGAGAACAGGTCGTCGCCGCCGATCACGGCCGAACCGAACGGCGCCCCGGCGGCCATGGCGCGCGCCTCTCCGGTCGCGGCTGCGGGCGCATGCACAGGAGCCAGGGCGATGGGCAGGGCGGCGTCGGGCGCCGCGCGCATCAGGAACCGTCCCTCGCCCGCCTGGCCGATCACGACCTCGACTTCGCGTGCGCCGATCATGACGATGGCGCGGCCCGGCTCGCCTTTGCGCGCCTGGGCGAAGGCCATGTAGAGGGCCTGGGCCGACTTGCCGCGCGGCAGGGCACCCGTCGCGCCGTTGGCCTCGGCCCAGGCGGTGTTGAAGGCTAGGATCTGGCCTGAATCCCACACCAGGGCGGCCGGCTCGGCCATGGCCTCCAGCACCTCGATGGCCGCGTCGCTGCTGGGCTTGGCGTTCGCCGCCCGCCGGAAACCGAACAGGCCGATCAGCGCAATCATCCCCACCGTCAGGATCAGCACCAGCCCCGGCGCCGAGGTCGGATTGTCGCGAAACGCCGGATAGGCCAGGGCGGCGATGGCCGCCACCACGCCGAACGCCATCACGGCCGACAGAATATCGAACGAAGGGCGTCGGGTGGACGTCATGCAGCCTCGCGAATCAGTGGCCAGATCATACGCTCAAATCCTGACGCACTCTTACCGGCGCTTTCTGGACTGGAAGACGAAGCCGATGATCTTGGCGGCCGCGTCGAAATGCTCGCGCGGAATGATCTCGTCCACCTCGACGGCGGCATAGAGGGCGCGCGCCAGCGGCACATTCTCCACGATCGGCACCCCGTGCTCGGTCGCCACTTCGCGGATACGCAGCGCCAGCGCATCGACGCCCTTGGCCACGCAGATCGGCGCCCCGTCGCCTTGGTCCGGCTCATAGCGAAGGGCGACCGCATAGTGGGTCGGGTTGGTGACGATGACGGTGGCCTTGGGGACATTGGCCATCATCCGCTGGCGGCTGCGCTGCATGCGAATCTGCTTCAGCTTGGCCTTGATGTGCGGGTCGCCCTCGGACTGTTTGTAGTCTTCCTTCAGCTCTTCCTTGGTCATCCGCATCCGCTTGGCGAAGCGCATCTTCTGCCAGACGAAGTCGACGCCTGCGGTCGCAGCGAGCAGAAGGATCGAGGCGAAGAACAGCGACACCGCCATGTCGCGCGCCAGCGGCAGGATCGCCAGCGGGCTCATCGACACCATGTTCTCGAACTCGCGCAGGTGCGGCTTCAGCACCATCCAGCACACCACGCAGACGGCGATCAGCTTCAGGAAGGTCTTGACGAACTGCATCAGGCCGTCGGGTCCGAAGATCCGCTTGAACCCCTGCAGCGGACTGACCGCCGACCATTTCGGCTTCAGCTTCTCGGCGGTGAAGATCAGGCCCGACTGCGCCAGATTGCCCCCGACCCCGCCCAGGATGGTCGCCAGCATGACCGCCCCCAGGAACGGCGCGATAGCCCAGACCGTGCGAACCATGATCTGGTTGCCGGCGCCCGAGTTCAGCGTGCCCAGCATCTCGTGCGGGGCGGCGATGAAGGGCAGCATCTGTTCGGCGATGGACGAGGCGAACCAGCCCCCGCCCATCAGGATCACCGCCGCCGCCCCCGCCAGCGACATCACCTGGGCGACGTCGGGCGACTTGGCCGAGTCGCCCTTCTTTCGGGCGTCCTCAAGCTTTCGCGGGGTCGCCTCTTCGGTTTTCGACTCGGGATCCGCGCCTTCAGCCACTGGGGCCTCCAAACACGAAATACTCCGCCAGACGGCGGTAGCGGTCGATGAAGATGGTGCCCAGCGCGCCGAGACTCAGTGCGAAGATCGACAGGCCCAGGATGACGCTCAGCGGCGCGGCGGCGAAATAGACCTGGAACGATGGCATGACCCGCGCCACCAGACCGGACGCCAGGTTGAAGATCAGGGCGAACACCAGCACCGGCGCCGAAAGTTGGACCCCCAACATGAAGCTGTCGCTCAGGGTGCGGACCGCCATCTGGGTGAAGTCGGCCATCACCAGCGGCTGGGCCGGCGAGATCAGGCGATAGGAGCCCACCATGCCGGCGATGAACAGGTGATGGGTGTCGGTGGCGAACAGCAGCGTCACCCCCAGCAGGGTCAGAAAGGCGGCGATGGTCGTACCCGGCTGGGCCTGCATCGGATTGGCGGTCTGGGAAAAACTAAGCGTCGTCTGCAACGAGATGATCTCACCCGCCGTCGACAAGGCCGTCATGAACATCCGCAGCAACAGACCGATCATCAGGCCGACGGCCACCTCGCGGATGATCCATCCGACCATCAGCCCCAGGCTGTCGGGCAGGCCCGGCAGCGATCCGCGCACCACCGGCCAAAGCGCCAGGCTGATGAGCAGGGCCAGCGACAGCCGCACGCGCGGCGGCACATAGGTCTCACCGAAACCGGGGATCAGCATCAGGATCGCCGCGATCCGGGCGAAAATCAGTCCCCCGGCCCAGACCTGATCGGCGGTGGCGTAAGCCTCCACTACATCCCCGCGATGCGGGCCGCGATCTGACGCATGAAGCCGCCCAACAGCGCGCCCATCAGCGGCAGGAACAGGATCAGGGACACGAAGATGGCGATGATCTTGGGTGCATAGATCAGGGTCTGTTCCTGGATCTGCGTCAGGGCCTGAAACAGGCCGATCACCACGCCGACCACCAGGCCCACGATCAGGACCGGCAGGCACAGCTGTATCGTCAGCCAAATGGCGTCGCGCCCGACATCCAGAACTTCCGCGCCGTTCATCGACACCGCTCCCAAACTACTGGGCAGAAAATGCCGACAGGATGGTTAACAGGCCGCTAACCAAACGCGTATTCGTGGGGATCAGGCCACCAGGGTGCGAGACAATTTGCGCGCCAGTTCGGCCTGGGTGAACGGCTTGCGCACGATCATGTCCTCGCCCACGTCCGTCAGGGCCTCGGCGTCGGCGTATCCGGTGGCGAACAGGATCGGCGCTTCGGGTAGCCGCGCCTTCAGTTCCTTTGCCAGCTCACCGCCGTTCATCCCCGGCATGGCGAAATCCAGCACCATGGCGTCGATCCGCTCGTGATGCTCCAACGTCTCCAGCGCCGCCCCGCCGCTGTCGGCCTCGATCACGTCATAGCCCAGATCGCTGAGATAGCCGGCGGTGACGGTCCTGACCGCATCGTCGTCGTCCACCACCAGAACCACCATCCCGGCGTCGCGCGCAGCCAGCAGTTCGCCGCTCGGCTCGCGTTCCTGCGTCGGCGCGGCGTCGGCGCGGGGCAGAAAGATGCGGATCGTCGTACCCTTGTCGACTTCGGTGTCGATGCTGACCCCGCCGCCGGACTGTTTGGCCAGGCCGAAGACCTGGCTCAGCCCCAGGCCCGATCCCTTGCCGACCTCCTTGGTGGTGAAGAAGGGCTCGAACGCCCGCGCTCGGACTTCGTCGGTCATGCCCGAGCCGGTATCGCTGACCGACACCACCACATAGTCGCCGGCCGGGAGATCGTCGGGCCGTCCTGACGCATTGAGCCGCGCGTTCTCCGTGCGGATGGTCAGCGATCCGCCGACCTCCATGGCGTCGCGCGCATTGATGGCCAGGTTCAGGATGACCAGTTCGATCTGCGTCGGATCGATCATGGCCGGCCACAGGTCCGTCGCCAGTTGCGGCGGCTCGATATGCACGCTGCCGCCGATCGCGCTCTGCAGCATGTCGCCCATGCTGCGCACCGTCTCGTTCAGATCGACCGCTCGCGGCTCCAGCTTTTGCCGACGCGAGAAGGCCAGCATCTGCGCCGTCAGCCGCGCCCCCCGCTGCGACGCTTCGCGCATCATGTCCAGTCGACGCAGGACCTTGGGGTCGGTCTCGTTCTTCCTCAACTGATCGACATTGCCCAGCACGACGGTCAGCAGGTTGTTGAAGTCGTGCGCCACCCCGCTGGTCAGCTGGCCGACGGCCTCCAGCCGCTGCGCCTGGCGCAGGGCCGTCTCGGCCTTTTCCCGCTCGACGATCTGGGCGGCCAGTTCGCGGTTGGCCGCCTGCAGCTGGGCGGTGCGGTCGGCGACCCGGCGTTCCAGCAGGGCCTCCGCGCGCTGGATCTCGGCGATCCTTTCGCGCGCCTCATACTGCCTGCGGCGACCGCGCAGGGCCGTATCGACCGCGCTGACCAGGGTCGTGGGATGGAACGGCCGCTCCAGAAAGCTGACATTGCCCAGGGTTTGCGACAGGCGTTGCGCCGCAGGATTGCGTTCGACGCTTCCGCCTCGCCGGTTCAAGACCAGAAAGGGAAAATCCGACCACGACGGCTGCGCTTCGATCCAGGCCGAAAGGGCGTTGAGATCGCCGTTGATCAGAACCTCATCGACCACCACGGCCAAGGCCGCCCCTTCGACCAGTCGCGCCAGCAGATCGTCTAGGTCCCCACAAACGAGGGCAACCGTCCCCGCCTCGGTCAGAATCGTCGCCGCCACGACGGCGTCGCGCCCAGAGGGAGCCAGGATCAGGGCGCGTTCGGAAAGGTCTCCGCCGCGGCTCATTCGGTTTGATCGCCCATCAGTCGTTCGCCTTGGCCCACGAAGTTGGGAACCCCGCGCAACACACCCCGGAAGCCATACAAGGGCTCGCCCACCGTCAAGCCGTCAGGACCAATGTCGAACTCGCGGATCGTCTTCTCGTGCCCCCCCGCCCGCTTTTTGATGACCGAGATCGCCCGGCGCACCAGGCCCGCCGCCTCGAAATAGCGCAGCAGGATGACGGTATCGGCCAGATAGGTCACATCCACCGGCGCCTTCATATCCCCGACCAGCCCATGCTGGGCCACGGTCAGATAGGTCGAGGCCCCCTGGCGGTTCAGATACTGCAGCAGCTCATGGATATGCAGGACCAAGAACTGTTCCTGGGGCATCGCCGCCTGATAGCCGTTCAGACTGTCGATGACGACGGTCTGGATGTCTCGCTTGGAAACGCAGTCTCGTACCCGTGCAGCGAATTCGCCCGGCGACAGCTCGGCCGCATCCACCTGCTCCACGAGAAGTGAGCCATCATTGACACAGGCCTGCAGATCAATGCCGATTTCCAGCATTCTGGCGAACAACAGGCCCAGTTCCTCATCGAAGACGAACATGGCAGCCTTGCCGCCCCGCGCGATCGCCGCCATCACGAAGTTCACCGCGAACAGTGACTTGCCCGTGCCTGCCGGCCCCAGAATCAGAGCGCTTGATCCGCGCTGTATGCCGCCGCCCAACAGGTCGTCCAGGCCAGCCACCCCGCTGGACATGGGCTCACGCTTGAACCGGGTGCGGTGTTCAGACGCGACGATGCGCGGATAGACCTCCAGCCCGCCGGTCTTGATGGTGAAGTCGTGATAGCCGCCGCGGAATCGCCGCCCGCGATATTTCATCACCCGCACGCGCCGACGCTCGGCGCCGTATTCGGGAGACAACTCCTCCAACTGGATCACGCCGTGCGTCACGCTGTGAACCGTCTTGTCGTTGGCGTCGGTCGTCAGGTCGTCCAGCAGCAGCACCGTCACGCCGCGCTTGGCGAAATAGTGTTTCAGCGCCAGGACCTGACGCCGATATCGCAGCGATCCCTGGGCCAAAAGCCGAATCTCCGACAGGCTGTCGATCACGACCCGCTGGGGCTGAAGCCGTTCGACCGCCTCCAGAATGATTCGTGTGGTCTCGCCCAGCTCCAGGTCCGACGAATACAGCAGGCTTTGTTGTTGATCCTCGTCCAGCAGGCTTTCCGGCGGCACCAGTTCGAACAGTTCGATCCCGTCCAGCGACCAACCATGCGACTTGGCGGTCGCCCGCAGTTCTTCTTCCGTCTCGGACAGGGTGATGTAGAGCGTCGTCTCACCCAGCGCGGCCCCGGTCATCAGGAACTTCATGGCGGCGGTCGTCTTGCCAGTGCCGGGATTGCCCTCCAGCAGGAACAGCCGGTCCCGTTCCAGCCCCCCGGCTAGAATGTCGTCCAGTCCGGCGATCCCGAAGGCGGCCTGGTCTTGCTTGATCTCGCCGTCCGTCATGCCATCCTCTCGCCTGTAGCTGAGCCGTAACGCACGGAAACGGATAAGGTTACACGCCGGTTCGCCGGTCGTCGGAGGCGCCGGATCGACGATAAAATCTCTCCCAGGATCTTGAATGGCGCAGCTCTGATCCCAACCTGACGGCTTCGCCGGGGGGCCTTTCACGATCCGATTTCAGACGAATTGCACTATTCAGACGCTCTTTTTTCCAGCGTCACCGTCTGAATGCGTCCCAGCCTCGTAAAGAGGGCCGAGACCCTCTCCCCATCCCGCAATCGCCCCGCTATCTAGGCCGCCATGACCGAACCCCGCGCCTCCAAAGTCTCCCAGGCCGACGCCGAAGCCGCCGTCCGCACCCTGATCGAATGGGCGGGCGACAATCCCGACCGCGAAGGCCTGCTGGAGACCCCGGCCCGCGTCGCCCGCAGCTATCGCGAGCTGTTCGAGGGCTATGAGGTCGATCCCCTCTCCTATCTGGAGAAGACGTTCGAGGAGACGGGCGGCTACGACCAGCTGGTCGTGCTGAAGGACATCCGCTTCGTCAGCTTCTGCGAGCACCACATGCTGCCGGTCGTGGGTAAGGCGCACGTCGCCTATCTGCCGACCGACCGCGTCGTCGGCATATCCAAACTGGCCCGCGTCGTGCGCGGCTTCGCACGGCGCCTGCAGATCCAGGAGAAGATGACCTCCGAGATCGCCGAGGCCATCCAGACCGTCCTACGCCCCCACGGCGTCGGCGTCGTCATCGAAGCCGAACACAGCTGCATGACCCTGCGCGGCGTCAATGCGCCGGGCGCCAGCCTGTCGACCAGCCACCTGATCGGCGTCGTGCGCGACGATCCCCGCACCCGCGAAGAGTTCCTGCGACTGGTCCGAGGCTAGGATTTCCCCAATCGCGCGAACTGGCGCATCTCTTGCGGCGAGACGGCGGAAGGAGGCTCTAACGATGCCCTGGTCCGTGATTTCGACCCGCAATGAGACAGTTCAGATCGCGCGCGGCGGCTGGCTGGACGCTTTGCGTTTCATCGTGGCCTTCCTGATCATCCTGCATCACTTCCAGGCCGCAGGTCCTGAACCTTTGGCGCATTTGATCAATCCGATCTTCGAGCGCGGCGGCTTCCTGCTTACCAACTTCTTCCTGATCGACAGCGGCTATGTGTTGATGCGCGTCTATGGCGCGGCGGTGGACAAGGGCCGGCTGTCGCCGGGCGACTTCTTCCTCAAGCGGTTCCTGCGTGTCGTGCCCGCCCACCTGATCATGGGCCTGTCGCTGGTCGGCTTCGTTCTGCTGGCCACCGCCGCCGGCCTTCCGCCGCGCAATCCCGAATGGTTCGCCTGGGACCAACTGCCCGCCCAGCTGCTGCTGCTTCAGTCCTATGGCGTTTATGGTGGCCTGGGCTGGAACGCCCCGACCTGGTCGATCTCGGCCCTGATCGGCTGCTACCTGGCCTTCCCCTGGATCATTCGCGGCCTGATGCGTCTGGGTCCGTGGTCGGCGCTGGCTGTTGGCGTCGGCGTCTATCTGGTCGCCAACCAGCTCTGCTGGCACTTCCTAGGCTATCCCGTCTATCAGATGCCCATGCGCTACGGCATCATCCGCGCCCTGCCGCTGTTCTTCCTGGGCATGTGCCTGGCCTGGTTCGCCCAGAAGGTCTGGATCGCGCCGCGCCTGGCCGGCTGGGCCGGTGTGCTCGCCGCCGTCGGCTTCTTCGCCCTTGAGCTTCACGACAAACACGCCCTGGCCGCCCTGACACTGATCTCGATCATCATCCTGGCCGCCGGCGCGGTGCCGGTGAAGAAGCCCTCCAAACTGGTCGAGACGGCCGCAATGGTCTCGTTCTCCATGTTCATCTCCAACGAGGTGATCCGCATCGTCTGGTTCGGCGTGGTCAACGCCGTCGAGGCCCGCATCTCTCTGCCCGTCGCCGCCCAATGGGGCCTGTGGGGCCTGGGCGTCGCGGCGGCCGTCGCCTTCGCCTTCGCCTTCCACTTCGCCCTCGACAATCCGATCCAGACCCGCATCCGCGGCTGGCTGAAGCGTCGCAGCGCCCGTCGCGGCCAAGTTCAACCCAAACTGGGACCGGTCATCTCCATCGACGGCTGACCCGGCGACTTTGGCGACCGGCGATCCTCGACCAAAGTCGCTCTCTCCAGCCGCCTCCCTCTCGGTCAATGTCGGCGTCCACGTATCCGCAGGGATGCGCAGAACGGCCGATAACGGCGACTTGGGAGGAATGGATCATGGCTACCGACGCTCCAATTGCGTCTGGGGAAGAGGAACACACCGTCGATCGCAGCGATCGCCTGGTCATCCTCGCCTCATCGGTCGGCACCGTCATCGAGTGGTACGACTTCTATCTTTACGGTTCTCTGGCGGCGATCATCACCGTCCAGTTCTTCTCGGGCGTCAACGAGACGACCGGCTACATCTTCGCCCTGATGGCCTTCGCCGCCGGCTTTGCGGTGCGGCCCTTCGGCGCCATCGTCTTCGGGCGGCTGGGTGACCTGTGGGGACGCAAGAACACCTTCCTCGTCACCATGCTGCTGATGGGTCTGTCGACCTTCGTCGTCGGCCTGTTGCCGCCCTATGCGGTCATCGGCATCGCCGCACCGATCATCCTGGTGCTGATGCGCCTGATCCAGGGGCTGGCCCTGGGCGGTGAATACGGCGGCGCCGCAACCTACGTCGCCGAGCACGCCCCGCGCGGCAAGCGCGGCTTCTACACCTCCTTCATCCAGATCACGGCCACCGCCGGTCTGGTGCTCAGCCTGGTGGTCATCCTCGGCGTCCGGCTTGCGGTCGGTGAGGAAGCCTTCGCCGACTGGGGCTGGCGCATTCCGTTCCTGGTCTCGATCCTGCTGCTGGGCGTCTCCCTGTGGATTCGTCTGAAGCTGGCCGAGAGCCCGTCATTCAAGAAGATGAAGGCCGAGGGCAAGGGCTCCAAGACCCCGCTGAAAGACAGCTTCGGCAAATGGCCGAACCTGAAGATCGTGCTGATCGCCCTGCTGGGCCTCACCGCCGGTCAGGCCGTCATCTGGTACACGGGCCAGTTCTATGCCCTGTTCTTCCTCGAACGGGTCATGAAGGTCGACGCCACCCTGGTCTACATCCTGCTGACCATCGCGCTTCTGGCCGCCTCGCCCTTCTTCATCTTCTGGGGCTGGCTGTCGGACAAGGTGGGACGCAAGCCGATCATCCTGGCCGGCTGCCTGATCGCGGCCCTGACCTATTTCCCGTTGTTCAACGCTCTGACCCAGGCCGCCAACCCGCGTCTTGCCGCCGCCGCCGCCTCGGCGCCGGTCGTGGTCTATGCCGATCCGGCCGACTGCAACGTCCAGTTCGACCCCGTCGGCAAGACGGTGTTCAACCAGTCCTGCGACGTGGCCAAGTCCCACCTGGCCAAGGCCGGCGTGACCTACACCAATGTCGAGGCGCCCGCCGGGACCGTGGCCGAGGTTCGCATCGGCGATCAGTCCGTCATCCCCAGCTTCCGGGGCGACGCCATGACCACGGCTGATTTCGCCGCCCAGAAGAAGACCTGGGACACGGAACTGACCGCCGCCCTGACCGCCGCCGGCTATCCGGCCAAGGCGGACAGCGCCTTGGTCAACAAGCCGATGGTGGTGCTGATCCTGTTCATCCTCGGCTTCTACGTGACCATGGTCTACGGACCGATCGCGGCGGCCCTGGTCGAGATGTTCCCGACCAATATCCGCTACACCTCCATGTCCCTGCCCTATCACATCGGCAACGGCTGGTTCGGCGGCTTCCTGCCGACCACCGCCTTCGCCATCGTGGCGGCGACCGGAAACATCTACTCCGGTCTCTGGTATCCGATCATCGTCGCCCTCGCGACGGTCGTGCTGGGCTTCCTGCTGGTCAAGGAAGGCAAGGACGTCGATCTGAACGCCTGATCCTGCTTTCAGGCGGAACGAGGGGCGGGTCGTCGCGAGACGGCCCGCCTTTCGCTTGTGAAACAGCCCCTGCCCGGTTCAGATGCCCCCATGTTCAGCCTGACGATCCTCGGCCTGGTCGCCGCCTATATGGCGGTGCTGTTCGCCGTCGCCTGGTATCAGGAACGGCCGGCGGCGCGGGCGCGCGGCAAGGGGTTGGGGCCGTCGGTCTATGCCCTGTCCCTGGCCATCTACTGCACCTCCTGGACCTATTACGGCGCGGTCGGCACGGCGGCGCGTGACGGGTGGGAGTATCTGCCCATCTACATCGGGCCGGTGATCGGGCTGACGCTGCTGTTCCCGCTGTGGCGCAGGATCGCGGCCGCCGCCCGGCGCGAGAACGTCGGCTCGATGGCCGACTTCGTGGCCTCGCGCTACGGCAAGAGCCAGAGCCTGGGCGCGGCGGTCACGGTCGTCGCCATCCTGGGGTCGCTGCCCTATATCGCGCTGCAACTGAAGTCGCTGTCGATGGCCGGCGCCCTTCTGACCGCCGGCACGCCGGTGGCGGGGTCCGAGCGGCTGACGGTTCTGGTGCTGGCGGGGGTGCTGGCCTTCTTCGCCATCCTGTTCGGGGCGCGCCGTCCCGACCTGACCGAGCACAATCGCGGCCTGATCCAGGCCATCGGCCTGGAATCGATGGTCAAGCTGGGCGCCCTGTTGTTCGTCGCCGTCTTCGCCCTGGTCCTGCTGCTCAACGAAGGCTCGCCGCCGCGCATCATCGAAGGCCTGGGGGCCCTGGCCTCCCCGCCTGAGGTCACGCCGCGCTTCACCGCCATCACCCTGTTGTCGACCCTGGCCATCTTCTGCCTGCCGCGTCAGTTCCACGTCGCCTTCGTCGAGGGCGCCCAGCCGTCGGACGTAAAGCGGGCGCGCTGGATCTTTCCCCTCTATCTGCTGCTGACCAGCCTGGCGGTCCTGCCGCTGGTGGCCGCGGGCGCCCTGTTCGCGCCGAGCGTGAACCCCGATCTTTTGGTGCTGGCTCTGCCCTTCCAGCGCGGCGAAACGATGCTGACGGCCATCGTCTTCGTCGGCGGCTTTTCGGCCGCCACCGCCATGGTGATCGTCGAGGCCGTCGCCCTGTCGGCCATGGTGTCCAACAGCCTGATCCTGCCTTTCCTGGCGCGCGACCGCTGGCGGGTGCGGGGCGACGCCTCGGACATGGCGGGGACCATCCTACAGGTGCGGCGTGCGGCCATCGTCGCCGTCCTGCTGTTGGCCTGGCTCTATTATCAGGCGACGGATCAGTCGCGCGGCCTGGCGGCCATGGGGCTGGTGTCCTTCGCCGCCATGGCCCAGCTGGCGCCCGCCCTGTTCGGCGCCGTGCTGTGGCGCGGCGGTCATGCGCACGGGGCGCTGGCGGGCATGACGGTCGGGATGGCGGTGTGGATCGTCATGCTGGCCCTGCCGCAACTGGCGCCCGGCGCGCCGTGGCACCTGCACGTCATGCTGGGAGTCAAGGATCCGCTGGCCCTGGGGGTTTTCGTCAGCCTGGGGCTCAATCTGGCGGCCTATGTCGGGGTGTCCCGTTTTGCTCAGCCCCGGCTGATCGACCGGGTCCAGGCCCGCGCCTTCGTCGATCGGCTGGGGCCGGACTGGATGGAGGCCAGGCCTTCGCCGTCGGGCGCCTCGGTCGGCGACCTGCGCGCCCTGGTCGCCCGCTTCATCGGCGACGAGCGGGCCGAGCGCGCCTTCTCCGCCTGGGGACGCGAGACCGACACCCGGCTGCGCGACGCCGATCCGGCCGATGCAGCGCTTGCCCGCGCGGCCGAGCGGATGCTGGCGGGCGCCATCGGCGCGGCCTCAGCCCGACGGGTCATCGCGGCAGCCTTGGCGGGCGTCGGGCGGGCGCCCGAGGACGTGGTGCGGATGCTGGACGAGGCGTCGCAAGCCGTTCAGTTCAACCGCGACCTGTTGCAGACCACGCTCGACAACATCGACCAGGGCGTGATCGTGGTGGACGAGGATCTGCGCGTCACCGCCTGGAACCGCCGCTATGTCTCCATGTTCGAACTGCCGGTCGGCTTCGTCCACGTCGGCCTGCCCATCGCCAACATCTATCGCCTGAACGCCGAGCGCGGCGAGAGCCCCGACGACATCGAGGCCTGGGTCGAGCGGCGGCTGGAGGCGCTGAGCCGCCGCATCCCCCACGATCACGAACGCGCACAGCCCGACGGCCGGGTGCTGCGCTCATCCGGTGCGCCCATCCCCGGCGGCGGCTACGCCACCAGCTACACCGACATCACCGCCCTGCGTCGCGCCGCGCGCGAACTGGAAGAGGCCAACGAACGGCTGGAGGCGCGCGTCGCCGACCGCACCGCCCGGCTGGACGAGGCCCGGCGTGTCGCCGAGGACGCCACGGCGTCCAAGACCCGGTTTCTGGCCGCCGCCAGCCACGACCTGCTGCAGCCGCTGCACGCCGCCCGCCTGTTCATCGCCGCGCTGAAGGAGGAGCCTGCGCTGGCGGAACCGACCAGCCGCACCCTGGCCGTCAACGCCGACCGCGCCATCGACAGCGCCCACCGCCTGCTGACGGCCCTGTTGAACCTGTCCAAGCTGGAGGCCGGCGGGGTGCGGACCAATGTGACCAAACTGTCGCTGGGCGGTCTGTTCGACGAATTGCGCCGCGAGTTCGCGCCCGTGGCCGAGGCCAAGGGTCTGCGCCTGACCATCATGCCCAGCCGGCTGTGGGCGGCGTCGGACCGCGACCTGCTGCGGTCCATGCTGCAGAACCTGGTGGCCAACGCCATCCGCTACACGGACACAGGGCGGGTGCTGGTCGGGGCGCGGCGGCAGGGCGAGACGGTGCAGCTGTTCGTCTGCGACACCGGGCGCGGCATCCCCGATTCCGATCACGAGACCGTCTTCGGCGAGTTCGTGCGTCTGCCCGGTGCGGTGGACGAGCCGGGCGCCGGCCTGGGCCTGGCCATCGTGCGCCGCCTGTCCAGCCTGCTGGACCATCCGCTGGAGCTGAGCTCGCGCATCGGACGCGGCACGATCTTCCGCATCACCGTGCCGCGCAGCCCCGCCGACGTGATTCCCGAAGTCGCGCCGGTGCGCGAGGCGCGCTTGCCGCTGGCGGGCCTGCGGGTGCTGTGCGTGGACAATGAGCCGGTGATCCTGGATGCGCTGAACGCCCTTCTCACCCGCTGGGGCGCGAAGCCGACGCTGGTGACCAGCGTGGCGGCGGCCAAGGCGGCCAGGGGTCCGTTCGACGCCGCCGTGGTCGATCTGCACCTCGGCGACGGGCCGGAAGGGTTCGCCGTCATCGACTGGCTGCGACCCCACGGCGTGCGCCGCATCGCCCTGGTCACCGCCGACACCCGAGATGGTCTGAACGAACAGGCGACGGCGGCGGGCGCCGTCCTGCTGCCCAAGCCGATCAAGCCGGCGGCGCTGAAGGCCTTTTTGTCCAGCTAGCTGGGGTCCAGCGACTTGGCCAAGATCACCGCCTGGGTCCGGTTGTGGACGCCCAGCTTGCGGAACACGCTGGTCAGGTGCGCCTTGATGGTGGCCTCGGACACGCCCAGGTCGAAGGCGATCTGCTTGTTCAGCCGCCCGGCCTTCAACCCCTCCAGGATCCGCAGTTGCGACGGCGTCAGGCTGGCGACGCGGCCGGCCGGGTCGTCGTCGTCCGCCTCTGGCACATCCGGCGCCCAGCTGTCGCCGGCCAGGATGGCGGCGATGGCCTCGACCATCTGGGGCAAGGACGAGGATTTCGGAATGAAGCCGGCGGCGCCCAGGCCCAGGGCGTGGCGCACCACGGGCGCGTCCTCGCTGGCCGACACCACCGCGACCGGCACGGTCGGTTGTTCGGCCCGCACGGCGGCCAGCCCCGCCATGCCCTCGCTGTCCGACAGCTTCAGGTCCAGCAGCAGCAGATCGACCGGCCCGGCGACCATCGCCGCCTTGGCCTCGGCCAGGCTGGCGCATTCCACCACCTCCGCGCCCGGCGCCGCCTTGTCGACGGCCGAGCGCAGGGCGGCGCGGAACAGGGGATGGTCGTCGGCGACGACGATGCGATCCATGGGCGTCCTTCCGTGCGCGGCGTCTGATCGGCCGCGTCGTCGCCATCATGGCGCGGTTCGACTTTGGTCGAAATTAGACCAATGGCCAATGGCTCCCCGAGGCTGGAGGCGGAAAGGTTTTCGAAGGGACGCCCGCGTTAGATGGGCGCGGGAGGATTCATCATGATCAAGACAAGCCTAATGGCGGGAGCCGCCGCCGTCGCCCTGCTGGCGTCACCCGGTATCGCCTCGGCCCAGGACCAGGCCGCGCTCGAAGCGCGCATCGCCCAGCTCGAAGCCCAGCTGAACGCCCTGAAATCCGAGGTCGTCGCCTCGCGCACCCAGCAGGCCGCCCAACAGCAGGACATCATCCGCCTCGAAACACGCCCGGCGGCGCCGGTCCAGCAGGCCGCCGCCCCGGCCGCGCCCAGCGACGGCTTCCGCATCGGCGACCACACGGTCAAGTTCGGCGGCTTCGTCAAGGTCGACGCCTACGCCACCCGCTACTCCGGCGGCGACCCGCTCAACGGCGACGCCCTGCGCGAATTCCACATTCCCGGCTCCATCCCCATCGGCGGCGCCGACGAGGATACGGCGACCGATTTCAACGCCCGTCAGACCCGCTTCTGGTTGACCACCGACGGCATGGTCGGCGGCCACAAGATCGGCACCCGCATGGAGATGGACTTCCAGACCCTGCCCGGCGCCGGCGACCAGCGGACTACCAGCCCCGCCAACCCGGCCCTGCGTCGCGCCTTCATCACCATCGACAACTGGCTGATCGGCCAGGAGTGGACCAACTTCCAGAACACCGCCGTCCTGCCCGAATCCGCCGACTTCATCGGCGCGGCGGAAGGCACCGTCTTCGCCCGTCAGGTCCAGGTCCGCTATACGCGCGGTCCCTTCTCGGTCTCGGTCGAAAACCCCGAGACGACCGTGACCCCGTTCGGCGGCGGCGCGCGCATCGTCGCCGACGACAACAGCCTGCCGGACTTCACCGCCCGCTACGCCGTGTCCCAGCCGTGGGGCGACTTCCAGTTCGCCGGCCTGCTGCGCCAGCTGAAATACCAGAATCCGGCGACCAATATCGATTCCACCGCGACCGGCTGGGGCCTGTCGGCCTCGACCAAGATCAAGGTCGGGTCCAAGGACGACATCCGCCTGATGCTGACCGGCGGCGAGGGCATCGGCCGTTATGTCGGGCTGAACTTCTCCAACGACGCGGTGGTGGACGCCTCGGGCGAACTGGACTCCATCGGCGTGGTCGCCGGCTTCGCCGCCTACCGCCACGTCTGGGCGCCCGGCTGGCGCTCCAGCCTGATCTGGTCGGCGCAGAAGGTGGATAACGAGACCGGCTTCACCGGCCTGGCCGTCAACCGTTCCGCCCAGAGCATCCATGCGAATTTGATCTGGTCGCCGGTTACGGCGTTTGATGTCGGGGCCGAGTTGATGTTCGCGGATCGTGAGATCGAGACCGGCGCCAGCGGCGACATGACCCGTCTGATCCTGTTCGCCAAATACGGATTCTGATTGATGCCGGAGACGTCTCGCGTGCCTGATCCCGACCTCTATCCCGTCCCTGCCGACTGGGCCGAAAAGGCCCACTTGAACCGGGAGACCTATGAGGCGGCGCGGATCGCGGCGCGCGAGACGCCCGACGCCTATTGGGCCGAACAGGCCAAGCGTCTGGACTGGATCACGGCCCCGACCAAGATCAAGGACGTCTCCTTCAAGAAGGAAGACTTCCGCATCCGCTGGTTCGAGGACGGCGTCCTGAACGTCTCGGCCAACTGCATCGACCGCCACCTGCCTCATCGCAAGGACGAGACGGCGATCATCTGGGAAGGCGACGATCCCGCCGACAGCCGCCACATCACCTTCGGCGAACTGCACGCCGAGGTGTGCCGCATGGCCAATGTGCTGAAGGCGCACGGGGCCAAGAAGGGCGACCGGATCACCCTGTATCTGCCGATGATCCCCGAGGCCGCCTACGCCATGCTGGCCTGCGCGCGCATCGGCGCCGTCCACTCGGTCGTGTTCGGCGGCTTCTCGCCCGACAGCCTGTGCGGCCGGATCGAGGATTGCGGGTCCAATCTGGTCATCACCGCCGACGAGGGTCTGCGCGGCGGCAAACATGTGCCGCTGAAAGCCAATGTGGACGAGGCCCTGACGAAGGTGAAGGTCGACACCGTCCTGGTCGTGCGTCGCACCGGCCGCGACGTGCCGATGATCGAGGGCCGCGACTTCGATTACGCCCTGGAAGCCGCCAAGGTCGACGCCGACAGCCCGCCCGAGCCGATGAACGCCGAGGATCCGCTGTTCATCCTCTACACCTCGGGTTCGACCGGAAAGCCCAAGGGCGTGCTGCACACCACGGGCGGCTATCTGTTCTGGGCCGCCTGGACACACGAGATCGTCTTCGACTATCGCCCCGGCGAGGTCTTCTGGTGCACCGCCGACGTGGGCTGGGTCACCGGCCATTCGTACATGATCTATGGGCCTCTCGCGAATGCGGCGACGACCCTGATGTTCGAGGGCGTGCCCAACTATCCCGACGCTGGCCGGTTCTGGCAGGTGGTGGACAAGCACAAGGTGGAGATCTTCTACACCGCCCCCACGGCCCTGCGCGCCCTGATGCGCGAAGGCGATGCGCCCGTGAAGGCCTCGTCGCGCGCCTCGCTGCGCCTCCTGGGCACCGTCGGCGAGCCGATCAATCCCGAGGCCTGGCGCTGGTATCACGAGGTCGTCGGCGACAGCCGCTGCCCCATCGTGGACACCTGGTGGCAGACCGAGACGGGCGGCCATTTGATCACCCCCCTGCCCGGCGCCACCGACCTGAAACCCGGATCGGCCACCCTGCCCCTGCCAGGCGTCGAGCTTGAGATCGTGGACGCCGAGGGCCAGCCGCTGCAGGGCGCGGCGTCCGGCAACCTGTGCATCACCGACAGCTGGCCGGGCCAGATGCGCACCGTCTATGGCGACGACCAGCGCTTCTTCGACACCTATTTCTCGACCTATCCGGGCCGCTATTTCACCGGCGACGGCTGCCGTCGCGACGAAGACGGCTATTACTGGATCACCGGCCGGGTGGACGACGTCATCAACGTGTCTGGCCACCGGATGGGCACGGCCGAGGTCGAGAGCGCCCTGGTGCTGCACGACGATGTCGCCGAGGCGGCGGTCGTCGGCTATCCCCACGACATCAAGGGCCAAGGCATCTACGCCTATGTCACCCTGAACAACGGGGTCGAGGGGACCGAAGAGCTGCGCAAGGCCCTGGTCGCCCACGTCCGCCACGAGATCGGCCCCATCGCGGCGCCCGACGTGATCCAGTGGGCGCCGGGCCTGCCCAAGACCCGCTCGGGCAAGATCATGCGGCGCATCCTGCGCAAGATCGCCGAGAACGAGATCGGGTCGCTGGGCGACACCTCGACCCTGGCCGATCCGTCGGTGGTGGACGACCTGGTCAAGAATCGCGCCGGGGCGGAATAGACAGGGCGCAATAGCGGCGCGGGGTTCAATGCGGCGCCGGCTGAGCCTATCTGTGCGTCAGCCTGCCGCAGCCTGAGCCGTCCATGCCCCGTTTCCTGTCCCGCCTGCCCATCGACGGCTATCTTCTGGCCCTGATCGGGATGGTGATCCTGGCGGCGCTGCTGCCCGCCAGCGGACAGGCCGCCGTGGTCATGGACTGGGTGGTCAAGGCGGCCATCGCCCTGCTGTTCTTCCTGTATGGCGCGCGGATGTCGCCGGCGGCCATCGGCGCCGGCCTGATGCATTGGCGGCTTCAGGGCACGGTCTTCCTGTCGACCTTCCTGCTGTTTCCGCTGCTGGGGCTGGGTCTGGTCCTCCTGATGCGGGGATCACTTCAGCCCGACCTGCTGACGGGGATGCTCTATCTGTGCCTGTTGCCGTCCACGGTGCAGTCGTCCATCGCCTTCACCTCCATCGCCGGCGGCAATGTCGCGGGCGCTCTGACCAGCGCCAGTCTGTCGAACCTGCTGGGCGTGATCGTGACGCCGCTGCTGGTCGCCCTGACGATCGGTGGAGCAGGCGGCGGAATCCACCTGCAGTCCATCCTCGACATCGGCCTGCAGATCCTGGCCCCGTTCGCCGTGGGCCAGCTGTGTCGCCCGCTGCTGAAGGACTGGCTGGCCCGTCACGCCAAACTGACGGGCCTGGTGGACCGCGGCTCCATCCTGCTGATCGTCTACGCCGCCTTCAGCGAGGGCGTCGTCGCCGGCGTCTGGTCCCAGGTCGCGCCTATGGACCTGGCCAAGGTCATCGGCCTGAACATCGTGCTGCTGGCCATCGTCCTGGGCCTGACCCTGATGGCGGGGCGGCTTCTCAAGTTCGACAAGCCCGACCGGATCGTCATCCTGTTCTGCGGTTCCAAGAAGAGCATGGCCACGGGCATCCCCATGGCCGGCATCCTGTTCGCCGGTCACGCGGTGCCGCTGATCGTCCTGCCGATCATGCTGTTCCACCAGATCCAGCTGTTCGCCTGCACCATCATCGCCCAGCGCTATGCGCGAGAGAATGAAGCACGCGCCTTGAGCCCCGTCTTACCTTAAGATAGACCGCCCTCAGGCCATCGCGGGCATGATGTAGTGGTAGCCTGGCAGCTTCCCATGCTGCTCGTGCGGGTTCGATTCCCGCTGCCCGCTCCAGCCTATTGGTGAAGGCGCGACGATCGTGCCGCCGCGCCTCCTTCCCGTTCTCAGTTCGCGGCTTCGACGGTGACGCCGCGTTGTTGCAGGATGGCCTGGACGCTGTCGTCGCCGGTCAGGTGGCCGGCGCCCACGGCGATGAAGGCGGTGCCAGAGCCTTCGAGCAGGGTCTGAATCTGGTTGGCCCAGTCGGTGTTCCGGTCGACCAGCAGGGCCTGATACAGGGCCGGCGAAGCCGCCTTCATCTCCTCGACCATGACGCGGTCCAGGGTGGCGACGTCGCCCTTGGCCCAGGCCTCGACCATGGTGTCCAGAAGCGTGACGGCGTTCTCGTAATCCTTCAGCGTCTCGCGCAGGAAGGCCATCTGCACGTCTTCGGGCAGGTTGGCCAGGATGCCGATCTGCTTGTCGATGGTTTCGAAGGCGTGGATCGGCTTGCCCACCGCCTCGGCGCGCGCCTTCAGCACCAGTTCGACGCCGGACTTGGGATCATAGCCGGCCTTGACCAGAGGGGCGACCGACAGGCTGAGCGCCGCCAGCCAGGGCTTCATCGGTTGAAGCTGGGCGGCGGACGAACCCATGGCCTGGGCGGCGGCTTCCAGTTCGACATTCTCTTCGGGCGTCAGGCGGCTGGACAGGGGCGTGTCCAGCGACAGGCCGTGCTGCTGGATCAGCGGCATGACGGCAGCCTGGTCGTCGGGATTGCTGATCTCGAACCAGATGTCCGAGGCGCTGTCGAAGGCGGCCTCGACGCGGGGGCTGGCCCAGCCGGTTGTGGGGCGCAGCACGTGGACCGAGCCGAACAGATACAGGGTCGAATCCGCATCCTTGATCACCCACAGGGCGGGGCCTTCGCCCTGGATGGGCGCAGCGGCGGCGGGCGCCGTCGTCTGGGCCAGGGCGTCGGCCGGAACCCCGGCGATGGCGACGAACAGGGCCAGGCCGCCGGCGACGCCGAGGGCGCCGCGCGCGAGGGTGGAAACGGAGGATCGGAGGCGGGCAGAGAGGGTCATGAGGTCACTCCAGTTTTTGAAAAAGGCGGGAAAAGGGGAAAGAGGTCAGGCCAGGCCGCGACGGGCGCTGATCCAGATGGAGGCGCCGAGATAGAGCGTCATCAGCACGGCGTAGATGTCCCAGGCGGTGATCGCCGGCGCGGCGCCCAGGCGTTCGGCGGCGGCCCACAGGAACAGGATCAGTTGGCCCAAGAAGAAGGTGACGGCGGCCGCCTCCATCACGGCGCGGCGCAGCAGTTCGTCGGCCTGGCGATAGACGCGCACATTCATCACCGTGTGCAGCACCAGCAGCAGGCCGATGGCGCCGAGGCCGAGCACGGGGCTGACGCCCATCAGGCTGAATGCGATCGGCAGGGTCAGGATGACGCCGGAAAAGCCCATGACCGCCGCCTGGAACCGCGCCACGGCGGCTTCCTCGGGCGAGGCGTCGCCTTCCAGATTGTACATCTTGCCCAATCGTTTGGCGTCCAGGCTGACGTAGAGCGCCCACAGCGCGCCCACGACCAGGGCGAACCCGACCAGCAGGGCCAGCACGTCCGACCAGCGTATGGCCTTGTCCGTCAGGCCAAACCCGCCCGGTGCGACCTTGGCCAGCCAGGCGCCGACGCCGTAGCCGATCACGCCGAACAGGGCGCCGAAGGCGAAGGCGCGGACCCATCGGGGCCACGAGCCGGGAGAGAGGGAGGGAGACTTCATTTCGTCGGCTCCTGGTCGTCCGAAAAGATGGATTCGATGGGTTGGCCGAAGATGCGCGCGATCTTGAAGGCCAGCGGCAGGGACGGGTCGTAACGGCCGGTTTCCAGCGCATTCACTGTCTGGCGCGACACGCCCAGATGTTCGGCCAGCTGCGCCTGGCTCCAGTCGCGCTCGGCGCGCAGGACCTTGAGACGATTGTTCATGGCTCAGCCCCGCATCCGCGCCAGCCACCACCAGCCCCAAGCCAGGGTATAGCCAGCCAACTGGAACAGCAGGATGCTCAGCATCCCCCCGACGACCAGGTCGCCGGAGCTGGCGTCTGCCGGTAAGAAACGGGCCAGATCGACGTCGCGCGTGGCCAAGGTGAGGACCAGGGCCAACCCCAGCATCATCCCGGCGCTGCCGCCCCAGTACCAAGCCCACTTGTGCGCCTCACGGGCGGCTTCGTCGAGCCGACGCCACCACCAGACCGTGACCGCCAGGGTGGCGGCCATCACGGCGACCAGAAACAGGCCAGAACCGATCAGTCCGCCGAGGCCCGGCTGGTCTGACAGAAAGCCCGAGCCGATACCGCCGACCAGCCCCAGCACGAACAAAACAACGACCATGCCGACGAAGCCGGCCGCGCCGAGTGGTTTGACGGTTTTCATCGAAGGGCCTCGCCGAGTTGCCGAATGTTTAGACAAGCGTCTTTTACATCAGTGACCAGCGATGTCAAATACCCTTTCCACTGATTCCAGTGGAGCGGTTCAATCCTCCGTCTGTGAAGCGATCAGCTCCGGACGAGCGATGACGCGCGGCGCCGTCTCCACCGGCGTCAGGTCCGGCAGGGTCTTGCCCTCGTGATCCACCTGCAGATCTTCAAAGCGGCGGGCCGAAACCATGACTTGGCTCTCCAGCGAGCCGACAAACTGGTTGTATTTGCCCACGGCCTGATCCAGGGCGCGGCCGACGGCCGAGGCGTGGCCGCCCATGACCGACAGCCGCTTGTAGAGCTCGCGCCCCAGGGCGGCGACCTTGTCGGCGTTGGCCGCCTGTTCTTCCGCCCGCCAGCCATAGGCGACGGCCTTGCACAGGGCGAACAGGGTCGAGGGGGTGACGATGACGACGCGCGACGCCATCGCCTGGGTCATCAGGTCCGGCTCGTGGTCCAGGGCGGTGACCAGGAAGGCGTCGCCGGGCACGAACAGGACGACGAAATCCGGGCTGGGCTTGAACTGGTCCTGATAGGCCTTGGACGACAGCTGGCGCACGTGGGTCTTCAGGCTGGCGGCGGTGCGCAGGGCGACAGAACGGGCGCGCGCCTCCTCGTCGCCGTCGCCCTCGTCGAAGGCCAGGGGCACCTTGGCGTCGATCACGAACATGCCGCCGCCGGGCAGGCGGACGATGAAGTCGGGCCGGTTCTGGCGACCTTCGTCGTCAGCGCTGGAGGTCTGTTCAGTGAAGTCGAACCGGCCGGCCATGCCGGCGGCCTCCAGCACATTGCGGCAGGTCTGCTCGCCCCAGCGCCCGCGCCGACCGGTGTTGCCGCGCAAGGCCTCGGTCAGCTTTCGGGCTTCGTCACGCGTCGCCGAGGACGCCGCCATCAGCTGGGTCAGCTGTTCGCGCAGGCCCCCGGTTTCTTCGGAGCGGGTCTTCTCCAGCGCGGCCACATGTTCCTGGAACTTGGTCAGGGTGTCGGCGACGGGCTTCAGCTGGGCCGCCATCCGCTCGCGCGCCAACTGGTCCTGGGCGCGGAAAGTCTCGGTCGCGCGGCTGACCATCTGATCCGCCACCACCTGGGCGGATTGAGCCGCCTGGGCCTTCAGCAGTTCGCCCATGGTGACGCGGCTTTCCTCGACCAGGTCGATGCGCGCCTCGGCGGCCGCCAGCGCGCCTTGCGTCCTCTGCCAGCCCATGTAGGCCCAAAGGAAGGCGCCCGCGAAGGCGGCGGCGAGAAGGGCGAGGATGGGCACCATCATGTTCATGCTCCGTTCCTAGCGGGAGTCGCAGCCCATGAGAAGCGCGCCAAGCCTCGCAGGAACGTAGCCGTTCCGATGACGTTGGTTTGGCTGAACCTGTCCTCGGAGAAGACACGCCATGATCCCGCAAGAGCCCGAACGTCACGACAAGGCCGCCGACGCCGTCCACGAAGGCCGTCCGGTCGACGCCGAACTGGTGCGCAGCGGACGCAAGGGGCCGCGCATCCTGGTGTTGCTGGTCATCTCGACGCTGGCGGCGGCGGTTCTGCTGTTGGGGATCTGGATGATTTCGAACGGCGGCTTCAATGCCCAGAACGACGAAACGGGGCCGACCGCAGCGGATACCCGGGACTTTGCGGGCGACAGCCAGACGCCGCCTGCGGCCGACGCGCCCACGGACGCGACGGGCCGGGCTGAGCCGGTTCCGACCGGCGAAGCGCCGAACGTCAACGCGCCGACGACGCCGTCGAACTGATCGGCGTCAGGCGGGGCGGCGGGCCTTCAGCGCCTGGACGATGGTGCCGTCGTCCAGCCAGTCCAGATCCCCGCCGACCGGCACGCCGCGCGCCAGGGACGTGACCTCGACCTCCGGGCCGCCGATCCGCTCGGCGACATAGTGGGCGGTGGTTTGGCCGTCCACGGTGGCGGGCAGGGCCAGCACGACCTCGCGCACGCCGCCGCCCCGCACCCGCCCAACCAATTCGGTGATGCGCAGATGCTCGGGCCCGACGCCGTCCAGGGCGGACAGCAGCCCCCCCAGCACATGGTATTTACCGCGGAAAGCGCCGGATCGCTCCATCGCCCACAGGGCGCCGGCCTCCTCGACCACGCAGATCAGGCCGTTGTCGCGCGATCCGTCTGAACAAATGGCGCAGGGGTCGCGGGTATCGGGCGTGCCGCACACCGAACAGGACACGACCTTTTCCGCCGTCTCGGCCAGAGACGCCGCCAGCGGCACCAGCAGCTGCTCGCGACGCTTCAGCAGGGCCAGGGCCGCGCGCCGGGCGGAGCGTGGACCCAGGCCCGGCAGTTTGGCGAGAAGGGAGATCAGCCGTTCGATCTCCGGCCCGGCGGAGGCGGCCATCAGAACAGTTTCGGCATTCCGGGAATGTTCATCCCGGCCATCGGCCCGGCGGCTTCGCGCATCAGGGCGTTGTTCTGTTCGTCCAGCTTGCGCTTGGCGTCGGCGTGGGCGGCGACGATCAGGTCTGCCAGGATCTCGCCCTCGCCGGGCGTCAGCAGGCTGTCGTCGATCCTGATCGCCGTGATCTCGCCCGCCCCCTTGAGGGACACCGAGACAAGGCCGCCGCCCGAGGAGCCCTCGGCGGACGTTTCGGCCATCTTGGCCTGGGCGTCCTGCAGCTTTTGCTGCATCGCCTGGGCCTGCTGCATCAGTTGTGTGAGGTCTTTCATGCTCTCTAGATAGGGGCAAGAGGGCCGGTGCGACAGGGGTTTTGCGCATCATCGCGAAATCGGAAACGCTGAGGCGCCGCATTCGCACTTGCGACCGTTGCGAAACAACCTAATTAGCACCTGCACTCGTTGCTGTTCTAATCAGGAAGGCATTCCATGGCCTATGACGCCCTCACTCAACGCGACGCCCCGCTGTCGGACGCCGCCCTGTCGCAACTTTTCACCGAGGCGCGCACGCGCAACGGCTGGACCGATCGCCCCGTCGCGCCCGAGCTGCTGCACAAGCTCTATGAGCTGACCAAGTTCGGGCCAACGGCGGTCAACGGATCGCCCGCCCGCTTCGTCTTCGTGACCTCGCCTAAGGCCAAGGCGCGCCTGGTCCCGCTGATGAGCGAGGGTAACCAGGCCAAGACGCAGCAGGCGCCGGTGACCCTGATCATCGGTCAGGACATCGACTTCCACGAGCATCTGGACGCCCTGTTCCCGCATGCGCCGGGGGCCAAGGCCTGGTTCGCCGACGAGGCCGGCCGTCGCGAAAGCGCCTTCCGCAACGCCTCGCTGCAGGGCGGCTATCTGACCATCGCCGCGCGGGCGCTGGGTCTGGACGTCGGGCCGATGTCCGGTTTCGATGCGGCGGGGGTGAAGGCCGAGTTCTTCCCCGACAGCAATGTCGAGCCGAACTATATCCTCAACCTAGGCTATGGCTCGGACGAGAACCTGTTCCCGCGCTCGCCGCGCCTGTCGTTCGACGAGGCGGCGCAGATTCTCTGAGGCGGCTGCGCCGGTTTAAAACGAAGAAGGGCGGCCCGTCGGGGCCGCCCTTTTGTCGTCTCTGGACCGAAGTCGATCAGGTGTTCGGCGGGGCCGAGGCCGTCGCGGCGGGCGGAGCCGCCGGTGTGGTCTGGGCCGCTGCGGGCGCGCCTTCGGCCGGGGTCGTGCCCGTCGCTTCGGTGGCGGCGGCGCCTTCGGTCACGGGCGCTTCAGCCCCTTCGGCCGGAGCGGCCGCGCCGGGCTGGCGGGTCGGGTCCGGCGCCGGGACGGCGAAGCCGCCCGAGCCTTGCGTGCGCAGCCAGGCGATCAGGTTGATGCGCGTCTGGGTGTCGCGGATGCCGGCGAAGGACATCTTGGTGCCCGGCACATAGCGTGCCGGCGCCGTGATGAAGCTGTCCAGCTGATCATAGCCCCAGGCCGGAGCCTCGGCCTTGTGCTTGGCCATGGCGTCCGAATAGGCGAAGCCTGGACGGTGCATCACCGGTCCGCCGACCACGCCATACAGGTTC
Organism: Brevundimonas sp.; assembly: GCF_046295075.1. Taxonomy (GTDB): domain Bacteria; phylum Pseudomonadota; class Alphaproteobacteria; order Caulobacterales; family Caulobacteraceae; genus Brevundimonas. The sequence goes on along the minus strand of NZ_JBKBOC010000007.1, from coordinate 99,257 downwards.
GGACCGATGCCGTCCGCGCCCCCTTGCGTCACAGTGTGGCAGGCCTGGCAGCGCGCGAAGGCAGCCTCGCCGGCGGCCAGGTCGGCAGTCGGCAGGACCGTGCCCCAGTCGGGCGCCAGTTCGGCCGCCTCGCCGCCTGCGACCTCTTCAGGCGCATCGACGAAATAGCCCATCTTTTCAGGGGGCTCGGAATGATAGATCAGGCCGGAGGCCTGCTGGACGACCAGGATGACGAAGGCCGTCCCCAGAGCCGCACCGAAAATCTTGTTCCACTTAAGATCGCCGCTCATGCGCCTGGTCGAATCCCTCTGCCGGCCGGGCCTTCGAAAACACGCCCCGGACATAATCTTGCGTTGGCGTCTCTGGCACGGTAGCGCCGCCTTCGCAACCGGCCCAACATGCGACGGGTCAGACAGACGTCAGGGAAGTCGATGAATCCGTTGATAATGATACCCGCTCGCATGGCGGCGACCCGCCTGCCGAACAAGCCGCTTGCCCTGATCGGCGATGTGCCCATGATCGTGCGCGCCTATCGCCAGGCCGAAGCCTCGGGCCTGCCGGTGGTGGTCGCCGCCGGCGATCCCGAGATCGTCGATGCGGTCGAGGCGGCGGGAGGTCGGGCCATACTGACCGACCCCGCCTTGCCCTCGGGGTCCGACCGCATCCGCGCCGCCGTGGACGCCATCGACCCGCAAGGCGATTTCGACGCGGTTATCAACGTTCAGGGCGACATGCCCTTCGCCAGCCCCGGTCTGGCCGTCGCCTGCGCCGCCATCCTGCATGGCGAGCCGACCTGCGACATCGCCACTCTGGTCGCGGCGGAAGCCGACCTGTCGGACCGGACCAACCCCGACGTGGTCAAGGCGGTGCTGGCGTTGGGAGAAAATGAACGCCAGGGCCGCGCCCTCTACTTCACCCGCTCGACCCTGTATGGCGATGCGCCTATCTGGCGGCACATCGGCGTCTATGGCTATCGCCGCGAGGCCCTGAACCGTTTCTGCGCCGCCCCGCCGTCGCCGCTGGAGACGCGCGAAAAGCTGGAACAGCTGCGCGCCCTGGAAATGGGCATGCAGATCTGGGCCGCCGTCATCGACGAAGCCCCCCTGTCGGTCGACAATCCGGCGGACCTGGAAGCGGCGCGGCGTTTGGCGTGACAAGAATCTCCCTCCCCATGAAGGGGAACGAGATTACGCTTCCTCGACCCAGGCCTTGATCAGGCTGTGGGCGATGGCGAAAGGCGGCGGGGCCTGAATGGTCGGGTGCTCGCCGGCCAGCACCGCTCGCGCCTCGGCTCGCGTCAGCCAGGCGACGGACTCCAGCTCGGTCTGGTCTGGCCGAGCCTGGTCGTCAGAGACCTCGGCGATCAGGCCGATCATCAATTGCGACGGGAAGGGCCAGGGCTGGCTGGAGTGGTAGGCGGTGGCGATCACGGTCAGGCCGGCCTCTTCCTTGACCTCGCGGGCGCAGGCCTCCTCGATGGATTCACCGGGCTCCAGAAAACCGGCCAGAGCCGACATCCGCCCCTCGGGCCAGGCCGCCTGACGGCCCAGCAGGCAGATGGGTTCGGCGCCGCCCTTGTAGACCGGCAGCATGATGGTAACCGGATCGACGCGCGGGAAATGCTCGGTCCCACAGGCCGGGCAACGGCGTTTCCATCCGCCCGAGGCCGTTTCGCTCAGCGTGCCGCAGTTGGCGCAGAAGCCGTGTTTGCGCCGCCAGTCGAACAGGCTCTTGGCCCCGCCCGCCATGGCCGCGTCCGCCGACGGCAGGATCGCCGCCGCCGAGCGCAACTCATGAAAGGCGCCGACGCCGGCCAGCGGCCCGTCGGTGGGGTCGATGGAGCCTTCGAACTCGATGGCGAAGACGGGCGCCGCATCCCACAGGCCCAGAAAGACATCGCGATCCGGCACGATGTCGCGCGCGTGTTTCAGCGACAGCCAGGCCAGGCGCGGCCCGTCGGCCGTCTCTTCGATCAGGGGACGCCCTTCCCACAGGACCATGGCCTGGGCCTCGGGATTGGCCTCCTGCCGGGCCAGCCATTCGGGATCGTTGCGCAGGTCGCCGGCGCGATCGAGCGGATTGCCGGCGAAGGTGTTCTGATGGGCCATGCGGGTTTTGTAGCTCTTGATTCCGACGGCCGCACCCGTCATATCTCCGCTTGGAGATCGCGGGCGAAGGTTTCGCCAACTTGGTCAGGGCCGGAAGGCAGCAGCCACAACGAATTCCCCTTCGGGTCGCGGTCTCTACTTCTCTCTTTTTTGCGCTAACGCTCGCCGCGCGGCGGCTCGCTGCTTGAGCGCGGTTGTGCGCTAACGCATCGCGATGGGCCGCTTTGCTGCTTGAGCGCGTCTGGTTCGCCTCCCTTCTCCCCTCGGGGGAGAAGGTGGCTCGCGGAGCGAGACGGATGAGGGGGCTGCCAGACGCAGGACCCCACTCACCGTCAGCGAGGCGGACAGAACCCCCTCATCCGAGCCCTTCGGGCCCACCTTCTCCCCCAAGGGGAGAAGGGAGATTGAATCACTTCTACCCGCCCCTGACCCGCTGTAAGACTGCCATCCATGACGGACAGCGACACGAATCTCGACGGCCCGCCTTGGGAAGAGGACGAGGTCGTCCAGCGCGACGAGAACACCGACGACATGTTCGGCGCGCCCGCTCCGGCGCCTGAGCCGGTCGCGGCGCCCATTGCTGCGCCCGTCGTCGCCAAGCCCGCCCCCGCACATGCCGATGTCCAATCCCACGCCGACGACGGGTCCGCCTATCAGGTGCTGGCGCGCAAATACCGGCCGCGCACGTTCGAAGACCTGATCGGTCAGGAGGCGATGGTGCGCACCCTGACCAACGCCTTCGCCACCGGCCGCATCGCCCACGCCTTCATGCTGACCGGGGTGCGGGGCGTCGGCAAGACGACCACCGCCCGCCTCCTGGCCCGCGCCCTGAACAACGAGACCGACGTCATCGACCGGCCGTCCCTGACCCTGACCGCCCACGGCCGGCACGACGCCGCCATTATGGCCGGCCAGCATATGGACGTGATGGAGATGGACGCCGCGTCCCACACCGGCGTCAACGACATCCGCGACATCCTGGAGAGCGTCCGTTATGCGCCGGTCGAGGCGCGCTACAAGGTCTATGTGCTGGACGAGGTCCACATGTTGTCGACGCAGGCGTTCAACGCCCTGCTGAAAACGCTGGAAGAGCCGCCGCCCCACGCCAAATTCATCTTCGCCACCACCGAGATCCGCAAGGTGCCGGTGACGATCCTGAGCCGCTGCCAGAGGTTCGACCTGCGTCGGGTCGAGCCCGAGATCCTGGTCGAGCATCTGGGCCGGATCGCCGACCGTGAAGGCATGAAGATCGAGACCGACGCCCTGGCCCTGATCTCTCGCGCGGCCGAGGGGTCGGTGCGCGACGGGTTGAGCTTGCTGGACCAGGCCCTGGTCCAGGCCGAGCGGGGCGAGACGGTCAGGACCGAGACCGTGCGAGACATGCTGGGGCTGGCCGACCGGACCCAGACCATCGCCCTGTTCGAGAGCGTCATGGCCGGCCGCACGCCGGAGGCGCTGGAGAGTTTCCGCACCCTGTACGGCTTCGGCGCCGATCCGGTGCAGGTGACGAACGACCTGCTGGAACATTGCCATGCGGCGTCGGTCGCCAAGATGCTGGGTTCGAACGCGACGCGGTTGCCGAATGATCAGGCGCAGAAGCTCGCGGCGCTGGGCGCGGCCATTCCGGCGGCGACCCTGTCGCGGACGTGGCAGATGCTGCTGAAGGCGCTGGACGAGGTGCGGCGTGCGCCCAATCCCGCCGACGCCGTGGAGATGGCCATCGTCCGCTTGGCCTACGCTGCCGACCTTCCAGGTCCGGAAGAAGCGTTGAAGCGGCTGCAGTCGGGCGAACCGCTGGGCGGCGGCTCGGCGCCTCGGGGTAGCGGGGGCGGCGGCGGAACATCGGCGCAACTGGCCGCTCGCCCCGTCATGGCCCCCGCCCTGCCCGATCCTCAGACCTTCGAACAGGTCGTCGCCCTGATCGGCGAGAAACGCGAGGTCGGGCTTCAGATGGATGTGGAACGGTATGTGAAGCCGGTCTCGTTCAAGCCCGGCGCCATCGTCTATGAAAGCGTCCAGGGCGCGCCGATCGAACTGGCGCGCAAACTGTCCGCCCGCCTGCGCGAATGGACTGGGCGCACCTGGCTGATCGCAGCGAATGGGCAGGGCGGCGCCGAGACGGTGATAGAACGCCAGAAAAAGGATCGCGCCGCCGAACGCGCCGAGGTCGAGGCCAACCCCTTCATCAAGGCGGTGATGCTGGCCTTCCCCGGCGCCAAGCTGGGCGAGATCAAGACCATCGCCCCTACCGTCGTCACCCCCGAAATCCCCGACGTGGTCGAGGACGACGACGAGGATTAGGCGGGGCGTTATCGCGGCGCGCGCTTGGCGAGGATGCGTTGCAGGGTGCGGCGGTGCATGCCCAGGCGGCGGGCGGTTTCCGAGACATTGTGGTCGCACAGCTCGTAGACACGCTGGATATGTTCCCAGCGGACCCGGTCGGCGCTCATGGGATTTTCGGGCGGCTCGGGCGAATCGCCGGTCGCCAGTAAGGCCTTGACCACGTCGTCGGCGTCGGCGGGTTTGGACAGATAATCGACGGCGCCGGCCTTGACCGCCGCGACCGCTGTGGCGATGGCGCCGTAACCGGTCAGCATGACGATGCGGGCGTCCTCGCGCTTTTCGCGCACGGCCTCGACGACCTTCAGGCCGTTGCCGTCCTCAAGCCGCATGTCGAGCACGGCGAAGGCCGGGGCCTTGTCGCGCAGCAACTGCGTCGCCTCAGCGACGGACTCGGCGGTCGTCACCTGAAAGCCGCGCGCCTCCAGCGCGCGACCCATGCGGGTGCGCAGGGCCTGGTCGTCGTCCAGCAGCAGCAGGGACTTGTCGGGCAGGGCGGCGATGCGGGCTTCTAGTTCGGACATGCGTTTCTCTCCTGCCGTTTCAAGTCGGGACGGGTAGCGTGTGGGTCAAGGCCAAGGTTCCGCCTGCGACGCTAAGACCTAATCCGGTCATGCCGCGACCTCCAGCGCCGGTCGCGCCCACCGCACGGCCACCCGGGCGCCGCGTGACGCCCCCTTGCCCTCGGACTGAGTAAGCCCCTGGCCCACGCTGACCGAGCCGCCGGTGCGTTCCAGCAGGGTGCGGGCGATGAAGAAGCCCAGGCCCATGCCGCCCTGGCTGGGGGCGATGGGCGTTTCGGCTACTCCAGCCATGGGCGGCCGGCGCTTCGACGGGCGGGCGGCGGCGGCGATCTGGGCGGCCAAGGCCTGGCGCGCCTTGCCTTGGGGCCGGCTGGTCACATAGGGCTCGCCCAGGCGGGGCAGGATGTCGCTGGCGAAGCCAGGACCGTCGTCGAGAATGTCGATCTCGATCCAGCCGGCGTCGACCACGGCCTGGACCCGCACGGTGGTCGCGGCGAAGTCGGCGGCGTTCTCGACCAGGGTGGACAGGCCGTGGACCACCTCGGGCAGGCGTCGCACGCGCGGCGCGGGCTGGCCGGGCGGGGTTTTCACCAGCACCTCGAACGCCAGGTCGAAGCCGCGGTGGGGCTCCACCACCTCTTCCAGCAGGGCCTTCAACGACACGTCGGCATAGAGGGCGTCGTCGCCCTCGGGCTGTTGCGACAGCTGGGTCAGTATGCCCCGGCACCGCTCGGCCTGCTGCAGGATCAGGGCGGCGTCCTCGGCCGCGTCGCTGTCAGGGGGCGAGGCGCGCTGAAGCTCCTTGGCGACGACCTGAATGGTCGCCAGCGGCGTGCCCAGCTCGTGCGCCGCCGCCGCCGCCAGCCCGCCCAAGGCCGCCAGCCGTTGTTCGCGTTGCAACACGTCCTGGGTCGTGGCCAGGGCCAGTTCCAGCTTCTCCGCATCGGCCGCCACCCGCCAGGCGTATCCGGCGGTGAAGACCACCCCGGTCACTAGGGCCATCGCCATGCCCAGCCGATAAAGGGTCGGCAGGTGGAAGTTTTCGTGCGGGCGCCACGGCAGCGGCTCGGACCAGAAGAACAGCACCCCGACCGCGATCAGGGCTAGCAGACCCAGCATCAGGGCCTGGCGCCCCGGCAGGGCCGCCGCCGCGATGGTCACGGGCGCGACCAGCAGCAGGCAGAAGGGGTTCTCCAGACCGCCGGTCAAACCCAACAGAATCCCCAGTTGGAAAATGTCGAAGCCCAGGTGGATCGCCGTCAGGCGCCCGTCGGGCAGGCTGGCCTCCAGCCGCCGCACCCGCGCCATGGCGCCCACGTTCACCGCCGCGCTGATGGCGATGACGATCAGACAAGGCCAGAGCGGCAGGGGGAAGTGCAGACCCTGATGCGCCGTCAGGATCGCCGCACTTTGCCCCACGATGGTCAGCCAGCGCAGCACGATCAGGGTTCGCAGCGAAAAGCCCCGCCCCCGACGCGGCGCGTCGGTCCACCCGTCCAGCGGCTCGGAAGCCAGACGTTGGGGGGATGATGCGCCGTGCGGCGCCATGCGGGCTTCTGTCGAGGTCACACCGCTTCTATAGACCGATCACATCCGTTTCGTGAGAGACCGTCATGCCGCGTCGTTCTATCCTGCTGTTCGCGGGCGCCTGTATCGCCATCGCCGTGGCCCTGGCCATCATCACCGTGGTTGTGGTGAGCGGACGCAGCGCCACGCCGAACGGCGCTGAGATCACATCGACCGGCCAGCCCCTGGTTGGCGGCGATTTCGAGCTGGTCAATCAGGACGGACAGCCGGTCGATCAGACGATGATGAACGGCAAGTGGAGCCTAGTCTTCTTCGGCTTCACCTACTGCCCCGAGTTCTGCCCCACGACTCTAGCGGAAATGGCCGTCGTGCAGCAGCGGTTGGGCGAAAAGGCCAAGGATCTGCAGATCGTCTTCGTCAGCGTCGATCCCCAGCGCGACACGCCCCAGGCGCTGAAGGACTATCTGTCGTCCGACGGCTTTCCCAAGGGGACCATTGGTCTGACCGGCACGCCGGAACAGGTGGCGACGGCGGCCAAGGCTTATCGCGCCTTCTACGAGAAGGTCGGTGAGGGCGAGGCCTATACGATGAACCACTCGCTGACGGTCTATCTGATGGGGCCGGACGGCAAGTTCCGCACCGCCGTCGCCTATGGGATGGGGCCGGACAAGACGACCAAGATCATTGAGGACGCCATCGCGCGGGGCTGAAGGAAACGCGCCGGATAAGGACGATCCCATAATCCTTTTGCAGGGTGATGCATTATATGTTGCCCTGCACAAACGGCGATGGGCCGTAACGGATCGTCATGCTCTACGCATTTCATGAACTCGCCTACCAATCGGCCCTGCCGTTCCGGGTCGGCGCACAGATGGCCCGGCGCTTCTGGACCTCCCCATTCAACCTGGCTTCGGACACCGCCATCGGGCGCACGGCCTACGCCTCGGCCGAACTGTTCGAGAGCGTCACGCGGCGATACGGCAAGCCGGACTGGAAGCTGGAAACCATTGATGTCGGCGGCAAGACCGTCCGCACAACCGAACAGGTGATCTGGCAAAGCCCCTGGTGCCGCCTGGTCCGGTTCGCGCGCAATATCGGCGACCTGAAACGTGCGGGCAAACCCGTGGCCGCGCCTGCCGTCCTGATCGTGGCCCCGCTGTCGGGCCACTACGCCACCCTGTTGCGCGGCACGGTCGAGGCCTTCCTTCAGGACCACGACGTCTATGTCACCGACTGGGTCAATGCGCGGCAGGTGCCGATGCTGGAGGGCCGGTTCGACTTCTTCGACTATATCGACCACGTCCGCATGATGCTGGCCGAGATCGGCGGGCGCGCCCATGTCGTCGGCGTGTGCCAGCCCGGCCCGCCGGTCCTGGCCGCCGGCGCGGTGATGGCCGAGGACGGCGACGAGAACCGGCCCCTGTCCATGACCTTCATGGGTTCGCCCATCGATGCGCGCCTGTCGCCGACCGTGACCAACCAGCTGGCGGAGGAAAAGCCCTTCACCTGGTTCAGGTCGAACATGATCCACACCGTGCCCCTGCCCTATTCCGGGTTTGGGCGGCGCGTCTATCCGGGCTTCGTCCAGCTCTACAGCTTCATGTCGATGAATGAGGCGCGCCACCGCGACGCCCACTGGGACTATTTCAATAGCCTGATCGACGGCGACGGCGACGGGGTCGACAAGCACGAGGAATTCTACGACGAATATCTGTCGGTGCTGGACCTGACCGAGGAGTTCTATCTCCAGACCATCGACATCGTCTTCCAGCAACATCTGCTGGCGCGCGGCCTCTTGGAACATCGCGGGCGCAAGGTCGATCTGTCCAAGATCACCGACATCGGCCTGATGACCGTCGAGGGCGAGAAGGACGACATCTCGGGCGTCGGCCAGACCCAGGCCGCCCATGGCCTGTGCCCCAATATCCCCGAGGATCGCCGCGTGCTCTATGTCCAGCCGGGCGTGGGCCATTACGGCGTGTTCAACGGGCGTCGCTTCCGTGACGAGATCTATCCCCGCGTCCGCGATTTCATCGCCAAGAACGAGGCCGTCGGTGGCGTACCGCAACGATCAGCGGCTGCCGCTTGACGAAAGCGGGGTCGGCTCCGGCCCCGTCCTGAGACTGTCCGTCAATCCGCGCGCCCGGCGCCTGTCGGTGCGGATCGATGCGCGGGCGGGCGAGGCTGTGGTCATCGCTCCGACCGAGCGCGGCCTCATACAGGCTGTCGCCTTCGCCCGCACCAAGGCCGTCTGGATCAGCCAACGGCTGGCGGTGCGGCCCAAGGGTCGGCCGCTGGAGCCCGGTCAGGTCATTTCCCTGCGCGGCCGTCCCGTGCGGCTGGAAGCCGTGCCCGGCGCCGGCGCGGCGCGGCTGGTCGAGGAGGGCGCGGTCATCCGCTCGGGCGGCGAGGGCGAGGCCTATGCGAGACGGGTCGAGAACCTGCTGAAGCGCGAGGCGCGCGACACCCTGCTGGAACGCACCGACCACCACCTGCGCGCCCTGGGTCAGAAGCCGGTGAAGATGTCGATTGCCGACACCCGGTCGCGCTGGGGCTCGTGCAGTCCGCACAACCGCACCATCCGCTATTCCTGGCGCGTCATCATGGCCCCGCCCCCGGTCATCGACTACCTGGCCGCCCACGAGGTCGCCCACCTGGTCCACGCCGACCACAGCCCGGCCTACTGGTCCGTGGTCGAACGTCTGGTCGGGGATCACAAGCCATGGCGCAAATGGCTGAAGGACTACGGCGGCGCCCTGCACGCCGTGGGGCGGTAGGATCTTCAACAGCCTTCTCCCCATCACAAAGCAATGGAGAGAAGGAAGCAATCAGAAGAACAGGGCGTCGCCCCTGCGTTCAGGCGGCTGGCGGCCTTCCGGCTGCTGGTCCGGCGTGTCGCGCGGCGCCGGCTGAGGCGCATTTGGACGCATCATCGGCTGGTTGGAGGACGGCTGCTGGACCGGCGCCTCCGGGTCTTCGACATAGGGTTGGCCCAGCAGAGGATCGACGGGTTCCACCGGCAGGCCGTTCTGGTCCAGGCCGCTCATCAGGTCGCCGACCGGATCGGGCGCGACCCAGCCCTCGGGCATGGCCGGACCGTCGGGGATGCGGGGGGCGTTCAGGCGCGGCAGGGCCGCCTCCATGAAGCCTTTCCAGATGGCGGCGGGCGAAGAGCCGCCGGTCACGCCGCGCATGGCGGTATTGTCGTCCTTGCCCACCCAGACGGCGGTGACGAAGCCGCCGGTGTAGCCGACGAACCAGGCGTCCTTGTAGTCCGAGGTCGTGCCCGACTTGCCCGCCAGGTCGCGCCCGGCGATGGCCGCGCTGCGCCCGGTGCCCGAGGTCATGACCCCGCGCAGCATCTGGTTCATGTAATACAGCGACGGATTGTTGATCGCCTGGCCGCTCTGGCCCGACTGGCGCTGATAGATGACGCGGCCCTGGGGCGTGCGGATGCGGCTGATGCCATAGGCGTCCACCCGACGGCCGCCGTTGGCGAAGGCGTCATAGGCGGTGGCCATCTCCAGCGGCGAGACCTCAACCGCGCCCAGGGCCATGGCCGGCTCCAGGCCGATGCGGCTTTCGATGCCCAGGCGGCGCGCGGCGCGGGCCACGCTGTCGCGACCGACCTGATCGGCGACATAGGCCGCGACCGTATTGGTCGACTGGGCCACGGCCTGGGCCAAGGTCATATTGCCGCTGAAGGTGCCTGAATAGTTGCGGGGCGACCAGTTGCCGATGGTGATCGGCTGATCGACCACCGGGGTCTGGGGCGTATAGCCGGCCTCGACCGCCGCCAGATAGACGAAGGGCTTGAAGGCCGAACCCGCCTGGCGTTTCGCATCAACGGCGCGGTTGAACTGGCTGTCGGCATAGGAGGCGCCGCCGATCATGGCGCGCACCCGGCCGTCGCCGTCCAGCGCGACCAGCGCCGCCTGCTGCACGCCCTTGCCTTCGTCGCGATCCAGGATGCGACGCACCGACCGCTCGGCCGAGGTCTGCAGCGTCAGGTCCAGGGTGGTCTCGACCACCATGTCCTCGGTCGGTTCGCCGACCAGGCTGCGGATCGACTTGTCCAGCCAGTCGATGAAATACTGGGCGTGCTGGGTCGCAAGCGTCCGCGAAACGATGACCGGCTGGGTCACGGCCTGTTCGCGCTGGGCGGCGGTGATGACGCCGGCCTCTTCCATCTCGTTAAGCACGACGGTGGCGCGGGCGGCGGCGCGCTCGCTCTCGGACACAGGCGAATAGCGCGACGGCGCCTTTAGCAGGCCGGCCAGCAGCGCGGCCTCGCCCACGGTCAGGTTCTTGGCCGACTTGTCGAAATACCGCTGAGACGCAGCCTCGATCCCATAGGCGCCGGCGCCGAAATAGACCCGGTTCAGATAAAGGGCCAGGATCTCCTTCTTGGAGAATTTCATCTCCAGCCAGACGGCCAGCATCAGCTCCTGCACCTTGCGGCGCATGTTCTGGTCGGGCGTCAGGAACAGGTTCTTGGCCAGTTGCTGCGTCAGGGTGGAACCGCCCTGAACCACGCGGCCGGCGCGCATGTTCGTCACCATGGCGCGGGCCATGCCGATCGGGTCGAAACCGGGGTGGTTGTAGAAGCGGCGGTCCTCGATGGCGATGAAGGCCGCCGGCACATAGTCGGGCAGGCTGTCGAGATCGGCGGGCGGCGCCATCTGCGTGCCTCGGGTCGCGATCAGGGCGCCGTTACGGTCCAGATAGGTGATCGAGGGCTGGCGATCGACCTGGTACAGGCTCGACGTGTCCGGCAGGCCGCGCGCGAAGACGGCGAAGAAAACGACCAGGAAGATCAGCCCCCAGACCGCCAGAACCGCGCTCCAGTAGAACAGCCGTTGCCAGGCCGACCGGCGAGGCCTGCCCTGGGCCTGTTGTCCGCCCGCGTTAACTGGACCCGCCATGACTATCCTTCAGATGCCGCCCTGGGCGGGTTTTCGTTCAGAGGCTGTGTATCGCGTATGAACGACCGCCGAAACGGTCCCACCGACTTCACGGGATCGTGAGCGGCCATTTCGCCGAAAGAAAGGCGCGTCGGGCCAGCCAGACACCCGTTTTCGCCCCGTCGCCGTCGATGGTCAAACCGGCGTCGATCAGCAGGGCGCGATAGGCCTCGGGGTCCAGGCTGGCGTGATACAGCGGCTCGCCCCGCCAGGCGCCGATCGTCTCGCCATGCGCCGGTCCCGAGGTGAACATCAGCCGCCCGCCGTCGGCGACGCAGCGCGCCAGTTCCGGCAGCACGCGCTGCTGCTCTTCAGGGCTGAGGTGAAACAGGCTGTGCCAGGCCAGAACGCCGTCGAACCGACGATCCGGCAGAGGCTCTCGCATATCCGCCGTCGCCCATACGCCTGTCGGCAGGGTGGTCTGGGCGTGGGCGACCAGAGCCGGCGACGCATCCAGCCCCATGACTTCGAAGCCGCGCTCCAGCAATGCGGCGCCGATAGGCCAGCCCGATCCGCATCCCACGTCCAGGATGGAAGCCGCCTTGGGCAGTCCTTCGACGAAACGGTCAAGCCAAGCGGCCTCGTCCAGCCCGCCCTCGCCGGGATGCAGGACCGCGCCCCGGTCTGTGATCCAGTCGTCGGCCCTGTCCTGATAAAGGCCGACGATCCGTTTCGCGGCCGGATGGGTCATCGACTGACCTCACTGGGCCAGGAAGGCGTCCAGGTCGGCGTAGAAGGCCTGGGGCTGGTCGAACATGATGAAGTGGGCGCTGTCGTCGATGCGCTTCAGTTCGACGCCTTTCAGATTGGCGAACGAGGCCTGATAGATGGCGTCGGTGATCTGGGGCGTCATGCGCGCATCGTTGAACTTGACGTACAGCACCTCGGTCGGGGCGGTGATGCGCGACAGTTCTGGACGCAGGTCGGTGGTGACCAGTTCGCGGAAGGCGGCGGCGGAGACCTTCTGGTCGCTCTCGCGCATGTCCTCCAACGCTTGGGCGCGGCGGCTTTCGGTGTTGATCATGCCGTTGATGCTGGTCGTGGCCTGGGCGACATAGACCTCGCGCGGGCTGGTGGATTGGGCGGTCCAGATCTGGTCGGCGACGGGGGTCACGCTCTCGGCCGTCGCGCCTGGCGCGCCGAACATCGCCCCCATGAACGGGATCATGTCCACGACCATCAGCCGGCCCACGCTGTCGGGATGGCGCGCGGCCAGCATCATGCCGATGGTCCCGCCCATCGAATGTCCGACCACGGCCGGCTTGATCAGCCCCTGCTCGCGAATGTAGCGGGCGATCTCCTCGGCGACTGGCGCCGCCACGGGGCTGGGCGTCACGCCCTGGGCGTTGCCCTCGGCCGGCGCGCCGGAGAAGCCCTGGACGTGGATGCGGTGAACGCGCCAGCCCACGCCGTCCTGGGCCGTCAGATGGTCGACCGTGCCCTGCCAGATTTCAGGCGAGGAGCTGAGGCCGGGGATCAGGATGATGTCGCGCCCGTCGGTGTCGCCATCGACACGGACATGTATCCGGTCGGAGACGAAGGCGGCGTGGCTGTGGCCGTGTTCGGGATGTGTCCCGTGCCCGTCCTGGGCCGAGACGATAGCCGGCGCGCCCAACATGGCGGCGGCGATGGCGAGGATGCGGAACATGGCGAAACTTCCCTTGGACGACCTGAGCGGCGTTCTTCGAACAAGACATAACCCCGCCGAGACAGACAGGGGAAGGCGACGGCGGCCTTGCGCGCTCCTCTTTTTTTGTCTCGGGGCCTAAACGTCTTTTCACTCTGCTCGATCTTGCGAATGCGGATGACGTTCGCCTTCGCCCCGGCTAAAGCCATCTCATGACCGACACGCCGAAAAAGGGCTGGTTCCAGCGCCTGTCCGCTGGGCTCTCGCGCTCCTCCAAACAGATGACCGATCAGGTCGTCGCCACCTTCGTCAAGGAACCCTTGTCCGAGGCCTCGCTGGAGCAGCTGGAAGAGCATCTGCTGGAAAGCGATCTCGGCCCGGCCGCCTCCGCCCGCATCGTCGAACGCTTCCGCACGCTCAAGTTCGGCAAGGACGCCCAGGAACATGAGGTCAAGGAGGCGTTGGCCGAGGCCGTCGCCGCCGAGCTGTCGCCGCGCCAGGCGACCTTCGATCCGCTGAACGGACCCAAACCCTATGTCGTCCTGTTCGTCGGGGTGAACGGCTCGGGCAAGACCACGACCCTGGGCAAGATCGCCGCCGACCTGACGGCCAAGGGGGCTAAGGTGATGATCGTCGCCGGCGACACCTTCCGCGCCGCCGCCCGCGAACAGCTCAAGGTCTGGTCCGAACGCGCCGGCGCCCATTTCGAGAGCCGCCGCGACGGCGCCGACGCCGCCGGCCTAGCCTTCGACGCCTATACCAAGGCCAAGGCGGAAGGGTTCGACGTCGTCCTGATCGACACGGCCGGGCGATTGCAGAACAAGTCCGCCCTGATGGACGAACTGCTCAAGATCGTGCGGGTGCTCAAGAAAATCGATCCCGAGGCGCCGCACGACACCCTGCTGGTGCTGGACGCCACGGTGGGCCGCAACGCCCTGGCCCAGGAACAGATCTTCGGCCGCACCGCCTTCGTCACCGGCATCGTCATGACCAAGCTGGACGGCACGGCGCGGGGCGGCGTTCTGGTCCCCGTGGCCCAGGCGTCCGACGCCCCCCTGATGCTGATCGGCGTGGGCGAAAGCGTCGAGGACCTGCAACCGTTCGATGCGCGCGCCTTCTCCCGCTCGCTGGTGGGACTGGAAGACTGACATGACCGAGACACCGCGCAAGGCCTCCAACATCCGCCAGGCCGTCGATTTCGGCGCCCTGGTCGCCTTCATGGCCGCCTACGCCGTCAACCGCTTCGCGCGCGGCTTGGACGGGCAGGAGGCGCTGGTTCAGGCGACCTGGGTGCTGGTGGGCGCCTCAGCCATCGCGCTGATCGTCGGCTATGCGGTGGAACGGCGACTGGCGCCCCTGCCCCTGCTGACGGGCGGCTTCGCCCTGATCTTCGGCGTTCTGACCATCGTGTTCCACGACCCGAACCTGTTGAAGATCAAGCTGTCGATCCAGAACGGTCTGCTGGCGGTCGTGCTGCTGGGTTCGCTGCCGATGGGTCGATACCCGTTCAAATATCTGCTGGGCGACGCGATCAAGATCACCGACCTGGGCTGGCGCGGCCTGACCCTGCGCTACGGCCTCTATTTCGCGGCCGTCTGCATCGTCAACGAGATCGTCTGGCGCACCCAGTCGGACGACACATGGGTCGCCTTCCGCGGCGGCCTGTGGATCGCCTCGGCCGTCTTCGGCGTCTGGCAGGTCTTCTTCATCATGAAGCATATGATCAAGGACGAGGAACCCGCGCCCGTCTCGCCCGATACGGGGCTGTAGTTCTGGCGAACTGTCACGGAACCGACGCGCTTTTCCCGTCAAATCGTAAAGCATAGCTGATACGTGTTCGGACGAAACTTAAGGGGAGCGGTGCGATGGTGAAGGCTGGAAAAGCGATACGGAAGGTCGGGCCGTTGGCGACCTCGCCCAGTCACCTGATGCACCGCGCGCTGCAACTGGCGCTCGACATCTATGCCGAGGAGACCGGCGCCGACGGCCTGACCCAGCGCCAGTTCGCTGTGCTAGAGGCGGTGTCGATCAAGGCCGGTCTGACCCAGACCGAACTGGTGCGCATGACCGGCATCGACCGCTCGACCCTGGCCGACCTGGTCACCCGCATGACGGCCAAGGGCCTGCTGGAGCGGGAGCGTTCGACGCTGGACGCCCGCGCCAAGGCTGTCCGTCTGTCCACGGAAGGGGCCTCCCGCCTGGAGGCCGCCCGCCCGCTGGTCGAGGCCGCCGACAAGCGGATCATGGCCCTGCTGCCCAAGGGCCAACGCGAAACCTTCCTGGCTCAGCTGGCCGAGCTGGCCGCCGCCGCCGACGCCGCCCCCGACGCCGCCAAGGCCGAGGCCAAGGCCGCCAAGAAGGCGCTGAAGGCGGTCGAGAAAGAAGCCAAGAAGGCCGAGAAAGCCGCCAAGAAGGCCGACCGCCCGGCCAAACCCGCCAAGGTCAAGAAGCCCAAGCTCAAGATCGTCGAGACCGCGTGAGACTGGCCGTTTCACCCAGACCTTTCCCGCAGTGGTGCTTTTGAAGGTTCGGTTGTCGGCGCGATCTTGAAGATATTCAGGACGTTTGCAGGCCTTAAGGGTCAAGGCCTGCCATTGCGATAATCGTGTCTCGGGCCGGCGGAAGCTGGGTTTGGGCCTTACGCTGATGCGCCGCGCCCTGACGTCTCGGCCTCTGGGCCATCCGCCTCGGCATCCGGATCGCGACCCTGGCTGCGGTCGAACCACCGCATGACCGGCGTGACGGTGATCCCATGCAGCAGGATCGACATCAGGCAGATCAGACCCACGATGGCCCATAGGCGGTCGCCGCCCTCGAACGGCGCGGCGTTCAGCCCATAGGCCAGATAGTAGAACGACCCCACGCCGCGGATGCCGAAGAAGGCCAGGATCAGCTTCTCGCGCAGAGGTCGCTTCCAACCGATCAGACCGATCATTCCGGTCAGGGGGCGCACGACCAGCACGATCACAGCGGCCACCGCCGCATCGACCGGCCTCAACGGCGCCAGCAGACCTGACACCAGCGCTCCGCCAAAGAGGACCAGCACCACCATCATCGCCATCCGTTCGATCTGCTCGATGAAGTCGTGCATCTGGGCGTGGAAATCGTGGTCCCGATCGGCATGCCGGAACGCCAGCGCCGTGATGAAGACCGCCAGAAACCCGTAGCAGTGCAGCATCTCCGTCACCGAATAGGAGATGAAGGTCGCCGCCAACACGATGAAGCCGTCGCGCGTCGCGGCCAGTCGCGAGCGGACCGGGATTGCAAAGGTCAGCCACCCGAACAGCCAGCCGATCGCCCAGCCGATACCCAGCCCCGCGCCGATTTCCCACAGCACGCTGACGGTCAGCCATTCCACGAACCATTCGGTTTTCTGGCCCGACGCCACCAGCGCCAGGGCGATGGCCAGGTTGACGAACGGAAACGCCAACCCGTCGTTCAGCCCCGCCTCGGACGTCAGGCCGAAACGAACCTCGTCTTCTCGCCCTTCGCGCGGCGCGCCCACCTGGATGTCGGAGGCCAGCACCGGATCGGTCGGGGCCAACGTCCCGGCGAGCAGGATCGCCCCGGCCAGCCCAAGCCCCAGCACCGTCCAGCCCAGGATCACGATCGCCGCGACCGACAGCATCATGGTCACGCCCAGCAGTCGCCAGGTCACCCCCCAGCGCCGCAGGTTGAAAATCCTGTCGATCTTCAGACCGGCGCCCATCAGGGCGATGATCACCACGAACTCGGTCAGACGCTCGGTGATGTCGGGATAGGTCTGGGGCAGCGGATCGAACCCCACCTGCGGCAGGGCGAAGATCACGGCCCCGAGGATCACGCAAACGATCGGCAGCGACAGTGGCGCACGCCGGAACACCAGCGGCAACCACGCCACCAGAGCGACCAGAGCCCCCACCACGAACAGCATCAGGATATAGGGATCGGGCATGGCTCTCCGGGGGCCGTCGACAAGACCGCGCTTGCCTAATGCGACAGCGCCCAGAAGGTCGCTGACGCCGCGCAATAGCGTCATCAGAGAGAGGCCGCCAATCCTCCACCGCCGATGCAAACGACCCTTCTGCGCTGCCTAAAGCGGCCGCCGCAGGGCTCCACAGCCTCGTCTGCTTTCCATCCCGACCATAGGCATGTCCGTTTGCAGCGCCCGCGCTACGCCTTGCCGGTAAAGGTCTATCCTCGTCATTTCAGGGCGAGAATGACGGCTTAAAGAAGGGTCTAGCTCTTCTTGCGAAGTCGCTTCGCGTTGGCCGTCGCCGTCTTGTGGATCGGGGCCAAAGCCTCGGCCTGGGCCTTCATCAGTTCGCCGTTGAGGGTCATGGCCTGGGCCGCCGCCCGGCTCCACCAGCCCATTGCATAGCTGAACTGGGCTTCGGCCGCCTTTGCGGGGGTGCGCGCCTGGGTGACCGCCGCCGCAGCCCGCAGGGCATGCGCGCCCTCGTCCATCGCCGCGCGTCCCAGCCGCTGGCCGATGGCCCCGGCGCTGGCGGCCATGGCGTCGGCCGAGGCGGACAGGGCCTCGGTTTTCTCCGAACTCATCAGCGACAGTTCCTTCAGGTCCTGACCCTTGGCGCTGGTCAGCCCCTGAGCCATCAGGCCGGTGCGGACCGCGATCACCTCGGCCGAGGCGGCCAGAATCTCGGCGCCGACGATGGCTGCGTTGGCGGCGGTGGGGGACTTGCGGGTCAGTGAGGACCTCCAGGTTGGGTCTCTGCGGCGAAGGCCGCGATGTCGCTCAACAGGGCGGGGATCGCCGCGTCGATGATCTGCTGCCCCTTTTCGGGGCTGGCCTGCGCCGGATCCGAGCCGATCCGGCCGTCGGGGAAGCGGGCGCGATAGTCCAGGGCGTCACGGATGGGGCCGTTGGGCGCGATCTGCGGGCTGTAGTCGGCCGTCTTGATCCGCTCGGGATAGGCGGCCTGCGTCACCGCGATCTCGGACGGGGTGGCGTGCATCCCATGGCCGGTCGGAAACAGGCGATTGCACAGGCCGTGAACGCCCGGCAGATCCCACCAGTTCTTCAGCTTCAGAATAAACGGCGGCTGATCCTCGACGAAGCTCCACTCGGCGTAGATTTCCGAGATGGTCGCCTCGATGGTGGCGACGTTGCCGCCGTGCCCGTTCAGGAAATAGATTCGCTCGAACCCGTGCCGGCTCAGCGACGACACCCAGTCCGTGATCGCGGCCATGAAGGTCGAGGGGCGCAAGCTGATGGTGCCGGCGAAGGCCAGATGGTGCTGGGCCATGCCGATGTTGAACGTCGGGGCCACGATCAGACCGCCGTCGGTCTTTTCGGCCGCATGGGCGATGATCTCGGGGCACAGCCAGTCGGTGCCCAGAAGCCCCGTCGGTCCGTGCTGTTCGTTGGAGCCGATGGGCACGACGACCGTCTTCGACAGCGGACCGCCGTCGTTCAGCCGGGCGTCGATCTCGGGCCAGGACGACAGATGGATCAGCATGGCGACACTCTCAGGCTACAAAACACCAGCGCTTCTAGCGCGGCGGGGTCAAGAAGTCTTCGCCATGGACGGACGCGGAGCGTGGGCGACGACGAAGATGCGGGCCGCCTCCCTGGCTCGCGCCGCGCGCTTCTCGGGCGCCAGTTGGGGCACGTCCAGCATGGCGCGCAGATGGCCGTGGCCAAGCACCAGGCCGGCGAACATCTCGGCCGCCTCGTCGGGATCGGCGACGGTCAGACGGCCCAGCCTAGACTGTTCCGCCAGCCAAAGCGCCACTTCCTTCAGGCTGCGACGCGGGCCAGCCTCATAGATGGCGTGGGCGATCTCGGGCGCCTCGACGGACACCAGGGCCACGCCGCGCATCGAGCCGACCTTGTCGGCGCTGCACACCCGGTCCAGCAGGGTCAGGGCCAGGGTCTCCAGCACGGTCTGCGGATCGCCGGTCCCGCGCAGGGGCGCGATGATGTCCTCCACCCGCTTCGACGCCAGGGCCTGGGCGATCTCCAGCTTGGAGGCGAAGCGGTTGTAGACCGTCTGTTTGGAGACGCCGGCCAGTTTGGCGATCTCGTCCATCTTGGCCTGCAGCCCCTTGTCGGCGAACAGGGTCGCCGCGGCGTCCAGGATCGCCTCGCTCTTCTTTTCATCGACCTGCCCGCGACGGCGCGCCATCAGTGGACGTCCGAGGGCGGCGCGCCCGCCTGGGCCTTCACCGGTTGCGCCGCCAGGGTGACGAACGCCGCGCCCGCGCAGAGAATGCCCAACAGGGCGAAGGCGTCGCCGAAGGCCATCGTCGTCGCCTGCCGTTGCAGAATCCCATAGACGGCCTTCATCGCCGAGGCGGCCGGGTCGATGGAGCCGGAGAAGCGCAACGCCATTCCCGCCAGCATCTGCCGCATCGCCTGGTCGCCCTGGGTGATGCCGCTGGTCAGTTCGGCCATGTGCAGAGCGGTGTTGGTGGTCAGACTGGTGTTCAGGATCGCCAGGCCGAAGGCGCCGCCGACGTTGCGCGCCAGATTGACCAGGCCCGAGGCGTTCTTGACCATATGCGGCGGCAGGGTCGCCATCGTCACCTGTTGCGAGGCGATCATGGCCAGCATGACGCCCACGCCGCGGAAGGCCTGGACCGAGGCGAATTCCCAAAAGCCCCAGTTCTGGGTGACGACCCGCGCCTCCCACATGCCCCAGGCGCACAGCATGAAGCCGCCGAACATCAGGATGCGCGCGTCCATCTTGCGCACCAGTCGCCCGGCGAACGGGGCGGTGGCGAACATGGCCAGACCGGACACGACCATGGTGGTGCCCACCTGGGACGACGAATAATCCAGCACCCGGCCCAGGAACAACGGCAACAGGAAGGTGCCGCCATACAGGGCGAAGCCGACGATGAAGGTCATGATGAAGCCGACCAGGAAGTTGCGGTTGGCGAAGGCGCGCAGCTCGACGATCGGCTGGCGGTAGGCCAGGGAGCGCCAGATGAAGACCGGCCCCGCCACGGCTGCGACCACCGACAGCAACAGGATGTGGGTGTCGTCGAACCAGTCGTTCTTGGAGCCTTCCTCCAGCACATATTGCATGCTCATCAGGAAGGTCGCCATGAAGCCCAGGCCCCACCAGTCGAACCCCTTGGCCAGGGACGGGTCGCCCTTGTCGAAGTTCCCGTAGCGGCCGACCAGGAACAGCACCAGAAGCCCTGGGCCCACATTGATGAAGAACAACCACCGCCAGCTCAGCCACTCTGTCAGGTGCCCGCCCAGGGTGGGGCCGACGGTCGGCGCCAGGGTGACGATCAGGCCCATGACCACGCTGGCCGTGACCCGCTTGTCCGGCGGAAAGGCGGTGAAGGCGACGGCGAAGACGGTCGGGATCATGGCCCCGCCGACGAAGCCCTGGATGGCCCGGAACAGGATCATCATGTCGATGGAGGTCGACAGGCCGGTGGCGATGCTCATCAGCACGAAGCCGGCGCACGACGCCAGGAACAGCCGCTGGGTGCCCCATAGCCGGGACAGGAAGCCCGACAGCGGGATCATCACCACCTCGGGGATCAGATAGGCCGTCTGGATCCAGCTGATCTCGTCGGCCGAGGCGCCGACCCCGGCCTGGATCTGGGGCAGTGAGGCGGCGACTATCTGGATGTCCAGGATGGCCATGAACTGACCCACCACCATTCCGGCGAAGCCGAGCAGCAGCATGGTCCAGTTGATCTCGGGATGGCCGGCGACGGGGCCCTTGGGCGCGGCAGGGGCCCCGCCGTCTGCGGCGGGGACGGCGGCGGTCACTGGCCTGCGGCTCCCGGAGCGGTGGAGGAGGGGGCGGCCCCGATCGCGGCTTCGCCGAAGCTCTGGCCGCCCTGGCTCTTCAGGTCGATCTTGACGTCCACGGACAGGCCGGGACGCAGAGCTAGGCTCCGGTCGTCGCCGCTGACCACGATCCGCACGGGCACGCGCTGGGTGATCTTGGTGAAGTTGCCGGTGGCGTTCTCGACCGGGATCAGGGCAAACTCCGAGCCGGTGGCGGGGGCGAAGCTGTCGACGCGCCCCTCGATCTTGCGGCCGGGGAAGGCGTCAGCCGAAATCTCGACGGTCTGGCCCAGACGCACCTTGTCCAGCTGCGTCTCCTTGAAGTTGGCGATGATATAGGTCTGGGTCAGGGGCACGATCGACAGCAGCTGGGTCCCGGCGTTGACGTACTGTCCGGCGCGCACGCTGCGGGCGCCGACGACGCCGGCGGCGGGCGCGCGGATCACGGTGCGCTCCAGGGCGATGCGGGCCTGATCGACGACGGCGCGGGCCTGATCGACGGCGGCGACGCTCTGCTGGCGGGTCGAGCCCAGCACGCCGGCGGTGCGCTGTTCGGCAACCAGGGCGGCCTGGGCCTGCTGCACCCCGGCGGTGGCGGTGGCGGCCGAGGCGCGCTCGGTCTGGATGCGCTGCTGCGACACCCAGCCCTGTTCGGCCAGCTTGCCGTAGCGATCGACCTCGGCGCGGGCCAGGCCGGCCTGGGCGTTCGCCTGGGCGACGGAGGCGGCGCGGGCGGCGATGGTCGCCTGTTCCTGTTCGGCCTGGGCGTCGACATGGCCGACGGCCGCGATGGCGGCGGCCAGATTGGCCTCGGCCTGGGCCAGTTCGGCCTTCTGGTCGGAATCGTCCAGCTTGACGAGAATCTGCCCGGCCTCGACCCGCTGGTTGTCGCCGACCAGAACCTCGGTCACCCGGCCGGACAGTTGCGGGCTGACCAGGGTCGTGTCCGCCTGGACGAAGGCGTTGTCGGTGGTCTCCCACCGCTGGCCGTTCACCCACCAGATGACGCCGCCCACGATCAGGGCGAGGCCGACGATGACCGCCGCGATCAGCGGCAGGCGTTTCTTGAGTTCAGGCGACATTGGACATCCGGCGAGGGTGCGACGTTTTGAAGCGGCGCTAAAATGGACCCCGCCGTCCAAAAATCAATGTCCAATCGCGCAGAACCCGATCACGACGCGTTTTCGTGTATGTCCTCGCCGCATGAACGACCGCGCCCGAGCCTCCAATCCCCTGCCGTCCCAGGTCGATGTCGTGGTGATCGGCGCCGGCGCGGCCGGGATCGCCGCCGCGCGCCGCCTGACGCGGCCCGGCTTGTCCCTGTTGGTCCTTGAGGCCCGCGACCGGATCGGCGGCCGCGCCTGGACGCTCTGGACCCAGGGCGAGGGTCTGGACATGGGCTGCGGCTGGCTGCACTCGGCCGACGACAATGTCCTGGCCGGCCGGGTCGAGGCCGAGGGGCTGACGCTGGATCAGACCCCGCCGCCCTGGCGCACCCAGGCCTTCGATCACGAGATGACCCGCGCCGACCAGGCCGCGTTCGGCGAGGCCTTCGCCGCCTTCGACCAACGGGTGACAGAGGCGGCCGCGCGCGGTGAGGATCGCCCGGCTTCGGACTTCTTCGATCCCGACAGCCGCTGGAACGCCCGGATGGATGCCATCTCCGGCGCCCTGAACGGCGCGCGTTTCGCCGAGGTCTCCAGCCTGGATTACGACGCGTATGGCGACACCGGCGTGAACTGGCGGGTGCGCGAGGGTTATGGCCGGTTGATCGCGCGCCTTGGCGAGGCTGTCTCGCCGGGCACGGTGACGGACTGCGCCGTGCGGCGGATCGACCGGTCCGGCCCCTTGCTGCGGCTGGAAACCAACCGGGGCGAACTGACAGCACGGATCGTGATCATGACCGTGCCCAACAGTCTGATCGCCAGCGAGACCATCCGCATCGATCCGCCCGTTCCAGCCCTGCTTGAGGCGACGGCGGGCGTGCCGCTGGGCCTGGCGTCCAAGGTGCATATGACGGTGCGCGGCGCCGGCGACTTCCAGCCCGATACCCAGCTGTGGACCCGCACCGACACGGCCGAGACCGGCGGCTATCATCTGCGGCCGTTCGGGCGGCCGATGATCGAGGCCTATTTCGGCGCCGACCTGGCCTGGGGGCTGGAGGCGCAAGGGCCGCCCGCCCTGTTCGACTTCGCCCAGTCCGAACTGGTCGCGGCCCTGGGTTCGGACATGCGCAGACGGCTGGAGGCGGTCGCGGTCAGCGGATGGGGCGTCGATCCCTGGTCGCGCGGCGCCTATTCCCACGCCCTGCCGGGTCATGCGGTGGACCGGGCGAAGCTCCGCACCTCGGTCGAGGATCGGATCTTCCTGGCCGGCGAGGCCACGGCCCCCGTCTATTACGGGACGGCGCACGGAGCCTGGATGGAGGGTCGTCGGGCGGCCGATACGGCCCTCATCGCGCTGGGTCTTGACCCGCGTCGCGACGACGGCGACAGCGAGGGATGAAGCCCGCCAAGGCCCGAAAACCCGCCGCGAAACAGGCCGCCAAACGCCCGTCCATCATGACCGGCGCATCCATCCCCGTGCTGCGCTGGCCGCCGGACGAGGATCGTGTCGGGACCATCTTCGAACACCTTGCCGGCGTCATGCCCGACCCCAAGACCGAGCTGAACTTCTCCAATCCCTACACCCTGGTCGTCGCTGTCGCCCTGTCGGCCCAGGCGACGGACGTGTCGGTGAACAAGGCGACCGACGCGCTGTTCAAGGTCGCGGACACGCCGGCAAAGATGCTGGCCTTGGGCGAAGAGGGCCTGATCCCCTACATCGCCTCCATCGGCCTTTATCGCGGCAAGGCCAGGAACGTCATCGCCCTGAGCCGCATCGTGCTGGAGCAGCATGGCGGCGAGGTCCCTTTGAACCGCGCCGATCTGCAGGCCCTGCCCGGGGTGGGGCGCAAGACGGCCTCGGTGGTGCTGAACGAGCTTGGGATCGAGGCCGCCATCGCCGTAGACACCCATGTGTTCCGCGTCTCGCACCGGCTGGGCTTGGCCAACGCCGCGACGCCCGACAAGGTCGAGGCCCAGCTGTTCAAGGTCGTGCCGGAGGAATGGCTGCCCAAGGCGCACCACTGGCTGATCCTGCACGGCCGCTACACCTGCACGGCGAGGAGGCCTAAATGCCTGTCCTGCCTCATCGCCGACCTGTGTCCCTCGCGCGCCGGGCTGCTGGCCTTGGGCGAGGCGGGCTAGGAGCCGGCGTCCGGCGGGAGTTCCGAAGGCGTCCCGCTCAAGCTCTCTTTGGCTTCCAGATCGGCGATCATCTTCTGAAGCAGGTCACGCAACTGGGCGATCTGCGGGTCGGAGAGCGGCAGACGGTCCACGACCTCGCGCCGAACGTCCAGAACCTGTCGCCGCAGGCCCCAGGCCTTGGCCGTGGGCTGGACCCAGACCTTGCGTTCGTCCTTTTCGTCGCGCCGACGATCAAGCAGACCGGCGGCCTCCATCTTCTTAACCTGTGGGGTCAGGGCGCCCGTCTCCATATGGGTGCGGCGGCCGACCTCGCCCATGGTCACGGGGCCTTGCGTCTCCCACAGGGCGAGAAGGATGAGGTACTGCGGATGGGTCAGGCCCAAGGGGTCCAGCAAACGCCGATAAAGGCGCGTCACCAGACTGCTGCTCGTCTGGAGCGCCAGACACAGTTGGGCGTCGATCTCCAGGTCGGGAATACGTTCCTCGGTGCGTGATTGGGAAGCCATGAGGGTCTTTAGAACACGCTTCGCACGGGCCAAAAAGAACCGAAGCAATCGGTTCCATCAAAGCTCAAAAATATATCAGATCTGATATAATCATTTGTTAGTTAGATACCCCTACTGCCGACGACCTTGTTCAGAAGGAACCTGCAGATGTTCGGCAACAGCCAAAGACGCCGCGACGCGGAAGAGCTTCAGGAAATGCGCGAGATGGTCGCGGCCCTTGGACGCGTCCAGGCGGTGATCGAATTCGAACTGGACGGCACGATCGTCACGGCCAATCCCAACTTCCTGGCCGTTGTCGGCTATAGCCTTGACGAGGTTCAGGGTCGGCACCACCGGATATTCGTCGATCCTGCCGAGGCAGCCTCGCCGGACTACGCGGACCTGTGGCGCAGGCTGAACGCCGGCGAGTTCGTCGCCGGCAAGTTCGTCCGCTACGGCAAGGGCGGCGCCCGCGCGGTGATCGAGGCCAGCTATAATCCGATCCTGGGCGTCGATGGAAAACCCTACAAGGTCGTCAAGTTCGCCATTGACGTGACAGCGGTCGAGGCGGAACGCCAGCGTCGCATCGAGGCGGACCAGATGGCGGCTCAGGTGCAGACCCTGGTCGTCAAGGCCACCGGCCAAGGCCTGTCGGCCCTGGCGGCGGGCGACCTGTCCTATCGCATCGACGAGGCCTTTCCCGGCGATTACGCCGTGCTGCGCGAAGACTTCAATCGCGCCATGGGCTCCCTGGACCAGGCCGTCGCCGTCATTCGCAGCAACGCGGGTTCGATGCAGTCCGGCGCCGGCGAGATCAGCAGCGCCGCCGAAGACCTGTCGCGCCGCACCGAACGCCAGGCGGCCGGTCTGGAAGAGACCGCCGCCGCTCTCGATCAGATCACCGCCACCGTCCGCAAGGCGGCCGAGAACGCCCTGGCCGCCGACACGGTCGTGACCCAGACACGCGCCCAGGCCGAAACCGGCGGTGTCGTCGTCCAGCGCGCCATTACGGCCATGGGCGAGATCGAGGCGTCCTCGACCCAGATCAGCCAGATCATCGGCGTCATCGACGAGATCGCCTTCCAGACCAACCTGCTGGCCCTGAACGCGGGCGTCGAAGCGGCCCGAGCCGGGGAGGCCGGTCGCGGTTTCGCGGTCGTGGCCTCGGAAGTGCGAGCCCTGGCCCAGCGCTCGGCGGACTCGGCGCGTGAGATCAAGACCCTGATTTCGGCCAGCGGGGCGCAGGTCATGGACGGGGTCACCCTGGTGCGCCAGTCCGGTGAAGCCCTTTCCGGAATCGCCCAGCGCATCAACGACATCACCCATCTGATGGGCGAAATCCGCGCCTCGACCCAGGAGCAGGCGCTTGCCCTGGCCGAGGTCAATACCGCCGTCAACGAGATGGACCAGGTCACACAGCAGAACGCGGCGATGGTCGAGCAATCGACCGCCGCCAGCTTGAACCTGAATCGCGAGGCGGCCGACATGGCGCAGCTGGTGGGTCGGTTCCAGGTCAGCGACGGCGGCGCCGACCAGGCGCCCGCCCCGATCCGCCGGGCCCACGCCCGGATCGAAGCCTTCGCCGCCCAATCCGCTCCGACCAAGTCCGCGCCCGCCAGGCCGCGTCTGGTCGCCGGCGGCGACTGGCAGAGCTTCTAAGCCTCCAGCCGCGCCTTCACGGCCTCGGCGAAGCCGGCGCCGTTCGCCGGGTCGTGATCCAGGTAGAAGTCCGGCTCGATCAGTTCGGCCTCCATCAACACCCAGGCGCCCACGTCGTCGCGGGCCAGGTCGATGCGGGCGTAAAGCAGTGGCTCGTCGATGGCCGCCAGCACCTGTTGCGCCAGGGCCATGGCCTGCGCATCCGGCGTCACGGCCGTATAGAGGCCGCCGAACTGCATCTGGATGCGGAAGTCGCCGGGGACCGGCCGCTTGTTGACGGCGTGGCTGAACCGGCCGCCGAAGAACAGCAGCGAGGTCTCGCCCTCGGTTTCGATGGATTTCAGATAGGGCTGGATCATCGCCGCCCCCTCGGGCGCGTCGATCAGAGCGTCGCCGCGAGAAAGACGCAGGGTTCGAAACGCCCCGGCCGACACGGTCGGTTTGACGATCAGCACCGGCGACCCGGTCTCGGCGAAGGCGGCGTCCAGCTCGGCCTGGGTCACGCCGTCGCTCCATCGCGTCGGAGGTATCGGCACGCCCTTATCGGCCAGCCGCGCCAAATAGGCCTTGTCCGAATTCCAGCCCAGCACCGAGGCCGAATTGGCCACCGGCAGGCCCGCCTCGGTCCAGGTCGCACAGGCCTTCAGCCAGCGGCCATGATCGCGGTGATAGCCCCAGGTGATGACCGGCAGGATCAGATCATAGGCCGCCAGACCCGAGGCGTCCTCCGTGTGATCGGTCCAGGGCGTAGGCGAAACCGTCGCGCCGGTCCCTTCCAGCGTCGCCGTCAGCCGCGTCAGCACCTCGGGCCAGCGGCCGATGTAGGATTTGTCGGTCGGATCGGGGGTCAGGACGGCGATCTGGGTCATGACGCCTGCCTATCGCAACCCGCCGACGCATATAAGGGCTTCCTTATATGTTTTCGGGTGACGTTCGGGTCTTCAACCGCTAAGGCGCGATCATGACCCAGAACACCGCCCAATATGACGTCTGCGCCGTCGGCAACGCCATCGTCGACGTGCTCAGCCCCTGCGACGCCGCCTTCCTGACGGCCCAGGACCTGGCACCCAACTCCATGCAGCTGGTCGACGCCGAACGCAGCGCCGCCCTGTATGACGCCATGGCGCCCGGCGTTGAGGCCTCAGGCGGTTCGGCCGGCAACACCGTAGCGGGCGTCGGCTCGTTCGGCGGTCGCGCGGCCTATATCGGCAAGATCGCCGACGACACTCTGGGCGAGGTGTTCAGCCACGACATCCGCGCCGCCGGCGTCCACTTCGCCACTCCGGTCCTGACCGGCGGGGCCGAGCGCGGCTTCGGCACCGGCCGTTGCCTGATCAACGTCCTTTCGGACGGCGCGCGCACTATGGCCACCTTCCTGGGCGCCGCCAACCAACTGTACGCCGACGACATCGACGAGGCCCTGATCGCGTCCAGCGAGATCGTCTATCTGGAAGGCTATCTGTTCGACCCGGCGCCGGCCCGCGCCGCCTTCGAACGCGCCGCCGCCGCCGCGCACAAGGCCGGCCGCAAGGTCGCCATCACCCTGTCCGACACCTTCGTCGTCGCCCGCTGGCGCGCCGAACTGCTGAGCTTCATCGAACAGTCGGCCGACATCGTCCTGGCCAACGAGGCCGAACTGGGCGCTCTGTTCGAGACCGAAGACTTCGACGCCGCCGCCGCCCAACTGGCCGCCATCGTCGAGATCGCAGCCGTAACCCGCGGTGAGCACGGTTCGGTCGTCATCGCCGGCGACGAGCGCGTCGTCGTCGCCGCCTATCCCGTCGCCAAGGTGATCGACACCACGGGCGCCGGCGACCAGTACGCCGCCGGTTTCCTGCTGGGCGTCGCGCGCGGTTTGTCGTTGGAAGAAGCCGGCAAACTGGGCTCGCTGGCCGCCTCCGAAGTCATCGCCCACTGGGGCCCGCGCCCGATGGTGAAACTGGTCGATCTGGCCGGTGAAGCCGGGCTGAGGCTATAGAATCCATTGTCTCCTCCCCGCTGCGTGGGGAGGTGGCGCGGCGCTTCTTCAGCGCCGAGACGGAGGGGTTCTTCGACGCGAAGAAACAACCTTCCGTGAGGGCATTGAGAGCCCCTCCACCGCTTCGCGGTCCCCCTCCCCACAAGTGGCGAGGAGACGATGGATTCAGCTCTTCCACCTCAGCGTCACCGGCTGGATCGGGTTGACGAACGCCCGGTCCTCGGCGCGGCTCTTGGCCCATTCGCGCTTCAGCTGCTGATACCATTTCGCCTGTCTGTCGGCGTCGTCGATCCAGATCAGGGCGGGGTCGTAGCGCAGGCCCTCGTTCTGCAGGTTCACCATGCCGCCGTCCTGTTTCAGGAAGGCGACCACCCCCATCCGCAGGAAGGGTTTGGCCAGGTCGAAGACCCAGTGGTCGGACCAGAAGATCTGGGTGATGCGGGTTTTCGTGTCGGTGATCGGGGTCAGGCAGGTCAGGGCCAGCACCTGTTTTTCGCCGACCTGAATATGCTCCCAGCGGAAGCCGGGCAGGCGGAAACTAATCTCCGTAGCGGGCGCCCCGCCCAGGATCTTGTAGAGCCGGCTGTTAGACGACGGCGCGTGGCGGACCATGGCCCAACCGAACTCGGTCGGCGCGAACGCCTTGGCTTTTTCGTGCATCGAATGCTCTGACCGCCACCACCATTGCTGGTGAACGTAGGGCCCGTGGGCGGGGTCCATAAGACCGACGACGGCGTGGTCGATATGGCTGTCGAAATCCATGGCCTCGACCAGCTTGGCCTCGCCGCCGACCACGCCGGGGAAGACCGGCGGCTCGTGGTCGGGCTCCATCGGATTGCGCGCGTCCGACGCCATCCAGACGAAGACGATCCCCTGGCTCTCGCGCACCGGATAGGACCGCACGCGGATACGGTTCGCCTCGAACGCCTGATCCTCGACCAGCGAAGGGATGGCGGCGCAGACCCCGTCGGTGCGGAAACGCCAGCCGTGATAAGGGCATTCGACCGTCTCGCCTTCGCCGGGCTTGTCCACCAGCTTGCCCGCCGACAGGGGCGCCGCGCGATGGGGACAGATGTCGCGCATCGCATAGACCTGGCCCGCGCGGGTGCGGCCGACCAGCACCGGCTCGCCCATGATCTCGTAGCGTTTCAGGCTGGCGACCGCGACGTCGCGGCCCAGGGCGACGAAATACCAGGCGTCGGTGACGAACCCCTTGCCGAACGGACTGACGCCCGTCTTGGACGGAGCAGCTTCGGCTTGAGGCGATAGAACGGGAGCGACGGTCATTCGAGCTGTTTAACAGCGGCTGAGAGGCGAGGCCATCATGCGAGACAGCCTCAATAAAACAGCTTGTCGTTCGAGCGATATAATATACGAAACATACTCGTTTCATATATTTTGGGGCCAGAGGGTGGGCATCGTCAGCATAGAGGACGAACTGCACGAGCAGCTGCGTCGGGCCGCAAAGGCGTCCTATCGCTCGATCAACGCTCAGGCGGCGTTCTGGATCAGGATCGGCATGCTGTGCGAGACCCATCCGGGCGTGACGTTTCAGGAGCTGGTGGCGCGCGAGCTGAGGGCGGCGGGCGTGGATGCGCCTGCCCAGAAAACTCCAATGCCGACGGACGCCGCCGCGTGATCAAGACGCCGGCCGAGATCGAGCTGATGGCCGAAGCGGGACGACTGCTGGCCTGCGTCTTCACCCATCTGGACGCGATGACGCTGGAGGGGCTGAGCACGCTTGAGATCAACGACCGGGTCGAGGCCTTCATCGTGGACGAGCTGAAGGCGCGACCGGCCAGCAAGGGCCAGTACGGCTACGGCTTCGTGCTGAACAGTTCTAGGAACCAGGTCGTCTGCCACGGCGTGCCCTCGGCGGACGAGGTGCTGAGGGACGGCGACATCGTCAATCTGGACATCACCCTGGAAAAGAACGGCTTCATTGCCGATTCCTCCAAGACCTATCTGATCGGGTCGGTCGGGCCGCAGGCGCGACGGCTGGTCCGCACCACCTATGAGGCGATGTGGAAGGGCATCCAGGCTGTTCGGCCGGGCGCCAGGCTGGGCGACATCGGTTTCGCCATCGAGAAACACGCCCGCAAGGGCGGCTATTCCGTCGTGCGCGACTATTGCGGCCACGGCATCGGGCGCGAGATGCACGAAGACCCGCAGGTGCTGCATTTCGGCAAGGCGGGGACCGGCGCGACCCTGCGTGAAGGCATGACCTTCACCATCGAACCGATGCTGAACCAGGGCGTCCGCACGGTCCACACCGAGGACGACGGCTGGACCGTGGTCACCGACGACGGAAAACTGTCGGCCCAGTTCGAACACACCGTGGCGGTGACCAAGGACGGCGTGCGGGTGTTGACCCTGAGGCCGGACGAGAAGCGGGCGGGGTGAGACGAGCGGCGAAGGTGATTCCGTCCCTTCATCTTTACAGCCTATATGAAGGATGACGACCGGCGCGCGCCGGATGCAGCGGACGATCCGATGGTAGAAGCCACCTCCTTCTTCTCGCCCAAGACCCACGGCTTCGTGCGCGTGGCGGCGGCGACGCCGATCAGCCATGTCGGCGATCCCAAGGCCAATGCAGAGGAGCACCTGGCCCTGATCCGTCAGGCGGCCGATCAGGGCGTGGACCTGATGGTGTTTCCCGAGCTGTCCCTGTCGGCCTATGCCATCGACGATCTGCATATGCAGGCGGCTTTGTTGGACGAGGTCGAGCGTCAGATCGCGGTCATCGCCCAGGCGACGGGCGACAGCGATCTGGTCGCCGTGGTCGGCGCCCCGATCCGCAACGGCGACGCCCTGTATAATTGCGCCGTGGTGATGGGCGCAGGCGAGGTGCTGGGCGTCGTGCCCAAGACCTATCTGCCCAACTACCGGGAATATTACGAGAAACGCTGGTTCGCTCCGGCCACGGCCCGCGCCGAGGACGTGATCCGGCTGAACGGCGAGACGGTGGACTTCGCCCCGGGCCTGGTGTTCGAGGCGGTCAACCAGCCGGGCTTCGTCTTCGCGGTCGAGATCTGCGAGGACTATTGGGCGCCCCTGCCCCCCTCGACCCGCGCGGCCCTGGCGGGCGCCCGGATCCTGCTGAATCTGTCGGCGTCCAACATCGTCATCGGCAAGGCCGACGAACGCGCCATGCTCAGCGCCAGCCATTCGGCCCGCACCCTGTCGGCCTATGTCTTCACCGCCTCGGGCTGGGGCGAGAGCACCACCGACCTGGCCTGGGACGGTCAGGCGACGATCCATGAGCTGGGCTCTAAGCTGGCCGAGGGCGAGCGGTTCGCCCTGGACAGCCACCTGACGCTAGCCGACGTGGACGTGGACCGGATCGGGCTGGATCGCCTTCGGAACGGCACCTTCTCCGAATGCGCGAGAAACGAAGGCGAGCCGGCGACCGTCGTGCCCTTCATGGCGCGTGAGGATGCGGTCGAGAGCGAGCTGATCCGGCCGCTGGACCGGTTTCCGTTCGTGCCCGACGACGCCGGGCGGCTGGACCAGGACTGCTACGAGGCCTTCAACATCCAGGTCCAGGGGCTGATGCGCCGGATGACGGCGACCAAGGCCGAACGGCTGGTGATCGGGGTCTCGGGCGGACTGGATTCGACCCAGGCCCTGCTGGTCGCCTGCCGCGCCTTCGACCGACTGGACCTGCCGCGGACTCATATCTTGGCCTATACGATGCCGGGCTTTGCGACGTCGGACGGGACCAAGTCCAACGCCTGGGCCCTGATGACCGCGCTGGGTGTCACGGGCGCCGAGATCGACATCCGCCCCGCCGCCGAACAGATGTTCAAGGACATCGGCCACCCCTATGCCGAGGGTCAGCCGGTTCACGACATCACCTTCGAGAACGTCCAGGCGGGGTTGCGGACCGACTATCTGTTCCGCCTGGCCAACCAGAACCGGGCATTCGTCCTGGGCACGGGCGACCTGTCGGAACTGGCCCTGGGCTGGGCCACCTATGGCGTCGGCGACCATATGAGCCACTACAACGTCAACGGCGGGGTGGCGAAGACCCTGATCCGCCATCTGATTCGCTGGGTGGCCGCGCGCGAACTGGTCGGCGCCGAGGCGACCCCGACCCTGCACGCCATCTTGGACACCGAGATCTCACCCGAACTGGTCCCGGCCAAGGACGGCGCGATCCAGTCCACCGAGGGAACGGTCGGCCCCTATGCGCTGAACGACTTCTTCCTGTTCTACATCAGCCGCTTCGGCCTGAAGCCGTCCAAGGTCGCCTTCCTGGCGCACCAGGCCTGGAGCGACGCCGGCGCCGGGCATTGGCCCGCGAACACCCCCGACGACGAAAAGGTCGAATACGACCTGGCGACCATCAAGGCCTGGCTGCGGAAATTCCTGATCCGCTTCTTCCAGACCGCCCAGTTCAAACGCTCGGCCCTGCCGAACGGCCCCAAGGTCGTCACCGGCGGCTCCCTGTCCCCGCGCGGCGACTGGCGCGCCCCGTCGGACGGCAATGCGCGAGTGTGGCTGGACGAACTGGACGCGAACGTCCCGGATTGACCGTCTCCTCCCAGCTTTGCGGTGAGAAGCGCGCAAAAATCCCGCATCTGGAGTGTGGATATTCGGCGATCCCCTCGGTAGAAGCTTCGCCATGACCGAAGACGTGACCAAAGACTCGAACGGCAACATCCTGGCCGATGGCGACAGCGTGACCCTGATCAAGGATCTGAAGGTCAAGGGGTCGGGCGGGGTGACGCTGAAGCGGGGAACCCTGGTCAAGAATATCCGTCTGACCGGCGACACCGACGAGATCGAGGCCAATGTCGATAAGGTGCGCGGCCTGGTCCTGCGCGTCGAGTTCGTGAAGAAGGCTTAACCGCCCCCTCTTCCCAAATGGCCCTCTTCCCAATTGGGACGTCAGCCGCCATCTAGCGGCCATGACCGACACCCTCGCCGCCCCAACCTCGACCGCCGCATCCAACGGCAAGATCCCCGTCACCGTCCTCACCGGCTACCTCGGCGCCGGCAAGACCACCCTATTGAACCGCATCCTCACCGAGGATCACGGCAAGCGTTACGCCGTCATCGTCAACGAGTTCGGCGAGATCGGCATCGACAACGACCTGGTGGTCGGCGCCGACGAGGACGTGTTCGAAATGAACAACGGCTGCGTCTGCTGCACGGTGCGCGGCGACCTGATCCGCGTCGTCGCCGGCCTGATGAAGCGCCAGCGTCCCGGCAAGCCGGCCTTCGACGCCATCATCGTCGAGACCACGGGCCTAGCCGACCCCGGTCCGGTGGCCCAGACCTTCTTCGTCGACGAGGACGTCAAGGCCAAGACCCAGCTGGACAGCGTCACCACCCTGGTCGACGCCAAACATGTGATGGCGCGGCTGGACGACTCCAAGGAGGCGCGCGAACAGGTGGCCTTCGCCGACCGGATCATCCTGAACAAGGTCGATCTGGCGACGCCGGAAGAGCTGGACGCGGTCGAGGCCCGCCTGCGGGCGCTGAACCCGCTGGCGCCCATCGTGCGCGCCGAGCGGTCCAACGTGCCGCTGGACCAGGTGCTGGGCCTGCACGCCTTCGACCTGGACCGGATCCTAGAGGTTCGGCCGGACTTCGTGAACCCGCCGCACGGCGCGGACGGCCATGTGCATGACGAGGCCTGCGGTCACGATCACCATGACCACGATCATGGGCACGACCATCATCACCATGATCACTCACACGGCGCGCGCGGTCACGCCCACCAGGACGACATCAAGGGCATTTCGCTGTCGCTGGACCGCCCGCTGGACGGCGCCAAGTTCACCGCCTGGCTGGACAAGCTTCTGGGCGAGCAGGGCCAGAACATCCTGCGCGCCAAGGGCATCATCGACGTTCAGGGCGAGGACCGCCGCCTGGTCTTCCAGGCCGTTCACATGATCCTGGAAGGCGACCTGCAACGCGAATGGGGCGTCGCCGAACGCCGCTGGAGCCGGGCGGTCTTCATCGGCCGCGATCTAGATGAAGCGGCGCTGAAGGCTGGCTTTGAGGGTTGCGCGGCCTCTTGATCCTTCTCCCCTCGGGGGAGAAGGTGGCCCGTAGGGCCGGATGAGGGGGCTGCCGGAAACAGATGTGGCAGTCGCCGAAAAGCACCGGACAGTCACGCCGCTTTCGCGCCGAGATGACAGGCGCAGAAGCGATCCTTTGGTCCATGCTGCGGAACCGACAGCTGGGTGGTTTGAAGTTTCGGCGACAGGCCCCTGTCGCGGGCGCGATCGCCGACTTCGCCTGCCATGAGATCAGGCTGATCGTCGAACTGGATGGGGGCGTGCATGATCTGCACGAGGCGCGCGACGCGGCGCGGGATGCCCGGATAGAGGCGGCGGGATATACCGTCTTGAGATTCAGGAACGCGGAGTTTTCGAAGAATCCGGCGGTCGTGACCGAGGCCATACGGCGACATGCCGCGATGCGGACACAGCCCCCTCATCCGACCGGCTCCGCCGGCCACCTTCTCCCCCGAGGGGAGAAGGAAATCGACGACTGATTATTTGCCGAACAGCTTGTTCCAGCGGCGCTTGTCGCGGGCCTTCCAGGCGCCGCGGTGATAGGCGTCGGAGCCGATCAGTGGCACGACCGTGGTGGCCTCGGCGAAGACCATCTGTTCGTGGGTGGTCTGGACCTTGCCCCAGGAGGCGGCTTCTTTCAGCGTCGAGGACGAGCACGCGCCGTCGCGGACGTCGGCGACGGTGATCTGGACCGCATAGCGGTGCATCTCGGCCTCGACGCCCAGGATTTCGGCGCAGACGACGGTGTCCTGGGCGAAGTTCTTGGGCACGCCGCCGCCGACCATGAACAGGCCGGTGACGCCGGCGGCGATCTTGATGTCGGTCAGTTCGCGGAAGTCGGCGATGGCGTCCAGCATCAGATAGGGCTGGCCGGCGGCGGCGCGCTCTTTCTGGTGCTTGACCAAACCAAAGCCGGCCGAGCTATCGACGAAGGCCGGGCAGAAGATCGGCACGCCCTCTTCATAGGCGGTCTGAATCAGCGAGCCGGGCTTCTTGGCGTTGCCCTCCGACAGCCACTTGCCCATCTCCCAGATGAACTCACGGCTGGAATAGCCGCGCGGCTCCAGCCGGTTGGCGATCTCCAGGATGGTGTGGTCGCAGGCCTGGAGTTCTTCCTCGTCGATATAGGTGTCGTAGATCCGGTCGATGTAGTTCTCGCGCAGGACGTTGTCGTCCACCTCGCCGGCGGCCTGATAGTGTTTGAAGCCCAGGGCCTCGAAGAAATCCATGTCCACGATCGAGGCGCCGGTGGCGACGACGGCGTCCACCATGCCGAACTTCACCATGTCGCGGTACACGTGCATGCAGCCGCCGGCCGAGGTCGAACCGGCCAGGATCAGCCACGGCGAGCAGTCCTTGTCCTCGATGGCCATGGAGAAGATGTCGGCGGCGCGGGCGGTGTCGCGCGAGCTGAAGGACATCTTGCGCATGCTGTCGATGATCGGGCGCGCGTCGAAGCTGGTGATGTCGACATGCTCGACCACGTTCTGCAGCAGCTGGGCCTTGGTGTTGGCTTGAACGGGAGCGTTCATTTCGGAGGTTTCCCTTTGATTTGAGCGCCCGTCATAACCTCAAGGAGCATCGGGACGGAGCGACCGATGACCCTGAATAGACCGTCACCCTCGGACTTGTTCCGAGGGCCCATTGATCGGCCGCACGATCCCGGCAGCGGGGTGCAGCACCGTGGGCCCTCGGGACAAGCCCGAGGGTGACGCAGTCAAGTTACTTCCTGCGCGACTTGCGCTGACCGGCCTTACCCTTGGGACGTGACAGGCGCACGATCTTGCGGGCGTTCTCTTCCGCCGTGGTGCGCACGGTGGGGATGGAGCGCGGGGCCAGACCATAGAGCGAGGCCATCGGGGCGTCCTCGACCACGGCGAGATCGTGCTCGCCATAGCCGTTGAAGCCGGTCGACATCGCAACGCCATAGGCGCCCAGCATGCCGATCTCGATGAAGTCGCCTTCGCGCACATCGGCCGGCAGCCAGAAAGGTCCCGGCATATGATCGATGGAATCGCAGGTCGGGCCGTAGAACTGGAACGCCTTCAGGTCGCTTGCCGCCTCGCCGTCCCGAACCAGCTTGGTCGGGAAGGGCCAGCGCGAGTGGGTCGCGTCGAACAGCGAGCCGTACGAGCCGTCGTTCAGATACAGGGCGTCGCCCTTGCGCAGATCGACGCGGGCCAGGATCGACGAGGATTCGGCGACCAGAGCCCGGCCGGGTTCGCACCACAGCTCGGTCGTTTCCGACACCGGCATCTCGTTGAAGCCGCGATGGATGGCGTCGGCGTATTCGCTCATGTCCGGCGGGACCATGCCGGGATAGACCGAGGGGAAGCCGCCGCCGACATCGACGATGTCCACGATGACGCCTGCACGGCTGATCGAACGCCCGACCTGGGCCATGGCGGCCTGATAGGCGGTCGGGCGCATGCACTGGCTGCCGACGTGGAACGAAACGCCCATCAGGCCTTCCTTGACCGCCTGACGCGTCTCCATCAACAGGGCCGGAGCCTGATCCGCAGAGACGCCGAACTTGCCCGAAAGCGTATAGGCCGCGCCGTCGGCCGAGACGGCCATGCGCACGATCAGATTCAGGTCGTCCGCGCCGCCGGTGGCGTCGAGGATCTTGTTCAGCTCATCGACGCAGTCGAGCGAGAAGGTCCGCACGCCGTGATCGAAATAGGCCTTGGTGATCGCAGACCGGCTCTTGACCGGGTGCATGAAGGCCAGGCGAACGTCATGGCTGACCGAGCGAACAAGCTCGATCTCGGCGATGGACGCCACGTCGAAGCCACGAACGCCGGCCTCGATCAGGGTCTCGACGACCCAACGCGACGGGTTCGCCTTCACCGCATAGAAGACGTCGGCTTTTAGATTATCCTGGAACCAGCGTGCCGCTACGGAAACCGAACGCGGTCGCACGAGGGCGACGGGACGTTCAGGGGACCGCTCACGGACCAGGTCCAGGGGAAGCTGATACGTGCGCAATTCACGTAACCCCCTGCTAATTGTTAAACCCAGACCGGCGTTAGCGGCGCAGACAGGACCTACGGGGTCCGCCGGAAGCCGCGATATGGGGACTTCGAACTGTCATGTAAAGGGGTTTTTTCGTGGCAGGGCTTGGGTTTGGCCAAGACTGGACTGTCACAAATGTCCGCGCACCCCATGAAACGCCGTCGTGAGGGCAACCTGGGCCGTTCCACCTCGTTGAGCAGCCGGGAGGCGTGAATGAACCGGTGGATATTCTTGTGGCGCAAGTTGAAACGCCAGCTTTGGGTGCGCGCGACGGCCTATGCGGGCGTAGGGGTGGCCGCGGCGCTGCTGGCGGTCTTCCTGGCGCCATGGGTTCCCGCTCAGATGGCCGAGCGACTGGGCGGCCAGTCAGTGGAATCCATACTGACGATCCTGGCGTCCAGCCTGCTGGGCGTGGCGACGTTTTCGGTCGGCGCCATGGTCACGGCCTATACCTCCGTCTCGTCAGCGGCCAGTCCGCGGGTCGCCGCCCTGGTGACCAGCGACGAGGAAACGCAGAAGTCCCTGGCCACCTTCGTGGGGGCCTTTCTCTACGCCATCGTCGCGGTGACGGCGATCAACGCCCATTATTATGGCCAGAACGGCCGAGCCATCCTGTTCCTGGTCAGCCTGGCCATGGTGGGGCTGGTGGCGTTTCGCCTGCTGGCCTGGATCAACCGCCTGTCGAGCCTGGCCCGGGTTGGTCACATGATCGATCTGGTGGAGGGTTATGCGCTCGACGCCCTGACTCAGCGCCGAGACCTTCCGCTTCTTGGGGGCAGGCGGGGACACCTTTCAGGTGGAGCCGAGGTCAAGGCCCACGCCACCGGCTACGTCCAGAACGTCGATCCCGCACGTCTTCAGGCGATGGCCGAGGCGCGCGACTGCGAAGTCGAGGTGATCGCCGCGCCGGGCGCACTCGTTCGGCGTGGGGGCGTGCTGGCCCGGATCAGCCTGCCGGCCTGCGACGACAGTGCTCAGGATGATTTTCGATCAGCGTTCGCGATCGGGAATTCGCGCTCATACGATCAGGATCCGCGCTTCGGCCTGATCGTGCTGGGCGAAATCGCAGCAAAAGCCCTGTCGCCCGGCGTGAACGATCCTGGAACCGCGATTCAGGTCCTATCAAGCGGCGTACGCCTGATCGACATATGGGCGAACGATGTCGCGACAGACAAGGATGGGCCCCTGCGCGACCGGCTGTTCGTACCGGACATTGCCGATGCGGACCTTTTGGACGACGTTTTCGGCCCCATAGCGCGTTACGGAGCCGGCGACGTGGCGGTTTCGGTCCGATTGCAAAAGAGCCTCAGGGCGCTTGCGACGACACCGGCACTGGCGTCCGTGATAGAGCCCCTCGCGCGCGAAGCGCTGGAACGCTCCCGCGCCGCCTTGCCGATCGCCGCCGATGTCGCAAGGGTCGAGGCCGCGGCGGAAGGCCGCTAAATGGGTCGGCTATGGACGAGGTCGCACGCCGTGTGCGATTAAGGCCTTGCCTAGACGCCTTCGTCGCGTCATGCGGCGCCCCTTCGCCACAGCCTCCTAGCGAGTTCATGAGTTCATCCGCAGCCGCCGTCTCCCCCGGGCTCGTCCTGGCGCGCGACGTGTCGAAGACCTTCGGATCGCGAAAGGCGCTGGACGGCGTCTCGATTTCCGTCGCCTCCGGCGAAATGGTCGCCCTGATCGGTCCGTCCGGTTCAGGCAAGTCCACCCTGCTCCGCTCCATCACCGGCCTGCAGTCGATCGACGCGGGCAAAGGCACGATCCAGGTGTTCGGCGAGACCGTGCAGAAGGACGGTCGGGTCACCGGTTCTGTGCGCAAGGCGCGCGGCAAGCTGGGCATGATCTTCCAGCAGTTCAACCTGGTCGGCCGCCTCAGCCTGTTCTCCAACGTCATGCTGGGCGCGCTCGGGCGCCTGCCCGCATGGAAGGGCCTGCTGGGCGCCTGGCCCCAGGCGGACAAGGACAAGGCCATGGCGGCCCTGCACCGCGTCGGCGTGTCCGACTATGCGGCCCAGCGCGCCAACACCCTGTCGGGCGGTCAGCAGCAGCGCGGCGCCATCGCCCGCGCCATCGTGCAGGGCGCCAAGGCCATCTTGGCCGACGAACCCGTCGCCTCGCTGGACCCGGTGTCCGCCCGCAAGGTGATGGAACTGCTGGTCGAGCTGAACAGGCGCGACGGCATGGGCGTGATCGTCACCCTGCACCAGGTCGACTACGCCATCCGCTATTGCGACCGTGTCATCGCCCTGCAAGGCGGCAAGATCGTCTATGACGGTCCGTCAACGGCGCTGGACCAACAGCGTCTGATCGAAATCTACGGTCCCGAGTTCGAGGACGCGTTCTGGGAGACCAAGGCATGAGCCTGTCCCGTATTTCCTCTACTCGCCGCCTGCTCGCAGCGGCGGGCGCAGCCGTGATGATCCTGGGCCTGGCGGCCTGTGGCGGCGGTGAGGACCAGAAGGCCGGCGGCGTGCCGACCGAGATCACCTTCTCGATCCTGTCGGCCGAAGGCCAGGCCTCCGCCGGTCCGCTGTGGCAGCCGCTGCTGGACGACATGTCCAAGGCCATCGGCGTGCCGGTCAAACCCTATTTCGGCTCGAACTATACGGTTCTGGTCGAGGCTATGCGCGGCAACCACACCCAGGTCGGCTGGTTCTCGGCAAAGCCCGAGGTCGAGGCCATCGACCGCGCCAAGGCCGAGGTCATCGCCCGCACCGTCAACCGCGAAGGCCTGGACAGCTATCAATCGACCCTGATCGTCAAGAAGGGTTCGGGCATCACGCTGGACAAGGTCATGGCCTGCGGCAAGCAGTACAACTTCGGCATCGGCGACGCCCAGTCGACGTCGGGCACCTTGGCCCCGCTGACCTTCCTGTTCAATCCGCGCGGCGTGGTGCCGTCACAGTGCTTCAAGACGGTGCGCTCGGCCAACCACCAGGCCAACGCCTTCGGCGTGGCCACCGGCGTGATCGACGTGGCGACCTCCAACAGCGTCAACACCATCTTCATGCGCAAGGAAAACCCGCAGCTGGCCGGGCAGATTGAGGAAATCTGGACCTCGCCCCCCATCCCCGAGAGCGGCATCGTCGTGCGCGAGGACCTGGACCCGGCGCTGAAGGAAAAGATCCGCAGCTTCTTCCTGACCTATGGCCAGGGCGAAGGCGCCGAGGCCGAGCGTCAGCGCGCGGTTCTGGCGGACCTGGAATATTCCCGCTTCACCGCCGCCGACGACACCTATCTGGATCCGATCCGCGAAATGATCGCCGACCAGAAACTGGGCGATGCGCGCGCCAAGGGTGACACCGCCGCCGTCGCCGCCGCCGAGCGCGAGCTTCAACGCCTGCGCAGCCTGCGTGAGGTCCGGCCTTGACCGCAGTCGCGTCCCCCGCCGTCTCCATCCCGGCGGCGCCCAAGAAATCCACCCTGGCGTGGGTCGCCGACATTCTGGTGTGGGGCGGCGTCGCCGCCGTCCTGCTCTACAGCATCGACGCCGTCGATCTGGGCAATCTGCCGCGCCTGTTCGCCGGCAACGACAGCACCCAGCTGTTCGTGCACGACCTGCTGCGTCCCGACTTCAGCGACTGGAAGATGTTCGTCGCCAAGATGTGGGAGACGGTTCAGATTGCTCTGTGGGGCACCTTCCTGGCCGTTCTGCTGGGGATTCCGCTGGGTCTGGCGGCGGCGCGCAACATCGCCCCTGTCTGGGTCGTGACGCCCGTGCGGTGGGTGATGAACCTGCTGCGTTCGGTGCCCGACCTTGTGATCGGCCTGCTGTTCGTCACCGCCGTGGGCCTGGGGCCTCTCGCAGGCGTCCTTGCCATCACTCTGAATACGGCCGGGGTCCTGGCCAAGCTGTTTTCCGAAGCCGTCGAATCGATCGACAAGGGGCCGGTCGAGGGCGTGCGCGCCACTGGCGCCGGCAAGCTGCACGAGATCGTCTGGGGCGTGTTGCCGCAGGTCGCGCCGCTGTGGACCTCGTTCGCCCTGTATCGCTTCGAATCGAACAGCCGTTCGGCGACGGTTCTGGGTCTGATCGGCGCCGGCGGCATCGGTCAGGTGCTGTTCGACAGCATGAACGCCTTCGACTTCCGGGCCGTGTCGGCCATCGTGATCGTCGTGGTCGTCGCGGTGACCTTGATCGACACCCTGTCGCAGGTCATGCGCCGCCGCCTGCTGTAGCGAAGGCGGCCCTTCGTCGGACTGTCACAATCCTCTGCTCTAAGCATCGCGAAATCGATGCTCAGGGAGAGCTCAGGATGATCCGCACACTGAAACTGGCGGCTTCGGCCGCCGCCCTTCTGGCCCTGGCGGCCTGTGGCGACAACGGCGGGGGCGGCTCTGCCTCCGGCACGCGCGCCGGCATCTGGTCGGCCGGTTCGTCCACCGTCTTCCCCTTCGCCACCCGCGTGGCCGAGACCTTCGCCCGCGCTTCCAACGGCGCAGCGCCCCGCGTCGAATCGCTGGGCACCGGCGGCGGCATCCAGGCCTTCTGCCAAGGCATCGGCCCGACCACCCCGGACATCGCCAACGCCTCGCGTCAGATGAAACAGTCCGAGTTCGACCTGTGCGCCAAGAACGGCGTCACCGAGATCGTCGAGATCAAGATCGGCTTCGACGGCATCGTCATCGCCACGGCCCGTAACGGCAACGGCTTCAACTTCGAATTGAACGACCTGTACGAAGGCCTGGCCAAGGAAGTGCCGGGCCCGAACGGGACCTTCGTCGCCAACCCCGCCACGACCTGGAACCAGGTCAACGCCGGCCTGCCGAACCTGCGCATCCAGGTCTATGGCCCGCCGCCCACCTCGGGCACGCGCGACGCCTTCCTGGAGCTGGGCATGACGCCGGGCGCTAAGCTGGTTCCGGCCGCTGCTGCGGTCGAAGCCTCCGACGCGGATCGTTTCGAAGCCCTGGCTCACACCCTGCGTGAGGACGGCGCCTGGATCGATTCCGGCGAGAACGACAACGCCATCGTCCAGACCCTGACCCGCACGCCGGGCTCGCTGGGCGTGTTCGGCTATTCCTTCCTGGAACAGAACCTCGACACGGTGAAGGCCGAGACCATCGACGGCGTCACGCCCAATGCAGACACCATCGCCAGCGGCGCCTATCCGCTGTCGCGCAGCCTCTTCATCTATGTGAAGAAGGCCCACATCGGCGTCATCCCCGGCCTGCAGCAATATGTGCAGGAGTTCCTGTCGGAAGGCGCCGCAGGCAAGGGCGGCTATCTGGCCGACCGCGGCCTGATCCCCCTGCCGGAAGATCAACTGCTGGCCCAGCGCGCGACCATCGCCGCCATGACCCCGATGACGCGTCCCGCCAAGTAAGGCGGAACCCGACCGCCGTCCCGCCCCTTCTTTCGCCGGTCCGCACCGGGTAGAAGGGGCGGGATAGCTGTCAGGATATATTTATGACCACCACGCCCGCGCGCCTGCGCAAGGCCGTATTGCCCGTCGCGGGCCTCGGCACCCGCGTTCTTCCCGGCACCAAGACCACGCCCAAGGAACTGCTGAACGTCGTCGATCGGCCGATCCTGTCCTACATCGTCGAAGAGGCGCGCGAAGCCGGGATCGAGCACATCGTCTTCGTCACGGGCCGCTCCAAGGGCGCCATCGAGGACTATTTCGATCACCAGATCGAGCTGGAAGCCCAGCTCCTGGCCAAGGGCAAGATCGAAATCCTTGAAATGATGAACGCGGAACTGGCGTCCGCCGGCGAGATGAGCTTCACCCGGCAGATGCAGCCCAAGGGCCTGGGCCACGCCGTCTGGTGCGCGCGCGACATCATCGGCCATGAGCCATTCGCCGTCATCCTGCCCGACGTGATCGTGGATTCGCAGCCCGGCGCCCTGAAGCAGCTGGCCGAGGTCTATGCCGAGACCGGCGGCAACATTATCGGCGTGGAATCCGTGCCCGAGGACCAGACCCACAAATACGGCATCGTCGATCCCGTCAGCCGCGACGGCTCCCGCATCGTGATGAAGGGGATGGTCGAAAAGCCCGCTGCCGGAACCGCGCCGTCCAACCTGTCGATCTCGGGCCGCTATATTCTGCAACCCGAAATCTTCGACCTGCTGGCGACGCAGGAAAAGGGCGCGGGCGGCGAGATCCAGCTGACCGACGCCATGGCGCGGTTGATGGCGGACCAAAGCTTCACCGCCGTCGAATACGCCGGCGTGACCCACGATTGCGGCGACAAGATCGGCCTGCTGAAAGCCAACGTCGCCTTGGCGCTGAAACGCCCCGACCTGGGCGACGCCGCCCGCGCGGCGATCTCGGGCCTGCTCTGACGCTAGGTAAGGCAGCGGGGGTTCCGGTTTACGCCCGCCCCTGCTAACCCTCCGCCAAATCATCAGGAGACGAACCATGGCCACTTCCGAAGGCTGGGACATGCCGACCGGCGACCTCATGAAGGGCAAGAAGGGCCTGATCATGGGCGTGGCGAACTCCAGCTCCATCGCCTGGGGCATCGCCTCTCAGCTGGCGGCGCAGGGCGCGGAACTGGCTTTCACCTATATGGGCGAGAGCCTTGAGCGCCGCGTGCGGCCGCTGGCCGAAAGCGTCGGCGCCAAGCTGCTGATCCCCGCCGACGTCACTGACGACGCCTCGATGGACGCCGCCTTCGCCGAGCTGGAAAAGACCTTCGGCACGATCGACTTCGTCGTCCATTCGGTGGCCTTCGCCAACAAGGACGAGCTGAAGGGCAGCTTCGTGGACAACACCACGCGCGACAGTTTCTTGCTGGCCATGAACATCTCGGCCTTCAGCTTCGTGGACGTGGCCAAGCGCGCATCGAAGCTGATGCCGAACGGCGGGTC
Organism: Brevundimonas sp.; assembly: GCF_046295075.1. Lineage (GTDB taxonomy): Bacteria > Pseudomonadota > Alphaproteobacteria > Caulobacterales > Caulobacteraceae > Brevundimonas. The sequence continues at coordinate 55,174 of NZ_JBKBOC010000007.1, read as the reverse complement.
GATGATCACCCTCACCTACCTCGGCTCCGAACGGGTCATTCCGAACTATAACACCATGGGCGTGGCCAAGGCCGCGCTGGAGGCGGCGACCCGCTACATCGCGCGCGACCTGGGCCCCAAGAATATCCGCGTCAACGCCATCTCGGCCGGGGCCATGCGCACTCTTTCGCTGGCCGGCATCTCGGGCGGGCGCGGCCTGCACTCCAAGTCGGCCCAGTTCTCCCTGATCAAGGAAGAGACCTCGATGGAGGGCGTCGCCGGCGCGGCCCTGTGGCTGTGCTCGGACCTGGGGCGTTCGACCACGGGCGAGGTGGTTCACGTGGACGCAGGCTTCCACGCCGTGGGCCTGCCGGACGACATGGAAGGTTGATCGACGAGGCCTGATCAGGCTCTTTCGGCCTTCACGGTGACGGTTTAAGGCCGGGGCATGACTGCTCCGGCCTTTTCCATGCGCACCCTGCCCGACTCCGCCTTTTCGTCCCCCGCCGTGGCGACGGTGATCGGGTTCGGCGGGACCGTGGCTCTGGTGGTGCAGGCGGGACAGGCGCTGGGCGCGGACGCCGGTCAGATCGGGTCGATGGTGACGGCGCTTTGCCTGGCTATCGGCGTGCCGGGCGCCCTGCTGAGCTGGCGGCTGAGAATCCCCGTCGTCCTGGCCTGGTCGACGCCGGGGGCGGCCCTGCTGGCGGCCTCGACCCTGGGCCTGTCATGGCCGACAGCCATCGGCGCCTTCGTCTTCGCCGCGCTGCTGATGATCCTGACCGGGCTGATCCCGGCCCTGGGGCGGTTGGCGGCGCGGATACCGGCAGCCATCGCTTCGGCCATGCTAGCGGGCGTGCTGCTGCCCTTCGTGTTGAGACTGTTCAAAGTCGTGCCGGACGAGACGGTTCTGGTCGTCGGACTGTTCGCGCTGTTTCTGGTATCGCGACGCCTGTGGCCGACCTGGGCGCTGCCGGCCGTGCTGGCGGCCGCCTTTGCCGTCCTGGCGATACGGGGGCAGTTGACCCTGCCGGCAGGGACCAGCCTGTTCGGCCATCTGGATCCCGTTGCGCCCGTGTTCGACTGGAAGGCGGCGGTCAGCCTGGGCTTTCCGTTATTCTTGGTGACCCTGGCGGCGCAAAACCTGCCGGGGCTGGTCGTGTTGCAGAGCGCCGGCTATCCGCCGCCTGCCAACCGTCTGATCCTGTCCACCGGCGTCGCCAGCCTGCTGATCGCCCCGTTCGGCGGGCACGGGGTCAATCTGGCGGCGATCACGGCGGCGATCTGCACCGGGCCGGACGCCCATCCCGACCCCGCGCGGCGCTGGGTCGTGGGCGTGATCTATGGCGGCTTCTATCTGATGGTGGCCCTTTTCGCCGCACCGCTGGCCGGGCTGTTCATCGCCATGCCGCCGGCCGTTTTGGCGGCCGTGACGGGGCTGGCGCTGATGGCGCCGTTGACGGGCGCCCTTCAGGGTATGATGGCCGAAACGGCGCAACGTGAGGCGGCTGTACTGACGGTCGCCGCTACGGCCTCGGGACTAGCTTTGTTCGGGGTAGGATCGGCCTTCTGGGGCCTGGTCGTCGGCTTTGCGGCTCTGGCTGCCGGACGCTGGATCAGACCGCAGGCCTGATCCAGCGCATCGTTTTAGCCTATCGCGCTTCGCGCTGCTTAAGGCGCGTTAGTCGCGCAGCGAAGCCGGGACGTGACCGCCGTTTTCGGCCAGCTTGGTCCACACCGCCTTGGACAGGGCGATATTCTGTTCGGCCGAGCCGTGCTCGCCGGCGTGGACATTCAGCTCTTCCGCCAGTTCCTTGCGGGCGGACAGGCTGGAATCCAGGTCCAGCAGCTTCAGCAGATCGACGATCGAGGTACGCCAGTTGCCGCCGCCGCCCTTGGACGCCGCCAGATCGCTGAGCACCGCCTCGACATCGACGGGCGGCAGGGCCGGAGCGGCGGTCGGAGCCGCCGCGCCCGGTGTCGGCGTGACACTGGCGGTCGGCGTGGGCGCCGGTGCGGGGGCCGCCTTGGGCTTGTGACCCGTGATCTTGTTCCAGATCGAAGAGAAGATACCCATCCGTCGCGCTCCTGTTTGTGTCGTCAGATAATGCCCACCGGGCACGACGGTTCAGTGACGCGCCGGAATCTCCAGTCCGCGCTGCACGGCGGGGCGCGTCAGACCCCGCTCCAGCCAGGCGGCGACGCGGGGAAAGTCCGCAAAGCCGACGATCTCGCCAGCCTCGTAAAAGCCGATCAGGTTGCGAACCCAACCCAATGTGGCGACATCGGCGATGGAGTAGTCCCCGACGATCCAGTCCCGGCCCTCAAGCCTCGTCTCCAGAACGCCCAGCAGGCGGCGGCTTTCGGCGACGTAGCGGTCGCGGGGACGCTTGTCCTCGTACTCCTTGCCCGCGAACTTGTGGAAGAAGCCCAGTTGTCCGAACATCGGGCCGATGGCGCCCATCTGGAACATGACCCACTGGAGCGTTTCGTAGCGGGTCGCCGGATCGGCCGAGAGCAGCTTGCCGGTCTTTTCGGCCAGATAGATCAGGATGGCGCCGGATTCGAACAGGGCCAGCGGCTGACCGCCGGGGCCGTTCGGGTCGAGTATGGCGGGGATCTTGCCGTTGGGGTTCAGCGACAGGAATTCCGGGCCCCAGGTCTCGTTCTTGGTGATGTCGATCAGGTGCGGCTCATAGGCGAGACCGACCTCCTCCAGCATGATCGACACCTTCACCCCGTTGGGCGTCGGCAGGGAATAGAGCTGGATGCGGTCGGGATGCTGGGCCGGCCAGCGCTGGGTGATCGGGAAGGCGGACAGGTCGGTCATGCGGGAGCCTCGGCTTGCGATAGGCCTATGTCGGCGCCGTCCGCCCGATCCGCAACACCTACAGGCGCGGTGTCAGGATTCCGGCTCGCGCTCGCCCACCTCGGTCGGCGGCGCGGCCAGCAGCCAGCCGTCGGCCAGATGAAGCTCAGGCGTCGCCTCCTTGGTGAAGGGCAGATACCAGGTCGGACCGCCGATCGCGGGGTCGATCTCCAGCATGTCGTCGGCGCCGAAGTTCTGGACCGACTTGACCTTGCCCAAAACCGCGCCTGCGGTATCGCGCACCTCAACGCCCAGCAGATCGGCAAGGTAGAATTCGTCCTCGTCCGGCTCCGGGAAACGGTCTCGGGGGACGTGCAGCTTGAGGCCGCGCAGGGCGTCGGCCTCTTCCTTGGTCGTGATCTCCTTGGCCCGGCCGACGACCCCGGCTTTGTCAGGCCGCGTCGAGGTCAGGGTCAGGGCGACCGTGCCGTCGGCGCGCAGCAGCGGGCCGTATGCGGTCAGGGCCAGGGGATCGGCGGTGAAGGCGGTCACCCGCACCTCGCCCCGCACCCCGAAACCGCCGCCGATCTGGCCGACGAGGATCAATCTGCTGTCCGTGGTCATACTGGTCCTTAACGCATGAAAAAGGCGGCGTCGAAAGACGCCGCCTTGATCGTGTCGAAACCGAAAGGCTTAGGCTTCGGTCTTTTCTTCGGTCGTTTCTTCAGCAGCCGGAGTTTCTTCGGCGGCGGCTTCAGCAGCAGGGGCCTCTTCAGCCGGAGCTTCTTCAGCAGCCGGAGCGGGGGCAGAAGCGGCAGCGGCGGCTTCTTCCTTGGCGCGCGCAGCGGCTTCGGCGGCTTCGACCTTGGCGGCGGCTTCGGCTTCCAGGCGGTCGGCTTCGCGCTGGGCGCGTTCAGCGGCGCGCTCTTGCGCCTTCTTGCCGGGCTGGGCCTTGTTGGGGTTGTTCGACTGGGTCCACTTGACCTTCTGGCCCAGGGTCTCGTCTTGCGACAGGAAGCGAGCGACGCGGTCGGTCGGCTGAGCGCCCTTGCCGAGCCATTCAGCGATACGCTCGACCTTCAGGGCGACGCGCGGGGTGGCGCCGTCCTTGGGCAGCATCGGGTTGTAGCTGCCGACCTTCTCGATGAACTTGCCGTCGCGGGGCGAGTGCGAGTCGGCGACGACGATGTGATAGTAGGGGCGCTTCTTGGCGCCGCCGCGGGCCAGACGAATCTTCAGCATTTTCAGTCTCTTTCTAGGAAGTCGTTATTTCTTGGGAGGGAAGCCCGGAAGGCCAGGCAGGCCTCCCGGAAGTTGTCCGCCACCCCCGAGAGGGTTTCCAAGGCCGGCGAGCCGGTCCTGGATGGCTTTCAGTTCGTCGGCGCTGGCTTCCGGCGTCTTGCCGCCGCCCAGGGCCTTCAATCGGTTCAGATCAGGGCCGCCGCCCCCCATGCCGGGGATGCCGCCGCCGCCGAGGCCGCCCAGCATGGCGGCCATCTGCTGCATCTTCTTGGGTCCGCCGCGCGCCATCGACTTGACCACGTCGGCCATCTGGCGGTGCTGCTTCAGGACCCGGTTCACGTCCTGCACATCCACGCCGGCGCCGGCGGCGATGCGCTTCTTGCGGCTGGCGTTCAGCAGGTCCGGCTTCTTGCGCTCGGCCTTGGTCATCGAGGAGATGATGGCTTCCTGGCGCAGGATCATGCGGTCGTCGATGCCGCTTTCGGCCATCTGGCCCTTCATCTTGGCCACGCCGGGCAGCATGCCCATGATGCCCTGAAGCCCGCCCATCCGCTTCATCTGCTGCAGCTGGCCGGCCAGGTCGTCTAGGTCGAACTGACCCTTGGCCAGTTTGCGGGCCATCTTCTCGGCCTTGGCCTGGTCCAGGTCCTGCGACGCCTTCTCGACCAGGGCGACGATATCGCCCTGGCCCAGAATGCGGCCGGCGACGCGACGGGCGTCGAACACGTCCAGCGCATCGACCTTTTCGCCGGCCCCCAGATATTTGATCGGCAGACCGGTGACGGCCCGCATCGACAGCATGGCGCCGCCGCGACCGTCGCCGTCGGCGCGGGTCAGGACCAGGCCGGTCAGGGGCAGGCGGGCGTGGAAGGCGGCGGCGGTGCGCACCGCGTCCTGGCCGGTCAGGCTGTCGGCGACCAGCAGGGTTTCGATAGGCTTGGAGATCTCGGCGACCTCGGCCACCTCGTTCATCAGCCCTTCGTCCAGGGTGATGCGGCCGGCGGTGTCGAGGATCAGGACGTCGAAACCCTGAAGCTTGGCCGATTGCAGCGCCCTGCGCGTGATCTGGACCGCGCTCTCGCCCGCCACGATCGGCAGGACGGCGACGTCGATCTGCTTGCCCAGCTGGGCCAGCTGTTCCATCGCGGCCGGACGACGCGTGTCCAGCGAGGCCATCATGACCTTCTTGCGATCGAACTTGGTCAGACGCAGCGCCAGCTTGGCCGAGGTCGTAGTCTTGCCCGAGCCCTGCAGGCCGGCCATCAGCACGACGGCGGGCGGACTGGCGTTGGTGTTGAGGGGGACCGGCTCTTCGCCGCCCAGCATCTCGATCAGGCCGTCATAGACGATCTTGACCACCTGGTCGGCGGGGCGGACCGAACGGATGACCTCTTCACCGGTCGCGCGTTCGGTGGCGAAGGCGATGAATTCCTTGACGACCGGCAGGGCGACGTCGGCCTCAAGCAGGGCCACGCGCACTTCGCGCATCGCCTCGGCGACGTCCTTTTCGGACAGGGCGCCGCGGCCGGTGATCCGGTCAAAGACGCCTGTCAGCCGCTCGTTCAGAGCCTCGAACATTCACTACCTCATGGCGACGGGTGAAGCGGCTCCATACGACAACGGCCTCTGGCGACGATCACGTCGGCAGAGGGTTCTCGCCATCCTCGTCCATCCGGAGATGGGGTCGTGATGGTGGAGACGCAGGTTCACTTGCGTCGGAAGCGGCGGCTTATGGAGGAAAACAGGCGAGAAGGCAACCGATGGGCGTCAAACCGATATGTTCAAAAGCACCGCCTGCGTCTTGCCCTTGGTAGCCGCCTCTTCCATCGCGGTCTTCATCGCCTCCCGGATCATGTCCTCGATCATCTTCTGGATTTCAGTCTCGACCGAACTTCTCTGTTCGGTGGGCATGGCGGCAAGATCATCTTCGCTCAGCTTCTTGTCCGACAGAACTTGGGCGCGAAGCTTTTCCTTCAGCTTCTCCATCTGCTGATCGTGCGCCCAGGCGCTCAGTCCTTTCTCGCGAATCTGGTCCAGGTCACGATCAAGGGTGGAACTGGGCTGATTCTGCCCGGCGGACAGAGAGGAACCGACCGAGCCAACGGCGCCGATGAAGGCGCTAACCGACGAAATCGACATGAAAATCCCTGCTTCAAGGCGCGACGACACAATCCTTGAGCCAGACTGATGCAACCCCTATGCCGAACAAACGCGTTACCGTCCCGTAGCCAGAGGACTTGTCGGTCACGCTTTAATCCCGATGTTCGCCTTGGGATTTAGCGGATTGTCATCATCGTGCTAAGAGCCCCGCCCTTTATAGGGGCGGCGATGTCGCCAACGTTTTTGACTTCAGGAGAAGCACGCATGAGCAAGGTGCTGGTTATCGGCGCGGGCGGCGTCAGTTCGGTGGCCGTCCACAAGATGGCGATGAATGCGGACATCTTCTCGCATATCACCCTGGCGAGCCGCACCAAGTCCAAGTGCGACGCCATCGCCGAATCCGTGAAGTCGCGTTTTGGCGTCACCATCGACACGGCCAAGATCGACGCCGACGACGTGGCGGCGACCACGGCCCTGATCCAGGCGGTCAAGCCGGCCCTGGTCGTCAACCTGGCCCTGCCGTACCAGGACCTGGCCATCATGGACGCCTGCTTGGCCGCCGGGGTCAACTATCTCGACACCGCCAACTACGAGCCGCGCGACGAGGCCAAGTTCGAATACAAGTGGCAGTGGGCCTATCAGTACCGCTTCAAGGAAGCCGGGCTGATGGCCCTGCTGGGCTCGGGCTTCGACCCCGGCGTGACCTCGGTCTTCACTACCTATACGAAGAAGCACTTGCTGGATTCGATCGAGACGCTCGACATCCTGGACTGCAACGGCGGCGACACGGGCCTGCCGTTCGCGACCAACTTCAACCCCGAGATCAACCTGCGCGAAGTGACCGCCCCATCGCGTCACTGGGAAGACGGCCAATGGGTCGAGGGCCCGGCGCTGAGCCACAAGCAGGTCTTCGACTTCGAGGGCGTGGGTCAGAAGAACATGTACCTCATGTACCATGAGGAGCTGGAATCGCTGGCCAAATTCTACCCCGAGATCAAACGCATCCGCTTCTGGATGACCTTCGGCGACAGTTACCTGAAGCACCTGGAAGTGCTGGAAAACATCGGCATGACCTCGATCGAGCCGATGATGTTCCAGGGCCGCGAGATCATTCCGATCGAGTTCCTGAAGGCCCTGCTGCCGGAACCGTCTTCGCTGGGTCCGATCACCAAGGGCAAGACCAACATCGGCACCATCGCCACGGGCGTGAAGGACGGGGTCAAGAAGACGGTCTACGTCAACAACATCTGCGACCACCAGGAAGCCTATGCCGAGACCGGCAACCAGGCCGTCAGCTACACCACCGGCGTGCCCGCCATGATCGGCGCGGCCCTGATGCTGACCGGCCAGTGGAAGGGCGCGGGCGTGTTCAACATGGAACAGCTGGACCCCGATCCCTTCATGGACATGCTGAACAAGCACGGCCTGCCATGGAAGGTTCAGGACCTGGACGCCCCTCTCGACTTCTAAGGCTCAGACCATGGCCATGCAGACCCAAGCCGGCGGACCGGGCGCCTTCGCCCGGTTCGATCTGAACCGCGTCCCGTCGCCCGCCTTCGTGGTCGACGAGGCTGCGGTGCGTCGCAACCTGTCGGTCCTGAAGGACGTAGGCGCGCGCGGAAACGCGCGGGTCCTGCTGGCCCTGAAGGCCTTTTCCATGTGGTCTCTGGCCGACGTCGTCGGGGAATACCTCGACGGCGTCTGCGCCTCGGGTCTGTGGGAGGCGCGGCTGGCGCGGGAGTTCTACAAGGGGCACCTGACCACCTATTCGCCGGCCTACAAGCCGGCGGACCTGCCCGAGATCCTGCGTCTGTCGGACACGGTGATCTTCAACGCCCCCGACCAGATCGCCCGGTTCGCCGACATGATCGCGACGGCGCGCGGCGAGGGCGAGACGTTCGACATCGGCCTGAGGCTGAACCCCGAACATTCCGAGGCCGAGGTCGCCAAATATGATCCGTGCCAGTTCGGCTCTCGCCTGGGGTTCCCGGTTTCGCAACTGAAGCCGGAACATCTGTACAGCGTCGACGGTCTGCACATCCATGCCTTGTGCGAACAGGGGTTCGAGCCGCTGGAGCGGATCTGGACGGCGGTCGAACCGACGCTGGTGCCCCTGCTGGCCGACCTGAAATGGATCAACCTAGGCGGCGGGCACCATGTCACGCGGGCCGATTACAGGCGCGACGATCTGGCGGCCTTCCTGCGCCGGCTGGGCGAGACGCATGGGCTTGAGGTCTATATCGAGCCCGGCGAGGCCGTGGCGCTGGACGCCGGCATACTGGTCGGCGAGGTGCTGGACACCTTCGACAACGGCATCGCGGTCGCCATCACAGACATCTCCGCGACCTGCCACATGCCCGATGTGATCGAGGCGCCCTATCGCCCGGCCATGCTGAACGAAGGCGAGACAGGCGTGACCTATCGCCTGGGCGGGCCGTCGTGCCTGGCGGGCGACATCATCGGCGATTACGTCTTCGAGACGGCGCCGACGGCGGGAACGCGCATCGCGTTTCTGGACCAGGCCCACTATTCGATGGTGAAGACCAACACCTTCAACGGCGTGCCGCTGCCGGCCATCGCCCTGTGGAACAGCGAGACGGACGCGCTGACGCTGGTGCGCGAATTCGACTATTCGGAATTCCGCGACCGCCTGTCCTGATCGCAAAAAAGGGCGGCTCTCGCCGCCCTTTCCAGGCCTATTCTTCCTTCGGCTCGTCCGCCGCCGGCTCGGCGTGGGGCTTGGGCTCGGAGCCCGGCTCGGTGACGACGATGCCTTCGGGCGCAGCCGACAGTTTCGTCAGGTCGCCGCCGGCGCGCAGCACGTCCAGGGCCCGTTCCAGCTGATAGTCCTTTTCCTTGTCGAAGCTCTCGCCGGGGGCTTCGCGCGGCGTGTGCGGCCCCTTGCGCTCGGCGCCGATGGAGGCGTCCAGCGCCGTGGCGTAGGCGGCTTCGGAATAGATGAAGCTGGAGCGTGAGACGATGCGCGCCTCGGCTTCCGAACGCGCCACCTCCAGGTCCGGCTCGATGCCGATCTTCTGGATCGAGGCGCCCGAGGGCGTGTAGTAGCGCGCGGTCGTGATCGACAGGGCGCCGTCCTGGCCCTGACGCAGCGGAATCACCGTCTGGACCGACCCCTTGCCGAAGCTGGTCAGGCCGACGACGGTCGCGCGTTGATGATCCTTCAGGGCGCCGGCGACGATCTCGGACGCCGAGGCCGAGCCATAGTTGACCAGCACCACCAGCGGCAGGCCGCCGGTGATGTCGCCGGGCTTGGCCGAATAGCGCTGGATCTGCTCGGGCTTGCGGCCACGCTGGCTGACGATCTCGCCACGTTCCAGGAAGGCGTCGGATACGTCGATGGCGGCGTTCAGCAAACCACCGCCATTGTTGCGCAGATCCAGCACATAGCCCTTCACACCCGGCTTCTCGGCCTTGATCTTGGCGATGGCCTCGTTCAGCTCGCGGCCGGTGTTTTCGTTGAAGGTCGAGACGCGCAGATAGCCGAAGTCGCCCTCGACCCGGCCGGTCACCGACTGGACCTTGATGACCTCGCGGGTCAGGACGACCTCCAGCGGGTCCTCACCGTCGCGCAGGAAGGTGACCTTGACGCTGGTGCCGACCTCGCCGCGCAGCTTTTCCGACACCTGGCTGACGGTCAGGCCGGCCGCGTTCTGGCCCTCGATCGACGAAATGACGTCGCCTGCCTGAACGCCGGCCTTGGCGGCGGGACTGTCGTCCATCGGCGAGATGACCTTCACCATGCCGCCGTCGGCGCTGATGGTCAGGCCGACGCCCGAATACTGGCCCTCGGTCCGCTCACGCAGCTCGTCGTAGTTGGAGGGCGGCAGATAGTTGGAGTGCGGATCCAGCGCCGTCATCATTCCGGCCAGCGCGGCCTCGATCAGCTTCTTGTTGTCGACCGGCACGACATAGGCCTGCTCGACGATGCCCACGACGTCGCCGAACAGCTCCAGCATGCGGAAGGTTTCGTTGCGGGGGGTCTGGCTGCTGACAGCAGCGGCGGATCCGCCGAGCACCAGAGCGGCGCAGCCGACGAGGAGCAGTTTACGCATTCGGTCTCTTTCGGTCGGGCCGATCATTCAAGGCGCCCGTGGGAAGGGTAGGGCGGTGCAGACACGACCAAATCGTGGCGACGCAGCGTTCCGCCGATAAAATCAGCGTCAGACGAGAATGCAAAGGACTATTGCAGGTTCACTGCAACCACGGCCCCGGATCGATGGGCCGTTCGTCGCGTCGCAGCTCGAAATAGATATCGCCGTCCGGGCCGCTGCGGCCCAGGGTCTGGCCGTCCGACACGCGGGCGTCCGACCCCACATCCACGCTGTCCAGCCCGGCGATGACCGCGCGCCAGCCGGGGCCGAGGTCCAGCACCACCACATTGCCCCATCCCGTCAGAGGCCCGGCATAGGCGATCTTGGCGTCGGCGGGGGCCGTCACGGCCGCCCGGTCGGCGCGCCAGCGCCAGCCGGAGGTTCCCGCGCCCCAGGTCTGGCTGGGCGCGCCGGAAATGGGCGAGCTGAGGCGCGCGCGGCCGGCGGGCAGGCGGGCCGTGGGGGTTTCCGCCGCCTGGGTCGCGGGCACGGCCCCGCCCAGTTCGCGGATACGGCGTTCCAGCACGGCGGAGGCGCGTTCGGCGGCGCGGGCCTCGGCGTTCAGGACGGCGGTCAGGGCGGTCTTGCGCGACGTCAGTCCCTCGATCTCGCCCCGTCGGTCGCCCTGTTCGCTCTCAGTCGTCAGCAGCCGCTCGGAGGACAGGACGGCGAGACGGCGGATGCGCATGATCTCGGCCTGACGCGCGCCCAGGGCCTTGGCGCGGCTTTCCAGGTCCGGCGTCATGGCCTTGAGCAGGATGGAGGCGCGCACCGTGTCGATGGCCTTGTCGGCCGGCACCAGCAGCGGCGGAGGCGGGCGGCGGCTCATCATCTGAAGCGCGCTGAGCAGACGGCCCTGGGCGCCGCGTTCGCGGGCCAGGTCGGTGACCAGTTCGGCCTCGCGCTCGGTCAGTTGCTGCAAGCGGGCGCGCTGGTCGTCGATCTGGCGGTCGTCCGTCTGTTCGTCGGCGCGCAGGGAGGCCAGACGGCGCTCCAGCTGGGCCAGTTCGGACTTGGCGGCGTCGGCGTCGGCGCGCAGGCGGCGCGCGCGCACCGTCTCGTCGCGATATTCGGCCTGAATGCGCGACAGCTCGCTCTCGGGCGCCTGTCTGCCGACGGCGGGCGCGGCGCAGACGAAACCCGTCAGCAGGGCGAGGGAAAGAGTGATGGCGCGACGCATTTCAGTCGCGATGATAGGGCGATCCGGCCAGGATGGTCACGGCCCGATACAGTTGTTCCGCCAGCATGGCGCGAGCCAGGGCGTGAGGCCAGGTCTGGGGGCCGAAGGCCAGGGTCGAGGACGCGGCGGCGCGCACGCTCTCGTCCAACCCATCCGCCCCGCCGATGGCGAAGACCAGGCGGCGTTCGCCCTGGTCGCGCAGCTTGGCGATGTGGTCGGCGAAGGCGCGCGAGGAATAGGTCCTGCCGCGTTCGTCGCAGGCGATCAGATGCGAGCCTTCCGCGGCCGCGAGGATCAGCTCAGCCTCCGGCGCCTTGCCCGGTTTGCGGGCCTCCAGATCGATCAGTTCGAGGGGACCGAGGCCAAGCGCACGTCCCGCGAGGGTGGCGCGCTTGGCGTAGTCGTCGGCGAGCGTCGCCTCAGGCCCCCGGCCCGGTCGGCCGATGGCGACGATGCTCAGCTTCATGGTCTCAGTCGCGGACCATGCGGTGGGCGGAATCGACCGCCCAGATCTTCTCGATATTGTAGAAGGTGCGCACTTCCGGACGGAACAGGTGGACGATCACGTCGCCGGCGTCGATCAGGACCCAGTCGCAATGCGGCAGGCCCTCGACCTTGGCCTTGCCAAGACCCTGTTCCTTCAGGGTGCGCAACAGGTGGTCGGCGATGGCGCCCACGTGACGGTGCGAACGGCCGGAGGCGACGATCATGGTGTCGGCCATGGCGCTTTTGCCCTTCAGGTCGATCAGAACCATGTCCTGGGCCTTGTCCTCGTCGAGGCGGCTCAGAATGGCTTCTTCGAGCGGCGTGGAGCCGACGGGACGGGGAGCGGAATCGTCGAAACCGCGCGGCGCGGCGTCGAAATCAGATTCATCTTCGGTATGGAGAGGTTCGATAGGGTCCATCTCGTGCGCCGTATTCGAAACGGCGGCGTCTTGCGTATCATACGCGGGCGAGGGGGTCAGCGGAGAGCTCCGGGAGCGATGACTAAAGAAGCCCTCTAGCACGGATGGGCCGCAACGTGAACCGGCGCCCGAATCATCGGGCGATCACGAGACCGCGCGTCGCCCTGTCGAGGTCCTGATCGCGGTCGAGGACAGGGGATTGAGGGGCGCGGTCAGATAGGTCCAGGCGGGCGCTTGGAGCGTCGGCAGCAGGCCGGCCTGCTGGGCCGGAATGCGGAAACCGGCGAAACGGGCGGCGGCCGGCGCCGTGCGGCTGTCCAGCAGCGAACCGGGCCGGGCGATCACCGCCACGGGCATCAGCCGCATGATGTCGGTCCAGCCTCTCCAGCGATGGAAGCTGGCCAGATTGTCCGATCCCATCAGCCAGACGAAATGCACGCCGGGATGCCGCGCGACCAGCAGGCGCAGGGTGTCCACGGTCCAGGCGACGCCGGCGCGGGTCTCGAAGTCCGAGACGATCATCGAGGGACCACGCGCGTGCCGGCGGGCCGAGGCCATACGCTCGTCCAGCGGCGCGCTGTGGCGCGCGTCCTTCAGAGGATTCTGCGGCGAGACCAGCCAGACGACACGATCCAGGTCCAGGCGACGCATGGCGGTCTCCGCGACATGGGCGTGGCCCTCGTGGGCGGGATTGAAGGAGCCGCCGAACAGACCGACTTTCATGCCCGGCGCCAAGGTCAGGCCATCGCGCAGCGCCCCGGATCGGGGGCCGGCGCCTTTGGGCGCGGGACCGGCGTGGAAGAAGGACAAGCGGCGTCTCGGGCGGCGAGGGAGTTTTGCTCAGCGGCGCCCTTATAGCGCGGGTGTTTGTTCAGCCTACAGAAATCGTTTCAGACGGCGGCGTCGAACAGGGCGTCGCGGGCGATGTCGGCGTGGGTCATGGGGAACAGGTGTCCGCCGCCGGACACGACCTCCACCGTGACGTTGGGCAGACCGCGAGGCGCGACCGGCACATGGGTCAGGGCGCCGTGTTCGGCCTTCAGAATGCGGACCGGCCCCGGATAGCGCCGCAGCGCCCGCCAGGGATCATGCGCCTGGGCCGAATAGTTGGCCGCCTCCCAGGCCGGCGTGGCGGTCAGGTTGAAGCCGCCCTCCCCCTCGCCCTTTTTCTCACTCAGGCCTTCCGACAAATAGTCGGCCAGAACCATGTCGGGCCAACCCTTGAAGGCGCCGCGCCCGCGATAGGCGGCCATGGCCTGCTCGCGACTGTCGAACAGGCTGCGGCGACGCAGGGTCGCCTTGGCGATCGGGATCGCGCCCATCAGCCGGTGGGCGAAGGGCAGGTTGAAGGCGAAGACGGCCGAGCGTTTCCAGATCACCGGATCGAACAACACCAGGCTGGACACGCGGTCCGGCTGTACGGCCGCCGCCATCAGCGAGGACGTGCCGCCCATCGAATGGCCGGCCATCACCACCGGCGGACCGTCGATGGATTTCAGCAGGGCCAGAAGATCGTCGCGGTGATCCAGCCAGCTGGTCTTGGGTCGCGTGAAGACCGGCAGGGTCGAACGGCCGTGCCCGCGCAGATCGGGCGCCCAAATTCGCAACGACGCCGACAGAGGCGACAGCAGGCTGCGATAGGTGGCGGCGTTGAAGCCGTTGGCGTGGGAAAACACCAGATCGACCGGACGCTTGGGATCGCCGAAGTCCAGCACCGCCATCTCGCCGGCGCCCCAACGGTTGTCGATGGGGACGGACAGACGCCGAGGAGGAGACATCAGCGCCGCATCCATGCTCAAGCCGCCTCGCGGCACGCGGCGCAACGGCCGTGCGCCTCAATGGTCGTGCGGGCGATGGCGTATCCGGCGGCGGCGGCGGCGGCGTTCATGGCGCTCTGATCCGGGCCGCTGACCTCGCGCGTCGCGCCGCAGCAGTCGCAGATCAGAAAGGCGGCGGCATGGGCGGCGTCGCCGTCGTCGGTGCAGGCGACATAAGCGCTTATCGAGGCGATGCGGTGGGCCATGCCCAATCGTTCCAGAAACTCCAGCGCGCGATAGACGGTCGGGGGTTTGGCGGCCTGGCCGTCCTCGCCGAAGCGCGCGATCAGGTCATAGGCCTTCACCGGCTCGCCCGTTTCCAGCAGCAGGGCCAGAACCCGGCGCCGCTGGGCGGTCATCCGCTCGCCCCGCTGAACCGCGCGCGCCTCGGCCGCCGCCAGGGCGCGATCCAGCGCGCCGCCGTTCAGGCCGGAATGGTCGTGATCGTGATCGCAGGCGGAACCCATGCGCCACAGCTAATGGCTGGCGGCCTCCATCGCAACTGAAGCATCGCGGGTTTGCCGCTGAGACGGGGTTGGGCTAGAAGGCGCGCCTCCTATCTCAACCAGAGCGTCCTCGCTTCATGACCGACACGAACAACTCGCCGCTCGAAGGCAACGTCCTCTTCTACGTCAACCCCGAGCCGCTCGATCAGGGCATCCACGGCGGGCTGGGCGTCAACCCGACCGACAAGCCCTACGCCTTCGTGGCTCAAACCAATGTCGTGCCGCTGACGGTGACCGAATTCTCGGCCGCCGCCCTGTCCTATCCGATCATCTTCACTGGCGAGAACCGCCAGCCGGTGGCCGTGATGGGCCTGCGCGCGAACGAGAACCTGTTCGTCGCCGACGACGGCGAGTTCCGCGCCGACGCCTATGTGCCCGCCTATGTGCGCCGCTATCCGTTCGTCTTCGCCGACGACAAGCAGAACCAGCGCCTGATCCTGTGCATCGACCGCGGCGCCTCGATCGTCGCCGAGGGCGGCCAGAACCCGCTGTTCGTCGATGGCCAGCCCAGCGACTACACGAACATGGCGATGGAGTTCTGCAACAACTTCGAGCAGGAGCGCCTGCGCACCGAAGGCTTCATGACGCTGATCAACGAGCTGGACCTGCTGGACATCCGCGAGGCCCACTTCACGCCGCGCAACCCCGACGGCACGCCGGGTCAGCCCCAGAAGCTGGCCGAATACTACGCCGTGTCGGAAGACAAGCTGCGCGCCCTGCCCGCCGACAAGCTGGCCGAACTGCGCGACAACGGCGCCCTGGGCCAGATCTACGCCCACCTGGTGTCGCTGGTCGGTTGGGATCGCCTGATCGCCCTGGCCGTCATGCGCCAAGCGCAGGCTCCGACTTCGGTCAACTAAGCCCGGCCTTTACAGACTGACAGACGCCCCGCCGGTTCGCCGACGGGGCGTTTTTCGTTTTAGCGACGCGAGAACAGGGCCCGCGTCAGGCAGGAGAAGACCAGCCGACCGGACTCGTCCAGCAGGTCGTGCGAGGCGATGACGATGCCTTTTTCGTCGCCGACCGGATCCTTGCCCATCACCGTCATCCGCCCGCGCAGCAGTTCGCCGGCGGGCGGATTGCGCATGTACCGCAGGCCGTCGACGGCCAGGACCTTGGTCTGGGCCCAGCCGCCGGACTTGTCGGCCGCCAGCCGGCTCCACAGCACATAGACCATGGCGTCCGGCGCGCCGTAGGCCACGTCCCAACCGGGCGAGAACCGTTCGATGAAGACGTCCAGCGCCGCCTGATCGACGGCGCAAGCGCCCAGCGGCACGACCTGACCTACTTCCAGGTCTTCGAAATGGACGTGCAGCGGATCGCTCATGGGCGGGACTTTCCGTATCGGCTTCAGGCGGGTTCTTCGGAAACGCGAACCAGCAGCTTGCCGTCGTGATCGCCGGTGAACAAGCGGTTCAGCGAATCCACCGCGCCGTCCAGGCCGTCATCGACGTGAACCTTCCACTTCACCCGGCCGTCCGCCAGCCACGGCCCCATCTCGGCGACCATCTCGCGGGCGCGAGGGGCATAGTCGAGGACGAGGAAGCCCTGGACCTGAAGACGGTGGGTGATGATGCGCGCAAAGTTCGGCGACGGCGGCGCCTTGGTCGCATTGTAGGAGGACACCAGGCCGCAGACCGCCATGCGGCCGTGGACCTTCAGCCGGTTGAACACGGCGATCATGATGTCGCCGCCGACGTTTTCGAAGTTCAGATCGACGCCGTTGGGGGCCAGACGGTCCAGCGCCTCGCCGACATCCTCGTTCTTGTAGTCGATTGCGGCGTCGAACCCGAGTTCATCGGTCAGCCAGGCGCATTTCTCGGGCCCGCCGGCGATGCCGATGACGCGACAGCCGCGCTGCTTGGCGATCTGTCCGGCGATCGAGCCGACGGCGCCGGCCGCCGCCGAAATGACGATGGTCTCGCCTTCCTTGGCCTTCAGCACATCGGTAACGCCGAAATAGGCGGTCAGGCCGGTCATGCCGAGCACCGACATGTTTGCTGTCAGCGGCAGGCCGGGCGCGCGGTGGACGGGGCGCAGGCCGCCTTCAGGCACGACGGCGTAGTCGGCCCAGCCGCCCGAGGTCGGCATGACCACGTCGCCGGACTTGAAGCGGCTGGACCGCGACGCCTCGACCACGCCCAGCGTCAGGCCGCGCATGACCTCGCCCAGGCCCACCGGCGGCAGATAGCCTTCGGAATCGTTCATCCAGGTCCGGTTGGTCGGGTCCAGCGACAGATAGACGGTGCGGACCAGCACCTCGTTTTCCTTCAGGTCGGGTATCGGCGTCTCGACCAGTTCGAGGTCGCCCTGCTGGATCAGGCCCTTGGGGCGCTGTCGCAGCACCCATTGACGGTTCGTCTTGCCGTTCGTCGAGGCCATGCGCATCTCTCCTTGTGGGTTTTCTTTGACCACCATCTTGCCCCCGCCGAGTGCAGCGGTCGAGCCATGGCAAAGAAAAAAGCGGCCCTTGCGGACCGCTTTGAAGTGGCATCATCGAGAATGAGGCGCGGAGGCGGCATGATCGGCTATCGCTGATCAAGTCGGGGGGCGTCGCCGCCTCCGCATGCCTGTAACGACGATGCGGAACACCGGTTCCCGAGGGTTGCGACTTTTCTGTCGGCGCAAAAAGAAAAGGCCCCGTCGCGGATGCGAACGGGGCCTCTGTCGTTTGAAAGACGGGCTGCGGCCTTACGCCGCTTCCTTCTGACGCGAAGGGTGGAAGAACAGGGCCTGGCTGATCGCCGCCTTCACCGTTTCCGGCTGGAACGGCTTGGTGATCAGGAAGGTCGGCTCGGGCCGCTCGCCGGTCAGCAGGCGTTCCGGGAAGGCGGTGATGAAGATCACCGGCACGTCCATGGTCTTTAGGATATCCTTGACCGCGTCGATGCCCGACGAACCGTCGGCCAGCTGGATGTCGGCCAGCACCAGACCCGGCTTGTGACGGGCGACGGCGTCGATGGCTTCGTCATGCGTCGTGGCGGTGCCGGTGACGCGGTGACCCAGTTCCTTGACCAGGCTCTGGATGTCGGCCGAGATGATGGCCTCGTCCTCGATCACCAGCACGTCGGTCGCCAGTTCGGCGTCGATGTCGGACTGGGCGTCGGCGATCAGGCGTTCGACGTCGCGCGGATCGGCGGAAAGGATCTGGGCGGCTTCCGAAGGCGTGAAGCCTTCCAGAGCGGTCAGCAGGAAGGCCTGACGGGAGCGCGGGGCGATACGCAGCAGACGCTGCGACGCGTCGGTTCCCGTCGTCTCCAGCGTGCCGGTCTCAAGCTGGGCGCCGGTCGAGGACCAGATGGCGTGGAAGACATGATACAGGGCCACGCGTGGCGTCATATCGGCAGACAGCTGCTGTTCGCCGGCAGCCAGCGCTTCCAGCGCGACGCGGACGTAGTTGTCCCCGGTGGATTGGTCGCCAGTCAACGCACGGGCGTAACGGCGCACATAAGGCAGGTGCGGCGCAAGTCTGGCCAGAAGGCTCATTCAGATAGTCCCCGACAAATCTTCGCCGTCCCGGCAAGGGAAAGCGATACAGCGGGTCTCAACGTATCATACGCACCACGGTTCCGCAGTTTCGACGAAGCTTGAGCTTAAAATTGATGCGGCCTAGGAACCCTCCCGGAGGGATGACGTTATCGGCGGGCATCTCCGCGATGAACGTTGGGTGGGCGTACTCTGTCTATGATTGATTCTACCGACTCCTCGCGCCCGAAAGGCGCCGATATGAAGGGGGAGGCGGGGCTTGAAGAAGCTCGGCTTCGCCAGCAGGCCATCGGCGTGAAGCTGCGGCACATGTTCGACGAGGTCGTCAACGAACCGGTGCCCGACGAGTTTCTGGATATCCTGAAACGCGCCGATGCGAAGGCTGCGGATGGCGCTGCATGAGTACGTCTCGCCTGGGGGCCGCCCCCAAGCCCGCGTCGGCTGACGACGAAGGCTTCAAGCGCGAACTGGTGGTGCTGATCCCGCATCTGCGCGCCTTCGCACGTACCCTGACCGGCGACCCGACCGCCGCCGACGACCTAGCGCAGGACGCCATGATGAAGGCGTGGGACGCTCGCGCCTCCTATCAGATGGGCACGAACATGAAGGCCTGGACCTTTATGATCCTGCGCAACCAGTTCTATTCCGAGAAGCGCCGCTCGTGGCGTCAGTCGCAGCTGGATCAGGAAGCCGCCGAGCGGACCTTGGTCGCCGTCGACGATCCTGAGGCGCCCGTCGCCCTGGACGAACTGCGCCAGGCCTTGAAGACCCTACCGGAAGAACAGCGTGAAGCGCTGATCCTGGTCGGCGCCGGCGGCTTCGCTTACGAAGAAGCAGCCGAAATCTGCGGCTGCGCGGTCGGCACGGTGAAGAGCCGGGTCAGCCGGGCGCGCCGCGCGCTTGCGGCCACGCTGGAAAAAGGCGGCTACGGCCGCGACGGCAAGGCGGCGGGCGATGCCATGCGCTCCATCCTGGGCGAGGCCGACAGGCTGGCCGGCGCCCGGAGCTGACCTGCGGTGAATGAGACGACCAGAGACGCCTCAAGGCCGCGCCTCGGTCGCACGTGGAATACGGACCGGTTTCAGGGCATCCGCTTTCGCCTGGGCGCGGCCATGGCCATGGCACTGCTGCCGATTTTCGTCCTCAGCCTGATCCAGACCCAGGCGGATTTCCGCCGACAAGCCGAGGATCGACAGGTCGATCTGCAACTGGCGGCCGAACGCAGCGCCTCGAGCGCCAAGGCCCAGCTGGACAGCGCCCAGGTTCTGCTGCGCGCGCTCAGCCCCGATGCGCTCGGCCCCTATTGCGCCCCGCGCCTGACTGCCCTCGTCGGACGGCTGGAAGGCTATGAAGGCCTCTATCGCATCAGCCCGACCGGGGAAGCGGTCTGCGCTTCCGGCCGCACGGACGGTCTGCGTTCCGGCGTCGCGCCCGCCGCACAGGCCCCATGGTTTCAGCGGCTGCGCAATGGCGAGGAACTGGTCGTCGTGCGCGCCCCTGACGGCGCCGGCTATCAGAGCGCACTGATTGTCGCCACACGCGCCGAACGGCCGATGGGCCGGTTCGACGGGGCCATGGTCGCCGTCATTCCCCTGTCTGAGCTGCAACCCGATATCACGGACCCCGCCCTGCCCTCGGGCTCGCATGCCGCCCTAACCGATGGCGCCGGCCGCATCCTGACCGCCAGCGATCCCGATGTCTTCAATCTGGCCGACGGCGACGACATCGCCGGATGGGTCGGCCGTGCGCGCGAGCAGGGCTCGGCCGTGTTTGAGGCCAAGGACGCTCAGAACCATCGCCGGGACTATGCTGGCGCGGCCCTTGCGGGCGGCGACCTCTACGCCCTGCTGTCGGCTCCGGCGCCCGGTCTGCTGTCCTGGGCGCGGCTCAATCCGATCGGGACGCTGCTGCTGCCGCTGGGGGCCTGGCTGACGGCTTTCGCGGCGGTGATGCTGCTGTCCGAACGCATCTTCATCCGCTGGCTGGACTATCTGGAGCGGGTCGCCGCCATCTATGCGCGCGGGCGGTTCTCGGTGCGGCCCCTGCAGGCCATGAATGCGCCAGCCGAAATCCGCACCATGGCGCGCACTCTGGACGAGATGGCCGAGGCCATCACGGTTCGAGATCGCGAGCTGACCGACGCCCTGGCGGAGAAGGACGCGCTGATGCGCGAGATCCACCACCGGGTGAAGAACAATCTTCAGATCATCTCGTCACTGTTGTCGATGCAGCAGCGCGCCCTGACCGACGCCCCGGCCAAGGCGGCGCTGGGTGATACGCGTCAGCGCATCTCGGCCCTGGCCCTGATCTATCGCACCCTCTACCAGAGCAACGACATCCGCCACGCCGATGCGCGCGAGTTCCTGAACGAGCTGGTGGGCCAACTGGTCGCCAGCGAGGCGGGACGCGGACCGGTCGTCATCAGTTCGGTGGACGCCGATTCCCTGCACGTCGATCCCGACAAGCTGGCGCCCCTGGCGCTGTGGCTGGTCGAGGCGGTGACGAACGCCCAAAAGCACGCCTTCGCCGGCAGCGGCGGCGAGCTGAAGGTCCGCTTCCGCGTTCACGGCGAGAAGTCGGTGCTGGAAGTCGAGGATGACGGACCGGGCGCCCAGGCCGGCGCTGAAGTCGGGGTCGGCCGCACCCTGATGAGCGCCTTCGCCAAACAGCTTCGCGGCGAGACCGAATTCGACACGCCCCCCAGCGGCGGCACCATCGCCCGCATGACCTTCGCCACGCCCGAGGCCCTGGCGCCGGTCGATCCGGCGGACAAGGCGTCCGGCAACGGAACCGGAGCCGTGGCGTCGCGTTGATGTCCTAAGACCGGCGGAGTTTCACCCCGGCTAACCTCGGAGCTTTCCTCATGCGCAAGATTTTCGTTCTGGTCGCCGCCGCCGCCGCCCTGACCACCGCCGCCTGCAACACTGTTGAAGGCGTTGGCCGTGACACCCAAGCCGCCGGCTCGGCCGTGACCGGCGCCGCCCAAGACGCCAAGAACTAATATCGGCGACCGCAGCTCGGCTGCATTGTCGGACTTGCAAGGCCCCGCATCGCCGGGGCCTTGTTCGTTTCAGGACCGCGACAGGAGTTTCCCGTGAACCAGACCGCCCGCGACGCCGGCCTTGCGCTGCTAAGCCAGCACGCGCTGATCGCCGGAGAGCCCGTCCCTGCGAACGGCGCCGGGATCGCTGTCGATGATCCGGCGACGGGCGAGATCATCGGCCATGTCCCCGACCTGGGCGCCGCCGAGACCGAGCAGGCGATCGCGGCGGCGGCCGAGACGTTCACAACCTGGTCCCGCTCCGATCCGCATGAGCGCGCCGCCTTCCTGCGCAAATGGGCCGCGCTGATCGACGACAACGTCGAGGGGCTGGGCGCGCTGATGGCGTTTGAGAACGGCAAGCCGTTCGAGGAGGCCAAGGGCGAGGTGACCTACGCCAACGGTTTCCTGAAATGGTTCGCGGGCCAGGCCGAGCGACTGATCGGCGAGACCCAGGACAGTCCGCTGGGCCATTTGATCCTGACCTATCGCGAGGCGGTCGGCCCGTGCGCCCTGATCACGCCGTGGAACTTCCCTGCCGCCATGCTGACCAGGAAGCTGGGCCCCGCATTCGCCGCCGGCTGCACCGCTGTAGTCAAGCCGGCCAGCCAGACCCCCTTCACCGCCATCGCTTTGGCCGAACTGGCCTATCAGGCCGGTCTGCCCAAGGGCGCCCTGTCCATCGTGACGGGCGACGCCGCGACCATCGGCAAGGTGCTGACCGACAGTCCCGAAATCCGCAAACTGTCCTTCACCGGCTCGACCGGCGTGGGCCGCAAACTGGCGGAGCAGTGCGCCCCGACGTTGAAGCGGGTGTCGATGGAGTTGGGCGGCGCCGCCCCCCTGATCGTCTTCGCCGACGCGGACCTGGATTTGGCCGTGGCCGAGACCATCAAGGGCAAGTTCAGGAACTCGGGCCAGACCTGCGTCTGCCCCAACCGCGTCTATGTGGAACGGTCGGTCTCAGAGGCCTTTGCCGAAAAGCTGGCGGCGGAAGTGGCGAAGATCAAGGTCGGTCCCGCATTCGAAGACGGCGTCAAGGTCGGGCCGCTGATCGAGGACAAGGCCATCGACAAGGTCGAGAAACACGTCGCGGCGGTCAAGGCCGACGGCGGCAAGGTGCTGACCGGCGGCTCGCGCCATGAACTGGGCGGCCGCTTCTTCCAGCCGACCGTGACCCTGGGCGGCGACGACGCCCTTTTCCGCGAGGAAGAGACCTTCGGCCCAATGATCCCTGTCTTCGCCTTCGACACCGAGGACGAGGTGCTGGGTAAGGCCAACGCCAGCGATTACGGCCTGGCCTCCTATCTGTTCACCCGCGACCTAGACCGCGCCATGCGCTTTTCCCGTCGGATCGAGGCGGGGATGTGCGGGGTCAACACCGGCCTGATCTCGACCGCCGTCGCCCCGTTCGGCGGGGTCAAACAGTCGGGCTACGGCCGCGAAGGCTCGATCCACGGCATCGACGAATATGTGGACATCAAGACGGTGACGCTGGCGCTGAAATAACGCCAGGCGCGCAGGTCTGTAATTTGCCGCGCTTCTGCGGCATAAGCCCGCGATGAAGTTCCTCGACCAGGCCAAGATCTACATCCGCTCCGGCAACGGCGGCGGCGGTTCCGTGTCGTTTCGACGCGAGAAATTCATTCCCAACGGCGGCCCCGACGGCGGCGACGGCGGGCGTGGGGGCGACGTCTGGATCGAGTCGGTCGACGGGCTGAACACCCTGATCGACTATCGCTACCAGCAGCATTTCAAGGCCCAGACCGGCCACCACGGCCAAGGTCGGCAGATGCACGGCGGCAAGGGCGAGGACGTGCATCTGAAGGTGCCGGTCGGCACCCAGGTGCTGGATGAGGACAAGGAAACCGTCCTGCTGGACATGGACACGCCCGGCAAGATGGAACTGCTGCTGAAGGGCGGCAACGGCGGCTGGGGCAATGTGCGCTTCAAGGGGCCGACCAACCAGGCGCCGACCTACGCCAACCCCGGCCAGGAGGGCCAGGAACGCTGGATCTGGCTGCGGCTGAAGCTGATCGCCGACATCGGTCTGGCGGGCCTGCCCAATGCGGGCAAGTCCACCTTCCTGTCGGCAGCCAGCGCTGCCAAGCCCAAGATCGCCGACTATCCCTTCACCACCCTGGCGCCGAACCTGGGCATGGTGGACCTGTCGCCGTCCGAGCGGTTCGTCATCGCCGACATCCCCGGCCTGATCGAGGGCGCCAGCGAGGGCGCCGGCCTAGGCACGCGCTTCCTGGGTCACGTCGAGCGCTCGGCCAGCCTGATCCACCTGATCGACGGCACGCAGGACGACGTGGCCGAGGCTTACCGGATCATCCGCGGCGAACTGGAGGCTTACGGCGAAGGTCTGGCCGACAAGGCCGAGATCCTGGCCCTGAACAAGATCGACGCCCTGACGCCCGAGGCGCGCGAGGAGAAGGCCGCCGAGCTGGAATCCGTCGCCGGTCGCCGTCCCATGTTGGTGTCCGGCGTGTCGGGCGAAGGCGTCCCCGCCCTGCTCCGCGCCGCCTGGGCCGAGGTGAAGAAGACGCGCGGCGCCATGGCCGGCGACAGCGACGCGGACCAGACCAGCGGCTGGCAGCCCTGATCAGGCCTCCGGCGCAGGTTCCGGCTTGGGCCGGGGCTTGCGACGGCTCGGTTTCGGCGCGTCGGTCGTCTTGGTCTCATCCGCATAGGGTTCGCCGTCGCCGGACAGCAGGATCGCCATCCAGCGCGAGCCCTTGAACTCGGCCAGGATCGCCATGGCCATGACCGCCAGCGGCGTGGACAGGAACATGCCGACCACGCCCCACATCTTGCCCCAGAAGGCCAGGGCCAGCAGCACCACGACCGGGTCGATGTTCTGGTTGTCGCCCTGCATGCGCGGCTGGATGAAGTTGCCGACGACGAACAGAATGACCTGCAGGCCGACCAGCAGCACCGCCGCCGGCCAGTAGCTTTCGAACTGGACCAGGGCGAACAGCGGCGGCGCCAGGCCGGCGACCGCCCCGCCCAGCACGGGGATGAAGCCGACGATGAAGATGACGAAGGTCCAGAACTCGGCGTTCTGAAGCCCCACGGCCCGCATCAGGATCCAGGCGACGACGCAGATCATCGCCCCGGTCACCGACTGCACCCAGATATAGCCCTCGACCCCGCCGCGCACACGCTGGAACACCGCCACGGCCTCGTCGCGCTGGGCCTCGGACGGGAACATGGCGATGATCTTGCGACGGAACCCGATCTGGGAAGCCAGGAGAAAGCCCAGATAGATCAGGACGAAAAAGGCGCCCGAAGCGATGCCCTGCACCTGGAAGGCCATCGACGTCAGGTAACCGCGCACATCGACACCGTTGATCAGATCCTGGGCCGTCGGCGGATTGGCCAGCCGCACCACGCCATAGACGTCGCGAATGATCTGATCGATGCGCGGGCCGATGTTCTGGGACACGCCCGACGCTTCGCCGAAGAAGCTGGCCGCGCCGTTCACGATGATGGCGATCGAGGCGAAGAAGGCCAGCACCACCAGGGTCAAGGCCGCGATGCCAGCCATGCGGCTGTTCAGCGGCGTGCGCGCTTCGACCGAGCGCTTCACCCCGTCGATCATGATCAGCAGGAAGATGGCCATGGCCAGCGGGGTCAGGATGTCCCGTAGCCAATAGACGGCCGCCCCCGCCGCCACCGTGGCGATGACGCCCAGGGCGTTGCGGGACACGGCCGAGGACGGCATGGCGACGGGGCTTTTCATGTCTGTGTTGTCGAACCGCTCGGCTTCGGCGTCAATCGCTGTTCCGACCGCGTTTGGAACGCGCTAGACCTTTCGTCGAGACGCCATCGGAGACCCTCATGCCTGACGCCCTGCCCGGCCTGTTCCTCGGCCAGTCCGACGCCGACCAGCCGGAAAGCCTGCTGTTCAACCGCGCCAACCGCCACGGCGTCGTCGCCGGCGCGACCGGAACGGGCAAGACGGTCACGCTGCAGATCATGGCGCAGGGGTTTTCCGACGCGGGGGTGCCGGTCTTCTGCGCCGACGTGAAGGGCGACCTATCGGGTATTTCCCAAGTCGGAACCCCGAACGAGAAATTGATCGCCCGCGCGACCGAAATGGGCCTGACCCTGACGCCCCGCGCCGCCCCGACAGTCTTTTGGGACCTATACGGCCAGAAGGGCCATCCGATCCGCACCACCGTGTCCGAGATCGGACCCGTGCTGATGGCGCGGATGCTGAACCTGAATGACGTGCAGGAGGGGGTGCTGACCGTCGTCTTCCATGTGGCGGACAAGGAGGGCCTGCTGCTGCTGGACCTCGACGATCTGCGCAGCCTCTTGGTCTATGTCGGCGAGAACGCCGAGCGGATCGGGCGCGAGGTCGGCAATGTCGCCCCCGCCTCCATCGCCTCGATCCAGCGCGCCCTGTTGCAGGTCGAGCAACAGGGCGGGGCCGCATTCTTCGGCGAACCGGCGCTGAAGCTGGAGGACATGATCCGCGTCGGCCTGGACGGCCGTGGCCAGGTTAATGTGCTGGATTCGACCCGGCTGATGAACAGTCCGCGCCTGTATGCGGCCTTCCTGCTGTGGCTGCTGTCGGAGCTGTTCGAGCAACTTCCCGAGGTGGGCGACCCGGAAAAGCCGCGCCTGGTCTTCTTCTTCGACGAGGCCCACCTGTTGTTCAACGACGCGCCGCGCGCCCTGCTGGAAAAGGTCGAACAGGTCGTCCGCCTGATCCGGTCCAAGGGTGTGGGCGTCTATTTCGTCACCCAGAACCCGGCCGACATTCCCGACAGCGTCCTGGCCCAGCTAGGCAACCGCATCCAGCACGCGCTGCGCGCCTATACCCCGTCCGAACAGAAGGGGCTGAAGGCCGCCTCGCAGAGCTTCCGCGTCAACGCCGCCTTCGACACGGCCGAGGCCATCCAGGGCCTGGGCGTGGGCGAGGCCTTGGTCTCGGTTCTGGACGAAAAGGGCGCGCCGACCATCGTGGCCCGCACAAAGATCCGCCCGCCCGCCTCACGCCTGGGCCCCGCCACCGACGCCGAACGCGCGGCGATCATGGCCGCCAGCCCGGTGCGCGGTCTGTACGACCAGGTTCTGAACCGCGAATCCGCCGCCGAAATCCTGGCCAACCGTCACAGCGCCGCCGATCAGGCAGAGGCGCAAGCCCAGGCTCAGGCAAAGGCCCAGGCCGACGCCGCCAAGGCCGCGGACATCCAGGCGAAGGCCGACGAGAAGGCGGAAAAGGAACGTGCCAGGGAGCAGGCCCGCGTCGCGCCACGTCCTGCACCCGCCCCGCGCGCGCGCGCCTCCAACCGTCAGACCCCGATGGAGGCCCTGACCAAGTCGGTCCTGCGCACCGCCGGATCGACCCTGACCCGCGAGCTGATGCGCGGCATCCTGGGTGGGCTGAAACGGCGCTAGGTTCGGAGCGGGTCTTGCAACGGGGCGGGGGCGAGCGCATCTCCCGCCCATGTTCATCCAGACCGAACCCACGCCCAATCCGAACGTGCTGAAGTTCCTGCCCGGCCGCGACGTGTCGCCGGCCGCCGCGCTGGAATACCGCACCATCGACGAGGCGACGGCCTCTCCTCTGGCTGAGGCCCTGTTCGAGCTGGAAGGCGTCGACGGCGTTTTCTTCGGCGCCGACTATGTGTCGGTCACTCGCCAGCCCCAGGGGCCGGAGTGGTCGGAGATGAAGGCGCCCATCCTGGGCGTCGTCATGGATCATTTCGTCTCGGGCCAGCCGCTGACGCGCGGCGCCAGCGCCGAGGCCGACGGCCATGCCGAGGACGACAGCGAGATCGTCGCCGAGATCAAGGCCCTGCTGGACAGCCGCATCCGCCCGGCCGTAGCCCAGGACGGCGGCGACATCCTGTTCGATTCCTTCGACGAATCGACCGGAGTGCTGAACCTTCGGATGCGCGGCGCCTGCGCGGGCTGTCCGTCCTCGTCGGCGACGCTGAAAGCCGGCGTCGAACAGATGATGCGCCACTATGTGCCGGAAGTGACGCGGGTCGAGCAGACGATCTGATCGACAGAACGGTTTCGTCCTCGCCAGACTCGCCGTCGGGCGCCATCTTAAGTTGGTGTCACGCTTCGTTCCTGATCCTGAAGTTCTCCGCCTCGGCGAGGCGCTCGCCGCCCTGCGTCGCGAGCGCGGCCTGTCGCAGGCCGAGGCGGGCGCGCGGCTCAACATGACCAGCCAGGGCTGGGGCCTGTACGAATCCGGCCGTCGTCCCGGCCTGTTCCGGCCCGACGTGCAACGCCGCCTGACCGGCGCGCTCGACTCCAGTCCCGACGCCCTGGCCTTGCTTGTGTCGGGCCAAACCGAACGTCCGACGGCCGCCTCCGACCCCATGGGCGTGGAAGGCCGGGGACGCGCCTTCGAAGGCCGCTCCCCCCGCCGGACCCGGATCGAGGTTCTGAACGCCGATCTTTCGCCCTGGGCCGAGCCGGGCGTCGTGCTGGAGTGCGAACCGGGTCTGTGGCCCCGCCAGGGTCAGGGCTGCGTGATCGAAATGAGGGACGGGACGACGCGGGTGCGGCTGTTCGAGCAGGCGGACGCCCAACATATGCATGTGCGGGGCGCGGGCGGGCTGGACCAGGTCGAGACGATCGAGCGCCGCCTGATCCTTAGAACATCGGCCGTCATCGCCAGACTGGAGCGATGAAACGAAAACGTTGCACTCTCGGTAAGGTTGTGAAACTGTCCTCTTATGGACAAGACGGACGCTACAACACGCAAGACGGCACGCGCGGTCGAGCCTCTGGACGTTCTGGTCGGGGCGCGGATCATGGCGCGGCGCACGGCGCTCGGACTGTCCCAAACGGCTCTTGGCGAGATGGTCGGCGTCAGTTGCCAGCAACTTCAGAAATACGAAGGCGGGAAAAATCGTATTTCGGCGGCGCGTCTGCATCGCCTGGCCCTGGCCCTGGGACTTCCCGTCGAAGCCTTCTTTCCAGATCGGCCGGAGGAGAGCGCCACGCCTGAGCTTGTAGTGATCCGGTCCCTGGCCGCGACGGCCGAGGGGCGCGCCATGGCGGACGGATTTTCCCGCATCGACGACCACGCTGTACGCCAGGCCCTGACGCGACTGGTGGAGGTTCTCGCCAGAGCGGCCTAGAAGGCCGTTCATGAGACTTCTGGTGATCGATACGGCGCTCGGCGCCTGCATGGCGTCGGTGTTCGAGAACGACCGTCCCCTGGCCGTGCGGTTCGAACCGATGACCAAGGGCCATCAGGAACGGCTGGGCGGCCTGGTTCGCGATGTGATGGCGCAAGCGGGCGGCGGCTTCGACAGCCTAGACCGGATCGGCGTCACGGTCGGACCAGGGTCGTTCACAGGCCTGCGTGTCGGCCTGGCCTTCGCTCAGGGTCTGGGCGCGGCGCTGGATCGGCCCGTTGTCGGCATTTCCGCGCTGGACGCCCTCGCCGCCTCGCTGGAGGAGGCGACAGGGCCGGTCGCAGCCCTGATCGACGCGCGACGGGGTCAGGTTTACGCCCGACTGTTCACGAACGGCTCAGCGCTTGGACCGGACGAAGCCCTTTCGCTGGAGGAAGCAGCGCAACGGGTCGCCGAAATCCGTCCAAACGTCGCCCTGGTCGGCAATGGCGCAGCGGTGCTGGCGGAGGCCTTCCCCAACCTGAAGCTCGCCCGTATCGACGACCGCGTCGCCCCGTCGCCGGAAGCCTTGGCTCGTCTCGCCGCCGCCGCAGATCCGGCGATGCATCCCCCCCGCCCGCTCTACCTACGCGCGCCCGACGCCACCCCGCCCAGCCGCCTGCCGGGTCAGCCCCGCCAACCGGCGTCATGACCGCATCGGACCCGGCCGCCCTCGCCGCCCTTCACGCCCAGGCCTTTGCGGCGCCCTGGAGCGCGCGCGAGTTCGCCGACCTGATGTCCCAGCCTGGCGTCGTTGCGATCGCGGAAACCGACGGCTTCATCCTGATCCGCATCGTGCTGGACGAGGCTGAAATCCTGACCCTGGCGGTCCTTCCAAAGGCCCGCCGTCAGGGCCTCGGCCGCCGCCTGGTCGAAGAGGCGGCCGTCGCCGCGACGAAGGGCGGCGCCGCACGGTTGTTCCTGGAAGTCGCAGAGGACAACGCCCCCGCCCGCGCCCTTTATGACCGCGCGGGATTCAGTCAGATCGGCCGTCGAAAGGCCTATTATGCGGCCGCCGACGGGTCTCGGACGGACGCTGTGGTGATGAGCCACGATCTCTATGCGGATCAGGCCAACGTGCCGCTTCCCTGATGCGATCCTAGCCCCTATTCTAGGACCATGGACCGGATCGAAAAACTCTGCGCCGACCGCGGCATGCGTATGACCGAACAGCGTCGGGTGATCGCCCGCGTGCTGTCGAACGCCGAAGACCACCCCGATGTCGAGGAGCTGTACCGCCGCGCCTCGGCCATCGACCCCCACATCTCGATCGCCACCGTCTATCGCACCGTGCGCCTGTTCGAAGAGGCGGGCGTGGTCGAGAAGCATGACTTCGGCGACGGCCGCAGCCGCTATGAAGAGGCGGGCGACGATCACCACGACCACCTGATCGACACCAAGTCGGGCGAGGTGATCGAATTCTTCGACGCCGAGATCGAACGCCTGAAGTCCGAGATCGCGGAACGGCTGGGCTTCCAGCTGATCGGCCACAAGCTGGAGCTTTACGGCGTTGCGATCGAGGGCGCCGAGCCGTCCAAGCGCGAAGGCCTGATTTTCACCCGCCACGCCGCCCGGGTCGATCCCGCCGATGTGGATGCAGGCTGAACGCCCGTCTTGTCGGGGCGCGTGCGGGCGATCATAAGCCCGCAATGACCGAGACCCTGGCTCCCCAAGTCGAGACGACGCCCGAGAAGCGTCTGTTCATCAAGACCTACGGCTGTCAGATGAACGTCTATGACTCCGAGCGCATGGCCGATGTGCTGCGCCCGCTGGGCTATGCCGTCACCGACGATGTGAAGGCCGCCGACTTCGTCATCCTGAACACCTGCCACATCCGCGAGAAGGCGGCCGAGAAAATCTACTCCGAGCTGGGCAAGCTGCGCGAGATGCGCGACGTCCGACGCGAGACCGGCGGGGACCTGACCATCGCCGTCGCCGGCTGCGTCGCCCAGGCCGAGGGCGAGGAGATCATGCGTCGCCAGCCCGCCGTGGACATCGTCGTCGGCCCCCAGGCCTATCACCAGCTGCCCGAACTGCTGACCCGCACGGCGCGGGCGCGCGGCGAACGGATCGGCGCCGACTTCGCCCCCGACGACAAGTTCGACGCCTTGCCGGCCGCCCGCTTTACCGAAGGCCCGACCGCCTTCCTGACGGTGCAAGAGGGCTGCGACAAGTTCTGCACCTTCTGCGTCGTGCCCTATACGCGCGGCGCCGAATGGTCGCGGCCGATGGCCTCGGTGCTGGAAGAGGCGCGGCAATTGGCCGGGCGCGGCGTGCGCGAGGTCACCCTGCTGGGCCAGAACGTCAACGCCTATGACGGCGAGCGGCCGGATGGGAAGAAGGCGACCCTGGCCGAACTGGCCTATGCCCTGGCCGACATCCCCGGCCTGGACCGCATCCGCTATACGACCAGCCATCCCAACGACATGGCCGACGAACTGATCTCCGCGCATGGCGATCTGGACGCCCTGATGCCCTATCTGCACCTGCCGGTGCAGGCGGGTTCGGACCGAATCCTGCGGCTGATGAACAGGAAGCACGGCCGCCAGAAGTATTTCGACCTGATCGACCGGATTCGCGCCGCACGGCCGGACATCGCCATCGCGGGCGACTTCATCGTCGGCTTCCCCGGCGAGACGGACAAGGAGTTCGAGGACACCTTGGATCTGGTGCATCGCGTGAACTACGCGGGGGCGTTCGCCTTCGCCTATTCGCCGCGTCCGGGCACGCCCGCCGCCGGCATGGGCAAACAGGTCGAGCCGGAAGTCGCCAAGGAACGGCTGCACCGGCTGATCGCTTTGCTGACCGAACAGCAAACCGCCTTCAACCTCGCCCAGGCGGGCCGGACCCTGAATGTGCTGTTCGACAAGCCCGGCCGACACGGCCACCGTCGCCAAGCGATCGGTCGATCCCCATATCTGCAATCGGTCCACGTCGATGACGCGGATCATCTGATCGGACAGATCGTTCCGGTCGAGATCGTTGCGGGCCAGCAGAACAGTCTGATGGGCCGGTTAATCCCGAATGGGCTCATGCAGCCGAGCGCCGCGCGCGAGGCGATAGCCCAAAAAGAAAAGGCGGCCTAGTGGCGCGTGAGTCCGAATTCGTCCCGTTGAATGACGCCGAACTGCGTGCGGTCGTCGGGCCGAACAGTCGTCACGTCGCCCTGATCGAGGACGCCTTCAAGGTGCTGGTCGAGGCGCCGGGCGGCGGGGTTTCGGTCAACGGCGGCACGCGCGACCGCACCGATGCGCGCCAGGTGATCGAAGACCTGGCCAAGCGTGCCGCCCTGGGCGCCGAGGTCACAGAGGCCGACGTGCGCGCGGCCCTGGGTCAGGCGCGGGGCGGCAAGGGTACGCCGGGCATGGCAGCGGCGGGCGTGTCGCTTCCGGGCGGCAAGCGCGGGTCCATCGTGCCAAAGACCAAGGCCCAGGCCGCTTATCTGGACATGCTGGGGCGGTGCGAACTCAGCTTCGGCGTCGGCCCGGCCGGCACCGGCAAGACCTTCCTGGCCGCCGCCTATGGCGCCTCGCTTCTGCGGCGTGGGCAGGTGGACCGTCTGGTCATCACCCGCCCTGCGGTCGAGGCGGGCGAGAAACTGGGCTTCCTGCCCGGCGACCTGAACGAAAAAGTCGATCCCTATCTGGCCCCGATCTGGGAGGCGCTGAACGACATTCTGGGCGCCGAGGACGTGCAGCGCCGCCGTGACAAGGGCGAGATCGAGGCGGCGCCCATCGCCTTCATGCGCGGCCGTACCCTCAGCCACGCCTTCGTCATCGTCGACGAGGCCCAGAACACCTCGCGTCTGCAGATGAAGATGGTGCTGACGCGCCTGGGCGAGGGCGCGCGCATGGTGGTCACCGGCGACCCGTCGCAGATCGACCTGCTGAACCCGCGCGACAGCGGCCTGGCCCACGCCCTCCGCATCCTCGACGGGGTGAAGGGCGTCGGCATCCTGAAGTTCGAGGCCTCGGACGTCGTGCGCCACGCCATGGTCGAGCGGATCGTGCGCGCCTATGACGCCGACGCGGCGAAGGGCCGTCCCGCCCCGGATATCGAAGACCCCGCATGATCGAGATTGAATTCGAGGCCGAGGCCTGGACCGGCGCCGTACCGGACGCCGAGGCCGTGGTGGACAGGGCGGCCAAGGCGGCCCTGAGCGCCGTCGAGGGCGACATCGTCGTCCTGCTGACCGACGACGAAAGCGTTCGCGAGCTGAACGCCCGGTTTCGCGACAAGGACAGGCCGACCAACGTCCTGTCCTTCCCCGCGCCGGACAACGCCGCGCCGCATCTGGGCGACATCGTCCTGGCCTACGGCGTCTGCGCGACTGAAGCCCAAACCCAGGGCAAGACCCTGGCCGACCATCTGAGCCATCTGGTCGTTCACGGCGTGCTGCACCTGCTGGGTCGCGACCACGAGGACGACGCCGAGGCCGAGGAGATGGAGGCCGAGGAGCGCGAAATCCTGGCCCAGATCGGCGTCGCCGACCCCTACGCCTCCGAGCAGCAGGACTGACTCTATGTTTCCCGACGCCCTGCTCGACCGTTTCGCCGCCCCGATCCGGGCCATGCCCGACAAGAAACGCGCCCTGACCTGGCGTCTGATCCGCATCGCCCTGGCGCTGCTGGCCGGCGCCGGGACGGCCTTGGCCCATCCGCCGTTCGGGGTGTTGATCGGCTTGCTGGGCTATCCGCTGCTGATGATCCTGTCGGAACGGTCCGACACGGTGCGCGGCGCCTTCTGGATGGGGTGGCTGGCGGGCTTCGCCTACTTCTTCATCGGCTGCTGGTGGGTGGCCGAGGCCTTCTTCGTCAATCCCGAACAGGCGTGGATGGCGCCCTTCGCCGCCAGCCTGTTGCCCGCTGGCCTGGGGCTGTTCTGGGGGACGGCGATGGCCCTGTATCGTCGCTGGGCGCCGCTGGGCGCGGTTCGGGTGCTGTTGTTCGCGGCCCTGTTCTGCGCCGCCGAATGGCTGCGCGGCCATGTGCTGACCGGCTTTCCGTGGAACCCGGCCGGCGCGACCTGGCGCGCGGGCGGCGGCATGTCCCAGTTCGCCTCGGTCGTCGGCGTCTATGGATTGAGCCTCGTGACGGTCGCCGCGACGGCAGCCTTCGCCCCGCTGATTGGACCGGGCGCCAAGCGCAGCCGACTGATTTCCGCCGGCCTTGGGGCGCTGGCCCTGATCGCCGTCGGGACGTTCGGCGCCGTCAGGCTGGCGCAGTCGAACC
Source organism: Brevundimonas sp. (assembly GCF_046295075.1). GTDB lineage: Bacteria > Pseudomonadota > Alphaproteobacteria > Caulobacterales > Caulobacteraceae > Brevundimonas. The sequence continues at coordinate 21,610 of NZ_JBKBOC010000007.1, read as the reverse complement.
TGCAGTTCACCGATACGGTCGTCCGTCTGGTCCAGGCCGATGTGAAGCAGGAGACCAAATGGTCGCCCGAGGCCTATCGCTCCATCGTCGATCGCTATGTCGCCCTGACGGGTCAGGCGGCGGCGCGCACACCCGATGTCGTGGTCTGGCCTGAGGGCGCCCTGCCCGCCTCGGCCAACGATGTCTTCGCTTCGGCCGACGCCCAGGCCATCGCCGGCGCCTTGCGGCCCGGACAGACCCTGCTGATGGGTCTGGCGCGCGGCGAAGCGGACCCGACGGCGCCGGAGGGCGGCCGTTACTACAACAGCCTGTTCGCCCTGGCCGATGAAGGCGGGGCGGGCCTGAGGGTCGCGGCCGTCTATGACAAGCACCGACTGGTGCCGTTCGGGGAATATCTGCCGCTGGGCTCGATCATGACGTCCATCGGCCTGCGCAGCCTGGTGCATATGCCCAGCGACTTTTCCGCCGGACCGACGCCGGCGCCGATCTCTTTCCCCGGCGCGCCGCCGGCCCAAGTGCTGATCTGCTACGAGAGCCTGTATCCCGGTTTCACGCCCGGCGCGGCGGGGCGGCCCGAGTGGATCGTCAATGCGTCCAACGACGCCTGGTTCGGCGCGACGTCTGGTCCGCGCCAGCATCTGAACCTGGCCAGCTATCGCGCCATCGAGACCGGCCTGCCCATCGCGCGGGCCACGCCGACGGGGATTTCGGCCATGATCGACCCCTGGGGCCGGATCGTGGACGGCCAACGGCTGGACCCCGGCGTCATGGGGGTGATCGACGCGCCGCTGCCGCGCCCGACCGGCATCACGCCCTATGGCCGGTTCGGCGACTGGCCGTTCTTCTTGGCTGCTCTAGCGGCGTTCCTCCTATCCTTGTGGCCGTTGATTTTACGATCTAGGGTTCGCTCGAATCGGTTGGCGATCTGAAGCAGGGGAACCCGGATGGCGCGTGAGAAGGACGAGGATACGCATCCCGTCGATCGCCATGTCGGCCGTCGCGTTCAGGAAAAGCGTCTGGACCTGGGCCTGACCCAGACCGCCCTCGCCAAGGCCGTCGGCGTCAGCTTCCAGCAGGTCCAGAAGTACGAGAAGGGCACCAACCGCGTCTCGGCCTCGAAACTGTTCGAAATGGCCGATTTCATGAAGGTCGGCATCCCCTTCTTCTTCGAAGGCTACGCCGGCGCCCAGCCGGGCATGGCCGAAGAGGCGGCGCCCGCCTTCGACCATGAGCACAAGCCGACCAAGAATAGCGTCGAGATCAGCCGCCTCGCGCCACGCCTGCCGCCGCGCAAGCAGAAGCTGATCCTGGACATGATGCGCGAGATGCTGGGCGACGAAGAAGCCTAGCCGACCGCGACGATCTCGGCCGACTGACCCGCAACGATCACCTCGTCGCCGACCCGCTTGCCTACGACGGCTCGGGCCAGGGGCGAGACATGGCTGACCGAGCCGGCGGCCGGATCGGCCTCGTCCTCGCCGACGATGCGCCAGGTCTGGGCACGACCGTCCTCGCGTTCGATCGAGACCGAGCCGCCGAACCGCACGGCCCCCTCGTCCTGCGTCGGCTCTACCAGCTGGGCCGAGGCCCGCCTGGCGGACCAGTAGCGAAGATCGCGCGTCGCGCGCGCCATCGCCGTCCGGTCACTCTCGATGGAACCCTTCACCTGGGCGGCGGTATAGGCGGCGCGCGCGGACGCCAGTTCGACCTCGATCATCGCCAGACCCTGCGGCGTGACCAGATTGGGATGGGGCGAGATCGGGCGGTCCGCCAGGTCGGCGGCGGTGGCCTCAAGATCTTCTTCGCGGGTGAATGCAACGCTCATGGTACGGAACATAGCGACGCTGCCGCCTATAGCCAGCGCCGCCGCAAGCGCGCAAAGCGACGCCATGCAACAGTCCCCTCGCCCGACGCCCTCCCGAACTGTCGATGTGATCGGCGCCGGTCCCGCCGGACTGATGGCCGCTGAGCGGCTGGCGCAAGCGGGAACGGCCGTGGTGGTGCACGAGCGGATGCCGTCGGTCGCCCGCAAGATGCTGATGGCCGGGCGCGGCGGGCTCAACCTGACCCATTCAGAACCGCTGGATCGGTTCACCACCCGTTATGGCTCGGCCCAGCCGACGGCCGCCGCCTGGATCGACCGGTTTACGCCTGCCGACCTGACCGCCTGGGTCGAGGCCCTGGGACAGGAGACCTTCGTCGGGTCCAGCGGCCGGGTGTTTCCCAAGGCGATGAAGACCTCTCCGCTATTGCGGGCCTGGCTGGCGCGGCTGGAGGGGTTGGGCGTCGAGATCCGCACCCGCTCGCGCTGGACCGGCTGGCGCGACGGGGCGCTGGCGTTCGAGACGCCGGACGGCGAACGACTGGAGACGCCCGACGCCGTGATCCTTGCCGTGGGTGGCGCCAGCTGGCCGCGTCTCGGCTCCGATGGGGCCTGGGCGCCGTGGCTCGAAGCAGCCGGCGCAGCCGTCGCGCCGTTCCGGCCCGCGAACGTCGGGTTCGACGTCGCCTGGTCTGGGCTTTTGCGCGGCCGGTTCGCCGGCCAACCGCTGAAGGGCGTCGCCATCACCCACGGCGACAGAACGGCGCGCGGCGAGGCGATGATCGCCCGCTACGGCATCGAAGGCGGCGCCGTCTACGCCCTGTCGGCCGTGCTGCGCGCGGCGGTCGAGGCGGATGGAATGACGCAGATTCGGATCGACCTGAAGCCCGACGTGGCGACCGGGCGGCTGACCGAACGTCTGTCCCAGCCGCGCGGCAAGGCCAGCCTGTCGAACCATCTGCGCAAGGCGGTCGGGCTTGATCCCGCCGCCGTCGCCCTGCTGTACGAAGCCGGCCCCCTGCCCGCGTCGCCCCGCGCCATCGCCGAACGGATCAAGGCCATGCCGCTGACCCTGACGGGCGTACAGGGGCTGGAACGGGCCATTTCGTCGGCGGGCGGCGTGGCGCTGGACGGCGTGGACGAACGGCTGATGCTGAAGGCGCGACCGGGCGTTTTCGTCGCCGGAGAAATGCTGGACTGGGAGGCGCCGACCGGCGGTTATCTGCTTCAGGCCAGCTTCGCCTCAGGCGTGGTCGCCGCATCCGGCGTCATCGACTGGCTCGACAGCCGGGACTGAGAAAGGCAGGGTCGGGCGGTTCGATTAGGAGTTTCCGATGCGCCACACCATGCATGCCGTTTCCACCCTCGCCCTGATCATGGCCTGTTCTCCCGCCCTGGCGCAGGAGGCCGCGCCGAACATCGACGCCGCGCGGATGAACGAATCGGTGCGGGTGCTGGCCTCGGACGAATTCGAGGGCCGCGCCCCCGCCTCGCCGGGCGAGGAGAAGACCGTCGCCTGGCTGGTCGAACAGTTCCGCGCTGCGGGCGCCGAGGGCGGCGGGCCGGACGGGGCATTCGTCCAGATCGCCCATCTGTCGCGCACGCGCCAGGACGGCCCGGCGACCGTCGCCGCGACCGTCGGCGGCAGAACGATCAGCCTGGAGCGCGGACCGGACGTGCTTGTCTCCAGCGACAGGCCCACCGACCACATCACCGTGACCGACGCGCCCGTGGTCTTCGTCGGCTATGGCGCGACCGCGCCGGAGCGTCAGTGGGACGACTTCAAGGACGTGGACGTGCGCGGCAAGGTCATCGTCGTCCTGGTCAACGATCCCGACTTCCAGGCGCCCGAGGGCGATCCGGTGGCGGGCAAGTTCGACGGCGCCGCCATGACCTTCTATGGCCGCTGGACCTACAAGTTCCAGGAGGCGGGCCGTCGCGGCGCCGCGGGCGTGCTGGTGGTCCACGAGACTGACGGCGCCGGCTATGGTTGGTCGGTGCTGCAGAATTCGTCGGCCGCGCCCAAGTTCGACATCGTCCGCGCCGATCCCGACGCCGAGCGCGCGCCCTTCCAGGGCTGGATCCAGCGGGCCAAGGCCGAGGAACTGTTCACCGCCGCCGGCCTAGACTTCGCCGCCCTGAAGGACAGCGCCCGCAGCGCCGACTTCAAGCCCGTCGTCCTGCCCGGCCTGACCATGAGCGTGGATTTCGGCCAGATCGCCGACAAGGTGGAGACCAAGAACGTCATCGCCCGCATCCCCGGCGCCGAACGCCCGGACGAGACCGTGATGTACGGGGCCCACTGGGACGGCTACGGCGTCGGCACCCCGAACGCCGAGGGCGACAAGATATATAATGCGGCGGTGGACAATGCGACCGGCGTCGCCGCCCTGCTGGAACTGGCCCACGCCTTCGCCGACGGTCCGCGCCCCAAACGGTCGGTCGTCTTCGCCGCCTGGTCGGGCGAGGAGGCGGGCCTCTTGGGCTCGACCTATTACGCCGCCAATCCGGTCTGGCCGCTGGAGACCACGGTCGCCAACATCAACGTCGACAGCCTGCTGCCGGGGACCGAGATCGACCCCAACGTCGTCGTCATCGGCAAGGGCAAGAACCAGCTGGACGATGTCTTGGCCCGCCACGCGACCCAGGCCGGCCGCACCCTGATCGCCGATCCGGCGCCCCAGGCCGGAGCCTTCTATCGCTCGGACCACTTCCCCCTGGCGTTGAGGGGCGTGCCGGCCCTGTTCCCGGCCGCGGGCTTCACCGGCGCCAGCGCCGCCAGCCGCGACTATGTCCAGAACCGCTATCATCAGCCTACGGACGAATGGGATGCGACCTGGAAGATGGACGCCGCAGCCGCCGACACAGCCCTGATCTACGCCGTTGGACGTGAACTGGCGGACAGCGATCAATGGCCGGAATGGAACGCGGGCGCCGAGTTCGGCCCGGCGCGCGATGCGTCCAAGGCGTCGCGGCGCTAGCTCAGAGTTCCAGCTGAAGCTCGGGCGCGGCGGCGGTCGTCGATGCGCCCAGCGGCAGGTGCAGGATGAAGGCGGCGCCCTTGCCCGGCTCGCTCTCGACCTCGGCCCAGCCGCCGTGCAGCTCGACCAGAGCCTTGACGAGGGCCAGGCCCACGCCGGGGCCGCCGCGTTCACGTCGTACGAAGCGGTCGAAGACGTGGGCCTGCAGGTGATAGGGGATGCCGCGCCCGGTGTCGGACACGGTCAGGCGGACCTCGGCTGCGCCGGTCTCGGCCTTCAGCTCCACCGCCCCTCCCTCGGACACGGCGCGGGCGGCGTTTTCCAGCAGATGATCCAGCGCCTGGCCGATGCGGTGTTCGTCGGCGCGGATCGGCTTGAGGTCGGCGGGACAGGAGACGGTCAGGGTCGCGCCGCGTCCCTCGACCCGCGCACGAACCTTCTCGGCCGCCTGGCTCAGCAGGTCGCTGACGCGCATATCGCCCAGAGACAGCTCCATCTCGCCTGCGTCGATCTGGGCCATGTCCAGCACGTCGTCGATGGAGCGGGCCAGCTGGCTGGCGGCGATGCGGATGGCGCCGGCGTGCTGGCGGCTGCGTTCGGGCAGGTCGCCCATGGTCTCCAGCAGTTCGGAATAGCCGACGATGGTCGTCAGGGGGGTGCGCAGCTCGTAGGAGACGCTGCCGACGAACTCGCGTTTCAGCGCCTGGCTTTCGGCCAGGGCCTGTTCGCGCTGGACCAGGGCCTGTTCCAGCCCGCGCCGGGCGGTCACGTCCGAGAAGGCGACTAGGGTGGCACCATCCGGCAGCGGCCGGGTCTGCCAGGCGGCGACGCGGCCATCGACGGTGCGGCCCTCGCCTGAAATCGCCACGCGGCTTTCGGGATCGGGATCGGCGACCCGCGCCTTCAGCCCCAGCCACAGGGCCGGATCGGGCAGCACCGCCTTGCACAGTTCGGCCAGGGCGTCGAAGTCCGACGCCGCCGCGATCCGGTCGACCGACAGGTTCCAGAAGATCTCGAACGCCTCGTTGTGCAGCCTCAGCCGCCCGTCCGAGCCGAACACGGCGACCGCGTCGTTCAGCTTGTCCAGGGTCGCGCGCTGGACCTGGATCTGGGCGTTGAACCGGCTGCGCAGCTTCAGCTCGTCGGTGATGTCCGAGAAGATCAGCAATATGCCGCCCAGCGGGTGCGGCTGGCGCACGACACGCAGGGTGCGGCCATCCGGCAGGGACCAGCTGTCGTCCGGCGAGGCCTCGGACGCGCCATAGAATTCCAGCTCGCGCGCCTTCCAGCCGGCGTAATCCACGACCTCGGGCAGGCTGCGACGCTGGCGCAGGCGGTCCAGAAGCTCGGCATGGGTCGGGCGTTCGTCCAGCCAGGCCGCGTCGATGTCGAACAGGGTCTGGAAGGCGGTGTTGTGGAAGGCCAGCCGCTTTTGCGGGCCGAAGATGGCGACGGCGTCGGCCAAATGGTTCAGCGTCTCGTCATGGGCTTCGACGTGGCGGCGCAGGGTGTCGCGCGTCTCTTCCGCCTCGGTCACCTCGATGGCGAAGGCTGTGACGGCGCCCCCGCCCGCCGGTTCGGCGATGATGCGCCAGGCGCGGCGCGCCCCCCCGCCGGTCGTCCAGCGGAAGCCTTCCTGACGCACGCCCAGGCGCGCGGCCTCGGCGACCAGAGCGTCCGCCCCGCGGTCGAACGACAGGCCTTCCTCGATGGCGGCTTCAATGGTTTCGGCGTTGATCTCGGCCAGCCAGGCGCGGTTGGCCCAGGCCAGTTTGCCGGTCCCGTCCACGACCCAGGTCGGCATGGGCGAGGCGTCGCCCAGCATGGCCAGGCCGCTTTCGATTGCATCGGCGCCGGTCAGGGTGAAACGCGACGCGGGCGACAACCGCAGCCAGGCCGAACCGCCGGCGACCCGCCCCTCGATCCGCCACGGCTCGACATCGTCCAGCGCGACCAGCCCCTCGAAGGCCTGGCCGGACTGCACCAGGGCCTCGATCAGGGCGTCGTGGGTGATCTTGAGCTTGGCCAGGACGGCGGCGCCGACGTCGTCGCTGTCGCCCGCCAGGCGCGCGATCAGTTCGGCCGAACCGATGGGCGCCCCGGCCGCCTGACCCTCCGGCGTCAGGGCCAGGCTGACATCGTCGAAGGCCCGCAGCATGGCGTCGTGACGGCTGAGATCCGCCAGGGCCTCGACCCGCTCGCGCTCGGCCTGGACCGCCGTCTCGTTCAGCCGTCCACGCAACAGCAAGGCCCAGGCGCTGACGGCCATGGCCAGTCCGGCTGCGCCCGCTGTGGCGACATAGGCGATGTCGGCCTCGGCCATTCGTGTCCCTGGAGAAAGGTCTGCGCCCCGATTCGGCAACCATACCCCAAGCGCGCGAAAAAGCGGCAGTCTCGTGATCGCGTCATCGCGCCCTGTTGCGCCGCCCCCTCGGGACCGCGATATCGCTGTCATGACCGACGCGATCGCCCCCTCCCTCGACGACTTCGCCAGGCTGGCGCAAGAGGCGTTCGATGCCCTGCCGGGGCCTTTCAAACAGGCGGCGGGCGAGGTGGTCATCCGCATCGACGACTTCGCCGACGAGGCGACGCTGGCGGAGATGGAGATCGAGGATCCGTTCGAGCTGACGGGCCTGTATCACGGCGTCGATATCGGTCGGCGCGACAGCCTGGGGCCGGCGGCCGAGCCGTCGCGGGTCTTTCTCTATCGCCGGCCGATTCTGGACGAATGGTGCGAGCGCGGCGACGTGGGGATCGGCGAACTGATCGCCCACGTCCTGATCCACGAGATCGGCCACCACCTGGGCCTGACCGATGACGACATCCACGCCATCGAGGACGACGAGGACTGAAGCCTACTTCGCCGCCGGATAGGGGGTGGTCACCGCGCCGGAGATCATGCCGGGAATGGCCTCGCCCAGGCCCAGCAGGATGAATTGGATCGCCAGGGCGCACAGGATCAGGCCCAGCACGCGCACGATGATGGCCATGCCCACCTCGCCCAGAAGGCGGCTGAGCGACCCGGTCAGGGCGAAACAGACGAAGGAGACGGCGCAGGCGGCCGTGATGGCGGCAAGCGACCCCATGGTCCCGGCATAACCCAGCTTTGCCGCCTCGCCCGCCTGGATGATGACGGCGGATATGGCGCCGGGGCCGATCATCAGCGGAATGGCGAAGGGCACGACCAGGCGCTGGAACCGGCGGCGGGCATAGCCGCGCACGTCCTTGGTGTCGGCCAGCGCGTCCTTGTCGGCGAACATGGCCAGGAAGTCGCCGCGCGCCATGTCCAGCCCCAGGAAAAGCAGCAGAATGCCCCCGGCGATCCGGAACGCCGCCAGCGAAATGCCGAAGAACTGCAGCAGGCCCAGGCCCGTGAACAGGAAGAAGGCCAGGAAGACGGCGGCGAAGGCGCAGATCAGGGCCGAGACCGAAATCCGCTGACGCAGGGTCGCCCCGGCCGTCGCGGCGGCGAAGATCGGCAGATTGCCGATCGGGTCCAGCAGGGCGAACAGGGTCACGAACAGGTTGACACCCAAATCGACTGCGTTCATCGCCTGCCCTCGCCCTCAATCCATCACGCCGCCCTGCCGACGCGCCCTCATGTCCGGCATAGCCGCTAAGCGCGAGTCCGTCGATGACCCAGACCAACACAGCGACGCCGAATCGCGCACCTGACGAACGGATCATCTGCGCCCTGGACGTGCCGACGACGGCCGAAGCCGCCGCCCTGGTGTCGCGGGTCGAGGATGCGGTGGGCTTCTACAAGATCGGACTCCAGCTGTTCGCGGTGGGCGGAATGGACCTGGCGCGCGAGCTGAAGGCGCAGGGGCGCAAGATCTTCCTGGACTGGAAGCTGCACGACATCGGCGCGACGGTGGAGAAGGCGACGGCCAACCTGGCGGATGCCGACTGCGATCTGCTGACCGTCCATGCGCGACCGCAGGTGATGGCGGCGGCGGCGCGCGGCGCGGCCGGGTCGAACATGAAGGTGCTGGGCGTCACGGTCCTGACCAGCCTGACGGCCGAGGATCTGTCGGCCGACGACCACAGCCTGTCGCCGGGCGGACTGGTCGAGATGCGCGTGCGTCAGGCGCTGGACGCAGGGATCCACGGCGTCGTCTCCAGCCCGCACGAGGCGGCCCGCGCCCGCGCCCTGGCCATCGCGGCGGGACGGCCGGACTTCCTGATCGTGACGCCGGGCGTGCGGCCGGTCGGCGCCGCGCTGGACGACCAGGCGCGGGCGGCGACACCGCAGGCGGCGCTTGAAGCCGGCGCGACCCATCTGGTCATCGGCCGGCCGATCACGGCCTCGGCCGATCCGCGCGCGGCGGCGCAGGAGATCGCACAGCAGATCGCCCTGATCTGAGACAGACCAGGGCGACCTTTTCGTCTTCGATTATTTACCGCAGGGCGATCAGCCCCGCTCGCCCGGCTCCTGGGCATAGCCGTGGCGCGGCGGCGCGTGGGGCGCGGGCGCTTCGGGCGGCGGCAGGTCGCCGTAGTAGCCCGAAGGCGGCGGCGGAGGGGGAGGCGGCATGGTGTTCACCTCCGGCGGGGCGACGTAGATCTGGGCAGGGGCGATGTTGACCGGCGCGGACTGCACATAGACGGGCGACTGATCGACATAGACCGGACCGCCGGTCTCGATCTGCGGCGGGGCCATGTTCACCTGGCCGGGGGCGACCTGGATGCGTTGCGGGCCGATGTTGACCGGGGCCGACTGCAGATAGACCGGGGCCTGATCCACATAGACGGGACCGCCCGTCTCGATCTGCGGCGGGGCCATGTTCACCTGAGAGGCGGCGACCTGGACGCGCTGAGGCCCGATGTTGACCGGCGGCGCCTGCACATAGATGGGCGGTTGCTCGATATAGGTGGGCGGTCCCATTTCGATCTGGGGCGGCGCGAAGTTCACCTGCGACGGAGCGACATAGATGCGCTGCGGCGCGACCTGCACCGGCGGGCCCTGGACATAGACCGGCGGCTGATCGACGTAGCTCTGCTCGTAACGCTGCTCATAGCGCTGCTCGTAACGCACCGGCGGGCGAACGGGCGGGCGGCAGTTGCAGTCGGCCGGGCGGCCCTGCTGATAGGGACGCCAGCCGATATAGTCGCGGCCAAAGCCATAGACCGGATAGCCGACCGGGGCGCTGACAGGGGGCCGTCCGACCAGGACCGAGGTCGTGCTCACGCCGCCGCCGTATCCACCGACGTAATAGCCGTCCGAATAGCCGCCGCTGCCGACATAGGTCGTGCCGCCGCCGACATAGCCGCGCTGGAAGCTGGACGAGCTGGAATAGGACCGGGCGTTGATCGCCGAATAGCTGGAGGCGCCCGCATAAGCGTTCGCATTGGCGTTGGCGTAGGCCCCGCCGTTCACGTTCACATTGACGTTGTGGTTGGCGTTGTAGTTGCCGCCGCCGTAGTGGCCCCCACCGCCTTGGTAGCCGCCGCCGCCTTGGTAGCCGCCGCCACCGCACCCGCCGCCGCAGCCGCCGGGTTGACCGCCATGGCCGCCGCCATATCCGCCGCCGTGGCCTCCGGGCCCTCCGGCGAGAGCGGGCGCTGCCGAGAGCAGCAGAGCCGCCGATGCGGCAGTAAGTATCGACTGTATCGTCACGGGACAGACTCCTCTGAGTTGTCCCTGCACTGGCAAATCCGGCGCCTGTTTCTTAAGCCGTGGTTAACCGTTTTCCCCGCGCCTACAGGACCAGCGGGTCAGAAATCGACCGCCAACCCCTTCTTTTCCCAGTCGCCGAAACGGGTCGGTTCGGGACCGGACGGGCCGCCGTATTCCGTGTCCGGCTGAACCGCCGCTTGGCCCGCGCGACGATCGGCCGCCTCCTGAAGGGCGCGACGGGCGGCCTCGCTGACGGGCCGTTCGGACGTGGCGTGGGGCACGTCGGCGTTGAACACCGGGGTCGTCGGAGCCGTTTCGGCGTCCTTGTCCGGGCCGGGGGTGGGATGTTCGGTCACAGGGCGGCTCCCTTGAGGCTTGATGCGCCTTCTCTCAAATAGAGGATCAAACCCGTGACGCCAGACACAGCGGCCGGATCGGGTGACGGAACCGCGATGAATCACCTGAAGACCTTCATCCTGCTGGCGGCGATGACGGCCCTTTTCGCAGGGGTCGGCTGCCTGATCGGCGGCGCGACCGGCATGGCGATCGCCCTGTTGTTTGCAGGCGGGATGAACCTGTTCAGCTACTGGAACGCCGACAAGATCGTGCTGAAGATGTACCGGGCCCAGCCGGTCGACGAGCAGCACCCCAACGCCGTGGTCCGAAACTACGTCGCCGATGTGCGCCAGATGGCCCGCGACGCCGGCCTGCCCCAACCCCAGGTCGCCATCATTCCCAACGACCAGCCCAACGCCTTCGCCACCGGCCGCAATCCCGAGAACGCGGCCGTCTGCGCCACCACCGGCCTGCTCGACATGCTGACGCGCGAAGAGGTGCGCGGGGTGATGGCGCACGAACTGGCCCATGTGAAGAACCGCGACACCCTGATCATGACGGTGACGGCGACCATCGCCGGCGCCATCGCGGCCCTGGCCAACTTCGCCCTGTTCTTCGGCGGCGGAGACGACCGCGAACGGCCGGGCGGGATCATCGGCACCCTGGCCCTGATGATCCTGGCGCCCATGGCGGCCGGTCTGGTGCAGATGGCGATCAGCCGGGGCCGCGAGTACGAGGCCGACCGCGTCGGCGCCGAGATCGCGGGCGACCCCCAGGCCCTGGCCAGCGCCCTGCAGAAGATCGACGCCTACGCCAAGCGGATCACCAATCAAACGGCCGAGCGCAATCCGGCCTCGGGCCAGATGTTCATCATCAATCCCCTGGCGGGACGCGGGGCCGACAACCTGTTCTCGACCCACCCGGCGACGCTCAATCGCGTCAAGGCGCTGATGGAGTTGGGCGCCAAGATGGGGATGCAGCTGCGCCCGCGAACGCCGGACCTGGCCCAGCCTCGCCCCGCCGCCGGCTTCACGACCTCGACCACCGGCGTTCCCGCCACGCCGACCGAGCCGCGCGGCCCCTGGAGCTGAACATGGGGCTGATCGTCGCGGCCTGAGTCGTCTTTGCGGTTTGCACTGCGCACGCGGATCGCCTCAGATGCGCCCCTGTTCAGTTCAGGGGAACTCATGTCACGTCTGCTCGCCTTCGTATCCGCCGCCGCCCTTCTCGCCACGCCCGTCGCCGCCCAGTCGGTGGACCGCGTCGCCGTCAACGGCATCATCGACCAGGGGCTGAACCACAGCCAGGTGATGCAGACCGCCGCTTATCTGACCGACCGGATCGGCGGGCGGATGACCAACTCGCCCCAGATGCGCGAGGCCGAACGGTGGGCTCAAGCGCAGTTTACCGACTACGGCCTGTCCAATGTCCGGGCCGAAGGGTTCGAGTTCGGCCGGGGTTGGTCCATCGTCCGCTCCAGCGCCCGCATGACCGCACCGCGTCCGCTGGACCTGCGCGCCATTCCCGTGGCCTGGACGCCCTCGACCAATGGAACGATCAGCGGCGGCGTGATCGTGGCCCCGATCTCCAAGGTCGAGGACTTCGACAAATGGCGCGGCAAGCTGTCGGGCAAGATCGTCATGCTGTCCCAGCCGGGGACGGGGTCAGAGCCGACCGAGCCGGCCTTCCGCCGATGGACCAGCGCCGAGCTGGCCGAGCGCAACGTCTATAACCAGCCGCAGCATTCGCCGGCCGCCATCGAACGCTCGCTGAAGACCGTCAACTTCGCCAATGAACTGGACGCCTTTCTGGTCGAACAGGGGGCCCTGGCCTGGGTACGGATTTCCCAGCGCGACGGCGGTCTTCTGCACGGCACGGGCTATACCTATCAGGTGGGCGCGACCCCGAAGCTGGCGGGCATGGAGCTGGCGGCCGAGGACTATCGGCGCCTGGCGCGCCTGGCCCTGACCGATGCGCCGCCGACGCTGGAGCTGAACAGCGAGGTCCGGTTTCACGACGAGGACGTCAACGCCTACAACATCCTGGCCGACATCCCCGGCACGGCGCGCGGGACCGAATACGTCATGGCCGGCGCCCACCTGGACAGCTGGGTCGCCTCGGACGGCGCCGTGGACAACGCGGCCGGAAGCGCGGTCGTCATGGAGGCGGCGCGCATCCTGAAAACCCTGAACGTGCGACCCAAGCGCACCATCCGTTTCGCCCTGTGGAACGGCGAGGAACAAGGCATCCTGGGCTCGCTGGCCTATGTCGATCAGCATCTGGCGACGCGGGCGCCGTCGAACGATCCGACGCTGGCGGGCCTGTCGAACAACCGCACCTGGCGCAGCCGCTGGCCCGTCGAGCCGCGCGCGGGCTATCGCGACCTGGTCGCCTATTTCAACCTGGACAATGGTTCTGGCAAGATCCGCGGCATCAACGCCGAGGGCAATGTCGCCGCCGCCCCGATCTTCCAGGAATGGCTGGCGCCCTTCGCCAGCATGGGCGCGACGACGGTGTCCCTGCGCAACTCGGGCGGCACCGATCACGTCTATATGCAGACCGTCGGCGTGCCGGGCTATCAGTTCATCCAGGACCCGCTCGACTATTCCAGCCGCCTGCACCACACCAGCATCGACAGCTACGACCACCTGAAGGCCGAAGACCTGCGTCAGGCGGCCGTCATCCTGGCCAGCTTCCTGCTGAACGCCGCCAACCGCGACGAGCCCCTGCCGCGCATGCCGCTGCCGACCCAGCCGACGCCGAGCGATCCGTTCGAATACCCGGCGGACTAAAAGATCGCCCTACCCTCTCCCATTGGGAGAGGGCTTGAGCACCCGAGAGCGTAGCGATCGGTCTTGGTGCGAAAGGGTGAGGGGTTACGCTGTGCGACGCGATCGGCACAGTCACCCCTCATCCGGCCTCTCGGGCCACCTTCTACCTCTGGAAGAAGGACTTCGTTTATCGGCTCACCCCCGCTCGACGCACATCGCCACGCCCATGCCGCCGCCGATGCATAGGGTCGCCAGGCCCTTCTTGGCGCCCGACCGCTTCATCTCGAACAGCAGCGTGGTCAGGATGCGCGCGCCCGAGGCGCCGATGGGATGGCCGATGGCGATGGCGCCGCCGTTGACGTTGACCTTGGCCGGATCGAGACCCAGCTCCTTGACCACGCACAGGCTTTGGGCCGCAAAGGCCTCGTTGGATTCGACCAGATCCAGATCGGCGACGCTCCAGCCCGCCTTCTCCAGCGCCTTCTTCGACGCCGGGATCGGCCCCGTGCCCATGATCGACGGATCGACGCCGGCCGTGGCGTAGGAGGCGATGCGCGCCAAGGGCTCCAGCCCGCGCGCCTTGGCCTCATCCGCGCTCATCAACACCAGGGCGGCCGCGCCGTCGTTCAGGCCCGACGCATTGGCGGCGGTGACGCTGCCGTCCTTGGCGAAGGCGGGCTTCAGCTTCTGCATCAGCTCCAGCGTCGCGCCGTGGCGGATGTATTCATCCTTGTCGACCGTCACGTCGCCCTTGCGGCCGGGAATGACGACGGGAACGATCTCGGCGTCGAACTTGCCGGCGTTCTGGGCCGCCTCGGCCTTGTGCTGGCTGGCCAGGCCGAATTCGTCCTGGGCCTCGCGGCTGATCGACCATTTGTCGGCGATGTTCTCGGCCGTCTGGCCCATGTGATAGCCGTTGAAGGCGTCCCACAGCCCGTCCTTGACCATGGTGTCGATCAGGGCGACGTCGCCCATCTTTTGACCGTTGCGCAGGGCTTGCGCGTGCGGCGCCTGGCTCATGCTCTCCTGACCGCCGGCGACGACGATCTTGGCGTCACCGAGCGCAATCTGTTGGGCGGCGATGGCGACGGCGCGCAGGCCCGAGCCGCAAATCTGGTTCAGGCTCCAGGCGGCGGCTTCCTTGCGCACCCCGGCGCCAACGGCGGCCTGGCGCGCGGGCCCCTGGCCGGCGGCGGCCTGAAGGACGTGACCCAGGATCACCTCGTCCACCTCGTCGCCCGAGACGCCGGCCCGCTCCAGCGCCGCCTTGATGGCGATCTCGCCCAGTTTCGAGGCCGGCAGGGACGACAGGGCGCCCAGGAAAGAACCGACCGGCGTGCGCGCGGCGGAAACGATGACGACGTCGGTCATGGGATTTCACTCTTTGCTGAATAGGTCTGCGTGGCCGTTTTGCCGCATCGCAGCGTGTTCGTCACCTGCGACGATAGGAGCCCGGCCGGATTCAGCCAATCGTCATCCTGTCGGCGCATTATCCGGGAACGATAGACGCGTTCCACGGATTGGAAGGGCCATGCTTCGCACGCTGAAACGTCTCGTCACCCACGTCTGCACGCCGGACGAGCTGGACATGATCGAGCACTATCCGACCCGCGCCGAGAAACTGGCGGACCTGTGGGTCCATGTCGTCGGCCTGATGCTGGCGGCGGTCGGCGGCATCATCCTGGCGGGTCTGGCGGGCGTCTATACCGGCATCGGCGGCGTCATGGCGACGGCCATCTATGCGCTGTGCCTGGTCGGCATGTTGACGGCCTCGACCATCTATAACTGGACCAACCCCTGCGCCGCGCGGCCCGTGCTGCGGCGGCTGGACGAGGCGGCCATCTTCCTGATGATCGCGGGCAGCTACACCCCCTTCACGACCCAGCGGTTCGAGGGCCTCTGGTCCGTCGGCTTCACCACCCTGATCTGGACCCTGGCCTTCATGGGCGCCGGGGTGAAGCTGTTCGCGCCGCGCATCTCGGACAAGTTCTGGAGCGGCGTCTATGTCGTCTTCGGCTGGCTCGCGGTCGCCGCCCTGAAGCCGATGGTCGAGACGGTGCATCCCGTCGCCTTGGCCCTGCTGGTCATCGGCGGCCTGATTTACACGGCCGGCGTCTTCGTCTTCGTCAGCCCGCGCGTGAAGTTCCGCCGCGCCATCTGGCACGGGTTCGTCGTCACCGGCGCGACGGTGCATTGGACGGCGGTTCTGGTCGGCGTCGTCCTGGCCCCGGCCATGAGCCACGGCTGATCGGTCTGCACCCGGCGCATTGACGCAGCGGCGCCCCGCTTTGGCGGCTGCCTCTGGCGCTTCGGCGCGCAAGGGGGGATAGTGACGCGTTGCAACATCGCGAGAACAAGCGTGGCTGACGAAAAAACCAAGGGTGGAAACAAGAACGAGGCGAATGCGGTCGTCATCAAGAAGTATGCGAACCGCCGTCTCTACAATACGCGGACCAGCACCTATGTGACGCTGGAAGACTTAGCCGCCATGGTGCGTGAGGGCGTTGATTTCGTCGTCTATGACGCCAAGACCAACGACGACCTGACCCGCCAGATTCTGACCCAGATCATCTTCGAGGAAGAGAGCCGGGGCGAGGCCCTGCTGCCGGTTCAGTTCCTGCGCCAGCTGATCGGCTTTTACGGCGGGTCGATGCAGGGCGTCCTGCCCTCCTATCTGGAGATGTCGCTGGCCAACTTCGGCCGCCAGCAGGAACAGTTCGCCAGCCAGATCGGCCGCGCCTTCGGCACAGGCTCGGGCGCGACCCTGATCGAGGAGACGGCCAAGGCGAACATGGCGATGTTCGAGCGCGCCATGCAGATGTTCCCGGCCTTCGGCTATCCGCGCGCCGAACCGACGGCGACGCCCGAGACCAAGCCGGACGCGGCCCCGCCCGCCGAGGCGCCCGACGCCCTGGACGAAATGCGCCGCCAGATGGACGAGATGCGCCGCCAGATCGACAAGCTGGCGGGCGGCAAGCCCAAATGACCGACCGGATCCAGGCTGTGGGCGGGCCGGAGCGCGTGGATCGTCGCGAAGGCGACCGCCGCGAACGCGAGCGGCGCGCCCTTTCGGCCTCACGCGCCCTGGTGCCGGTCGATGCGCCCGAGGTCGTCGAGCCCCAGCCTGCCCCGGCAAGAGCTGCCGTCCTCCCGGCGATCGAGCCGGGCGCCGCCGCCTTCGTCGCCCAGCAGATGGGCCAGAGCGGACAGAAGCGCGGCCTGCGCGGCGGCCCGCCGGTGCTGGATGCGGCGCGCTCCGCCTATCTCGCAACCGAATATTCCGGCGCGGCCGAGCGTCGTCCGGTTGCGGGCAAGGCGGCCAAGACCGAAATCTGATCCGGCGGCACGAGGTTTGCTGGAGGCGCGGCAGATCGCCCTCAGCCGGACCCGCCCATGCCCGCCGTCTTCGCCCTCACCGCCAAATTATTCGACGTCGCCGTGGTCGCCCTGATCTTCACGGCTTTTTCGTAGGGCCTACCGCGCTTCGCGCTACTTGAGGCAAACAAGCCACCCAAGTCCGTCACCCTCGGGCCTGTCCCGAGGGCCTACGTTTAGGCAGGACGCGACGGATAAATGGGGCTCACAAGCCTCAATGCGCGTCCGTCCGGTAAGCGCCGCCGTGGGCCCTCGGGACAAGCCCGAGGGTGACGGGCATGAATCAGGTTCCGAAATCGAAATCCTTGCGTGACGAGATGATCGTCACGATGAAGCCGGCCAGCACGTCCAGCAGGATCATGATCACGATCAGGAAGAAGGTCGAGGTCGCAAAGCCGGGCAGCAGCAGGAACTCCACCAACACGGCGATGAACAGGATCATCGACAGGGCGTGATTGATGATGGCGACCCGCTGGCTGGACGTCGACTTCACCAGCTCGAAGAACAGCAGGATCAGGCCCAAAAACAGGATCAGGTCGCCCGACCCAATGGTCCATTGCGCGCCCGAAGTCATGGTGATCGAGAACAATGGATCGCGCAGCAAGGCGTCCGCCTGAACGACCGCGCCGCCGCCCGATCCGCCGAACAGCACCACGATATTATAGAGCACCACGGGGATCAGCAGCAGCGGAATGGCGATCAGCATGGTCGGTCCCTCTTCGCGCCCGACCTGACGGCCACGCTTGTTCATCATGAATAGCGCCGTTCTTCGTCGCCCGCCATCGCCGGCTCAATCCCTAGGAAAACCGCCCGCACGGCTGAGCGCCGACGGCGCCGGCCGGCCGATGGCCTCGCCGATCCAGCGCGCCGCAGCGATCAGGGCGTCCAGATCATAGCCCGTCTCGAACCCGCCCCGCGTCAGCATATAGACCAGGTCCTCGGTGGCGATATTGCCCGTGGCGCCCGGCGCAAACGGACAGCCGCCGATGCCGCCGACCGAGGCGTCCAGCACGTCGATCCCCGCCTCGACCCCCGCATAGGCGTTGGCCAGGCCGGTGTTGCGGGTGTCGTGGAAATGCAGGCGCAGGGTCGCGTCCGGCGCTGCGACCTTCGCCGCCTCGACCTTGCGCGTCACCGCCCAGGGATCGCCCGCGCCGATGGTGTCGGCCAGGCCGATCTCGCCTACGCCCATCTCGGCGATGGCCCCGACCATGTCTGCGACCTGATCCACCGACACCTCGCCGTCGAATGGACAGCCCCAGACGCAGGAGATCATGGCCGACAGGGACGGCGCGCCCTCTGACGCCTCCGCATTGTGCCGCCGGGCGACGATGTCGCCCAGTATGGCCAGCTGATCCTTCACCGCCAGCCCCTGGTTCTTCAGGCCGAAGCCGTCGGTGGCGGCGACGGAGACATTGACCTCGTCCACCCCGGTCGCCAGCGCCCGGTCATAACCCTTGCCGTTCAGAACCAGGCCGATGCGGCTGCGGCCCGCCTCATGCGGCAGGGCGGCCATGACCTCTTCGGCGCCGGCCATCTGCGGCACATATTTGGGATGGACGAAGGAGACGGCCTCGATCCGCTTCGCCCCCGCCCCTTCCAGCCGCCGCACCAGATCAGCGCGGACGGCGGGCTCCAGCACGGCCTTCTCGTTCTGCAGCCCGTCGCGCGGACCGACCTCGACGATCTGGATGAACCGGCCCATCACGAGCCTCCTGCGCCCGACCCGTTCCGGGGCGGCGGCGCATAGACGGTCAGGCTGACCTCGTCCCCGCCCGAATAGTTGAAGCCGTTGACCGTCCCGACCGCACGGCCAGAGACGCCCAGGCGCGCGGCCGCAGCGCGAAAGGCGTCGGCGTCCCGCCCCTCGACGATAGCCGGACGTCCCTCGGCCAGGGCCTGAGCGGCGCCTTGCGCGTCGGTCAGATCGGTGTCGCGCCCGGTCAGGAAGACGAAGCTGGGTTCATGGAAACCCGTGATCGCCACCGGCCCCGGCGTGCGGCCCTGGCGCGGATGCAGGTCAGCCGCCTCCAGCGCCTTTTCAAGCTGGGGCGCGACAGCCAGCGGCCGAAGTTGCCGGATCGTGCCGGCCAGGGCCGCATGGGCCACGATGCCGAAGGCCAGCGAGGCGACCAGCGCCGCGACCGGCGCCCGGTTCAGCAACAGGAAGCCCCCCATCGCCCCCGCCGCCAGCGCCATGACCACCGTCAGCGCCGCCCAGGTCTGGGCCGTCGACGTGCCATAGACCGTCAGCCCATAGACGGTGATGCCGATGACCAGCAGGGCCGCAAACGCCGCCAGCACCGCGCCGGTGATGCGTGAGGCCTTGCCGATGGGCTGGGCCAGGGCGGCCGCCGCCAGCAGGGCCAGCGCCCCGAAGGTCGGCAGGGTGTAGTGCCACAGCTTGGTCGGGGCCAGTTCGAACATCAGCCAGCCGGGCACCAGCCAGCAGACCAGGAACCGGATCGCCGGCTCGGCCCGCCGCCTCCAGCCGGTCGAGACCGCAGCGGGCAGCAGCAGGGTGGAGGGGAAGAACAGCAGGGGCGCCAGCAGCAGATACATGCCGGGGAAGCCCGAATGGCTTTCGTGCGCGCCTGCGATCTTGGGCGCTAAATCCCCGCCGATGGCCTCGCGCCAGAAACCGCCGTCGGTGGCGATGGTGATGGCGATGGCCCACGGCCCGACCATCAGGGCGACCAGCGGCAGCCCCCAGCCCCAGCCGAGACGATAGAGCCATTTTATGTTCCGGTCCCAGATCGACAGGGCGATGATGGCCAGGGCCACGACCAGAAACCCGATCGGCCCCTTGATCAGGATCGACAGGCCGATGCCGATCCAGAACAGCAGCTTGTGCAGCCGGATCGTTCGTTCGCCCGCCTTGGTCGCCATATAGATGCGCGCCAGCGCCGCCATGGCCAGGGTCGTCGCCCCGCACAGCATGGCGTCGGTCTTGGCGATCCCCGCCTCGGTCGACAGCAGGAAGGTGGCCCCCATGATGGCCCCGCCGAAGAAGCCGACGCGGCTGCCCAGCATGGCCGACCCGGCCCAGGCCACGGCCCAGGCCGCCAGCATCGCCCCCAGCAGGGACGGGATGCGATAGGGCGCGATTTCGCGGTCCTCGACGTCCGAGGTCAGGCCGACGGCGACGGCCTGCATCCAGTAGATGCCGACCGGCTTCTTCCAGCGCGGCTCGTCCTGATAGCGGATGTCGACATAGTCGCCGCTTTCCAGCATCTGGGACGTGGCCTGGGCGAAACGGCTCTCGTCGCGGTCCAGCGGCGGCAGGAGCAACAGGCCAGGCAAGCCCGCGATCAGCGTCAGCAGGGCCGCGAGGAGCGGGCCTCGCCAGCCGGCGATGCGGCCATCCAGATCAAAAGTCTTCATTCCAGACTCCTTACACGGCGACCGCGCCGTCGTCAGCCGTCTCCCCTAAGCCGTCGTTATCCTCTATGGAGCGGCGATGACCGTCGAGACACCCGAGATTTCCGTCGTCGTTCCCGTCCATGACGAGGCCGGCGCCGCCGTGCCCCTGGCGCGCGAGATCGCCGCCGCCTTCGACGGACGATCCTATGAGATGATCTTCGTGGACGACGCCTCCAAAGACGCGACCCTGGCCGAGCTGAAGGCCGCCATGGCCGAACTGCCGGCGCTACGCGTCCTGGCCCACGGGACCAATGCGGGCCAGAGCCGCGCGGTCCGCACCGGCGTCCTCGCCGCTCGTGCGCCGGTCGTCGTGACCATGGACGGCGACGGCCAGAACCCGCCGGCCGACGCGCCGCGCCTGGTCGACGCCCTGCTGGCCGCCCCCGCCGACGTGGGTCTGGTCGGCGGCCGTCGCGCCAAGCGTCAGGACACCGAGGCCAAGCGCCAGGCCTCGATCTGGGCCAACCGCATCCGCCGCAAATTACTGGGCGACGACGCCGACGACACCGGCTGCGGACTGAAGGCCTTCCGCCGCGACGTCTTCCTGCGCCTGCCCTACTTCGATCACATCCACCGCTACCTGCCGGCCCTGATGATCCGCGAGGGGTTCAGGAACCAGTATCTGGACGTGGACCACCGTCACCGCGAGGTCGGCCGTTCGAAATACACCAACTGGGGCCGGCTTCGGGCGTCCTTCTCGGACCTGCTGGGCGTCATGTGGCTGAAGACCCGTTCGCGCCGGCCGGGTGCGATTTCGGAGTTCTGAGACAATAACCTCACCTCCCCATCGGCGCAGGCCGATGGGGAGACAGATCGCGTAGCGATCAGGAGGGGGCGACGCGGACTATGGTGATGGCCCTGCCCGCTTCTGACACCCGGTCGCCCCCTCCTGGCGCTCGCTGACGCGACCGCCTGCCCTCCCCTTTCGCCTTCGCGAACAGGGAAGTGAGCCAAACAAAAAGGGCGGGGTCTCGCGACCCCGCCCTTCTGCATTCTCAGCGTCGGAGGACTTGGACTTAGAAGTCCATGCCGCCCATGCCGCCCATTCCACCCATGTCGGGGGCGCCGCCGGAGCCGCCCTTCTTGGGGGCGTCGGCGACGGCCGCTTCGGTCGTGATCAGGATCGAGGCCACCGAGGCGGCGTCGGTCAGGGCGGTGCGAACCACCTTGGCCGGGTCGATCACGCCCATGGCGACCAGGTCGCCGTACTCTTCCGTCTGGGCGTTGAAGCCGTAGGTGGCGGAGCTGTTTTCCAGCACCTTGCCCACGACGATCGAGCCTT
>NZ_JBKBOC010000006.1:0-169160 GCF_046295075.1 Brevundimonas sp. | reverse complement strand
TCGCCCCGGCATGGCGCAGGTGGTCGATATGCAGTTCGTTCAGCAGCCGGTCGGTCTCGGCGCGGATCTGGTCGCGCGGGTAGTTCAGCTCGACCACCGCCTTGACGTTCTGCTCCACCGTCATGCCGCGGAAGATCGAGGCTTCTTGCGCCAGATAGCCCAGGCCCATGCGGCTGCGCTGATACATCGGCTGGCCGGTGATGTCCTCGCCGTCCAGCCAGATGGTGCCCGAGTCCGGCGGGATCAGGCCGGTGATCATGTAGAAACAGGTGGTCTTGCCCGCGCCGTTCGGACCCAGCAGGCCCGCGACCTCGCCGCGCTGCACCGTCAGGGACACGTCGCGCACCACCTGCCGCGGCCCGAAGGACCGGGCGAGGTTCAGCACCCGCAGACCCTTTTCCGCAGGCGAGACCACCGGCTGCGGCGTCGTCGCCGGCCGGTCGTCCAGGTTCAGGGCTGAGAGTTCCTTGCGCGCCAAATGCTCAGGTCCAGACGGCCGACGGCCTCAGTTTGCGTTGGGGTAGAAGACGCCCTGCACGCGGCTTCCAGCCGCGCCGCGCGGCGCGCCGTCCATGCGGGCGGCCTCGGTGTTGATGTTGTAGACCAGGCGCGAGCCGGTCAGGACGTTCTTGCCCTGGGTCAGGACGACATTGCCCGTCACCACGATCTCGCCATTGCCCAGATTATAGACGGCGCGGTCGCCGCGCATCGACTGATCCGGGGTCACGAAATAGACGGTTCCGGCGGCCTCTGCGCGCTCCAGATCGCCGCCCGCGCCGCTGACCAGGGTCAGGGTGTCGGCGCGAAAACGGTTGCCGCCCTGCGTCGCCTCGGCCCGGCCTCTCAGGATGATGCGGTTGGGGCCATATTCGACCGAGTCCGCGCCATAGGCGACGGGCTGGTTGCCCGTTTGTGATTGCGCGTCGCCGACGGCCGGCAGGGCCACGACCGTCACGGCTGCGACCGTCGCCAGAGCCTTTGAAATCTTCGTCATGATCATCCGCCAGACCCCTTGGGCGTCAGCACGCCCATCACCTTGTTGTCGCCTGCGCCGTCGAAGACGACGCGCTGTCCCTGATCATAGATCGCATAGGACGATGCGTTGATGGTTCCAATAGGGCCGGAACCCTGAACGCCCTTTGAACCGGTGACGTTTCCGGTCGAGGTGTCGACCACCGCCTCGGGCGTGGTGAGGACGAAACCGGTGCCGCCGTCCGAGATCCGTACGTTCGGACCGATGGTCACCGTCTTGGCCTGCTCATTGTATGTGCCGCCGTCAGCGGTCAGTTCGGTCACCTTGCGCCCGCCCAGATTCAGTTTCAGCGCCGGGCCGATCAGGCGGAAATGGCCGGTGGCCGGATCGCGCACCGCCCCCTGGGCGCCGACGGTGAAGGCGCGGCCCTGAGCGTCCTGGCCATGGAACAGGGGGCTGTCCAGACGGACTTCTTGGCTTTGGCTGGCCTTGCGCTCCACCCCCGACATCACGGTGCGGAACACGGTCCAGGTCAGGGCGCCGCCCGCCAGCATCAGGATGATGATCGGCAGCACCCGACGCAGCAGCTTGACCCGCCGCGAGCGCGCACGCCAGCGGGCGCCGGCCAGGGCGACCCTGGCCTCGTCGGCCTCGATGCGGGACTGTTCGCCGGGTTCGGTCAAGCGCGCCTCAGCTGTGGGCGAAGATGTCGATCTCGTCCCAGCCGGCGAGGTCGAGCGCCGAACGGGTCGGCAGGAAGTCGAAACATTTGGCCGCCAGCTCGGCGCGGCCTTCGCGCGCCAGCATCAGGTCCAGCTTGGCCTTGGCAGCGTGCAGATACAGGACGTCCGACGCCGCATAGTCCAGCTGCGCCTGCGTCAGTGTCTCCGCGCCCCAGTCCGACGACTGCTGGGCCTTGGACAGGTCCACGCCGACCGTCTCGCGCACCACGTCCTTCAGACCGTGCCGGTCGGTATAGGTCCGCGCCAGCTTGGAGGCGATCTTGGTGCAATAGACCGGCCGCGTCTCGACCCCCAGGTGCAGCAGGAACATGCCGATGTCGAACCGGCCGAAGTGGAAGATCTTGGTCACCGCCGGATCGGTCAGCACCCGCTTCAGGTTCGGGCAGTCGTAGTCCGGCCGCTTCAGCCGCACGACATAGGCGTTCCCGTCGCCGGACGACAGCTGCACCACGCACAGCGGATCGCGGCGGAAGCGCAGGCCCATCGTCTCGGAATCGATGGCGACCTCGGACCCCAGGTCCAGGTCGTCGGGCAGATCGCCCTCGTGCAGGTAAACGGTCATGCTCTGGCTCTTACACGGCGAACGCGGCGGACGGAACGGGCTACAGCGATGCTGAGCGCCGCGCGCCGCATTCAAGAAACGGCCTCAAGCAGGTAATGCGCCGCGCGCATTCCGGTAGGCCAAAAATACGGCCTCAAGCAGCAGAGCGCCGTGCGCGATGCGATAGGCCAAAAGAATGAAAGCGCCGCACCGTTCGGTGCGACGCTTTCAATAATATGGTGCCCAGAAGAGGACTCGAACCTCCACGGCCGTTAAGCCACTGGCACCTGAAGCCAGCGCGTCTACCAATTCCGCCATCTGGGCCCCGTCGGCAGCGCCTTGCGGCGTTTCCATCGGGAAGGCGCGGACCTCTAAGGCAGCGAAACGACGGGGTCAACAGAGGTTTTTCGCCGCGTGTCGTTTTATTCCGCAAGCGGCGCTTCAAGCCTTGCCGCATCGCCTTTTCGATCCGCGTTCGGCGGCGACTTAACGCCTGCTAAGCCTGTTTTCTAACCCCGTCTTGAGGGCGGACCGCCTAGAACCGCCCCATGGCGGACCCCTCCCTCAGCCCCCACACGCCCGAACGCCGCGTAAAGCCGCGGGCGCCGTTTCGTCAGCGCCGCCGCGCCCACGAGCGGGTGTCCATTCTCGGCCAGCCTGTCGATCTGGTGAAGCCGGAAGAGGTTCTGCACCATGTGCAGCAGGCGGTGCTTGAGGGCGCAAAGAGCCTGATCGCCAACCACAATCTGCACAGCCTGTATCTGATCCAGAAACGCCCGGAACTAGCCGGCTTCTATGACCGGGCCGATCTGATCGAGGTCGATTCCACCCCCCTGCTGTGGTTCTCGCGCGCGCTGGGGCTGCACAGCCGGGGCTTTCACCGCTGCACCTATCTGGACTGGCGCGATCATTTCTGGAGCGTGGCGAACCGCAACGGATGGCGCGTCATGTCCATCGGCGGCGCGCCCGGCGTCGGCGACGAGGCGGCTCATCGGCTGAAGGCCCGCTATCCCGGCGCCGACATCGCCATCCATCACGGCTTCTTCGACGCGCATGGCGACGGGCCCGAGAATGCGGCCGTCCTTGCCCAGATCACCACCTTCCAGCCTCACATCCTGTTCGTCGGCATGGGCATGCCGCGTCAGGAACTGTGGATCGACGACAATTTCGAACGCCTGCCCGATTGCGTCATCCTGTCGGTCGGCGCCGCCTTCGACTATGAGGCGGGCGTCCAGAGCGCGGCGCCCCGCTGGATGGGGCGGGCCGGAATCGAATGGGCCTATCGCCTGGTTCACGATCCCAAACGCCTGTTCGTCCGCTACTGCGTCGAGCCCTGGACCCTGCTGCCCCTGGCCTTGCGCGACATTCGCGACGCCCGCCGCCGCCCGCCTCCCCCCGCCTGATCACGTTATTCCTACTGGTCAGATAGTTATTTATCGCCATGATCCGCCCCGGTCGCCGTGTGTTATCGACACGGCCGGAAACAGAAGCGGGGACGTGAGTGCCACACCAGAATGGACCGCATGTCGCCATCGTCGGCGCTGGATTCAGCGGCCTTCTGACCGCGGTCAATCTTCTGAAGGCCTCGCCCGATGTGCGCGTCACCCTGATCGAACGGCGCGGCGTCTTCGGTCCCGGCACCGCCTATGACACCGGCAATCCCAACCATCTGCTGAACGTCCGCCTGGACAATATGAGCGCCTTTCCCGACCAGCCGGGTCATCTGGCCGACTGGCTGGCGGAACAGCCGTCATGGCGCGCCCAGGACGGCTTCATCACCCGCGGCGTCTATGGCGAATACCTGCGCGCCCTGCTGGACGAGGCGCTGGACGACGCGCCCGACCGGCTGACCCTGATCGGCGGCGAGGCCCGCTCCATCGATCGTCAAGGCGATGCCTGGCATATCGCTGCCAGCGACGGCGAAGTCACCGCCGATCAGGTCGTGCTGGCCCTGGGCAATCTGGAACCCGCCTCGCCCCCCGGCGTCGAGGCCGAGGTTCAGAACTCTGCCGCCTATGTCGAGAACCCCTGGCGCTTCGATCCACGGTCGGTCGGCGACGCGCGCAACGTCCTGCTGATCGGCTCGGGCCTGACGATGGTGGATGCGGCCCTGACGCTGCGTCGCCCTGGTCGGCGGCTGACCGCCCTGTCGCGTCACGGCCTTCTGCCCCGCGCCCACGCCACCGTCCCGCCAGCCCCCTTCGTCGGCGCCTTCGCCGGCAGCCCCGCAGAGATCCTGCGACAGGTCCGCGCCGCCACGGCCGAGGCCGAATGGCGCGCCGTATTCGACCGCCTGCGCCATTCCGCCCGCGACATCTGGCGCGGGTGGTCGCAAAGCCAGCGTAGCCGCTTCCTGCGCCATCTGCGCCCCCTGTGGGACGTGCATCGCCACCGCCTGTCGCCCGGATCGGCCCGCGACATCAACTCCATGCTGGCCGGCGGCGAGCTGACCATCCTGGCGGGCAAGCTGACCGAGCTGAAGACCACCGACGTGATCGAGGTCTCGTGGCGGCCGCGCGGGAAAAAGCGCGCCATCCGCGACCGGTTCGACCTGGTGGTCAACTGCACCGGCCCGCTGGGCGTGATCTCCAGGAGCACCGAGCCGATGATCCGCGACATCCTCGACAAGGGCTACGGCCTTCCCGATCCTCTGGGCCTGGGCTTGCAGGTGGATGACGACGGCGGTCTGCTGGACGGCGCGGGCGAACCGGCGCAAGGCCTGCACGCCATCGGCCCCCTGACGCGCGGCGCCTTCTGGGAGATGACCGCCGTGCCCGATCTGCGCGGTCAGGCCCGCGATCTTGCCCGCCGTATTCTGTCGGATCGGTCCTAGACCCGAACAACCGACACGTTTAGCCTTTACACGCAGGAAATCGGGGAGGGCCTACATGTCGCGGAGCATACGCATCGGCCTGCTGGCCGCGACCCTGGCGTTCGCCCTGGCCGGCTTCGCGCCTCAAGCCGTCTCGGATTACCGCCTGGCCTCCGCCGACAAGGTGCGCATCGACGTCTTCGGCGAGGACGCGCTCAGCGGCGAGTTCACCGTCAATGCCGAGGGCAAGGTCGCCCTACCCCTGATCGGCGAAGTGCAGGCCGCCGGCCTGACGGGCGCCCAGCTTCAGGACGCCGTCACTCAAGCCTTGAGCGAAGGGTATCTGAACCAGCCACGCGTCACGGCCCAGGTCCTAACCTATCGGCCCATCTACATCCTGGGCGAGGTCAATCGGCCGGGCGAATACCCCTATCTCCCGGACCTGACGGTGCTGAATGCCGTGGCGACGGCCCAGGGCTTCACCTACCGCGCCAATGCGCGCCGAGTCTTCGTGCGCCGCGCGGGCTCGCAGACCGAAGAGCCCCAGCCGCTGACCGCCAACACGCGCGTCTCGCCGGGCGATACCCTCCGGATTGGCGAACGCTACTTCTGAGCCTGCCTCAAATCGGCATCGCCATGATTTCCTTGTAGGCGGAAATCACCTGGTCCCGCACCGAGATCACCGTCTCCAGCGACGCCTCGGCCGAGCTGAGCGCGGTCACCACGTCGATCAGATTGCCCTGCCCCTGGACCGATTTCGTCATCTGGGTCTCGGCCGCACGCGACTGCTGGGTCATGTCGGTCATGGCGTTCTTGACCAGATCGGCGAAGCCGCCGTCGCCGGCGCCCGGCGCTTGCGCTGCGCCGGAAAGCCCGGTCGGCATGGCGCCGCCCTGGACGGCGGCATAGGCCTTGGCGGCCATCATCGGGTTCATGGCCTAGTCCTCAGCGTTTGATGATGTCGAGGGTGCGGCTGTCCATCGACCGCGCCGTCTCGATGACGTTCAGATTGGCCTCATAGGCGCGCTGCGCCTCGCGCATGTCCATGGCCTCGACCAGGGTGTCCACGTTCGGCCGCATCACATAGCCCTGGGCGTTCGCGGCCGGGTGCGACGGGTCGTAGTCCATCTTGAACTCACCCTGGTCGGGCCGGACCTCGGCCAAGGTCACCCCGGTCGCCCCATCCACCTCGCGCGCCTGGAAGACGGGGATCTGGCGGCGATAGGGCTCTCCGCCCGGGGTGCGGGCCGTGGACTGGGCGTTGGCGATGTTCTCGGCGATGACGCGCATGCGCGACTGCTGGGCCTTCAGGGCCGAGGCCGCCACGGCCATGGTGCTGTTCGAGGGCGCTATGGGATCAGGCATTTTTCACTTCTCCTCTGGCCTTCTTCAGCCGCCGGGCCGCTTGGCGGCCATGCGGATCATGGACATGGATTTCTGGTAGAAGCCGATGGCGGCGTCATAGGCCATGCGGCTCTCGGCCATCTTCAGCATCTGCTCCTCGACCACGACCGAGTTGCCGTCCAGCGTGGTTTCCGAATCCGGCGACTTGGTCGGATCGAACCGCACAGGCGAACCGGCGGGCGCGATATGGGCGGCGTTGGTGCGCACCATCTGCAGCCCCCCGCCCGACCGCATGGCGGCGGCGAAGTCGGTCGGCTGCTTCAGGTCACGGCCGACGAAGCCGGGCGTATCGGCGTTGGCGACGTTCTCGGCGATAACGCGCTGACGCTCGTCCAGCCAGCCCAGCCGGCCCTTGATCTGCCCCAGCAGCGGTATGTCGGCGACGCCCATGGCGATCTCCCGTGCGACGCGGATGCGCGCAATGGGCAGAAAATGCCGCCTGCATGGTTAATAACCTCTTATCTCAACGCCTCGTTAACCGTGGTGGTTAACATTCGCCGCCTAAGCGCCGACTGCGCGGGGCCTCAAAGCGTCATGAATTTCCTCGATCTCGTCCGGGCGGTCTTCGGCCTGGCCTTCACCCTCGGCCTCATCGGGATCGTGGCCTGGGCCGCGCGCCGCTATGCGCCCCAGCTGCTGGCCAAGCTCAGCGCCGAACGCGGGGCCCGCCGTCTTCAGGTCGTCGAGACCCTGGTCCTGGATCCCGCCCGCCGCCTGGTCCTGGTCCGCGTCGACGACGAGGAACGGCTGATCCTGCTGGGCGAAGGCCGCGAGCTGATCGAACCGCGCCAGACCGGAGTGGGCAAGTGAGCCGCCGCAACACCCCTCTCCCTCCCCGCTCCGGGGAGGGTCGTCGCGCAGCGACGGGGTGGGGGCGGCCTGGCAAGGCCGCACTACCGGACGCAGGACAGGTCCGTGGGGCGTCGCCCGGCGGCCCCCACCCGACCTCGCTCCGCTCGGCCACCCTCCCCCGCCGGGGGAGGGAGAGCATCTTCAACACCCCCACGGGCGCAGAGATCAAACGCGCGGCCCTGCTGTCGCTGTTCACCACCCTCGTCTGCCTGGCCTGGCCCGTCGCGGCCCTGGCCCAGCAGGCGGCACAAAGCGGATCGGCCCTCAACATCGACCTGGGCACCGGCGCCGGCCTAACACAGCGCGTGGTCCAGCTGGTCGGCCTGATGACCGTGCTGTCGCTGGCGCCGTCCATCGTCATCATGACCACCAGCTTCGTGCGGATCATCGTCGTTTTGTCGCTGTTGCGGACGGCGCTGGGCATGCAGCAGTCGCCGCCGAATGCGGTTCTGGTGTCCCTGGCGCTGTTCCTCAGCGCCATCGTCATGGCCCCCACCTGGCAGGACGCCTATGATTCGGGCATCCGCCCGCTGATGGATCAGCAGATCGAACTGCCCCAGGCCTTCGATCTGGCGTCAGAGCCCGTGAAAACCTTCATGCTGGCCCAGGTGGACCGCGGGGACCTGGCCCTGTTCACCCGCCTCAGCAACATCGAGCCGCCCCAGAACGTCCAGGAACTGCCCCTGCGCGTGGTCACCCCGGCCTTCATGATCAGTGAACTCAAGAAGGCGTTCGAAATCGGATTTCTCCTTTTCGTTCCGTTCCTTGTGATCGATCTGGTGGTGGCCAGCGTGCTGATGTCCATGGGTATGATGATGCTGCCCCCGGTGGTGGTGTCCCTGCCGTTCAAGTTGATCTTCTTCGTGCTGGTGGACGGCTGGCGACTGGTCGCCGGAAGCCTGGTCGAGAGCTTCCAGCGAGCGTCCGGTACCGGATAATCCCCCGCCCCATATGGCTTTCAGCGTCATAGACGCTTGCAAAGCCCGTCAAAATCCGTGTTGATCCCCCGGTCCTCGCCCGGAATCGGGCGACTAACACTGGAAACGCTTCTTATGACCACTCAAGCCGAACTGATCGCCGCCGTCGCCAAAGACGCCGGTGTCTCGCAGGCCGACGCCGGCAAGGTGCTGACCGCCATCGTCGAAAACATCCACTCGACCCTGAAGTCGGGCGGCGACATCCGCATCTCGAACCTGGGCGTCTTCGACACCGCCGCCCGCGCCGAGCGCGAAGGCCGCAACCCGGCCACCGGCGCGACCATCAAGATCGCCGCGTCCAAGGCCGTGCGCTTCCGCGTCTCCAAGCCCCTGAAGGACGCCGTCAACGGCTAAGCCTTTTCGGTCCTGCGATGCAGGATCGGCAAAGCTCGACGGGCGGGGGTCGCGACGCGATCTCCGCCCGTTTTCAATTAAGCGGCGGCTTTCGCCTCCGCTTCTTTTCTGAACGCCTGTTTGGCGCTGTTGACCCAGCCGACGAAGGTGTCCGCCTGGCTGGACAGGTTGGCGAAGTCGCCCGCCCCCGCCACGCCCGACAGACTGTCGTCCAGCGCCACGCGCATCGCGGCGCCTGATCGCGCCCCGGCGACGAAGGGCGCATATCGGGCGTTCAGCCTTTGCAGCGCCGCCCGATCGCCGCTCAGCGAATAGCCCACGCCCGCCCGGATCAGCCAGCTTTCCTCGGCCGGCGTCAGCGGCGTGGTCGTCGTCTTGTACCGCTCGCCCAGCCGCGCCTCATAGACCGGCGCCGCATCGGCCCATTTCTGCTGTTTCCAGAAGATGTCGGCCCGCACCTCGCGCGCCGGGTTCGACTGGTCGCGATCCAGCACCTCCTGCGCATGGTCGAACCGGCCCAGGTCCATCAGGGCGCGGGCCTCCAGCGCCCGGCGCTCGCTGTTCATCGCGGCGGGCAACAGGGTGGTGCGCGAGCCCCAGATGGCCTGCAGCGCCTTCTCGGGCTGGCGATCCATCAGATAGACGGTGGCCAGATTGGTGGCGACCTGGGCCTTGGCCACCCCGTCCAGCCGCTCGTCCACCTGGTGTTTCAGCAGTTCGGCGGCCTGATCCAGCAGATCGACGTCGATCAGGCGGCGCGACAGGCGGCGCACCATCTCGTCCCCGTCGGCCCCGATGGGCGTCAGCTCGCGGAAATCATAGAACAGGGCCAGCGCCTGCACCGGCTGCAACCCGTCCGCCGCCCCTTCCAGGAACAGGGCGCGGAAGGCGTTGGATTGGTCGGCCTGGACCTCGGCCGCGCCCGGCACGCCCGCCATCCGCTTGCCCGCCCCGCGCAGCGCGTCCAGCGCCTCGCGGTATCGCCCCTGTTGCAGATAGATGCCCGACAGCTTGCGCACGACCGCCATCTCGGTCGCGTCCCCGCGCCAGCGCCACTTCAGCTGTTCCAGCTGCGCCGTCGCCTGATCCGGCGTGATCGCGCCCTTGTCCAGCTCCAGGCTGATGGCGCCCAGTTTGGCCGGCGTCGCGATCCCGTCCAGCGGCGCGCGCGCCACGGCCTTGTAGATCGCCAGCGCCCGGTCCTTGTCGCCGTTCAGGTCGAACATCCGCGCCTGCACCAGCCGCGCCGTCAGTTGATCGATCGCCGGGGCATCCTGGCTGAACACATAGGCCAGCAGCTGCTGGGCGGCGGGCAGGTCGTTCAACTGTATGGCCGCCATGGCGTGGGCCGCGCCGAACCGCGCGCGCCATTCCTTGGGGAAACTGTCGATCACCGAGGCGCCGGCGGCGAAGTTCCTGCGCGCCCCCTCCCAGTCGCCCATCTCCGAGGCGATATAGCCCAGCCAGACCTTGGTCGCCGGGTCGTTGGTCAGGGCGGCGCCCGAGAAATCGACCTGGGCTTCTTCCAGCCGTCCGATGCCGACGCGCGCCACGCCGCGCAGGCCCCGCACCTCGGGCTCGCCCTGCAGATTGGGCGCCTTGGCGATCAGGGCGTTCAGCACGCCGATGGCCTCGTAGTTCAGGCCCGACCCGACCAGGAACCGCGCCAGCGCCATCCGCGCCTCGATCGGGGCGCGCGGATTGTCGCTCGCCGCGATCGTCTCCAGCCCCGCCGCGTCCTGCAGCCGGCGATAGCGATCAGAGAATCCCGCCTCGCCCGTCGTCGCCCAGGTTTCGTCGATCAGCGCCGGATAGGCCGCCCGCTTGGGCGCGTCGGCCGCCTGGTCGCCGGTCTCCAGCCCCGCCGTCGGCGCCGACAGCGTCAGCCCCTTGGGCCGGCTCAGCGTCACCAGATCGCCCGCCGCCTCGATCTTCAGATCGTCGGCCCCGGTCTCGATCGCCAGGCCCTGGGCCGTCGGGATCAAGGTCAGGTCGACCGTGCGGCGTCCGCCCGCATACCCCTTGCCGGGCGCCAGCGCCGTCACCGCCGCAAATCGGTCCCCGACCAGCGGATCGGTCAGCCAGATCGCCTTGGTCGCCCCGGCCATCTGCGCCACCAGCACCGGCGCGCCGTCGTCGGAACGATCCACCTCGACGCCCTCGACCGCCGACTGGACCCCGCCGAGGGTCACGGTCCAGGTTCCGCCCTGGCCCTGCGCCGAGACGCCCAGGCCTTCCGGCGCGGCGATCCGCATGGCGGTATAGCCCGGCCCCGCCGCCCAGTGCGCGTCCTTGGCCGGCCCCAGGGCCTTGGCCCCGGTCATGTCCATGCGCGCGGCCGTGTCGAACACGATCCACACCGCATCGCCCCGGCGGAAGACGGCGGCCCCCACGGGCGCGCCCCAGTCGAAGGTCAGGACGGTCTTCTGTTCGCTGGATTCGGCCCGCACCGGCACGACGGCCTTGGTCGTCTGCGGCGCGGCCGCGTCGCCGCCTTCCGGCGCCTTGCCGGGCGCATAGAGGTTCAGCCACACCGCCCCGTCCGCGACGCCGGAGCGGGCGTCCGCCCCCTCTTCCAGCGTCAGGATCAGGTCCGTGCCGCCCGCCCGCGCCATCCGCGTCTCGACCGACTTCACCCCCGCCGGCGGATCGACCCTCAGGCGCGACACATCGGGCGCGGCGGTCGTGCCCATCCGCACCACGACCTTGTCGCCTTCGCGGCTGACACGTGAGCGCACCCCGATGACGCCGCCGAATTCGACGCGGGTGAAGGTGTCGTTCTGGCCGATGCTGATCGACAGCGGATCGCGCGACCGGCCGACTTCCTGGGCCAGCGGCGCCATGGGCGCAAACACGACGGCGCCCGCCGTGGCGGCGGCCACAGTCGTCTTCAGCATGCGCTTGGTCGGCGAGGCCCCGGACATATCTCCCGACCCATGCCCCACAAGGCCTTTAATCGCAGTTAACCGACGTTGACCGTAGTTCTACGGATCAGACCGCGTTTCCGGGGACCAACCCGATCCCCAAGGACTGACTTTCGAACGGTAACGCTTTGATTTTAAAGCGGGGCCTTAGGAACCGCCCCCGCACAGCCGGATTGATCCCACTCAGATTGGGAGATCCGACATGAAGGCGTTGTGCTGGCACGGCAAGGGCGACATCCGCTGCGAAGAGGTGCCTGACCCCACCATCGAGGACGGCCGCGACGCCGTCATCCGGGTGACGAGCTGCGCCATCTGCGGCTCGGACCTGCACCTGTACGGCGGCTATGTTCCGGGCATGAAGCACGGCGACGTCATGGGCCATGAGACGATGGGCGAGGTCGTCGCCGTCGGCAAGGACAACGACAAGCTCAAGGTCGGCGACCGCGTCGTGGTGCCCTTCACCATCAGCTGCGGCGACTGCAAGATGTGCCGCGCCAGCCTGTTCAGCCTGTGCCAGCGCTCCAATCCGAACGGCGCCGAACAGGCCAAACAGACGGGCTATCCGACCGCCGGCCTGTATGGCTACAGCGAGATGTACGGCGGGTTCGCCGGGGGCCAGGCCGAATATCTGCGCATCCCCTACGCCGACGTCGGGCCGATCAAGGTGCCCGAGGGGCTGACCGACGATCAGGTCCTGTTCCTGTCCGACATCTTCCCGACCGGCTGGATGGCGGCCGAGAACTGCGACATCCAGCCGGGCCAGACCATTCTGGTGTTCGGCTGCGGGCCGGTGGGCCAGTTCGCCATCCGCAGCGCCTTCATGATGGGCGCCGGCCGCGTCATCGCCATCGACCAGGTGCCCGAGCGGCTGGCCCTGGCCCAGGCGGCGGGCGCCGAGACCCTCGACTTCTCCGAGGGCGACCTGCAGGAGCGGATCAAGGCCCTGACCAACGGCGAAGGCCCCGATGCGGTGATCGAGGCCGTCGGCCTGGAGAGCCACGGCTCGGGCAGCCTGATGGAGAAGGTCCAGGAGACCGTCGCCGGCAAGCTGGAGCGCCCCTATGCGCTGAACGAAGCCATCGTGGCCTGCAAGCCCGGCGGGATCATCAGCCTGCCCGGCGTCTTCGTCGGCATGGTTCCCACGATGCTGGGCGCCTTCATCGGCAAGGCCCTGACGCTCAAGACCGGCCAGACCCACGTGCAGCGCTACCTGGAGCCCCTGATGAAGAAGGTCCTCGACGGCGAGATCGACCCCAGCTTCCTGATCACCCACAAGATCGGGCTGGAAGACGGGCCCGACGCCTACAAGACCTTCCAGGAGAAGAAGGACGGCTGCATCAAGGTGGTCATCAACCCTTAGGTCGCGACCGCGCGACGGCGAGGAGACCAGAGGCCCCCGGGGACACGCGGGGGCCTTTCTTTGTTGGGCGGGCCACGTTTAGAGTGCACAAGACGCATGAGTGCCTATGGGCACTCCGGCCCCATAGCTAACAGCCCGTCAGCTCACGCCGCAGCTTTACGCACATCCATGAGCAAAAAACGGCTGGTCTGCCGAGAAAACCGAGGATTGGTTCGCGGGTCGGCAATCTCACGCCAGGTTGCAAAAGCGTCCACATTCGTAAGCTGATAGGCGCAGGAGTTAAGCAAGCTTTTGCTTGACGAAAACACAGGTCCTGCCATATAGTGATTTGGTCTAGGCCGGGCTGCATTATGCGTGCCCGTTCGAAAGCCCAAACCTTAGCGGTTTGGGCTTTCGTTGTTTTCATCGTCCAATTTTCGCCCCTTGAATGCACGGGGATGGTCTTTGGCGATCTCTGAAATAAGAGCAACGGTCTTATCAAGCTCGTAAACATTACTTACCCGAGCGTTGTTTTGACTAAACCTTGCTCCCCGCTCTAAAAACCCCTTAGCCTCTAACGCGCTAATTGCCCGCTGGACTTGTCGCGGGCTTAGTGCTGTCCGCTTGGCTATGGTTGCCTTACTGGGAAACGGCATCCGCTCTGGGGACCACCAAGCTGACAAGACTTGGAACAAAACGACCAACTCCGTTGGAGATAGCCTGACTGACTCAGGAAGAAACTGATTAACTGACAAAAGGTGGTTTGGAAGAATTGTGAAACCTGCATCAATGGGTGCACGGCCCCATTTTTTTCGCGTTACGTCTAAATTTTCCGCCATCGAAAGTGACCATCCATGACCCATGTAGGAGACACATATGTCCATACACCCCTAGACATATATGTCTATATAATAATACATCACCGATGAATACACATAGGATACACACGAAGTGTGCCGCCTAGCGACAGCGCAGTTTCTCCGGCTTGACGCATGACATCAAGTAAGCCATCGTATGACCGAAGGTTTCGGCCCGGCCTAGACAACCGATCGGACCTTCATGTTTCAACTGCATGAAAGGGTCCCGACATGGGAACTCAGCACTACCTCACGCCTCTGGATGCCGCCTTGATCAAAGGCATGCTTGCCCGGGGCGACCGCCAGAGCGACATCGCCGCCTATTTTGCCGTGAATGGGGGCCGCGTGTCCGAGATTAACACCGGCCTTCGGTTTGCGGAGGTCGAGCCCGTTGAGGGGGAAGCCCTCCCGCCTGCCGGACCTTACTTGGTTGAAGATCGGAGGGCTGCGTGATGGCGGACGCAAAAGTCAGCTGCATCAATAAGCAGCCTCGCGACAACCCCTACGATGGCATTACCCATTTGGGAGGGAAAGAATGGAAGTGGACGAGGCAGCAGGTCATCGACTCGATCGAAGCCAAGACCAACACGTTCTACACAGAGGTCGATGGTAACCGTGGAAATATCGGCGTGGTGAACGGTCCGAACGGAAAGTACCTCCGGACGTACGCCGACGGAGAGTGGAACGACAACCTTCTGTCTCTCCCCGAGTGTCCCTAAAGAAAACTGGAGCGGTGCGAACGAAGTTCGCACCGCTTTTTTTAGGACGGGTTGACTGATTGACTGAACTTAAGATTTCTTTTCAGTGCACCCGCATCTTACCGATCTCCAACCCGCCCTCGCCGGCCGTCACCGCAATTACCCCGCCATCCTCGATCTCGCCGGCCAATAGCTTCCGCGCGATCGGATCGACCAGATCCTTCTGGATCACCCGCTTCAACGGACGCGCCCCATAGGCCGGGTCGTAGCCGCGGTCGGCGAGCCAGGCCAGGGCGCTGTCGTCGAGGTCCATCGACAGGCGGCGGTCGGCCAGCAGTTTTTCGAACCGTGACAGCTGGATCCGGACGATGCCGCCCATCTGGTCGCGGCCCAAGCGGTGGAACAGGATGATCTCGTCGATCCGGTTCAGGAACTCGGGGCGGAAGTGGGCGCGGACGGCGTCCATGACGAAGGGGCGGACGGCCTCGACATCATCCCCCTCGCCCTGTTCGGCCAGATACTGGCTGCCCAGGTTGGAGGTCATGATGATCAGGGTGTTGCGGAAGTCGATGGTGCGGCCCTGGCCGTCGGTCAGGCGGCCGTCGTCCAACACCTGCAGCAGGACGTTGAAGACGTCGGGGTGGGCCTTTTCGACCTCGTCGAACAGGACGACCTGATAGGGGCGACGGCGCACGGCCTCGGTCAGGGCGCCGCCCTCGTCATAGCCGACATAGCCGGGAGGGGCGCCGATCAGGCGGCTGACGCTGTGCTTCTCCATATATTCGGACATGTCGAGCCGGGTGATGGCCGCCTCGTCGTCGAACAGGAACTCGGCCAGGGCCTTGGTCAGTTCGGTCTTGCCCACGCCGGTCGGGCCCAGGAACAGGAAACTGCCCAGAGGACGGTTGGGGTCGTTCAGGCCGGCGCGGGCGCGGCGCACGGCGTCGGAGACGGCGGCCAAGGCCTCGTCCTGACCCACCACGCGGCCGCCCAGGGCGGTCTCCATCTGGAGCAGTTTTTCGCGCTCGCCCTCCAGCATCTTGTCGACGGGGACGCCGGTCCAGCGGCTGACGACGGCGGCGATCTGTTCGGCGTCGACGACTTCTGGCGTTAGAGCCCCCCCGCCCCCCGTCTCAGCGGCCTCGGCCTCGGCCAGTTGCTTTTCGATCTGGGGGATCTGGCCGTAGGCGATCTCGGACGCGCGGCCCAGGTCGCCGGCGCGTTGGGCGTTGGTCAGTTCCAGACGCAGGCGGTCCAGGGTTTCACGCAGTTGCGCCCCCTGCCCCACCTTGTCCTTTTCGGCCTTCCACTGGGTGGTCAGGTCGTCGGACTGGCCTTCCAGATCGGCGATCTCGTCGTCCAGCTTTTCCAGCCGGTGCTGGGACGCCTGGTCGGTCTCCTTCTTCAGGGCCTCGCGTTCGATCTTCAGCTGGACCAGGCGGCGGTCGATCTCGTCCAGGGCCTCGGGCTTGGAGTCCACGGCCATGCGCACGCGGCTGGCGGCCTCGTCGATCAGGTCGATGGCCTTGTCCGGCAGGAAGCGGTCGGTGATGTAGCGGTTCGACAGGGTGGCGGCGGCGACGATGGCGCTGTCGGAAATGCGCACGCCGTGGTGGACCTCGTACTTCTCCTTCAGGCCGCGCAGGATGGAGACCGTGTCCTCCACCGTCGGTTCGGCGACGAAGACCGGCTGGAAGCGACGGGCGAGGGCCGCGTCCTTCTCGACGTGCTTGCGGTATTCATCCAGCGTGGTGGCGCCGACGCAGTGGAGTTCGCCGCGCGCCAGGGCCGGTTTCAGCAGGTTGGAGGCGTCCATGGCGCCGTCGCCCTTTCCGGCCCCGACCAGGGTGTGCATCTCGTCGATGAACAGGATGATGCCGCCCTCGGCCGCCGTGACCTCGGACAGGACGGCCTTCAGCCGCTCCTCGAACTCGCCGCGGTATTTGGCTCCGGCGATCAGGGAGCCCATGTCCAGCGCCATGACGGTCTTGTCGCGCAAGCTCTCGGGCACGTCGCCGTTGACGATGCGCAGGGCCAGGCCCTCGACGATGGCGGTCTTGCCCACGCCGGGCTCGCCGATCAGGACGGGGTTGTTTTTGGTGCGGCGAGCCAGGACCTGGATGGTGCGGCGGATCTCTTCGTCGCGGCCGATGACCGGGTCGATCTTGCCGTCGCGGGCGGCCAGGGTCAGGTCGCGGGCGTAGCGTTTCAGGGCGTCATAGCCGTCCTCGGCGCCCGCGCTGTCGGCGGTCTTGCCCTTGCGCACCTCGGCGATGGCGGCGTCCAGCTTGTCGGCGCTGGCGCCCGAGGCCTTCAGCACCTCGGCGGCGACCCCGCCCTCCTTGGCGAGCGCAGCCAGCAGCCGTTCGGTAGTGACGAAGGCGTCGCCGGCGGTCTTGGAGGCTTCCTCAGCGGCGGCGAAGACGCGGGCGGTATCGCCGTCCAGATAGAGCTGGCCCGAGCCGCCCGAGACCTGGGCGCGCTTCTTCAGCGCGGTTTCGACATCAGCCTCGGCGCGGCGGGCGTCGCCGCCGGCGGCGGTGATCAGATTGCGGGCCAGGCCGTCGCGTTCCTCCAGCAGCACCTTGAGCAGATGCTCGGGCGCGAACTGCTGGTGACGGCGGGCGAGCGCCAGCGACTGGGCCGACTGGACGGCCTGTTTGGCGCGGTCGGAGTAGAGTTCGAGATTCATGGTCTTCAGTCCCCTCGTGAGGCGGATAGGTTTCGGCCCGCCCTCTGCGGAGCAGCGCGCCGTTGAGATCGAGGTGGGTGTGACGATCGGGTCACACAAGGGGTCGGCGCGGCCCACATCGGGGCTGTCCGTTGCGCCCTCTGCGGCCTAGGCTTCGCTGAACAGGAGCGCACCGTGATCGCCCATTCCGCCTGGCCCGTCGATCCGGCCGTCATCGGCCCCTTTCTGATCGCCGTGGCCCTGATCGAGCTGACGCCGGGGCCGAACATGGGCTGGCTGGCGCTGGTCGCCCTGGCGCGCGGGCGTCTGGCCGGCTTCGCCGCCGTGGCGGGCGTGACGGCAGGTCTGGCGGTGTGGATGCTGGCGGCCGCCTATGGGCTGACGGAGGTCTTCGCCATCTGGCCGCCGCTGTATCAGGGCCTGCGCTGGGCGGGCGTGCTGTTCCTGTTGTGGCTGGCGTGGGAGGCCTGGCGCGAGCCGGTTGCAGACGCAGAGCCGACGCCGGACGTGCGCTCGCTGCGGGGGCTGTTCCTGCGGGGCATGATGGGCAATCTGCTCAACCCCAAGGCGGCCGTCTTCTATGTGGCCCTGTTGCCGACCTTCATGCGACCGGACCACGGCGCGCCGCTGACCCAGGCCCTGACGCTGGGCGGGCTGCATCTGGCGGTGGCCGTCATGGTCCACAGCCTGATCGTGATGGGCGCAGCGCGCGCGGCCGGCGCCGTGCTGCCGCGTGTCAAAGGTCCAGGGATACGGGCCGTCATGGCCGCCGGTCTCGTGGTCGTCGCCGTTTGGCTGGCCTGGGAGACGCGGACCTGAGCCCGCGTCTCCGAAACCGGTCGTCCCCGCTTCAGCCTCCGGTCGTCGGGCCCTGGAAGTCGAACTGTTCGGGACGACGCTGACCGCCGCCGAAGTTCCAGGTCAGGCCGATATAGGCCGCACGCCCGCCGAAGCTCTGGTTCGAGCGGTCGCGGAAGGTCGGGGTCGTCAGGGTGGTGGTCGAGCCGAAGTCGTCGAACACATCACGCACCGTCATCTGCATCGACCAGGCATCGTTCAGCTTGCGGCGGTAGCCCAGGTTGACCAGGGTCGACTGCTCGCGCACGCCCTGGGCCAGCAGCTGGTCCCCGCTCCAGATGCCGGACACCTGGACGAAGTCCTTGGGCGTCGGTTGCCAGTTCACCGACAGGCGGCCCGAGACAGCGTTGCCCGAGCGATCCTGGGCGCCGACGATGCCGGCGGCGTCGATCTCCTGACGATAGACATTCAGGCTGGCGTTGTAGCGCAGGGTCGGCAGCAGCGGGCCGTTGGCGACCAGTTCCAGCCCGGTCGAGGTGCTGGCGCCCAGGTTCTCGGGCCGGGTCAGGAAGACGCCGGCGCCCAGGTCGCTGGTCGTCTGGCTGAAGGCCTTGTTGGTGTCGCGGTAATAGAGGGTGGCCTGGTAGAAGGTCTGCTGCACCCGGCGCTGCCAGTTCAGCTCGTACGAATCCGTCTCCTGCGGCTGAAGGTCCGGGTTGCCGGAACGATAGTTCTGCGGATCGCCATAGGTCAGGAAGGGGTTCAGGTCGGCCGGGCCGGGACGCTGGATGCGGCGGCTGTAGCTGGCGCGAAGGGTGTCCTTGTCGTTCAGCTTGTAGGACAGGTGGCCGGTCGGATAGGCGCGGAAATAATCCTGGGACGTCTTCACGCCGCTGGTGACCTGATCCAGGTCCAGGATCGCCTGTTCCAGGCGCAGGCCGAACTGGGCTGACAGCTTCTCGCTGAACGGCTTCTCGTAGGTGACGTAGAGGGCGTGGACGACCTGATCGACGTCGAAACGGTTGGACACCAGCGGGTCGGGCGTCAGCGTCGCCGGCGTCGGGCCGCGCGCGACGCCGTTGTCCAGCTCCAGCAGCGTGGCCTGCAACTCATAGCCGAGGCGCAGCTTGCCGCCGTCCGACAGCGGCCGGACATAGGCGCTGGTGACGCCCCACTGGTCCTGTTCGTTCTTATTGGCGGTGGCTTCGATGAAGTTCGCGGCGGCGGGGATCTGTTGGTCGACGAAGCTGTCGGAGGTGAAGTTGAAGCTGTTGCGGTCGAAGCGGACCTCGTTCGTCCATTCGTGGCCCTGGTCGTCGAAGCGCCGCAGCATCCGCGCCGTCGCGCCCGAGAACTGGCCCTTGAAGCGACCGTCGCCGGCGCGGCGATAGGCCGAGCCGATGCCGCCGGCCGCATTGTCGGCCTCGTACAGGGTGACGCCGTCGCCGCCCGCATCGACCTCTGTGTGGCGCAGTTCGCCGACCAGCTGGGTCTTGGCGTCCAGATTGTATTCGGCGGACAGGCGGACGTAGGCGCTGTCGGACGATCCGTCGATATCCTGGCTCTGGCGCGACTCCAGGAAGCGGCCCGAGCCCGTGTCCAGCCGTTCGCGCACGCGGCTGGTCTCCGACAGATAGCCGTCGTGGCGCAGGCCGACGTCGGCCGTCAGGGTCGTCTTGCCGTTCACATGGGCGACGCTGCCGCCGATGTTGTAGCGGCCGCCGTCGCCGACATTGGCGCGGATCGAGCCGGTGGTCGTCTGTGTCGGCCGCACAGTCGTCGGCTTGGAGATCAGGTTGATGACCCCGCCCGACCCCTCGGGGCTGTAGGCCGCCGACGGATTGGTCATGACCTCGATACGGGCGTATTGGGCCGCCGGAATCTGCTGGATCATCTGGCCGCGGCTGGGGCCGTTGAACTGGGTCGCCGGGCGGCCGTCGATCAGGATGGTGACGTTGGCATCGCCGCGCAGGCTGACGTTGCCGTCGGGATCGACCTCGACCGAGGGAATGTTGCGCAGGGCGTCGGCAAGGGTGCCCGTCGTGGCCTGAAGATCGTTGGCCAGGCTGTAGCTGGTGGAATCGATGGAGGTCCGCACATCGTTGGCGCGCGCATTGACGACCACGTCGCCGACGCTGGCGGGCTGCTGCTGGGCCGGTTCGGGCGTCTGGGCGCGGGGTGCGGGCGTTTGAGGGGGCGGCGTCTGGGTCGTCGCCGGGGTGGTCGGCTGGGCCGGCGCCTGTTGCGCCAGGGCAGCGCCGGGCAGCACGGCCGCAGCCACGCCCAGCATGAGAACGAGTTTGGAGGAGGTCATGCCCCGGAAATCCTGAAAGTGCGCCCAGGCGTCCGCGACGCCCTTCGATAAACGCTGCCTAACGACGCTACTTTGAAAAGCAAAGTTACATCTTCTTCATGCGCACGGCGGGTCGTCAGCCACGCATGGAACCGCCAGCTTCGCCATACGCTTTGACCCGATGCTGACTACAAAGATGAACCCGCGCGTCTTCTGGGGCGCGAGCGCCATCATCGCGATGCTGCTGCTTGTCGCCACCCTCGCTCCCGGACAGTCCGACCGTGTGTTCCAGAGCGTCCAGGCCTGGGTCATCGACACCTTCGGCTGGCTCTACATCGCCTCCGTCGCGGGGTTCGTGGGCCTGGTGCTGGTGCTGGCCATCGGGCCGACGGGCGCGCTGAAACTGGGGCCGGCCGACGCAGAGCCCGACTTCCCCTACCTGTCCTGGCTGGCCATGCTGTTCGCCGCCGGCATGGGGATCGGCCTGATGTATTTCGGGGTCGCCGAGCCGATCCAGCACTATATCAACCCGCCGTCGGGCGAGGGCGGCACCTTCACCGCCGCGCGCGAGGCGATGGGGATCACCTTCTTCCACTACGGCGCGCACGCCTGGGCCATCTATGCCCTGGTCGGGCTCAGCCTGGCCTATTTCGCGCACCGAAAGGGCCTGCCGCTGACCCTGCGGTCGGGCCTGTCGCCGCTGCTGGGCAAGCGGATCAACGGCCCCATCGGCGACGCCGTCGACATCTTCGCCATCTGGGGCACGGCCTTCGGCATCGCCACCTCGCTGGGCTTCGGCGTGTCGCAGATGAACAGCGGCCTGACCTATCTGCTGGGCATTCCCAATACGCCATGGGTTCAGGTGGGGCTGATCGCCGTGGTCATGGCGGCGGCGACCGCCTCGGTGATGAGCGGCGTCGGCAAGGGGGTGCGCCGCCTGTCGGAGCTGAACCTGATCCTGGCCGTGCTGCTGATGCTGTTCGTGCTGGTGGTCGGGCCGACCAACTTCCTGTTCAAGGCGCTGGTCCAGAACTTCGGCCTGTATCTGGACCATTTCTTCGAACGGACCTTCACCCTCTACGCCTATGAGCCGCGCGCCTGGATGGCGGACTGGACCCTGTTCTACTGGGCCTGGTGGATCGCCTGGTCGCCGTTCGTGGGGATGTTCATCGCCCGGATTTCGCGCGGGCGCACGGTGCGCGAGTTCCTGTTGAACGTGCTGCTGGTGCCGGCCGGCTTCACCTTCCTGTGGATGACGGTCTTCGGCAATACGGCCATCAGCCTGGACATGGGCCAAGCCGCAGGGGCGATTTCCAACGCCGTGTCGACCGACCTGTCGACCGCCCTGTTCTACTTCCTGGAACAGCTGCCGGGCGCGGCCTTCACCTCGACCCTGGCGATCCTGCTGGTGGCGGTCTTCTTCGTCACCTCGGCCGATTCCGGCGCCCTGGTGATCGACACCATCGCCTCGGGAGGAGCCGACGAGACGCCGCGTTGGCAGAGGGTCTACTGGTGTCTGCTGCTGGGCCTGATCGCCGCGACGCTGTTGCTGGCGGGCGGGCTGGGCGCGCTTCAGGCCGCCACCCTGGCCGCCGCCCTGCCCTTCGTCCTGATCATGATCCTGCTGTCGATCGGCCTGGTGCGCCAGATGAACGCCGACCTGGCGGGGCGCAACGTCGAGACCGAGGGCCCGCCCCTGTCCGAACGGCTGAAGCGCATCCTGGCCCCCGCCAGCCGCGCCGACATCGTCAAGGAGATCGACCGCCACGGCCTGCCCGCGCTGGAGACGGTTCGCGCCGCCCTGGAGGCCGAAGAGCCGGACGCCGAGATCGACGCAGACGAGGCCGCCGCCTGGCTGACCTTGCGGCATGGCG
Organism: Brevundimonas sp.; assembly: GCF_046295075.1. GTDB lineage: Bacteria > Pseudomonadota > Alphaproteobacteria > Caulobacterales > Caulobacteraceae > Brevundimonas. The sequence continues at coordinate 147,029 of NZ_JBKBOC010000006.1, read as the reverse complement.
AACGGACCTTCGTCTATCGCATCGGCGCGCGATCACGCCCGCGACCGACCATGACCGCGCGCGAAACCTCCCAGGGCCGCCGCCTGCTGGAGTGGCGGCTGATGGCCCAGACCGGCGACGGCGCCCGCCCGCACGACATCACCGGCTTCACCCAGGACCAGATCGTCGCCGACGTGCTGGAGCAACTTCAGCGGTGGCGACTGGCCTAGAGCCTGAAGGGGCGCTAGCGTCCGGCGTCTTCGCTGGAGTTCGCCATGTCCCTTCGTCTGTCGCGCCGTTCCCTGTTCGCTTCCGGAGGCGCGGCGGCGCTGGCGGCCCAACCGGTCTTCGCCCAGACCGCCCCCGCGAACGACGATGCGTCGTTGGCCCAGGCGGTGGACGCCTATGTGGCGAAATGCATGGCGGCCTGGCCCGATCAGCCCGCGCTGGGCGTCACGGTGGTCAAGGACGGGACGACCGTCCTGGCGCGCGGATACGGCGTCAAGCTTCAGGGCCAGCCGGCGCGGGCCGATGAGCACACCCTGTTCGCCATCGCCTCAAACACCAAGAACGTCACCGCCGCCGCCCTGGCCATCCTGGTCGACGAGGGCAAGGTGAAGTGGGACGAACCCGTCAAAACCTATCTGCCCGGCTTCACCCTGTCGGACCCCTATATCGGCGAGCACATCACGGTGCGCGATACGCTGAGCCACCGGGCCGGGTTCGGCCTGGGCGCTGGGGACCTGCTGTTCTGGCCCAATTCGGACCGCACCCGCGCCGAGGTGCTGGCCCAGGCCGCCTTCGTGCCGATCGAGGACGGGTTCAGGGCGCGCTATCACTACTGCAACCTGATGTTCGTGGTCGCAGGCGCGGTGCTGGAAGCGGTGTCAGGCCTGACCTGGGAGGCCTTCATCCAGACCCGCATCCTGGACAAGGTCGGCATGACCGAGACCGTGCCGCTGGCGCGTCTGGCCGATCCGGCCAAGTCCGCCCTGCCCCACGGCCGGGTCGGGCCGCCGCTGCGTTACCAGGGGGCGATGACGCCCATCGCCAAGTCCATCGTCGAGGTCTGGAACTGGGATTCCGCCGCTGCGGCCGGCGGCATCTGCACCACCTCAACCGACTGGGCCAAATGGATCGCCGTGCGCCTGAACGACGGCAAACTGGCGGACGGGACCCGGCTCTATTCCGAGGATGCGGCGCGCGAGATGGTTCGGCCCAACATCATCGTCGGGTCGTCGCCCGGACCGACGGCGGAACTGCCGAACCGGGCCATCGCCTCGACCTATGCGATGGGACTTCAGGTCCAGGACTATCGCGGCGAGCGGATCGCCAGCCACGGCGGCGGTTCGCCCGGCGGCATCTCGGCGACCGTGCTGATCCCCGGCCGCAAGACCGGCTTCAGCGTCTTCTCCAACGCCGAGGAAAGCTTCCTGCTGCGGGCGCTGCGCTCGGGGATTTCGGACATCTGCATGGGCAAGATCGACGTCGACTGGATCGCCGACTCCAAGCGGCTGGAGGCCGAGGGAAATGCAAAATCCATCGCCGCCGCCGCCGAGATCGACGCCAAACAGGCGGCCGGCGCCGCGCCATCCATGCCGCTTGAATCCTACGCCGGAACTTGGCGCGACCCCTGGTACGGCGACATCGTCATCGCGCCCAGGACCGAGGGACGCGGGCGCAATCGCAAGAGCGGACTGTGGCTGACCTTCACCCATACCCCGGCCCTTCAAGGCTGGCTGGAGCCGTATGACGGCGAGACCTTCCGCACCCGTTTCCCGGACAAGCGCGAGGAGGACGCCTTCTTCACCTTCGCCATCCTGACGGCCAAGCCCGCGACGGCGACGATGAAGGGGGTCAGTCCCGACATCGACTTCAGTTACGACTATCAGGACCTCAAGCTGACGCGCGTCGATTGAGATGATCGCGACCGTCGCCCTGATCCTGGGTCTGTCCCTAACGCCGCAAACCGAGACTGCGCTACAGGACGCGCCCGCCGTCTGCCGCCCCGACGCCGCCGGGTCGATGGACGTTCAGGCCTGCGCCGATGCGGCGCCCAGGGGATCGCCGGTGCGGGCTTTGGCGCTGATCAACCTGGCGTCGCAGGCCTATCTGGCGGGCCAGTGCGCCAAGGCCCTGGGCTTCTATGACGAGGCCATTCCGCCCGGCATGACGGTGACCTCTGACATCGTCTTCCATGCCTTCCGAGGGGACACATACGCCCACGCCGGGCGCGAAGAGGCGGCGCGGGCGGACGCTGATCTGGCGTGGCGGATGCTGAAGGGCGAAGTCAGCGCGTCGGGCGATCCGGCCAACGACATGCCGGTGGACGACCAGCTGAGGTTCGAGGTTCTGATCCGCATTCTGCCGATCCTGAAGGACGGCGACCAGGCGACCTTTGCGGCGGCCAGAGCGCAGGTCATGGCCTTGCCCGCGACCGACGGGATCGCCCTGACCAACCGCGCCGGACTGCTGGCCAAGCTGGGCGATTATCCCGCCGCCATCGCCGACAGCAGCGCCGCCCTGGCCCTGTCGCCGGACGAGGCCGGGGTGCAGAACAACCACTGCTTCATCCTGTATCAGGCCGGGCGCGCGGCCGAAGGTCTGCCCTATTGCGAGGCGGCGCTGGCGACCCTGCCGCAGGCCGCGCCGATCCGACATTCCTATGCCCGGGCCCTGGCCGAGACCGGCCGCTGCGCCGAGGCTGAGACGCAAATCGCCGAAGCGCGTCAGCTGGATTCCAGCGCCGTGGACTACGTAAAGCCGCTGGACTGCACGGCGCGCTGAACGACGGCGGAGCCCCTGTGACCCAGGGTCGCAAACCGGAACGGTCGCCGCACGGCGGCGCTGTCTTCCCATCAATCCAAAGGGAGACCGTCATGTCCAAGACCCCAAATCCGCGCGCGCTGGATCGCGACGAGGCGGAAATGGTCGAACAGACGAAGGCGCTGGGAGAGCGTTCGCCGGCGGAACTGCGCGACCTGATCGGCCGGTTGCGGGCGCGTCGCGACCGGGTGCAGCGCCAGATCCGAACCCGCGTCCGTGCGGAAAAAGGTGGACCGGACACCGGAGCTGTCGAGAAAAAGGCGCTGCTGACCGAGGCCGTGGGCCGCGTCGCTGACGAGATGGCGCGGCGCAAACCGGGCGCCGAAGCCAAGGCGGCGACGGGAAATCTGCGCGAAGCCGTGAGCCGCAAGGCCGAAAGCCCGACCTGGACCGGGCCGGACGATCGCACAGCCAACTTGGGCCCGATCGAGACGCCCAACGTCAAGATCGCCCCCTCCGGCGCCTTGCACGCCGAAGGGATGCGACCCGCGCTGGGCCGTTCAACCGGTGCGCGCTAGCGTGTGATCTCCAGCAGCTCCAGCTTGGCCTCCTGCTTGGGCCAGGGCAGGACCAGACGCCAGCGATTCTGGCCGACCCGCTCGATGACGCCGACCTGATCGCGCTCGGTCTTCTCGCCATAGGCGGGGAAGGTCTTTTCGTCCGCCCCCCAGGCCTGTGCGCCGACATAGACGGCGCGGCGGTCGGTGTCGGGATAGATCAGGCCGCGCGTGCGCTGCGACCCGCTCGTCTTGGTCAGGACCAGATCGCCGCCCGGCGTCAGTTCGACCGAACAGGCGAACCAGGGATATTCGATATAGGCCAGCCCCTGGCCCTCGACACGGCGGCCCATCTTGATGGTGCGACAGCGATAGGTTCCCGGTCCCGGCTGGATGCGGCCGGTCTGAGCCGCGTTCGGATCGGCGAGCGGACCCAGCGCCTCGACCTGACGCGCGAAACCACCGTCCTCGGCCTCCGCGCGACCCAGATGCCAGGCCTGGTCCAGCCGGCCCAGCAGGCTGGCGTCGGCCGTATTGGCGACCTGACGCCAGTTGTCGGTTCCGCCCTGAAGCCCGCCAGCCGGAGCCTCCTGCTGCTGCGGCGTGGCCATAGCCTCGGGCGCCGCTTGAGCAGGCACGCCGGCCGCCGGCTCGGTCACGGCGGGCGAGGTCTCGGCCGGGCTGGCGGGGCTGTTGTCGCCACACGCCGCCAGGGCCGTCGTGGTCATCAGGGCCAGAACGGCCAGAGGGGTGCGGCGCATGCGGGCGTCTCCATCGGTTGCGGAGACACCAACGGCCCAGCCGCCGCCCGGTTCAGCCGGCGCCAGATTCAGCCGGCGATGGTCTTGCGCGGGTCCAGCAGCAGCCCCGAGACCGTCGCGGCCAACAGGCGCGGCGCGAACGGAAGCCGCGCGGCCTTGCCCAGGATGTGGTCGCGAATCCAGGGCCGCACGCGTCCGTCGGCCTGATAGAAGGGGGTGAACCCCAGGCTGAGCGCCTGATAGAGCCGCAGGTGCCAGCGTCGCTCGCGCGCATAGGCCGAAAGCGCGGCGCCCAGATCGGGATGGCCGCCGATGGCGTCGCACAGGGCATGGGCGTCCAGCAGGCCCATGTTGACGCCCTGGCCCAGTTGCGGACTGGTCGAATGGGCGGCGTCGCCGACGATGGCCAGCCGATCCGCCACGGGATGGGTCAGGGTATGATGGCCATAGCGGGCCAGGACCAGATCATCGACATGCCGATGGCGTCCAGAACCGATGCCGTTTCGGGCCACAGGGCGCGAACCTCGGCCTTCCACCGCTCCAGCCCCGCCTCACGCCAGGCGGGATAGTCTTCGGCCTTCAGGCTCCAGAAGAAGGTCGCCAGCCGATCCGGCGCCTCGGGCCTGGCGCCCACCGGCAGGACGCCGACCATTTTGGACGCCCCGCGATAGACCTGTTGCAGGGCGCGGACATCGAAATGCGGATCGTCCGGCCAGGGCGTCGTCGCCCAAAGCGCGCCGAAGCTGAGGGCCCGCCGCCGCGCCCCGTGGGCCTGGGCGATGGACGAGCGGGCGCCGGTGGCGTCGATGATCAGGTCGAAGCCGGCGGAAATCGATCCATCGGCGAAGGTCAGCCGCCCCTGCGACGCCGCCACGGCCTCGCGCCCCAGCTCGAACGCGACCCCGGCGTCGAGGCAGGCTTGGTGCAGCACATGGAAGATGGCGGCGCGGTGGACGCCCAGGGCCGAACGAGGCCGTTTCAGATCGGCATATCGGACGTCCAGAACGACCCGGCCGCTGGGGGCCGCCCGGCCGAAGATGTGGTCGATGGGCTGGCCCAACGCCTCGATCTGATCGGTCAGGTCCAGGGCGTCCAGCACGGCCAGGCCCGTCGGCTGCAGCATGAAGCCCGCGCCCACCGGCTGGGCGGCATCGAACCGTTCGAACACCACCACGCGCCGCCCCTGACGCGCCAGCATCAGGGCGACGGCCAGGCCGGTCGGCCCGGCGCCGGCGACGGCGATATCTCGCGGCAGGCTCAGCTTCGTGGCGCCGGGACCAGTTCGATCAGGTCGAGATTGGACTCATACTGGGGCCAGGGCAGGACCAGGCGCCAGCGGGCCTCGCCGATCCGTTCCAGCACGGCGACCAGATCGCGGTCGGCGTTGCGGCCGTAGGAGTTGGCGGCGGGTTCCTGGGCCAAAGCCATGGACCCGAGCAGGACCATGTGGCGGTCGTCCTCGGGGAACAGTAGGCCTGACGGACGTTGCGAGCCGGTCAGTTTGGAGAACTTCAGCCCGCGCGGCGTCTGTTCGATGCGGCAGGCGAACCAGCCATAGACGACATAGCCCAGGCCGTCCTCGCCGCCTTGGGAGCCCAGTTTGACGGTGCGGCAGCGATAGTCGCCGGGCGGCGGCGCAACGCCGGGGCGGGCGGCCTTGGGCGAGATCAGGTCGCCCAGTCCGTTCAAGTCGCCCGAGCCGGGCTGACGCTTCGCCTGCTGCAAGGCCAGGGTCCAGGCGGCGTCGACGCGGCGATAACGGTCGCGATCGGCCGAGGTGATGACGCCGCGCCAGTCCATCAAAGCGGCGCCCGTGCCCGCGCTGGACGGCGGCGGAGGCGGGGGCGGCGGGGTCGCAGCGCAGGCGGCGACGGCGCAGAGGGCGACCAGAGGCGCCAGACGGCGGATGAGCGGACGGGACGAAACGAACCGGGCGAACTGACGCATCAACGCTTCCCTTGGGGGCGACCTTGCGGGCGAAGTGGCCCTCTTAGGCCCTCTGGCGCCGGTCGGCGTCAAGGCCGGCGGACGCGGGCGCGGTGCCCAGCACATCGTTCAGCGCGGCCGCGAGGGCGGTCAGGTCCAGCGGCTTGGCCAGATAGGCATCGAAGCCGGCGGCGGCGCCGCGCGTGCGGTCCCTGGGCGAGACGGCGGCGGTCAGGGCCAGGACCGGCACGTGGCGCGTCATCGGATCGGCGTCCAGCCGCGCCTTGACCTCATAGCCGTCCATGTCCGGCAGGCCGATGTCGAGCAGGATCGCGTCGGGCCCCAGGGCGCGGGCCAGATCCAGCCCCTCCGCCCCCGTCGTCGCGGCGTGCAGCGTCAGACCCAATCCGGTCGCGGCCTGTCGCATCAGGGCGATGTTGGCGGGGTTGTCCTCGACATAGAGCACCGCCGCCTGTTTCGGCGTCGCAGCGCCCAGAACACTCGCGGCGGGCAGGCTGAGCGAAAAGATCGTCCCGCCCCAGGGCTCGCGTTGCTGGGTGAGGGCGCCGCCCATCCGCTCGGCAAGCTGCTGGACCGAGGCGACGCCCAGGGCGGTGCCCCCGCGCGCATCCTGGCCGTCCAGGGGGTGGAACAGGCGGCCGGACCCTTCGCCCGTCGTGGCTACTCCGGCGTCATGGACGGCGACGATGACCCGAGCGTCGTCGCGCCTCATCGCCATGCGGACGGTCCCGCCGGCCGGCGAATGGCGCAGGGCGTTCTCGACCAGACGGCGCAGGATGCGGCGGACCTGGCCGGGATCGGCCATGACGCACAGGCCCGACGCGGGCGGGGGACAGTCCAGCGCAACGCCCGCCTCGCGCGCCTGCGGTTCGATCCCGTCGCAGACCTGGCGCAGGGCCAGGCGCATGTCGACGCGGTGGATAGAGGGCGCGGCGCCGGCGTCGCCGCAGGCCACGAAGGCGTCCGCTTCTTCGATCAAGGCCAGGAGCACGGCGCTCGCCGCCTCGATCTGGCGCACGGCCTGGGACTGGCGCGCGGTCAGGGGGTCGGCCTCGGCATTGACCCGCAGCAGTTGGGAAAAGCCCATGACGGTGGTCAGGGGGGTGCGCAGTTCGCGCCCCAGGGCCTGCATCACCTCGCCCTTGGTGCGGTCCTCGGCGGTCAGGCGCTCGACCTGCGCCTCGGCGGTCGTCAGGGCGCGACGCAGGGCCTGGGTCTGTTGGACGATGCGGGTTTCGAGCCGGTCGTTCTCACGGCGCAGACGCAGCGCGACCGCATGCGCCTGAAGCCAGAGCCATATTCCGGCGCAGGTCCCGCCCAGGGCCAGGGACAAGACAAGCAAGACGATATCCATGACGCCCTCCTACGCGCCAGAATGGCGCGCAGGAGTTGCGTTCAGGTAAACACGCTCGCGTAAGTTGTTTCAGTCTTCCGAAGCTGCGGCGGCTTCCGGCTTGCGGCGCGGGGCGCGACGACGCGGGGCCGCCTCGCCTTCGGCTTCCGGGGCCGACGCGGGGGCAGCCGAGGCGGGGGCGCGGGTCAGGAAGCCCGGCAGGGCCGTCGGGGCGTCGGCATCGTCCGCAGCGATGGCGGCGGCGGTGCGGCGCGGACGGCGGGCGGGACGGTCCTCGGCGGCAGGGGTTTCGACCTTGCTCTCGACGACGGGGGTCTCGACGACCGGCGTCTCGCTGACGGTCTCGGTATCACCGGCCTCGGCGTGGACGGGGGCGCCGTCTTCCGCGCCCTCCTGATTATCGAAGCGACGGTTACGTTCCTCGCGGCGACGCTCCCAGCGTTCGCGACGGCTCTCGCGGCGACCGCCCTCGCCCTCGGCGCGGACCTCTTCGCCCTCGCGCGGCTCGCGGGGTTCACGCGGTTCGCGAGGCGGTTGGGCGTCGCGGTTCTGGGTCTGGTCGCGGTTTTGATCGCGGTTCTGGTCGCGGTCACGATTTTGATCGCGGTCACGGTCGCGGTCCCGATCACGGTTCTGCGTCTGGTCGCGGTCGCGGTTGTAGTCGCGGTCACGATTTTGGTCGCGATTCTGGTTCTGCTCGGTGCGGTCGGACGCTTCCTGCGCCTGACGGTCGGCGGCCTGCTGGGCGGCGACGAAGGCGGCGGCCTGGGCGCCGGATTCGTCCTCGAAATCGATGTCGAAGCCCTGGTTCGACTGTTCGCGCGCGGCGATGTCCGAGAAGGACCGTTGCGGCTGAAGCGCGCGCAGGACGCGGTAATAGTGTTCGGCGTGCTGCTGATAGTTTTCGGCCAGCACCCGGTCGCCGCCGGACGAGGCGTCGCGGGCGAGCTGCTGATAGCGCTCGTACACGGTCTGGGCGTTGCCCCGGACCTTGATGTTTTCGGGGCCTTGCGAGTCCCACGAACGATTCGGATTGGCGCTGTTGGCGTTCGAGGCGCCCGCCTTGTTCCGATTGCGTCCGCGCTGACGCTTCATGCCCTTGAAATCTCTCATTCGCGCTACCGTGTGCAGGGATGGAGCCCAGGCCGTCGGCCGGTTCCGTCCGTTTCGTGGTTCCGTTTCGATCGGGGCCGATCCCCGATTGTCGAACTGTCGGAAGGCCTTGCCGCCCGCATGGTGCGCCGGTCCTTTCGGGACCGACCGTCATGATCGGCTCAAGCGCGAACAGCCGGATAGAGGCCCGTAAAGCTGCGTTTGAGTGGGAGACAACGGAGACTTAGCCTGTGCGCCGTCCCTTTCCAAGAGTTTTCGTCAAAGCGTCGCACCAGGGGCCTAACAGCCCCGCTTTGCCATGGCCTTCTGCTGGGCTAGGCATGACCTTTGAGACGACGACGAGGCTATCCCATGCGTGTTCTGGTTCTGGGCGGCGACGGTTTCTGCGGCTGGCCCACGGCCCTGCATCTGTCGGCCGCTGGGTGGGACGTAACCGTCGTCGATAACCTGAGCCGTCGCAACATCGACAACGAGCTGGAGGTCCAGTCCCTGACGCCGATCCGCACCATGGGCGAGCGGATCAAGGCCTGGAAAGAGGTGTCCGGCCGCGACATCGGCTTCGTCAACATGACGGTGGGCAAGGAATTCGACCGGCTGGTCGCCCTGATCCGCGACTATGCCCCCGACAGTGTCGTGCATTTCGCCGAACAGCGCGCGGCCCCCTATTCGATGAAGTCGGCGCGGCACAAGCTCTACACCGTCGACAACAACATCAACGCCACCAACCACCTGCTGGCCGCCATCGTCGAGAGCGGGCTGGACGTGCACCTGGCCCACCTGGGGACCATGGGGGTCTATGGCTACAGCACCGCGGGCCTGCGCATCCCCGAGGGCTATCTGAAGGTGACGGTGGACACCGACCACGGCCCGGCCGAGCAGGAGATCCTGTTCCCGCCCAATCCGGGCAGCATCTATCATATGACCAAGACGCAGGACGCCCTGCTGTTCCAGTTCTACGCCCGCAACGACAATCTGCGGATCACCGACCTGCACCAGGGCATCGTCTGGGGGACGCAGACGACCGAGACCAAGCAGGACGAACGGCTGATCAACCGGTTCGACTATGACGGCGATTACGGCACGGTGCTGAACCGGTTCCTGATGCAGGCGGCGGTCGGCTATCCGTTGACGGTTCACGGATCGGGCGGCCAGACCCGGGCCTTCATCCATATTCAGGACACGGTGCGCTGCGTTGAACTGGCGCTGAAGAACCCGCCCAAGCGCGGCGAGCGGGTCAAGATCCTGAACCAGATGACCGAAAGCCGCCGGGTCCGCGACCTGGCCGCCATGATCGCCGACAAGACCGGCGCCGAAATCCACAACGTCGCCAATCCCCGCCAGGAGGCCGACGAGAACGACCTGGTCGTCGCCAACGACCAGTTCCGCGACCTGGGGCTGAAGCCCATCACCCTGGCCCAGGGCCTGATGGACGAGGTGACCGAGATTGCCCGCCATTACGCCGACCGGGCCGACCTGACGCGGGTGCCCTGCGTGTCCGCCTGGAACCAACGCCGGGCGGAGGCGCTGGAAAATGAGGCGCGTCCGCCAGCCGGTGCGCCGCTTTCCAAAGTTCTGACGGCCTGAGTAAAGCGATGTCCGACGCCTCCCCTTCCCTCAACCTGCTGGTCTTCGGCGGCGGCTATCTGGGACGGGCGACGGCGCTGGAGGCGATCCGGCGCGGCGGACGGGCGACCGCCACCTCGCGCGATCCCGAACGGCGTCGCGCCTTGGCGGCCGAGGGAATCACGGCCATCGACCCGACAGACACGGCTGCACTGAAGACAGCGCTGGAGGCGGCTACCGCCGTCCTGATCACCGCCGCGCCGGACGCCCACGGCTGCCCCGGTCTGCGCGCGCTTGGCCCGCTGGCCGGCGACGCCTGGCCCGACTGGATCGGCTATGTCTCCTCGACCTCCGTCTATGGCGACCGGGCCGGGGGCTGGGTGTTCGAGGACGGGCCGCTGAACGCCGCCAATCTGGAGGGTGCGCGCAGGGTGCGCGCAGAGCGCGACTGGCTGGACGGGGCGCAGGGGATGGGGCTGACGGTGCAGATCTTCCGCCTGCCCGGCTTCTATGGTCCGGGACGCAGCGTGGTCGAGCGGCTGCGAGACGGCACGGCGAAACTGGTGCGCAAGCCGGGCCAGGTCTTCAACCGCATCCATGTGGACGACATCGTCTCGGGCCTGTTCGCCTCGATGGCCCGGCCGCGTCCGGGCGCGGCCTATAATCTGACCGACGACGAACCGTCGCCGGCCGATGTGGTGATGGAATGGGCCGCCGACCGGATGCGCCTGCCCCGCCCGCCGGAAGTCGATTGGACCGACGACAGCGTCAGCGAGGCGATGCGGCGTTTCTACCTGGATTCCAAACGCGTCTCGAACGCCCTGGCCAAGGCCGAACTGGGCTGGCGGCCCGCCTATCCCACCTGGCGCGAAGGGCTGGCGACGCTGCTGGACGCGCCGCCGCCGTTGCGATTGGTGAGCTAGACGACACGCAGCTTGCCGGAGAATGGCGAAAAGATGCGATATCGCTAGGACAACCGGTCCACGCGACAGGACCGCCTTCAGGGCGCATACAGTGGTCCCATGACCGACTATCCCCGCCTCAGCACCCTCAAGACCGGCCTGGCCTGTCGTTGCCCCCGCTGTGGCAAGGGGCCGCTGTTCAAGGGCTATCTGACGCTTCAGACCGACTGCCCCGAATGCGGCCTCAGCTACGCCTTCGCCGACCCGGCGGACGGCCCGGCGTTCTTCGTCATGTCGGCGGTGGGGATCATCGGCATGATCCTGCTGATGGTGTTCGACTTCACCGTCCACCCGCCGATCTGGGTTCATCTGGTTGTCACCCTGCCGATCCTGATCGCCATGTGCCTGGGCTGCCTGCGCCCCTTCAAGGCCTGGCTGGTCGCCGAACAATACATCCACAAGGCCGCCCCGCCCGAGTTCTCCTCGAACGGCAAGCACGGCCCCTTCTAGGGTTCGATCACCGTCAGCTCGGGCCAGCGTTCCAAGGCTTTGGCGGTTATCCGCTCCCAATCCTTGGCCACCGGGCGGTGAGGGTTTGGCCTGATCCGCATGTCGAACACGTCGTCCAAGCCAAAGGGGGCGACCACAGTGATCTGATCATCGTCCTCCAACCTGACGCCCACAGCGAAGGCTGGCGCGACAAACCGGGTCAACGCCTCGGCGGTATCCTTGATGGGCGGATAGGGTTCGCCAAACTTGGCTTCGAACCATTCCGAAACCCGGCGCTGGTTACGAACTTCGACCCGGCTCCGAAGGGGCTCTTCAAAGGCGGCCGCCACGCGTTGGATCACCGCGTCTTCCGCATCCCAAGAGACGTCTTCATCGAAATAGCCGACGTCAAAGTCTTTCACGCCGTAGCCGGGCGCCTGGCCCGTAATGTCATTCCAGGCGGCCTGATAAACTGCCCCGGAGAACACCAACCAATCGTTCAGGCCTAACCCCCGGACGGTCGTCAGGACGGTCATGAGATCGGAATCGTTGCGGACGATTTTCGGTAGGCGCGATTCGTGGATCATACTCGGCGTATATCAGGAGCGTTCGAAAATGTAGCCGCCCCTCCAGTGCGCAACCAAAGTCTAGGTCTCCAGCAGACTAGAAGTAGGCCGCGTTTACCGGGTCGAGCGCAATCAACCGGTCGGTCAGCTTCTGACCAAGGGTGGCTAACCCTTCACCGTTGGGATGATAGCTGAGGTAGCGATGATGGCTAACATCGAACGGTACGTCAGCAGCGCTTTGGGTAATTGGGATAACTGTCTTGCCAAGCGTGTGTGCAATCCCGGCCTCATAGAAAACGTTGGGATTTCTACCTGTGTAGTCACAGATCACAGCGTGGCTTCGAAAAATCAGACTGAACACGTCTTGGATGACGGTAGCATGTTCCCAAATATCATCAGCCCTACGGGCGTAGAACCAGTTGGTGTCTGAACAAGCGCGTTTTATAGTTTCATAGATGGGGGTGAAGCCGGGACCAAAGGGCATCATGACCGCGATCATTTTTGAATCCAACGGCTCCACAGGGACTTCGAAAACGGAAGGGGTGAAACGGATAGTGGTGCCGATCCCTGGCTTTGTAGAAACGTTGCGACCCACTTCTTCGAAGGTGTCAGCAATATAATCTTCCACAATCTTAAGGTTCGCAGGATCGTTGCGGACGATGCTTCCCAGCACGGCAAGACAAGCTTCCGGGTAGTCATCATCGCCGAAGCTCAAGGATCGAAGAAGGCGTCCGTGGCCTTGCACAAGCCCGTCACTCCCGGTCAGAAAACCGAGTTCATTCCAGTGTGCCCCGGTAAATTTCTCGCCCATGAAGCGGCCGATCGGGACAAGACGTTTAGACGTTTCCGGGTCGAGGTAAGCCATACTTGGTCGAATAGCATCGCTTACGACATCGCGTCATCCTCGGCCGCATACGACAGGCCGAGCCATGGAATAGACTAGGTCACAATCCTTGCTTCAACCCCGCACCGGCCAGCCGTGGTCCAGCGGCCCGTGGCCGCCGCCCAGGCCCGGCGCGCGTCGGATCGCCTCGCCGACATAGGCCCAGGCTTCCGCCACCGCGACCTCCAGCGGTCGGCCCAGCGCCAGGCCGGCCGCGCAGGCGCTGGCCAGGGTGCAGCCGGTGCCGTGGGTGTGGCGGGTGTCGATCCGTTCGGCCTCCAGCACCGTCTCGCCGTCGCCGGTCATCAAGAGGTCGATCACCGTCGGCCCCGACACATGCCCGCCCTTCATCAGCACCGCCCGCGCGCCCATGGCCAGCAGCGCCTCGCCGGCCCGCCTCTGGCCGTCCAGATCGTGGACCGCGAACCCCGTCAGGGCCTCGGCCTCGGGCGCATTGGGCGTCAGCAGGGCCGCGCGCGGGATCATCAGCGACTTCACCGCCTCGACCGCCGCATCGGGCAACAGCGGATGGCCGCCCTTGGCCACCATGACGGGATCGACCACAGCCGGGGCGTCGGCTTCGTCCAGCAGGGCGGCGACTGTCTCGACCACCTCGACCGAGCCCAGCATGCCGGTCTTGAAGGCGTCGGTCCCGATATCCTCCAGCACCGCCCGCGCCTGGGCCGCGATCAAATCCAGCGGCACCGGATAGACCCCGTGAACCCCCAATGTGTTCTGCACCGTGATGGCCGTTATGGCGGTGGCGGCGAACCCGCCCATCATCGTCACCGCCTTGATGTCGGCCTGGATGCCCGCGCCGCCGCCGCTGTCGGACCCCGCCAGGATCAAGACGCGTCCCTGATGAAGCGCACTCATGCCGCCGCTCCCGAAAACAGTTTCAGCCCGACGATGCCCGCCACGATCAGCAGGATGCACACCGCCCGCACCGCCGTCGCCGGCTCGCCATAGACCAGGATGCCCACCACGGCCGCGCCCACGGCCCCGATGCCGGTCCAGACCGCATAGGCCGTGCCGATCGGCAGCTTCTGCGTGGCGACCCACAACAGGACCATGCTGCCCGCCAGCGCGACCAGCACCCACAGCGAGGTCCACGGTCGGCTGACGCCTACGTTCTTGAGGCCCGAGGCCCACAGGACCTCCAGCAGACCGGCGACGACCAGCGTCGCCCACGGATTGATCGACATCACCCAGGACATGACGACCAGATGGAACAGGCCGCCGCCCCGATCAAGCCGATAGCAAGCCGCGATCAGGCACCGAGCGGCCCCTTGAAGATGAAGAAGGCCCCCAGGCCGATGAAGGCGAACCCGACCAGATGGTTCACCGTCAGCTTCTCGCCCAGATACAGCACCGAGAAGCCGGCGAAGACCAGCAGGGTGATCACCTCCTGCATCGTCTTCAGCTCGGCGGGCGAATAGACCTGGATGCCGATCCGGTTGGCCGGCACCGCCAGCCAGTATTCGAAGAAGGCGATGCCCCAGCTGGCCGTCACCAACAGCCACAGCGGCTTGTGGTCGAACTTCAGATGCCCGTACCAGGCGAAGGTCATGAAGACGTTCGACAGGGCCAGCATGACGATGGGGGCGATGTAAGAGGTCAGGGGCATGGACGCGGACCCAGGTTGTTGCTTTCGCCGCCTCTACACCAGCCGCGACCAGACGTCGCGGGGCTTCAACCCGCCGCCATCACAGCCGCCTGGACCTTCAGCGCCTGCACCGTCTCGCGCACGTCATGGACCCGCACCATCCGCGCGCCCCGCCGCGCCCCCGCCAGCGCCAGGGCCAGCGACCCGCCCAGCCGGTCGGTCGCCTCGACCGCAGTCGCATCGATGGCCTGGATCGTCCGCTTGCGGCTGGCCGCGTACAGCACCGGAAAGCCCAGATCGACCAGCGCCCCCAACCCCGCTGTCAGCGCCATGTTGTGGTCCAGGGTCTTGCCGAAGCCGATGCCGGGATCCAGCCAGATCCGCTCGCGCGCCACCCCCGCCGCCATCGCCGCCTCGGCCCGCCCGCGCAGATAGTCCCGCACCTCGGCCACCACATCGCCATAGCGGGGGTCGGCCTGCATCGTGCGCGGTTCGCCCTTCATGTGCATCAGCACCACGTCGCAGCCTAGTTCGGCCGCGACCGCCGCACTGTCGGGCGCATGGCACAGCGCCGTCACATCGTTCCACATCGTCGCCCCGGCCGCGACGGCGGCGCGCGCCACGGCGGGCTTCATCGTGTCGATGCTGATCGCCCCGCCCCAGCGCGCGCGGACGCCTGCGATCACCGGCGCGACCCGGTCGATCTCCTCGGCCTCGCCCACCGGCTCCGCCCCCGGCCGCGTGCTCTCGCCGCCGATGTCCAGCACGTCGGCCCCCTCGGCAACCAGCCGCATGGCCTGATCCACCGCCGCCGCCGTCGAGGCCCACCGCCCCCCGTCCGAGAAACTGTCGGGCGTCACGTTGACGATCCCCATCACCTGCGACAAGGCGACCGTCCGCGCGGTTTGACTTTCATGGGCCATGGGACCAGCCTCTAGCCGTGATCACTCAGCCCGTCAGCCAGGCTCGACGCCTTTCTTACGCAGGACGCCTCGTCGCAGGCGACTGACCCGGAACGGCCGAGCGCCTTTCGCCCCGTTCCGGGCATCGATCCACCCCCTGAAAACCGCCAGCGTCCCCGCCGTCATGTCACGGCGCGCGGGCGTTCGCGATCAAGCGAAAGACCCGCCATGACCCTCTCCACCGCCACATCCGCCCGTCCGGACATCTTCCTCAGCGCCGATGACTTCGACGCCCTCTCCCGCCTCGTGGGCGACATGCCCGGCGAGGGCGTCGCCGGACTGCTGCAGCAAGAGCTTGAACGCGCCATCGTCTGCGCCCCCGGCGACCGCCCGTCCGGCGCCGCCCCGCTTCACCGCTGGCTGCACTATATCGACAGCCGCTCGCCCGAGCCGCGCCGCATACAGATCGTCCTGCCGCACCAGGCCGACATCGACGCGGGCAAGGTTTCGGTCCTGTCGCACGTCGGCGCAGGCCTGATCGGCCTGGTGGAAGGCCACACCATCGCCTGGACCGACCCCTCGGGCGCGGAACGCCGCCTGACGCCGGTCATGGTCGAGGATCCGGAAACCCTCGGCGGCGACTAGCGCCCGATCAGTCCGCCCAACGCCTCCAGATAGGCGGCGAAGGCCTTGCGGCCGGCGGGCGTGATCGACACGCGGGTTAGGGGCTTGTTGTTCACGAAGCTCTTGGCCACGGCGACATAGCCCGCCTCCTCCAGCTTCTTGATATGGACGGACAGATTGCCTTGCGTCGCCTCCAGCACCGTCTTCAGCTCGGTGAAGTCGGCGGCCTCGGCGTCCGCCAAATAGACCATGATCCCCAGCCGCATCCGGCCGTGGATGACCTCGTCGATCTTGCCGAGATCGTTCAGCCCCATGGATCAGCCGACGTCCGCATCGACGGCGCGCGTCTGCAAGGCCGCGCGCGTCATGATCCAGCCCGGCCCGGCGAAGAGGGCGAACAGGGCGGCGGTGCAGACATACAAATAGATCACCGGCTCGCGCACCAGCAGCCCCAGCGCCACCGCCGTGATCCAGCCGCCGATCGAGGCGGCCAACATCCAGGGCTTCTTCCTGAGGTTCCAGGCCACGAACCAGGCCGCCGCCTGCAAGGCGAAGATCATCGCCGGATAATAGAGCCAGACGGCGAAATCCTTGTCCCGCGCCGCGCCGACGCCGAACACGATGATGATCGCCAGGTTCGCCATGCCCGCGCCGCTGAAGGCCGCGTTCAGGGTCCGGGTCACGATCGGCCCCGCCGTGCCCAGCTTGCGGTCCTCGCGGATCGCCCAAGTCAGCACGATCAGGAAGGCGACGGTGATCCCGGTCACGAAAGCCAGATTGGCCAGGTCCGGCCAGCGCACCCAGCCCACGGCCTGGCCGACATGGAACAGGCACTGCAGCCCATACAGCAGGCCGCCGGCGAGATAGGCCACGCCCAGGGTCAGGGTCGCCTTGGGATTGTTCCCGCCCTGGACGATGGCCTTCAGGAAGGCCAGGTCGGCTTCGGGCGTGCTGCGAGACTTGTCGGACATCGGGTGATTCCTGTGCGACCGGCGCACGTTCTCGGATGAACGCCGCCGTCGGGGTTGGCAAGCTATTCGGCGGGGACCAGGGCGGGCGTCGGCTTGTTGCGCCACGGCGCGCGTCGCCCGTTCAGCCACCGCCCCATGAAACCGTGGCGGATCAGCAGTTCGTACGAGACCAGGCAGACGGCGAAGACGCCCAGCGAAACGCCGGCCAGTTTCAACGCCCACGGTCCAGCCCAGTCCTGCACCCAGACCTGGGCCAGCATGACCAGCGGCAGGTGCACGATATAGACCCAGTAGGAGGCGTCCGAGAGGTAGCGCCGGACCGGGCTGCGCCCCGACAGGAACCGCAGGCACAGCCCCATGGCGGCCAGGGCCGAGGCATAGACCGCCAGGGCCGTCACGGCGGCGGCCAGCGCCTTGGCGCCGGTCGGCGCGGTCATCGGCGCAATGTTCGGTCCGCCCGCCAGGACATAGGCGGCGACGCCAGAGATCGCCGCCACGATCAGGAACAGCGGCGACCATCTGGCGATCCGCCCCAGCAGGTCGCGCCGACGGTCCAGCATGAAGCCCAGGCCGAAGGCGAGGCCGAACCCGACCAGGGCCGAGGCGTGCGGGATCACGCCCGCATCCGGCGTCGGCACGGCGAAGAAGGCGATCCATTTCGGGTCCAGCCACAGCGCCAAGGCCAGCGGCGCGGCCAGGACGACGGGCGTCCAGGGTCCGATCAGGGCGCCGGTGATCCTGTCTGCGATCGGCCCCGACCGACCCTTGCGATCCACCCCAGAGAGGACCGCGCGAAGGATCAGCACGGCGGCGTAGAACAGGGTCAGCACCCACAGGAACCACAGATGGGTCAGCGGGAAATTGGTCCAGTCGTAGGTCGGCGGCGGGGGCGGCGGCGCGCCCGGCGTGACCAGACCGTTGGCATGGGCGTTCCAGACCAGTGCCGTGACGATCCCCGCCATGACCGGAAACCAGAAGGCCGCCAGCGGCCCGGCGATCCGCATCGCCCGGTCCTTGGCGAATCCGGCCCATCCCCGTCGCGCCAGCATCATGTGGGCGAACAGGCCGGCGATCAGGAAGAAGGCCGTCATGCGAAACAGGTGGATGGCGAAGAACAGCCACGCCGCGCCGATCGATCGACTGTCGTCCGCCACGATCCAGATCTGCTGCGG
The DNA here is from genome assembly GCF_046295075.1 of Brevundimonas sp. Lineage (GTDB taxonomy): Bacteria > Pseudomonadota > Alphaproteobacteria > Caulobacterales > Caulobacteraceae > Brevundimonas. The sequence goes on along the minus strand of NZ_JBKBOC010000006.1, from coordinate 128,874 downwards.
GAAGAACGACAGGCTTGCGTGCAGTACGACGCCCAGCAACAGCGCACCCGCCCGCAGCGCATCGAGCCCGTGCAGCCGCTCGGCTTGACCCGTTTCAAATGCCGACATGACAACCCCTCCTCAGATTGAGGTCGCCATATCTCACAGACTAGTCTGCAATGCAAACTTGTTCGTTTTATCACTCCATAGCCGTCATCCTAGGCCTTGTGCCTAGGATCCAGACTCCCGTTGCATGGAGTGAGGCATGGGCGGCGATGTGCGGCCGTCCCCACCGCCTGAGTCTCTGTATCCTAGGCACCAGGCCTAGGATGACGAAGTGGGGAGCAGGGCGTCGCTCCGACATCGCCGCCACGCGCCGGCTCTCCACCCCAAAGAAAAACCCGCCGGGAGATCGCTCTCCCGGCGGGTTCATCGTCTTCAGACCTGAACCTCGGTTCAGTGAACCGTCGGCACGCTGGTCGCGGCGGGTGCAGCGACCGGGACCTCGATGTCGGTTCCGTCCGACACCGGCGTCACCGGCACCGAGACCGAAGGTCCGGCGTTGGGGAAGTTGTTCTCGTCGCGGTTCGGCGCGACGCCCTTCTCCAGCAGGTCCTTGATCTCCTCGCCCGACATCGTCTCGTATTCCAGCAGGGCCTGGGACAGTTTCTCGTGGTCCTCGGCCTTGGTGGTCAGGATGCGACGCGCATCGTCCCAGCCTGCGGACACCAGACGACGAACCTCTTCGTCGATGGTGCGCGCCGTCTCTTCCGAGACGTTCTGGCTGCGGGCGACCGAGTGACCCAGGAAGACCTCTTCCTGGTTCTCGCCGTAAGCCACCGTGCCCAGCTTCTCGGAGAAGCCCCAGCGCGTGACCATGGCGCGCGCCAGCTTGGTCGCCTGTTCGATGTCCGACGAGGCGCCCGAGGTGATGTTCTCCTTGCCGAAGATCAGCTCCTCGGCGACGCGACCACCGGCCATGATGGCGATCCGGTCGATCATCTGCTGGTATTTCATCGAATAGCGGTCGCCTTCCGGCAACTGCATCACCATGCCCAGCGCTCGGCCGCGCGGGACGATGGTCGCCTTGTGCACCGGGTCGGCCATCTTGACGTTCATGGCGACGATGGCGTGACCGGCCTCATGATAGGCAGTCAGGCGCTTTTCTTCCTCGTTCATGGCCATGGAGCGACGCTCGGCGCCCATCAGCACCTTGTCCTTGGCGTCCTCGAAGTCGCGCTGGGTGACCATGCGACGGTCCTTGCGGGCCGCCGTCAGAGCCGCCTCGTTGACCAGATTCGCCAGGTCGGCGCCCGAGAAGCCGGGCGTGCCGCGCGCGATGGTCTTGGTGTTCACGTCGGCGGCCAGGGGCACGTCCTTCATGTGGACGCGCAGGATGCGTTCGCGGCCCGAGACATCCGGGTTCGGCACCACCACCTGGCGGTCGAAACGGCCGGGACGCAGCAGGGCCGGGTCCAGCACGTCGGGACGGTTGGTGGCGGCGATCAGGATGATGTTCTCGGAGGCCTCGAAGCCGTCCATCTCGACCAGCAGCTGGTTCAGCGTCTGTTCGCGCTCGTCGTTGCCGCCGCCCAGGCCGGCGCCGCGATGGCGCCCCACGGCGTCGATCTCATCGATGAAGATGATGCAGGGCGCATTCTTCTTGGCCTGTTCGAACATGTCGCGCACGCGGCTGGCGCCGACGCCGACGAACATCTCGACGAAGTCCGAGCCCGAGATCGAGAAGAAGGGCACGCCCGCCTCGCCTGCGACCGCACGGGCCAGCAGCGTCTTGCCGGTGCCGGGAGGGCCCACCAGAAGCGCGCCCTTGGGGATCTTGCCGCCTAGACGCTGGAACTTGCCGGGATCCTTCAGGAAGTCGACGACCTCCTGCAGTTCGTCCTTGGCTTCGTCCACGCCGGCGACGTCATCGAAGGTCTTGCGGCCCTTGTGCTCGGTCAGCAGCTTGGCCTTGGACTTGCCGAAGCCCATGGCGCCCTTCGCCCCGCCCTGCATCTGGCGCATGAAGAAGATCCACACCCCGATCAGCAGCGCGATCGGCAGGATGCCCAACAGCAGGCTCATCCAGATCGACTGGCCGCCCGACTTGGCGTCGATCTCGACGTTGGCCGCCAGCATCTGGGCCACCAGCTGTTCGTTGGGATAGACGGTGGTGGAGGTGAAGCGTTCGCCGTTCTTCAGCTCGCCGTTCACCTTGTCCAGGCGGATGGTCACCTGTTTGACGTCGCCGGCGTTCACCCGCTGCACCAGTTCGGAATAGCTCATCACTTCGGGTTTGCCGCCGGGCGGCTGGCCCGCCACGCCGTTCATGGCGCCGCCCTGGGACAGGGCCGCATAGCCCGCCAGAAGCGCCAGGATGATCACGCCGGTGATCGCCAGATTACGCAGGTTCATTGAGGTCCTCGGTCGTCCGCGAACCCGAGTGGGTCGACGGTCTGGATGTGTCTGCCTGGGAAAATAGGAGCTTAATCAGCGTTACGCTATCGGGTGGCGGAAATCAGGTCGTCTTCGTGCGTCGTTTCGTCCAGCGCCAGCCTGAGCCGTTCCGCGACAAGCGCGCGCCGTTCAACCCCTTCGCCTGCAAGAACCGGCGCCAGACCCCCGTCCCGGACCAGCACAGGCCAGGCCCCGCGCGTCGCCGCCGGCAGGCGATTGATCCAGGCCCTGTCGGCGTCCGACAGGCTCGCCAACCGCCCCCGCGCCGCCACGACCGACCAGCCAGGGTGTTCAGCGCGTAAGGCGAAACGCCCGTCCCACACCGCCTCGACGCCCGGCGTCAGCACCATCGACGCGATCCCGCGCCGCCCCAGCTCGCCCGCCTCGCGCATCACCCGCACCCCATCGCCGGCCGCCTCGATCCGCGCGCCGCACAGGGTCGCAGCGAAATCCTCGCCCACCTTCAGCCGCGCCGTCAGAGCCTGCAACCGCGCCCCACGCGGCGGCGTCGCCCCGCCGCCGACGCAGACCAGGGCCGCCGCCAGCGCCCGCGCTCCAATGTCGCGGTCCACCCTTGCCATCGCCTCGCCGTCCATCGTCGGACGCCCGCCCGCGCCGACCCGCACCGCATCCGGTGTTTCAGGGACCGCCCCCACCAGAGCCTGCCGCGCCCGGCTGCGTCCGAACCTGGGATCTGCGTTGGCGGGGTCCTCGATCCAGTCCGCCCCCTGCCCCGACAGCCAGTCCCGCAACACCCCGCGCCGTTCGCCCAGTAGAGGCCGCAGCAGCATCAGCCCCTGCCCCTGCGGCCAGGCCGGCGACGGCGACCATTCGCGGACCCGCCCCAGCGTCGAGCCTTGCGCCCGCATCAGATCGGCCTCGGCGATGTCGTCGGCGGTGTGGGCGAACAGCACGACCCGCGCCCCGGCCTCGCGCGCAGCATCGGCGATCAGCCCATGCCGCGCCGCCCGCGCCGCCGCCGTCAGACCGGTCTTCGGCTTGTCCCCGTCCCAGCTCAGCCCGCGCCAGTCCGCCCCCGCCGCCCGCGCAGCCTGGGCGGCGAACGCGGTCCAGCCGCCGCTCTCCGCATTCAGGCGATGATCGACGGTCAGGGCCAGCACAGACCGCCCGCGCGACCGCGCCCAGTCGGTCGCCAGCCGCAACAGGGCGACGGAATCCCCGCCCCCCGACAGGGCCAGCGCCACCGGCCGCTCCGCCTCTGTCGTCAGTCGCGCATCCAGCCGCGTGAACGCTCGCGCCGTCAGATCATTGTCGGGCGTCAGGCGCACCCGCCCGTGGTCTTCAACTGGGCCGCCCGCGCCTTTTGCGGGTCCGAGGCGGCGGGCGCATAGCGGCGCGTGAACTCACCCAGGGCGGCACAGCCCTGCGGCTTCCTCTGGGTCGAAAACAGGGCGTCGGCCAGTTTCAGCGTCGTGTCCGCCGCCCAGCCGATGCGCGGCCAGTCCTTCAGCGCGGCGGCGTAATAGGGCACCGCCCCCGCCTTGTCGTTCGCCGCGACCCGCAGGTCGCCCAGGCGCGAGTTGGCCTCACGCGACTGCGGCGTATCGGGCCAGGCCGCGATCACCGTCTCCAGCGCCCGTTCGCCGCGCGGCTTGTCCGTGGACAGCAGGGCCACCGCCGCCGCCAGATCCCGCGTCGCATCCCCGGTCGGCGAGGTCGCCTCGATCGGCGCATTCAGCTCGGCCGCCGCCTCCAGCTTCTGGAGACGCGCCTCGGTCTCGGTCAAACGTGCAGTCAGGGCCTGGTTGTCGCGCGTGGCCTCATCTAGCTGGAACGTCAGCCGCTCGTTGTCGCCGTTGATCCGGCGCACCGTGGCCTCCAGGTCGCCCAGCCGACGATCCATCAGGGCGAATTGCCCCTGCAGCGTCACCACCTCGGGGTCCGGCTCGACCAGCACCGGCTGACCGGCGGCGTTCCTCTGGGTCAGGGCGCGCTCCAGCCGGCGCACATTGCGGTCCAGCTGGTCCAGCCGGCGATTGTCCCACTCGGTCCGCTCCATGATGTTGGGCTGGGCCTGTTGCGCGACGGCGCCGCCGCCGATCAGGAACACCCCGAGGGCGGCGGCGGCGAGAAGGTGAACACGGGAGATCGAGAGCTTGGACATACCTCTAGCTTTCACCGATTTGGGGCCGCCGCAAGGCCAGTCTTCAGTGACCCAGGCCCAGATAGACGATGGCCGTGACGAACAGGCCGACCACGATGTTGCAGAACACCAACAACGCCGTCGTCCGCCACAGGGCCGAGAACCACGACAACGAATAGGCGCCCTTCATCTGGGCGAACATATGCACCGGCACGGCCAGCACCCCCAGGGTGATGACGATCTGACCCAGCCACCCCGCAAGCGTCGCCGACAGCACCATCAACATCAGCAGCATGGCCATGAAGGTCAGCGAATACAGGACATAGACCCCGTGGTCGTACAGGGTGAACCCGCGCTTCCACAGGAACAGCAGGGCCACGAACGGGATCGACAGCGGCACCAGCAGGAAGGCGAACTTGTACATCGTCTGCTGCAATTTATAGAACGCCAGGTCCGGGTTCTGCAGCTTCTTCAGCACCGTGGCGCCGACGCCGTGGCCTTCCTTGTTCGCGTCCTGGCCGACGACCTTCAGCTTGGTCTCGCCGGCTTCGCCGGTCGCCATATCCTTGATGCTGGCCTGCCAGCTGCCGGGCTTCAGCCCGTCGGCGCGGCCGTCACGCTGTTCGACCTCCAGCCGGGCCAAGGCCGCGCGTCGGTCGTCGACCAGCTTCTGTCCGGCGTTGATCGCCATCTGCATCGTCGGGGCAGGCTGGGCTGCGCTCTCGGCGCGCAGCTGCACCAGCGCCTTTTCGGCCTCGGCCAGACCGACGCGCTGGGCGGCGATCCGCTCGCTCATGTCAGCCGCCTCGCCGGTCTTCGATTCGGGGTGCGGCATGAAGCTGAGCGCGAAGAACATCACGAACAGGGTGAACAGGAAGATCGCCAGCGGCGAGACATAGCGCGACCGCTTGCCCTCGACCCACTCGCGCGTCAGCCGGCCGGGGTTCAGCCACAGCAGCGGCAGGGTGCGCCAGATGCGGGCGTCGAAATGCATGACCCCGTGCAGCAGCTCTTCGCCCAGGTGCAGCAGGGTGCGGTGGACGTGGGTCGGCTGGCCACACTCAGCGCAGAAGTTGCCGCTGGTCTGCGCGCCGCAGTCTGAACAGACCCCGTGGGCATGGACCTCGCCCGCCTTGCCCGTCGGCGTCTCGATCGCGCCCGCGACCAGGCCGCCCGTGACGGCGCCGCCCGCCCCTTCGATGTCCATGTCCTGATCCCCCGATCCTTACGGCGACGTTCTTGCCGCCCGCCCGGCGTCAGGACAAGCGCCGAAACGAAAAGAGGCGCCGGCCTTGCAGCCGACGCCCCTTTGCTCTGTCTTCTCAGCCGATGTTTAGCGCGGCGCGCCCGACACGATGGCGGTGTGGGCGTTGCGGTTGCGGGCGAACGAATCTTCGCTCGACCCTTCCGCGATCGGCCGTTCCTTGCCGAAGCTGATGGTGTCGATCCGGCCCGCCGGAATGCCCCGGTTGATCAGATAGGTCCGCACCGACTCGGCGCGGCGCGCGCCCAGGGCCAGGTTGTATTCGCGCGTGCCGCGTTCGTCGGCGTTGCCTTCGATGCGGATCGTGACCTGCGGATAGCGTTGCAGCCACTGGGCCTGGGCGTCCAGGCGCGGCATGGCCTCGGGACGGACCTCATAGGAGTCCAGGTCGAAATAGATGCGGTCGCCGACGTTGACGACGAAGTCCTGTTCGGTGCCCGGCGCGGCCGAACCCATCTCGCCACCGGTGACGGGGCCGGTCGGGGCGGTCGGATAGGCGGGGCCCGTCGGCTGCGTCGTGCCGTCGTTGGGACCAGGCACGCCGGTCTCGACCGGGGGCTTGCGGGTGCAGGCGGCCATGGCGGCGACGGCGCAGCCCACCATCGCCAGCTTGAGAATGCGGGAAGTCTTCATGAGGTCGTCTCCTGACGGTGTTTCGTATGCGAGGCCGCAGCCCTCAAGCTTGGCGTTACTGTCTGCCTTGGGCGATTTTTCGGCGCCAGAGGCGATAACGCACAGTTCAGCTTTAAGGCTCCGAAGTGATCGGCGCAGTGTTTATGACGGACAGGCGTCCGCGCCCTGGTTCATGCCCAGATTGGTCGGCGGGCGGTCCAGCAGCGGCGACCAGGCGGGGTCGGTGCCGCGCCCGTTATAGCCCGCCTGCGACACCATCCGACCCGACAGGTCCACGGTCCACAGACGCGTATCGCCGCCGCGCGTCTGGCGCGCGAACATGACGTAGCGGCCGTTGGGCGCCCAGTTCGGGCCTTCCTCGAAATAGCTGGACGACAGGATGCGCTCGCCCGAACCGTCCGCGTTCATCACCCCGGTCGAGAACTGGCCCCCGCCCTGTTTGGTGAAGGCGATCAGATTGCCGGTCGGGCTCCACGACGGCGCCGTATACAGGCCGCCCCCGCGCGAGATCGGCCGCTGGCCCGATCCGTCCGAGCGCATGACATACAGGCGCGCCGAACCCGAACGGTCCGAGGTGAAGACGATCTGGCTGCCGTCCGGGCTGAACGAGGGCGAGGTGTCGATGCCCGGATCGTTGGTCAGGCGCGTGATCTGGCGGCTGCGCAAATCCATCACATAGACGTCGGTATTGCCGCCCCGGATGATCGAGAAGGCGATCTTGTTGCCGTCGTTGGAGAAGCGCGGCGCCAGCACCTGACCGTCGAACTCGCCCAGGCTCTCGCGTCGGCCGGTCGTCAGATTGTACAGGTAGATGCGGCTGTAATCCTTGCCCAGCGCCACATAGGTGATCTCGTCCGGCTGCGACAGCGAGAAGCGCGGCGACATGATCACCTCGTCGCCTTGCGTCAGATAGGTCGGGTTGAACCCGTCCTGGTCGGCGATGGTCAGGCGGTTGATCCGGTTCAACTGCGTGCCCTCTTCGGACACGAAGATCACGCGCGAATCGAAGAAGCCGGATTCGCCCGTCATCCGCTGATAGATGACGTCGGAAATCTTGTGCGCGATCCGGCGCCATTGTTCCTGGGTCGCCGTGAACTGATAGCTGACCAGCTGGCACTGGCGATACGGATCATACAGGCGGAAGCCCACGTCCAGCCGCCCGTCGCCGCGCGTCGTCACCCCGCCGTACAGCACCGCTTGCGCCCCGATCTGGGTCCACTGCGGAAAGTTGGGCGCATTGGCCAGCGTCAGCCCCGTCTCGATGAAGCTGGACGGGTTCAACGGCTCGAAGAAGCCCGACCGCTTCAGATTGCCGCTGACCACGTTCGAGATGTCCGCCCCATGCGTCCCCGCAAACGGCACGACCGCGACCTGAAGGGCGCGCAAATCTGCTTGGTTGATAACGATGTCAGCAGTCTGAGATGGTGGATTTGTTTGGGCGACCGCACTCACAGGCGCAACTATCGCCATCATTGCGATACCGATGCAGGTTCTTAGCTTCACCAGAATCTCCCTCTTCAATCAGACGAACGGCAAGCGCGGAACATCCGCAGACAGCTTGACGGCCAATAAGGCGTTTTCGAGCCGTAACAGCAAATCAGCACCACGTTGAGGTATTGAATACGAACGGCAAATCTTGCTCTTCATAGCCGTTCGGCATGTTGAAGGGCTGAGACGCCAAAATCGCTTGAACAACGCGTTCAGAAATTGGATTGCGCGCCCCCTGGATGCGAGGCGAACCGACAATCCGCCCCCTGCTGTTTAGTCGAACCAGAACTCTAACCAATGTTGAGTCTGCTCCCGGCAAATCGCAGTTCAGTTGCGGCGGACGAACTTGAGCTCCCAAAGCTTGAAGGTCGGCTCTGCCAACAGCCTGAGACGCCGTTCCCGCCCCCTGCTGACCCGTCGCCGGCCTTCCGCGATTGTTGGTCGGACGCGTCGGTCCAGCCAGCGCATCCAGGTCCAGGCTCGGCTCGGGCCGTTGCGGGGCCGGACGGGCGGGCGCGGGCGTCGCCGGACGTGGATTGGTCGGGGCCTTGGTCGCCGGCGCAGGCGTGGGCGGTTGCGGCCGAGGGGGCGTCGGGCGCGGCGGGGTCGGGCGCGGCGTGGGCGTCGGCGTTGGAGCAGGCGTGGGGCGCGCCGGCGTGGGCCGTGGCGGCGTCGGGGTCGGACGCGGCGCGGGCTGGGGCGGTGTCGGCTGGGGCGTCGGCGGCACGGGGTCGGGCTGCTGCACCGGCGCGGTCGCGGCGTCGTCGGGCGAGGGTTCGGGCTGCGGATTGTCGGCCGGCGCCGCCTGGACGACCTCTTCCGAGACGATGGTCACCGGCACCGAGGCCACCAGCGGCGTCTCGTCCTCGTCCACCTTGTGCGAAAACGTCATGAAGGCGAGCGCGATCACCCCGGCGTGCAGGGCGAGGGATCCGAGGATCGCGGGGCTCGGACGACGCAAGGGGCTCAGGCCTCCGGCGCCGTGTCGGTGATCAGGTTCAGCTTGGTGAAGCCGGACGCGCTCAGCCGCGCCATCACCCGCGCCACCGCCTGATAGGGCGCGCGCCCGTCGGCCCGCACGAACACCGGCCGCTCGGCCGCCTGTTCCGCGCCCCCGGCCTCGGTCAGCAGGCGCGTCGACAGGGCGTCAAACGCCGTCTCGCTGTCGCCGACGAAGATCGCCCCCTGCTGGTCGATGCTGACCGACAGGGGTTCCGACTTGATCTCGACCGCACTGGCCTCGGTCTTGGGCAGTTCGACCGGCACCCCGACCGTCAGCAACGGCGCCGAGATCATGAAGATGATCAGCAGCACCAGCATCACGTCCACCAGGGGCGTGACGTTGATCTCGGTCAGCGGGCCCTTGCGCCCCCGCCGACCGCGACGCCCTCCGCCGCCGCTCGAACCACCGCCCAGCGCCATGGCTCAGCCGCCCCGCTTCAGGCTGAGGTCGCTGGACGCCACGGGCGGAGGCGGCGGGGCCGAGGGGCTGCCCAGGCGGCGCGCCACGGCGGCCTGCAGGTCGTCCGCGAACGCCTCCAGCCGGTTCGAGAACTTGCCCGCGTCGATCGAGAACTTGTTGTAGGCGATATAGGCCGGAATGGCCGCCGCCAGGCCGATGGCCGTGGCGAACAAGGCTTCCGCAATGGCCGGCGCCACGGTCGTCAGATTGGTGTTGCCCGCCGCCGCGATACGGCCGAACGCATTCATGATGCCCCACACCGTGCCGAACAGGCCGATGAAGGGCGAGGCCGTGGCCACCACCGACAGCACGCCCAGACCGTTCTCGATCCGCTGGCTCTCGCGCGTGATCAGACTGTTCATCGCCCGGTCGATGCGGGTCATCAACAGGTCGCCCTGGTGTTCGTTCAGCGCACCCCGCTGACGCGCCTCGCGCCAGTCCGACAGGGCGATCACCAGCATGCGCGGCAGGGCGTGGTCCGGCGCCGGCCCGGCCTGGGCCGCGACATCCTCCAGCGACCGGCCCGACTGGACCGCCTTTTCGAAGTCGTCGGCCTGTTTGTTCAGCGCCGTGAACCGCACCGCCTTGTCGATGATGATGGTCCACGACCAGATCGAGGCCGCCGCCAGACCGATCATCACCGTCTTCACCACCCAGTCGGCGGTCATGAACAGCTCGACGGGGTTCATCATCGAGGCGTCGACGGGCATTGTCATTCAGGCGCTCCGGGCGGAATCGAGTTCGTTCACGCCCTCTTCGACCCAGCGGACGTGACCATTGTGTGGCGTGCGGCCCGTTTAGCTCCGACCCGATCGCCCGTCATCTGACAGGCGCGTCATAAGGGTTAACAGAGGGTTATTCCGCGCCCGATCCACGCGTCGGATCGACCGCGACGGCCACCGGGGCGCCGACGCTGATAATCACGCCCTCGTGGCCTTCCTTGGCGATGGAATAGGTGGCGGCGTCGCGCAGCAGCTGTTCCTCGCACAGGCGGTCTCCGGCCCGGCCCAGTTCGGCGCAGCCGCGCTTGGCCGCATCGGTCCAGCCCAGCACCCGGCGCGTCGCCGCCTCGGCCCGTTTGATCGCCGCCTCGTCTTCTGCGGCGGCCTGCGCGATCAGCGCCTGGCGCGCGCCCTGCTGGTATTGCAGCTCGGCCTGGCCCGCCATCTTGCGTTCCCAGACCTTGTAATAGGGACAGCCCACCAGCCCGCCGCCGATCAGCAGCAGGAACAGCAGGACCGTCACGATCACCGCGCTGGTGGACATCTTGTAGGTTTCGGCAGCCATGACGTTTCCCCTCGTTTGAGCGAACTTTAATCGGCGCCGGCGCCCGCCGCCAGCCACGGCGTCACCTTCTCGATCAGCCCCTTGGAGGGTCGGCGCGGCCGTCCATCCAGATGAATGCAGACCGCCGTCACCTCGGCCCGGCACAGCACCTCGCCCGCCCGCTCCACGCTCTGACGGATGATCAGCCGCACCCCCTTCACCTCTTCGTAGATCGTGCGCACCACCAAGGCGTCGTCGATCCGCGCGGGCTTCAAATATTTGATGTTCATCTCGGCCACGACGAAGGCCAGGGGCTCCGCCTCTTCCAGCAGGTCGGCGTGCCCCACCCCGATGGCGCGCAGGAAGTCGGACCGCCCCCGCTCGAAATAGCGCACATAGTTGGCATGATAGACCAGGCCGGTGAAATCGGTGTCCTCGTAATAGACGCGCACCGGCAACAGGTGATCTCGCCCCTCGAAACGGCCGGCGGTGGGAAGGTCGATGCTCATCCGTTCAGTCTAGCGCAAGGGAGACGGCTTGGGCCGCTCCAAAAAGCCGGGGCAATACCGCTGGCGCATTTCGCGAAACTCGGTCGGCAGGGGATCGTCGCTGAACAGGATGCGGTTGGGGATCGACACGAAGCCGACCGCCGGCCCGCCCGCGACCCGCCCCATATAGCCGCACACCGCCCGCCTCTGGCCGGCCTCGGCATAGCGCAGCTCGGCGCCGGGGCCCGCCTGGATACGGATCTGACGCGTGACCCGTGTCGAGGCCGGCTCCGGCGAGGACGTGTTCGCCGGCCGCGTCGCGACCCAGGCGGCGACGGCGCACAGGGCCAGAACGACCGCCGCCGCGATCATCGTCCACCGCTGTCGCGGGCTGCGATGCGGCGTCATCCTCATGCGACGGGCGCATCCTGGGTGAAGTCCAGCGGCGTATCGGCGGCCGGCAGGCAGCTGCGATCCACCGGCCTGGACGGATCACGCAGGAAGTCGCGTGCCATCTTGCGGGTGCAGGGGCTGGCGTTGATCACGCCGTGGGTGGCGTTGGTCACGATCACCACCTGGCTGTGGGAATAGCCCTTGGCGGCCGCCTCGGTCAGGGGCGGCGGACAGCCCGGATCGATCTCGGCGGCGACGAACAGGGTCGGGATGTCGGTCTGGACCGGCAGGTTCTCGATCGGCTTCGCCGGCCGCTCTCCCACCGCCGCACAGATGTCGAACAGACGCGACAGAGACGGGACCAAAACCTCGGCCACCGGATCACCCGCGGCGCCCGCGACCAGCCGCGCCCTAGACTCGAACGGCAGCTCCTCCTTGCAAAGGTGCGCCATGTGCTGGCCCTCGAAATAATAGGTCCGGTCCTCGGCGATCTCGGCGACCGGGCTCAGGTCGCCGGCGATGATCTTGTCCAGATCGACCGGCAGCCCCCGCACCCCCGTCGCGCTGTATGTCGTGTCCATCAGAAAGGCCGACAGGTCGTCGACGGTGAACGTCCGCCCGTCCTTGCCCGTCACCGGTCCCGCCAGCCATTTGCGCGCCTCGGCCTCGAACCGCGCCTGAAGGTTCGGATGCTGCGCCGCACACGCCGTCTGGGCCACGCATTTGGCCAGGATGATCTTCACCGCCGCCGACACCTGTTCCGGCGTGCCGACGGCCCAGTTGCCCTCGGGCGGCCAGGGGCTGTCCATCACGGCGGCGCGCACGATCTGGGGCTGGTGGGTGATGACGGCGGCCTCGATGCGCGGCCCGTACGATCCGCCCCACAGGTCGATCTTCGTCAGGCCCAGCGCCTGGACCATGTCCTTCACGTCGTCGGCGATGGCGGCGGCGTTGTACTGGTTCAGATCGACGCCCTGCGCCTGATACCCCTTCAGACAGGCGATCAGCCCGTCGCGGTCCGCATCGGACGGCGGCCCCGCATCGGTCAGCTGCACCCCCGGACAATCCATCGACGGCCTGCTCGCCCCGCCGCCGCGCTGGTCGAACAGGATTACGTCCTGATCCACCGCGAAGGCCTCGGGATTGCGGCGCAACGCCCCCAGCATCCGGCCCGCCCCCGGCGTCAACGCCCCGCCCGGCCCGCCATGGAACATCACCATCGGCGGCAGCGCCTGGCCCGAGACGTCCTTGAACGGCGCGCTGGCCTTGACGATCACCACGGCGATGTCGATGCGCCGGTCGCTGACCGACCCGTCGCGCGCCTCGTCCACCGTCAGGGTTCCGCACCGCACCTCGCGCAGACCCGTCGGCCAGTCGCTCGGACAGGGTTTGTCGGTGAACACCGGCGCCGCCGCCTTCGCAGTCGGAGCCAACGCCGTCAAGCCGACCGCAAACGCCATAACGGCCAAGGTGCGCAGGATCATGGGACGGCTCCGGTTCGCCCCCAGCAAACCCCCGCCCGCCCCGCTTGGCAACCGCCTATCGGAGATCAGGCTACCGATCAGCCCTGCGTCAGGCCGCGTGCTTCTTGCGCGCCGCTTCCGTCAGCGCATCGGCCATCCGCTCGCGCCAGTCTTCGCCCTCTTCGGCGAAGGCGCGAATGGTGGCGGCGGGCAGTTTCAATCCCACCTCGCGCTCGGCATCGAGTTGAGCATACAGGTCAGGCAACACGTCTCGCAGCGGCTGCGCCTTGGCGAAGTCCTCTTGGGTCCATTCCGGGTTGTCCTGATCGTCGATCTCGACATCCACATAGTCGCTCGGATCAAGGCTGAGTTTCGGATCAGCCATAGCGTTTGTTCTCCTTGGCGTTCGCGCGCCGCAGACTGATGGCCCTCAACGTCCCGTCCCGGAAGGTGAAGGCCAGCATGTGCAGCCGCCCATCCAACATACCATAGGCCCGCCATCGTGGCTCGCCGTAATCCTGACGCTCGTCCGCAAGCACGAAGGCGGCGCGGAGATCGATTTCGCCGGCACGGGCCAACGACAATCCATGCTTCTCGCGATTGCTCGCATCCTTGCCCGGATCGAAGGCAATCCTCATTCGAACAGGTCGCCCGGTATTGGCCCGGCGGCCGGCGGCGCAGGCGCGCTCAGGCCCAGGTGCGCATAGGCCTTGGCGCAGGCCACCCGTCCACGCGGCGTGCGCATGATGAAGCCCTGTTGCATCAGATAAGGTTCAATCACGTCCTCGACCGCGTCGCGCGCCTCGGCGATCGCGGCCGCTAGCGTGTCCATCCCGACCGGCCCGCCGCCATAGTTCTCGATCAGCGCCTTCAGGAACCGCCGGTCCAGACTGTCCAGCCCGGCCTCGTCAACCTCCAGCCGCGCCAGCGCCCGCGCCGCCACCATTTTGGAGATCGTCTCCGCCCCTTCGGCAGACGCAAAGTCACGCACCCGGCGCAACAGACGCCCGGCGATGCGCGGCGTGCCCCGCGCCCGTGACGCGATCTCGCGCGCGCCTTCTTCGTCGATGGCCGCGCCCATCTTGCGCGCCGTGCCCCGCACCACCGCCGTCAGTTCTTCGGGGCTGTAGAATTCCAGCCGCAGCGGAATCCCGAAACGGTCCCTCAGCGGCGTCGCCAGCAGCCCCGCCCGCGTCGTCGCCCCGACCAGCGTAAAGGGCGCCAGGTCGATCCGCACCGAGCGCGCCGACGGCCCCTCGCCGATGATCAGATCCAGCACATGGTCCTCCATCGCCGGATACAGGATCTCCTCCACCAGCGGGCTCATCCGGTGGATCTCGTCGATGAACAGGACGTCGCGCGGTTCCAGATTGGTCAGGATCGCCGCCAGATCGCCGGCCTTGGCCAGGATCGGCCCCGACGTCGCCCGGAACCCCACGCCCAGCTCGCGCGCCACGATCTGCGCCAGCGTCGTCTTGCCCAAGCCTGGCGGTCCGAACAGCAGCACATGGTCCAGCGCCTCGGCCCGCCCGCGCGCGGCGTCGATGAAGACCTTCAGATTGCCCTTGGCCTGCGACTGCCCGACGAACTCCGCCAGTGTCTGGGGCCGCAGCGCGCGGTCATAGGCTTCGCCGGGGGCGGCGTCGGCGGCGACCAATCTGTCATCGCTCATCGCACCGCTCCCCGACGCGACCGGCCTACAGCCCCTTCAGGACCACGTAACCGACCACCATGGCGATCAGACCGACGGCGAAGACGATCACGACCTGCAGTTTCTTGTTCATTGTCAAATCCACTCTGACGTTTCGGGGGGGCGTCCGCATAGGCCGCGTCGCGCGCCCGGCTCAACCCCGCCGCCCTTGAACATGGCCCGAAACCTGGGGAGCGTTCCGTTCTCACCGCCCCAACTCCTGCAGCGCCGCCCGGATCACGGCAGGCAATTCGGCCTCGTCCCCCCCGTTTTTCGACTCAAGCCGGATCAGCGCCTGATCCACGGCCCGGCGCGCATTAACCTCGGCGACGCCCAGCCCCAGCAGCGCCGACACCGCCTCGCCCGTGATGGAAGGCGCGGGCGGCGCGATCTCGACATGCATCCCCGGCGCGGTCGGCGCGAAACTGACGTCGCCCAGCGGCTTGCCCTTCAGCTCGGTCACGATCCTCAGCGCCAGTTTCGGCCCCACGCCGTTGGCCCGCGCCACGGCCGCCTTGTCTTCGCGCGCCACGGCCCCCGCCAGTTCGCCCGGCGGCAGCACGTCCAGCACCGCCAGCGCCGCCTTGGGCCCCACGCCCTGAATGGCCAGAAGCGTGGTGAAGGCCCGCCGTTCGTCCCGCGTCAGAAATCCATACAGGCGCGGCCCCGCATCCTCGCTCCACTGCGAATGCACATGCACCGTCGCCTCGTCGCCGGGCGCCGGCAACCGCCCCAGCGTCCGCGCCCCGCACGCCACGACATAGCCCACGCCCGCACAGTCGATCAGGCAGTCCGCCTCCCCGACCTCTGCCAGCACGCCTCTCAGACGACCGATCACGCCGCCCCCCGATGCATCGCTTCCAGCAAGGACCGTTTCCTCAGTTGCGCATGGGTGACCGCCACGGCCAGCGCGTCCGCCGCATCCGCCTTCACGTCCCCTGCGGTCGGCAACAGCCGCTTGATCATGAAGGCGATCTGGCTCTTGTCCGCATGGCCCGCGCCCACCACCGCCTTCTTGATCAGGTTCGGCGAATATTCCGCCACCGTCAGCCCCAGCTTGGCCGGCGCCAGCATCACCGCCGCCCGCGCATGGCCCAGCTTCAGTGTCGAGGACGGATTCACATTGACGAACACTTCTTCCACCGCCGCCTCCTCGCAGCCGTGGTCGGCGCAGATCACGCCCAGCGCCTCGAACAGATGCAGCAGCCGCTCGCTGAACGGCGCGCTCTCCGGCGGAGCGACCACCCCGTGCGCCACCCACCTCAGCCGCGCGCCGTCGGACACGATTACCCCCCAGCCGGTGCGTCGCAGACCGGGGTCCAGGCCGATGATTCTGACAGGTTCGTTCGCCATCCGTTCCCCTCATGCCGCAAAGAGGGTTATCGGGCAATGAACGGTTTTCAGTCGTCGCGCGGGTCCAGGCTGTAGGCGACCACGCCGGGTATCGCGCACAGCTGTTCCGCCAGCCGCTTCAGCTGGCTTTCCTCCGCCGCCCTCAACCGCCACGTCCGCCGCACGGTCCGCCCGTCGTCGATCAGTTCGAACGTGTCGTGGCGCACCTCCGCATCGATCGCCCGCAAGGCCGCCTCGATGGCCGGCTCGGGCGACCCTTCGCGCCGCTCCCAGCACACCTCGGCGTCCACCACCGTCCGCGCCGGCAACCGGCCGCTGATCAGCTTCAGCCCGATCAGGATCAGGGCCGTAACGACTGTCGCCGCCGTCCCCAGCGCATACAGGCCCGCGCCGAACAAAATGCCGATCGCCGATGTGATCCACAACGACGCCGCCGTGGTCAGGCCGTGGATCGAGAACCCGGTGCGAAAGATCACGCCCGCGCACAGAAAACCGATCCCTGTCAGCACGCCGTGCGCCATCCGCGTCGGATCGGTGACGATGTTCTCGTCCGGCAGGGCGCGGAACGCCCAGTCCGCCTGCGACATGGCCGCCAGCATCAGCAGGGCCGAAGCCAGACTGACCAATATGTGGGTGCGCAGACCCGCCGGCCGCCCGCGCCATTCCCGCTCGAAGCCGATCACACCGCCCGCGATCACCGCGCCCAGGATCGGCAAAACCGCACCTTCGAGACTGCCCAGATTCATCCGCCCTCAACGACGACACGCGGCGGGATGTTCCTTGGACGGACGGTTCTGCGACACCCTGCTCGCAGGCCGGCCGTCAGCCGTGCTTCTCTATATAGGCCTCGGGGTCCTTGTTCACCGGCTTCACGCCCGTGATGTGCTCGGCCTCGAAGGCGGCGAACTTGACCGCCAGCGCATGGCGCGTCTCGATGTCCGCATTCATGCGGAAGTCGGTCAGCCCCTGCCGCTCCTCCTCGCCCATGTGCTTGGAGTTGACCACGTTCGCCTCGCCCACGGCGTCGAACCAGGCCTTGGTCCCCACCTCGTGCTGCTCGACCGCCTTGACCGCGTTTCGCAGTTTGTTGTGATCCTCGATGGCGTCTTCGGTCTCGCCCTCGACCGTGCCGTCCTCGGCGTCGTTGGCGCCCTCGCCCTGTTTCAGCAGCTCGGGATAGAAGAACCGCTCCTCGGCCTCGGCGTGCACGTCCAGAAACGCCGACAGCCTCAACCACACGGCGCTCAGCGCATCCACATCCTTGGGATCGATCTGTTCGATGATCGCGAACAGCCGACGCTGTTCGGCGTGGTCGTCGAGGATCAGCTGGGTGATATCCATGGGGCGCTCCAGGCGTAACGGTGAAGCCTCGTTACGCCTTCGCCGCCGCCCGGTTCCGTGCGAACGACTCGCTGGTTTCAGTCGAGCGGGCGCCGACTCATGTGCCATACCCTCACCACGACCACCGCGCGGTCCTCAAGACGATAGATCAATTTGAAGGGTGTGGACGCGACCACCAACTCGCGTCGGCCGCCCGTGCGGGCACGTCCCTTGTGAGGCAGATCAGGCAAACCCTCGGCGGCGGCGATGATGCGGTCTTCAACGGCTATGGCTGCCGCGATACTGTCCCGGGCGATGTAGGCGACGCCCTCTTCGACGTCTTGCAACGCCTCCGGAGCCCAGATCAGCTTCAAGCGATGTCTGTCCATCGCTCACGCCGGGCTCGCAGCCGCGCCACGACCTCTTCATGGGGAATGCCCTTGCCGGCGGCCAGAGAAGCTTCGCCCTCTGCAATGGCGGCTTCCAGCGCGGCCTCTTCGAGCGCGATCCGCTCGGCAGCCTCGACCAGCAAGTCACCCGACTGACGGCCCTCCGCCAAAGCCACGGCGTCCAGCCTGGCCTTGACGGCCTCGTCCAGGGCGATTGTCACATGCACGGTCATGCGGGGACCGTATCACAGCCCCCGCTCAGCGGAAATCAGCCCGCGTACTTGGCCGCGTCCTCGTCCGAGATGTCCTCGTTGGAATAGACCGCCGACACGTCGTCCTCGGCGTCCAGCGCGTCGAGCAGCTTGAACAGCGTCCCCACGGCGTCGCCGGTGACCGGCACTTCCGACTGCGGCTTCCACACGATGGCCGTCGATTTGGGATCGCCCAGCACCTTGGACATGGCCTCGGCGACCTCGTTCAGGTCCTCGAAGGCGGTCCAGATCGTGTGGCCCGGCGCGTCTTCGTAGATGTCCGGCTTGACCAGGTCGCTCTCGACGTCCTGGGCGCCGGCCTCGATGGCGGCCTCCATCACGGCGTCTTCCGAACCGGCCTCGGCGGCGTAGGTGATCTTGCCGACCTTGTCCCACATGAAGGCGACCGAGTTCATCTCGCTCAGGGCGCCGCCGTTCTTCTTGAAGGCCGCGCCGATGTTGGACGCCGCGCGGTTGCGGTTGTCGGTCAAAGCTTCGACGATGATGCCGACGCCGCCCGGACCCCGGCCCTCGTAGCGGACCTCTTCCATCGTATCGACGTCGCCGCCCGAGGCCTTGTTGATGGCGCGGGTGATCACGTCCTTGGGCAGGCTCTCGGCCTTGGCGTTGTTGACCGCCAGACGCAGGCGCGGGTTCAGCGCCGGATCGGGCATGCCGTTCTTGGCCGCCACGGTGATGTCGCGCGACAGTTTGGAGAACAGCTTGGAGCGCTGCGCATCGGCGCGCCCCTTGCGGTGCATGATATTCTTGAATTTCGAGTGGCCGGCCATGGGATCGTCTTCGTGCGTTCTGGAACCTGAGCGGGCGGTCATAAAGCCTGATCCGCCGAAGGGAAAGCGCTGCGCGCTTCGACGAGGCGGTGAATCAGGCTTCAAGGTTCAGCCGAAGAGCGTCATCCTGTCACGATGGGTGACAGGGGTGGAACCTCGACCGTTTGCGCGTATTGATCCCCCGCAGACAGACGGAGCGCAGCCATGACCGCAGACGACACCATCTACGAAGCCCAGGGCTACATGGACGAGGACCTGCACGAGGCCGACATCGTCGAATGGTACGAGACCCGCCCGGTCACCGTCTCGACCGCCGTCGCCACCGGCGCCATCGTCACCGCCTTCACCCTGGGCGCCCTGACCGCCGTCGGCGCCCTGTTCCTCATCGGCCGTCTGGACGACTGACGGCCGGGAGACCGGTCGCCGCCGTCAGACGGTCAGTCTTAGGGCCAAGGCCGCCAAGGTCACGGCGAGCACGGGCAGGGTCATGACCACCCCGACCTTGAAGTAGTAGCCCCAGCCGATCTTCACGCCCTTCTTCGCCAGGACGTGCAGCCACAGCAAGGTGGCCAGCGAACCGATCGGCGTCATCTTGGGGCCCAGGTCGCTGCCGATGACATTGGCGTAGATCATCGCCTCCTTGACCGCGCCCGTCGCCGACGAGGCGTCGATGGACAGGGCGCCGATCAGAACGGTCGGCATGTTGTTGGCGATGGACGACAGGAAGGCGGTCAGGAAGCCGGTCCCGAAGGCCGCGCCCCACACGCCGCCTTGCGCGAACCCGTCCAGCAGTCCTGCGACATGGCGGGTCAGGCCGGCGTTCCCCAGCCCATAGACCACCAGATACATGCCCAGGGAGAAGATCACGATCTGCCAGGGCGCCTCGCGCAACACCCTGGTCGTGCTGATCACCGCACCCCGGCCGGCGACCACAAGAAGGATGGCCGCGCCCGCTGCCGCGACGGCGGAAACCGGGACGCCTCTGGGCTCCAGCACGAAGAAGCCGACCAGCAGAAGAGCCAGCACAATCCAACCCGCGACGAAGGTCGCGCGGTCCTTGATCGCCGTCGCAGGCAGGGCCAGGCGGTCGACGTCATAGGCCCTGGGGATGTCGCGCCCGAAGACGGCGAACAGGACCACGAGCGTCGCGGCGATGGCCGCCAGGTCCACGGGGACCATGACCGCCGCATAGCGGTCGAAGCCGATGTCGAAGAAGTCGGCCGAGACGATGTTGACCAGGTTGGACACCACCAGCGGCAGGCTGGCGGCGTCGGCGATGAAGCCCGCCGCCATGACGAAGGCCAGGGTCGCCTTGGGGCCGTAGCCGAGCGCCAGCAGCATGGCGATGACGATGGGCGTCAGGATCAGCGCCGCCCCGTCGTTGGCGAACAGGGCCGACACCGCCGCCCCCAACAGGACGAACAGCACGAACAGCCTGCGCCCATGGCCGCCGCCCCATCGACCGACATGCAGGGCGGCCCATTCGAAAAAGCCTGCCTCGTCCAGCAACAGGCTGATGACGATGATGGCGATGAAGGTCGCCGTCGCATTCCAGACGATGCCCCAGACCACGGGAATGTCGTTCAGGGTGACGACGCCCAGCAACAGCGCGACCGCCGCGCCGCCCATCGCGCTCCAGCCGATCTGCAGGCCCCTCGGCTGCCAGATCACCAGGGTGATGGTGACCGCGAAGATCAGAAGGGCGACGATCATGGGGCGGCTCCGCAGCGGCCGACCAGCGACCTCAGCGCCCCCCTTTAGCTTGCACTCACCCATACTTCCAGTATCTTGGAACAATGGAATCCGAACCCGCCATTCTCGCGCTCGCGGCCCTGGCCCAGTCCACGCGGCTGGACGCCTTTCGGCTGCTGGTCCGCCACGAACCCGACGGCCTGCCTGCGGGAGAGATCGCCGACCGGCTCGCCGTCCCCACCAATACGATGTCGGCGCATCTGGGCGTGCTGTCCCGCGCGGGGTTGATCACGTCTCAGAGGCGCAGCCGCTCGATCATCTATCGCGCCGATCTGGATCGGCTGCGCGAGGTCGTCCTGTTTCTGCTCAAGGACTGCTGCCAGGGCCGCGCCGAGCTTTGCCAACCCCTGCTGGCCGAATTGGCCCCCTGCTGCGACTGAGGCTTCAATGGACATCGTCATCTATCACAATCCCGCGTGCGGGACGTCGCGCAACACCCTGGCCCTGATCCGCCATGTGGGGATCGAGCCGCACGTCGTCGAATATCTGAAGACCCCGCCCAGCCGGGCGCTGGTGGCGCAACTGGTCGAACGGATGGGCGGATCGGTGCGCGACATCCTGCGCGAGAAGGGCACGCCCTATGCCGAGCTGGGCCTGGATGACGCCGCCCTGTCGGACGATCAGTTGTTGGACGCGATCGAAGCACATCCCATAATGATGAACCGCCCCATCGTCGTCTCGCCCCTGGGGGTGAAACTGTGCCGCCCGTCCGAGGCGGTGCTGGACCTGCTGCCCCAGGAGGGACTGAAGCCCTTCGTCAAGGAGGATGGCGAGGTCGTCGTCGACGCCGACGGCCGCCGCGTGATCGGATGAGCCGCCTTCGCGACCTGCCCGATCCCGATCATCTGCCGGCGCTCGATCCGGCCTATCTCTCGACCACGCCCGCGACGGGCCTGGGTCCGGTCAATACCGCGCCGCGCATTCTCCTGCTCTACGGCTCCCTGCGCGAGCGGTCCTTCTCTCGCCTGTGCGTCGAGGAGGCGGCGCGGTTGTTGCAGGTCATGGGTTGCGAGACCCGCATCTTCGATCCGTCCGATCTGCCGCTGACCGATCAGGTCGCCGGCGACGACCATCCGGCCGTCCACGAACTGCGCGAGCACGCCATGTGGTCCGAAGGCATGGTCTGGTGCAGCCCCGAACGCCACGGCCAGATCTCGGCGATCATGAAGCTCCAGATCGACCACCTGCCGCTCAACATGGGCGGCATGCGCCCGACCCAGGGCCGCACCCTGGCGGTCATGCAGGTGTCTGGCGGCTCGCAGAGCTTCAACGCCGTCAACACCCTGCGCCTGCTTGGGCGATGGATGCGGATGATCACCATCCCCAACCAGTCCAGCGTCGCCAAGGCCTTCATGGAGTTCGACGACGCGGGCCGAATGAAGCCGTCGGCCTATTACGACCGCATCGTCGATGTGATGGAGGAACTGGTGCGGTTCACGATCCTGACCCGGCCTCATACCACGCAGCTTGTGGACCGCTACTCCGAGCGAAAGGCGGAGCAGACGCCGATAGACCGATCAAAGGACTTATCCGCAATTGCCGGCGGTTCGTAGACACCGCGCCCTCACCCCGCCCGCAGGTTCTCCACCACGGCCTTCAGCTTGGCCGGCAGCGGCTTGGGCCGGCGGGTTTCGGCGTCGACATAGACATGGACGAAATGGCCGATGGCGGCGGGCACGTCGGCGCTGCGCTTGAACACCGCGAAGCCGTAGCTGACGCTGGAGGTGCCGATCTTGTCGACCTTGATCCCGACCTCGATCACGTCGGGAAATTTCAGCGCGGAGGTGTAGCGGCAGCCCGAATCCACCACCAGGCCGATGGATTCCGTCAGGGCGTCGGCGATCAGCAGATGGGCGTTCACCGCCGAGTCCACGAACTCGTAGAATTTGGCGTTGTTGATGTGCCCGTACTGGTCGTTGTCCGCCCAGCGCGTCGAGACCATGTGAAAGGCCTTGTAGGTCGCGCGGTGCGCCAGGGCGCCCTCGTCTCGTTTCGGCATCGTCATCTCCCTCGGCGACGCGAACCGTCGCTCTCGATACCGACGCTCTAGCTTGGACGACGTTGCGTCAAGCGCCTATCGGTAGAAGCCTGATCACGAACGCGCTGGTCTTTTCGGACATGAGGACAAGAGCATGAGCATCCCGACCCGCGCCGCCGTCCTGTCCCGCATGGGCGCCGCCCACCCTTACGCCGACAGCCGCCCCCTGTCGGTCGAGACCGTGACGCTGAACCCGCCCGGTCCCGGCGAGGTCCTGGTCGCGATCAAGGCGGCGGGCCTGTGCCACTCGGACCTCAGCGTCATCAACGGCGACCGCCCCCGCCCCCTGCCCATGGCCCTGGGTCACGAAGCCGCTGGCGTGGTCGAGGCCTTGGGAGACGGCGTCACGGACCTCCAGATCGGCGACCACGTCGTCATGGTCTTCATGCCGTCCTGCGGTCATTGCGACCCGTGCGCCGGCGGCCGTCCCGCCCTGTGCGAGCCGGGCGCCGCCGCCAACGGCAAGGGCGAGTTGCTGTCCGGCGCCCGCCGCATCTTCCGCGAGGGCGAGCCGGTCAACCACCACCTCGGCTGTTCGGCCTTCGCCGCCCACGCCGTCGTCTCGCGCCGCTCCCTGGTGAAGATCGACCCGGCCCTGTCGTTCGAAGAGGCGGCCCTGTTCGGCTGCGCCGTCCTGACCGGCGTCGGCGCCGTGGTGAACACGGCGGGGGTCAAGGCGGGCCAGAGCGTCGTCGTCATCGGCCTGGGCGGCGTCGGCCTGGCCAGCGTCCTGGGCGCCCTGGCCAGCGGCGCCTCCCCCGTCGTCGCCGTCGATCTGTCGGAGGACAAGCTGGCCCTGGCCCGCACCCTGGGTCCGGTTCAGACGGTCAACGGCGCCGATCCCGATGCGGTCGATCAGGTCCGCGCCCTGACTAAGGGCGGCGCCGACTTCGCCTTCGAAATGGCCGGCTCGGTCCGCGCCCTCGACAACGCCTGGAAGATGACCCGGCGCGGCGGGACCACCGTCACCGCCGGCCTGCCCCCGCCCGAGGCGGCCCTAGCCGTCAACGTCGTCTCCCTGGTCGGCGAGGAACGCACGCTGAAGGGCTCCTACATCGGAACCTGCGTCCCCAGCCGCGACATCCCCCGCTACGTCGCCCTCTATCGCCAAGGCCGCCTGCCGGTGGACCGGCTGATGAGCGGCGTCATCCCTCTGGACGACATCAACGCCGGCTTCGACCGCCTGCACGCCGGCGAGGTGGTGCGGCTGATCGTCAGACCCTGACGACACCGTAATCCCGCCGCCCGGTTTCGGCCGCGACGACCCGGATCAATGTCCGCTCATCATCAGCGCCGTTAGGAAAAATGTTCGTCACAACGGTCACGGCGAGGTCACAGCGAACACGACGGAGCCGTGCCGGTTCGTAAAATCCTTATGGCCTGCGGCGGCGAAGCCGCGATCGACGTCTCGACTTGGGAACTCGGCGCCGACGCGCTTTTGGTCTCGTCGTGTCATCGTGACCTCGTCGTGCCCGCTGTGACGAACCCCTTCAGGCCTGCATCAACGCCGCCACAGGTCGCCGCAGATCACTCCGCCGGCTTCGGCGGCGCGTTCTTCACATACTGGTCCATCCAGCGGGTCATCTCCCACAGGGTATGGCCCACCGATTCCCGCGCGCGATAGCCGTGCGCCTCCAGCGGCAGGGTGACGTAACGCGCCGTCGCCCCCAGCCCCTTCAGCGCCGCATAAAAGCGTTCGCTCTGCACCGGGAAGGTGCCCGAATTGTCGTCCGCCTCGCCATGGATCAGCAGGATCGGCTCGTTCAGCTTGTTCGCATAGGTGAAGGGCGACATCTCGGTATAGACCTCGGTCGCCTCCCAATAGTTGCGCTGCTCGGCCTGGAAGCCGAACGGCGTCAGCGTCCGGTTATAGGCGCCCGACCGCGCGATGCCGGTCCTGAACAGGTCGCTGTGCGCCAGCAGGTTGGCCGTCATGAAGGCGCCGTAGCTGTGCCCCCCGACCGCGATCCGGTCGCGATCCGCCACCCCCATCGCGACCACGGCGTCCACCGCGGCTTTCGCGTCGGCGACCAGTTGTTCGACATAGGTGTCGTTCGGCTCGGCCCCGTCCTTGCCGATGATAGGCATGGAGGGGTTGTCGAAGATCGCATAGCCCTGGGTCAGCAGGAACAGATGGCTGGACCCGCCCGGCCGCACGAACCGATTCTGCACATCCACCGTCTGGCCGGCCACCGCCGCGTCGGTGAACTCGGCCGGATAGGCCCACATCAGCATCGGCAGGGGACCGTCGCGGTCCTTGTCGTAACCGGCCGGCAGATACAGCGTCCCCGACAGCTTGACCCCGTCCGCCCGCTCATAGGTCACCAGCTGCCGCGTAGCCTCGGCCAGCTGCGGCGCCGGATCGGGGAAGTTGGTCAGGGCCGTCGTCTGGCCCGTCGTCAGGTCGCGGATCTGCAGGTTCGGCGGGTCCAGCCGCGTCTCGCGCTGCGTCACCACCCGCTTGCCGTCCGCATCCAGGAAGCCGACCACCGCCTCGTAATCCGTGTCGGCCGAGGTCCACAGGCGCTCGCTGCGCCCCGTCGCCGGGTCCATGGCGGCCAGGAAGGGGAACTCGCCCTGCGGCGTCGCCCCGGCGCCCGACATCAGGATCCGCCCCTGCGGATCGAACCGGATCACCGGCCGGCCCGCCGCATTCGGCTGGGTCACCGGCTGGCCCGGATTGTCGTAGCGGGCCTGATAGTTCCGCTCCAGAAGCACCCGGCCCTCGCCGGGGTTCGACGGATCGACCACGAAGCGCGTCTCGTGCCGGGTGTTGAACCAGCGGCTGTTGACGATGGCCAGGTCGTCGCGACCCCACACGATCCCGCCGAACCGCTCCTTCAGGTCGATCAGCTTGACCGGCTCGGCCGTGAACGGCGCCGCCTGCATGAAGACCCGGTCCCTGAACTCGGCCTCACGCTTGATGTCGCCGCCGTCCAGCGCCTCGACCCAGGTCAGGGTCGCCGGCGCATCGGCCCGCCATCCCACCGAACGCGGCCCCGGCGCCACGGCGTCGAAGGCGGTCGGCACATCGTCCCTCAGCGGCAGGTCGGCGATGGTCCGCACCACCCGGCCGGCCATATCCGTCACGACGATCTCGGTCGGGAACAGGTCGTCCGGCACGACATAACTATACGGCCGCTTGGCGATCTCGTGCAGGATGTACTGGCCATCCGGCGACACCGCGCTATCCAGATAGACCGCCGGCGCCCCAATCGTCCGTGCACGGCCGTTCAACGGAACCAAGGCCAGCTGCGACGTGAAATAATGGTCGAACAGGGCCTCGTCGCCGGGGTTCGACAACAGATCCTGATAGGTCCGCACCGGCGCCACGCGCCCGGCCGTCTCCTCGATGTTCGGCCCCGTCGGCGCCATGGTCACATCGGGCGCCGGCCCCCGTCCGGCCGGAACCGCCTCGACCAGCAGGCCCGAACTGTCGGGCAGCCATTCATAGCCGGACCCGCCCGTCATATTGACCACCGGCTCGGTCAGTTTGCGCGCCCGCGCCGTCGCCACATCCACGACCCACAGCTCCAGCCCCGTCGGCCGATCCAGCACGAAGGCCAGGGATTTCGCATCCGGTGAGAACCGCGGCGCCGTAAACCGCGCCTCGGCCGGCAGGGCCACGACCCGCGCCGCCCCACCGTCCACCGCCTGAAGGCTCAGCCCGGTCAGCCACGACACCCGGCTCTCCGCCAGGCCATTGTTCCTCGGATTGATCCGCGCCCCCGCCAGCCGCAGCATCGGTTCGGCCAGGGCCTTGATGCTGGGCAGGTTCGACCGGTCCAGCAGCACCAGGGTCTTGCGATCCGGGCTCAGCATCGGCGCCGGCGTCGGCTTGGCGTCCAGAATGTCCGCGATGGGCGTCGGCGGCTGTTGATAGACCGAAACCGCCGGGGCCACCGTCTGGGCGCCCGAGCTTTGAGCCAAGGCCGCACCGGCCACGCCGCTCATCAACACCGTCGCCAGCACAAGCCCGACGCCACGAACACGCATCATCATCGTCTGAAGTCCCCACAAAACCCGAACCCCAGACCTAACCCCGCCTGCACACCCGTGCCAACCCGTTTCAGGGTTACGGTGTCACAGGGACGCCATGCAGGCGCTCAGACCGAGATCTCTCCAAAGGCGGCTTCGATCCCATGGCGTGTCTCCAGGCGCAGGACATACGGCCCCGGTCGCAGCATCATCGTGGCTCGCGTCTGTCCCGGCTCCAGCATCAGGTGGTCGGCGGGGATGACCATGCCCTCGCTGGTGTGCAGCGCCTGCAGCAGCGTCGGCCCGTCAAAGGTCGGAACCGAGACCTCCACGGCCTTTCGCAACGGATCGGCCGCCAACCAGCCCGGCCGCCCGGACACACGGTCCAGTCGCGGATGGAAGACGCTCATATCCATCCGCCCTTCATAGTCCCGATGCGCGAAGGCGCGCCCATTGCGAGACACGATGATGGGCGCCGTCGGCTGAAAGCGCGCCAGCACCGCCGCCACATGAGGCGCATCCGCTTGCGGCCGCGTCGCGGGCCAATTCAACGACTGTTCGATGGTCAGGGGATCAATGCCCGTCATGGCCTTCAACCGCGCAGCGAACCAAAGGCCGCCACGGCCCTCGACCTCCATGGCGTGGCTGTATCCGCACAGAACGAATATCCGGGCGTCGGGTCGCGCCTTCAGCACGGTCTCCACCAGATTGCTGGCCTGCGCGGCTTCGCGCACCGCGCTCTGTTCGTCCATCGTCGCGGTTTGCGGCGGCCTTTGATCCCAGCGCCATTCGTAGTCGGCGAAGACATAGCCGAGGGCCGCCGCCTCCCTGACCGCTTCGGCGAACACGGGGTCGGCGATGTAATAGCCAAACCCGGCATGAAACGGCTCGCCCTGCCGGAACCCTCGCATGGACGGCGCGGCCTGTTTCTGGGGTTGGATGAAGGTTTCGGCGGCGAAGGTGTCGAACCCCAACGGCCGCAACGCCCGCATCACGCGCGCCGCGAAACTGCGGTGGCCCGAGATGTTGTGGGCCTCGTTCAGGATGACGATCTGCTTGTCCGCCGCCGCTGCGACGATGGCCGAAAGCGCGTCCTGGCTTTGCGCGCCCTCTAGGTCTGGCAGAACCGCATCGACGGGCCGAACGCGTTCCTGGCTGCCGATCGCCGTCGCCTCGTCGCCCAGGAAGGCGGCGTATTGGGACAGAAACCCTTCCGCCGCCGCATCTCCAGCCGCCGCCTGCGCCTTGAGTTCGAGATACTGCGGCAGGTACCGGCCCTCGATCATGAATTGTTGGGCGGCGCTCAACGGCGTCTGCGCCCATGCGGGTCGCACGACCAGCGCGGTCGTCACCGCCACGGCCAGCCCCAATCCTCGTCGTGTCAGCATTCACCCCTCCATCGCGACATAAGCCACAGGTTGCATTGGGCGAAAGTAGGGCGTCAGCTCCGCTCGGCCAGCAGTTCCTCGACCTCTTCCCGCTCCGGCGCAGACGGCTGAGCCCCCGCGCGCGTCGCCGCGACGGCCCCCGCTGCACAGGCGAACTTCAAGGCTTCGGCGGGGTCCATCCCTTCCAGCAACGCCACGACGATGGCCGCCACGAAGGCGTCGCCCGCGCCGGTCGCGTCGACCGCCTCGACCACAGGCGGGGTCGCCCAGGCCATTTCTACGCCGCGCTGATACATGGACGCGCCCTTGGCGCCCTTGGTCACCACCACACGGCCGCCGCCCCGGTGCAGGCTGTCGCCATAGTAGGCGGCCTCGATCTCGTTGACGACGATAAGGTCGGCGCGGCGCAGCAGGGCCTCCGACACCGGCCCGGCGGGCGCCAGATTGGCGCAGACGAAGCCGGTCGACCGGCCCACCGCCGCCTCCACCGTCGCAAGCGGCAGCTCCAGCTGCACGATCAGCGCCCCCTCGATCCGCTGCGGCAGCTGTTCGGGCGTCACGAAATGATTGGCGCCCGCCGCCACCACGATCTGGTTCTCGCCCGACGGATCGACGGCGATCAGGGCCACGCCGGTCGGCGCCGCAATGTCCGTCTCCACACCCGACAGATCGACGCCCATGTCCGCCATCAGGGCCAGGGCCTCGCCCGACATGGCGTCGTCGCCGACCCGCCCGATCAGGCACACCTCGGCCCCCAGCTTCTCCGCCGCCAGCGCCTGGTTGGCGCCCTTGCCGCCGGGGTGGCGCGCCAGCGTCGCCCCCGTCACCGTCTCGCCCGGCGCCGGCAGGCTGGGCGCCGTGGCGACCAGGTCCAGGTTGATCGAGCCGACGACGGTGATCCTCATGCCCCCGTCCCTCGCGCCTGATCTCTGAGCTTGTCGACGATCAGGTCGAACACCCCCTGCCCGTCCGCCGCCACCACCCAGCGATGCCGCGCCGTCGCCGGATCGACCCGGAACTCCACCGCCGTATGGCCGCGCGTCAGTTCCGACGTCGTCTCGACCTCGATCCGGCATGGCCGCGTCTCGAACAGGTCCGGCCTGATCAGCCAGGCGATGGTGCAGGGATCATGCAGCGGCGCTGAATCCCAACCGACGATCTCGCGCTCGACCCGCTGCGAGAACCGCAGCATCGACGCCGTCGCTCGCGCCGCCTCGCTGTCGATGGTCTCGACGGCGGCGATCCGGTCCTCGGTCGCACGCACCTGATGGGTCGCGTCCAGCCCCAGGGCGATCACCTCGCACCCCGACCCGAACACCACCGCCGCCGCATCCGGGTCGGCCCAGATGTTGAACTCGGCCGACGGCGTGATGTTGCCCCCTTCGGACCGCGCGCCGCCCATGATCACCACCGGCCCCAGCCAGTCGGCCAGCCGCCGCTCGCGCCGCATCGCCAGGGCCAGATTGGTCATCGGTCCCATGACGGCGACCGCCACCGAACCCTGCGACCGGCTCATGACCAGATCGACGATGGCGTTGGCGGCCGGGCCGTCGCCGACAATGCCCGTCGGCTGGAACGGCTCCAGATCGCCCAGACCCTCCGGCCCATGGAACGCGCCCGCCCCCGCCGGCGGCCGCTTCAGCGGCCGCTCGGCCCCGCCATGCACCGGCACGTCCTCGCGCCCGGCGATCTGGCGCACGATCCGCGCATTGCGCTGGGTCAGGGCGCCGGGGACATTGCCCCCCACGGTAGTGACCGCCAGCAGGTTCAACTCGGGCGCCGCAAAGGCCAGGAACAACGCCACGGCGTCATCCACGCCGGGGTCGCAATCGATGATAAGGGACTGAATAGACACCCGCTTCGTTTGCCGCCCCAAAGGCCGGGGGGCAAGCCCCGTTCACACCCCTCTTTCGTCATTCTCCGGCGAGCGTAGCGAGACCGGGGAACCCAGCGGCGCCGAAGGCGATGCTTCCGTCGCAGGATGCTGGGACATCTAATCCGTGACAGGTTCGCGCTCTCGCGCGCCGCTGGGTTCCGGGTCTCAGCTACGCTGCGCCCGGAATGACGAAAGAAAACGACATCTAACCCAGACACGCCCCCACGCACGCCCGCGCCAGCACCTCGGCCGAATCCGTCAGCATCACAGGCGCATCCTCCGCCCGCAGCAGCAACGGAACCTCCGTGCATCCCGCGATCAAGGCCTGCGCGCCCGCATCCGCCAGCACGCCCGCCAGCCGCAACATCCCCGCCCGCGCCGCCTCGCCCACATCGCCGCGCTTGACCCCATAGACCAAACCCATGAAGGCCTCGCGATCCGCGCCGTCCAGCAGCACCGCCTCGACCCCGCGCGCCGCCAGCGCCGCCCGATAAAGCCGCGATCCGCCCGGCGTCGCCAGCACCCCGATCCGCTTCGCACCCGCCACGACAGCGGCATCCGCCGTCGCCGCGATCATGTCGATGAAGCTCAACCCCTGCGCCTCGCAGACGGCGCGTATCCCGTCCGCCTGGGCATGAGCCGTGTTGCACGGCATGGCCATCACCTGCGCCCCCGCCGCCGCCAGCCGCGCCGCCATCTGACCCAGCACCACCTCCGCCTCGCCCGGCCGCGTGTTCCGATCGGGAACCTGCGGGTTCAGATCCATCAAAACCCTGATGTGATCCGCATCCCCCCGCGCCGGCGTCAGCGCTTGCACCCGCTCCAGAAACGCCACCGTCGCCGCCGGCCCCATGCCCCCGATGACGCCCAGGATCTTGCTCATTCCATCACTCCAAACCGAGGCCATCAGGGTGTCGGCGCCGCTAGTTCCCTCGCCTCGCCAGTTCCCTGCGCTTACCCGACCGTCCCCGTGTCCACCATAGTGGGAAGCAGCCTCGACGCCCGTGCTCAAACGGCATGAGAGATAGCATCAGCGTCGCGCCACTGCTCCACCGGCCTCCTGCGAACATTCATCGCGGACGACTGGAACGCGATCACGCAGAGGTTACTGGTTGCAAACACCACAATGTCAGATCGTGCGCCTGCCTTCACGACGAAGGCTCATTGGAGGACACGCCCGTGAAGAAATTCGTCCATCTCGCGCTTGCTGCGGCTTTGATGACGTCTTCGGCTGTAGGCGCCGCAACGCTGTTTCCAACCAACGCAGTCGCCGCAGAGCAACCCTGGCTCATGATCACCTACCTTTCAGGCGGTCAGCCGGTGGGAAACACACAGGTCTTCTGTAACAGTCCCGACATCAACTCCGGCAACACCACCACCTACGACAGCGTCCACTACACCTACTACTTCATGTGCCCGTAAACCCTCCTCGCGCGTAACCGCGCCGGACGGGAAGACCTGTGCTCTAAAAAATGGCCCCTCGACCTCATGGTCGGGGGGTCTTCTCTCAAACTCTTCCCTTCGGACTCGATGGGAAGCGTTCGTCAGCTGCAAATCCGACCCGCGGCACTGCCGCGACCGATCCGATACGGGCCCGCCCGGGTCGCCAAGGGACGACCTTTCCAGCTCAGACGCACCAGCCCGTCGCTCACCATCTGATCGACCGCCGCGTGAACCTCCGGCATCGCCTCGCGCCATTCCCCGGTCGCCACGGTCAGCGCTCGGGCCACTTCGCTGGGACAGACGGTCGCGTCCTCCGCACGGGCGGCCAACAACGCCAAGGTCGCCTCGCGCGCGTCCACCCGACTCACCGCCCTTACAGCGCCTCTTCGATCTCGCTCTGATAGCCGAACAACCCCTGCGCCCCGCCGGTGTGCAGGAAGACCACCGTCTCGCCGCGGAACTGCCCGGCCCGCGCCAGGGCGATCAGCCCCTTCATCGCCTTGCCGGAATAGACCGGGTCCAGCACGATCCCGTCCAGACGCGCGGCCAGGGTCAGGGCGTCGATCACCCCCTGGTCGATCAGGCCGTAACCCTCGCCCACATAGTCGCAGTCGGCGACCACCATCTCGCGCCTCACCCGCCCCCGCTGGCCCAGCAGGGCGGCCGTCTCCTCGGCCAGTTTGAAGACGTTCGCCTCCTGCTTCTCCTTCGGCGCCCGCACCCCGACGCCCAGCACCGCAATGTCCGCCCCCATGACCGCCAGCCCGGCGACCAGGCCCGCATGGGTGCCCGCGCTGCCCGTCGCCGTCACGATCCGGTGGACCTCCAGGTCCATCTCGTCGGCCTGGACCACGATCTCGCGCGCGCAATCGACGTAGCCCAGCGCTCCAATGGGATTCGAACCGCCGCCGGGGATGACATAGGGCTTGCCGCCCCGCGCCCGCACGGCGTCCGCCGTCGCCTCCAGCTCGGCGACCATGTCCGTCCCGCCCGGCACGGTGCGCAGGGTCGCCCCGAACAGCCGGTCCAGCAGCACATTGCCGTTGCCGACATAGTCGCTGGCCTTCGACCCCGTGCGCTCTTCCAGAATGATCTCGCAGGCTAGGCCGTGCGCGGCCGCCGCCGCCGCAGTTTGCCGCACATGGTTCGACTGCACCGCCCCTTGCGTCACCAGGGTGTCGGCGTCCGCTTCGAACGCCGCGCCCAGAAGGAACTCCAGCTTGCGCGTCTTGTTGCCGCCACCCGCCAGGCCGGTGCAGTCATCGCGCTTGATCCACAAATCCACGCCCAGCTCTTCCGACAACCGGGGCAGCGGCTCCAGCGGCGTCGGCAGATGGGCCAGGCGGATGCGGGCGAAACGGGCGAGATGCATGGGGTCGGCTCCTGTTCGAAGTCTTGATAGCGCGCCTACATGACAGGCCCAAGGAGCCAAAACGGAGCGCCAAGCGTTGCCGCCCCATGACCGCCGCCGCCATGATCGACCTGCGCAAGGAGCGCGCCTACATCCGCGATCTGGCCCGCGCCTTCGCCGGCGCCCTGGTGTTCAACATCCCGCTGCTGATGACGATGGAGATGTGGGAGCAGGGCGTGGCCATGGAGCGCTGGCGCCTGCTGACCTTCATCCTGGCCGGCCTGCCCCTGCTGTACGGCCTGGCCTATTATGCGGGCTTTTCAAAGCGGCGCGGGTTTCGAAACGACATCCTCGACACCGCCGTGGCCCTGGCCGTCGGCTTCGTCACCGCCTCGGTGCTGCTGATCCTGTTCGGCGTGGTCCAGTGGAACGCCCCGCCGCACGAGGCCATCGGCATGGTCGCGCTTCAGGCCGTGCCCGGCGCCATGGGGGCGCTTCTGGCCCGACGTCAACTCAGCGGGGCCAGTTCGGAGTCTAGGGGCGGCGACACCGACGAAGACGAGGCCTCCTATTTCGGCGAGTTGTTCCTGATGGCGGCGGGCGCCCTGTTCTTCGCCCTGAACATCGCCCCGACCGAGGAGATCATCCTGATCGCCTACAAGGCCACGGCCCTGCATGTCCTGGCCCTGATCGCCCTGTCGCTGCTGCTGCTGCACCTGATCGTCTTCAACGCCGGCTTCGCCGGTCAGGAAGAGGCGGATCGGCCCCTGCACGCCTTTCTTCACTTCACCCTGCCCGGCTACGCCATCGCCCTGGGGATCAGCCTGTTCGCCCTCTATGTCTTCGGGCGGACGGACGGTCTGTCGGTGCAGGGCGTGGCCCAGATCGCCATCGTGCTGGGCTTTCCCGCCGCCATCGGCGCCGCCGCCGCCCGCCTTCTGGTCTGAGGATCCATGCCCGCCAAACCGCCCGCCAAAGCCAAGTCCGAAGACCCCGGCCGCCCCGTCCTGCAATGGGTCATGGCCGTGGTGGGCGCCGTCGTCACCCTGTCGGCCATCGCCATCGTGGTGTGGGAGGCCCTGCAACCCGCCGCGCCCCCGGCCCTCAGCGCCCGCATCGTCGCGGTCGAGGCCACCGCCGCCGGCCACGTCGCCACCATCCGCGTCCAGAACGACGGCGACGACACCGCCGCCGCGGTCGAGATCGAGGGCGTGCTGGGTGACCAGACCGCGACCGCCAGCCTCGACTACGTCCCCCGCCACGGCCACGCCGAAGCCTACCTCCGCTTCGACGCCGACCCGCGCGCGGCGGCCGTCTCGGTCAAGGGCTGGTCGGCGCCCTGAGCCTGGGTTATGGTCCCTTCGTTCTCCGGGGGGTCGCGATCGAGCGGCTGAGATTGGCGTAGCCGCCTGACCCGTCGAACCTGATCCGGGTCATGCCGGCGAAGGGATGGGAAACGCCTTGGTCCACGCAACAGGACCGTTCCGCCCGACGTCGGCAGACCTCAACCGTTTGAGGCCGCCATGAACATCCAAGTCACGCCCCCCGCCCTGCCCGAAGAGCCCAATGTCGAACTGGCTCTGAAAGACGCGCGCGACGCGGTCATGCGCGAGACCGGAACCATCCCGACCGGCGAACGCGCCGGGTCGCGCAAGGTCTATGTCGCCGGCGAGCTTTACCCCGACATCCGCGTCCCCTTCCGCGAGGTCGCCGTCCATCCCTCGGCCAACGAGCCGCCGGTGACCATCTACGACAGCTCCGGCCCCTATACCGACCCGACGGTCACAATCGACATCAAGCGCGGCCTGCCGCTCGTCAAATCCAGCTGGCAGCTGGATCGCGGCGACATCGCCCCCGTGGCGAACCCCCGCGAGGTCAAGCCCGAGGACAACGGCCACGCCAGCGGCAAGAACCTGGCCCCCCGCTTCGACACCTCGCGCCACCGCGTCTTCAAGGGCGTCGAGGGCCGCCCCGTCACCCAGTACGAATACGCCCAGGCCGGCGTCATCACGCCCGAGATGGAATACGTCGCCATCCGCGAGAACCTGCGCCGCGAGCAGAACGCCCCCTGCATCCGCGACGGCGAAGACTTCGGCGCCAGCATCCCCGACTTCGTGACGCCCGAGTTCGTGCGCCAGGAGATCGCGCGCGGCCGCGCCATCATCCCGCACAACATCAACCACCCCGAGGTCGAGCCGATGATCATCGGCCGCAACTTCCTGGTGAAGATCAACGCCAACATCGGCAACTCCGCCGTCCTGTCCAGCGTGGACGACGAGGTCGACAAACTGGTCTGGGCCACCCGCTGGGGCGCGGACAACGTCATGGACCTGTCCACCGGCCGCAACATCCACAACATCCGCGACTGGATCATCCGCAACTCCAGCGTCCCCATCGGCACCGTCCCCATCTATCAGGCGCTGGAGAAGGTGAACGGCGTCGCCGAGGACCTGACCTGGGAGGTGTTCCGCGACACCCTGATCGAACAGGCGGAACAGGGCGTCGACTATTTCACCATCCACGCCGGCGTGCGCCTGCCCTTCGTGCCGATGACGGCCAAGCGCGTCACCGGCATCGTCAGCCGGGGCGGCTCCATCATGGCCAAATGGTGCCTGTCCCACCACCGCGAGAGCTTCCTGTATGAGCATTTCGAAGACATCTGCGACATCATGCGGGCCTATGACGTCAGCTTCAGCCTGGGCGACGGCCTGCGCCCCGGCTCCATCGCCGACGCCAATGACGAGGCCCAGTTCGCCGAGCTGCGGACCCTGGGCGAACTGACCAAGATCGCCTGGGCCAAGGGCTGCCAGGTCATGATCGAGGGCCCCGGCCACGTGCCGATGCACAAGATCAAGGCCAATATGGATGAGCAGCTGAAACACTGCCACGAGGCGCCCTTCTATACGCTTGGCCCGCTCACCACCGACATCGCCCCCGGCTATGACCACATCACCAGCGCCATCGGGGCGGCCATGATCGGCTGGTTCGGCACGGCCATGCTCTGCTACGTCACGCCCAAGGAGCATCTGGGCCTGCCCGACCGTCAGGACGTCAAGGACGGCGTCATCACCTACAAGATCGCCGCCCACGCCGCCGACCTGGCCAAGGGCCACCCCGCCGCCCGCCTGCACGACGACGCCCTGAGCCGCGCCCGGTTCGAGTTCCGCTGGGAGGACCAGTTCAACCTCGGCCTCGACCCCGAAACCGCCCGCAAATACCACGACGCCACCCTGCCCAAGGAAGCCCACAAGACCGCCCACTTCTGCTCCATGTGCGGCCCGAAATTCTGCAGCATGAAGATCAGCCAGGACATCCGCAGGGATGCAGCGGCGCAGAATGATGCCGGGGGTTCGCTGGAGGAGGCCGAGGCCGGGATGGCGGAGATGAGCGCGAAGTTCCGGGCCGGGGGCGGGGTGGTGGAGGTGAAGTTGTGAGGCGGGCTCAGAGCGCCAACTCAGACGGGAAAAGCGAGTCTACCGACGACCTCATGAACCGGCCTGTTGTCGGTAGAATCGTAAATGCGAGCTTTGTTACATCATCCAACTCGAACGGCGTTCCTCCCATCAGCAGTCGCTCACGGATGTTCTTAGGCGTGGGGGGAAGCATGTCGCTGATGAGCTCCCGCGACACCTCATCAACCCTGTCGAGGTTCACGTCCGAACCGAAGACAAAACTATCTATGGCCTCAATAAGCTCTGCATTGAATCTAGCCCCAGAGACTACCTCTCGTCCTTTTTCGGTGAGCTGCCACTTGCCTTCAGGTGCAACTGCAAATCGCACCCTGAGCAGAAAATCGAGATAAATCTGCAGGCGATCTCTGCTGACATAGCGTCCCGTGATCCCATCGTCGGCCAATTTAAAATCGGCATTAAGCTGAAGATTGTCGATTACTTCTTCGCCTGACCGAGGACTTTCGGCCAAAAGCTGCATAGCAGTCCACATTCGCCCGTAAATGGTTCTCCTACCTGCAAAAGGATGAAACCCGGCTGGAACTTGTGGTGGCGCGGCCAAGATTACTTCATCGCCCAATGAGCCAAAAGAAGTTGGTTCCTGCTTGTAGCCGGATTTGTTTACACCATCGGCAATGATAGACGCCCGAGATAGCTCAAACACTTTCTTTAGGGTGACGCCGCCGTGACGGCGACTAATTCTCTGGTCTTGCCGCTGTGCCGGCCTCTCCAACGTAGCAATTAGTCTTTCTGAAAAATTTGCTTCGAATGCGTAGTTGGAACCCGTGCCAAACATCGCAAATATGTTTGGAAAACTGGCTACTACACGTTCACATCGTCCGCTGTGACAGCTATCGATGCTCAAAATGAATTTTTTGAATCCAGCTTCTCTAACATCTTCAAGCAATCGAGAAACTGAAAGATAGAATTTTCGATCAGATTTTTTATCATGCCTCAATGTTAAATCGAGATCGTGGTCGCCCTTAGGGCGGCTATGTCCTACATAGTGGACCATAAGTAGCGTATTTTCGCTTACCCTAGCCACCTGGTCAGACAGCAAACTCACTATCCGCGCCCTCTCTGGATTGAAGAGCACGTTAGGAGATTTTTCTCGGTCTTCTAGCGATGAGAATCGGTATCGGCTTTCGAGACCAATCGCTCGTTCTAGACGCGAGGCCAAGCCCTGTATTCTTTGATATGAAGGACCAGGCTCATTCTCCAGCCCCCAATGCCCGATAATGAGGGCGCGATGGTCAGGCATCAGAGCCGCCCAAACCTTCTATGAACTCTGAAATCGCCGCCGTGGTAGCTGGCAGAGCGATCTCCTTCGCAGCAATTTTCAGCTTTAACTTTGCCCCGCGATCAAGCGGAAGTTCGGCTTGATCGCCCGTCGATTGCTCTGACCGGGCGTCGTCCCCTCTGATGCCCTTTATAATCTGATCCAACCCATAGAGCAGTGCCTGCGCGTACGCTTTGTACATCGCTGGGTTCTGAGCCACATCGACTATGAACTCGATCAAGGACTCGGCACCCTGAGCGTTCTCCGGCGCAGCCTTCATCTTTTCAGTGGTCTTGCCACCTGCACTCTGAGCGAATCCCTCCACTTCTGCCCTTACGTCGGCGACGAGGTTCTCGTAGTTTTGGCCTGCGGGCTGTTCTCCGCCCGTATCTAGGATGATGCTCACGCTCATATTTGAATTCCTCTGCGAAAGCGCGATTCCACCTCCGCGCGAGTGGTAGAGTATCATCAGTCTTTCACGCTGGAGCAATCTTGTTTCCGGATGTCACGCAGGTCTGTGGTTATGCCCACCCTCGTCCTCCTCGCCGGACCGAACGGCGCCGGCAAGACCACCCTCGTCAACCGCTTCCTGCGTCAGCGGGCGGAGGCGTTTCGGTTCGTGAACCCGGATGAGGTCGCGCGTGGTCTGACGGGCGAAGGCGCGGCGCGCGATCTGGCGGCCGGGCGGCTGGTGCTGGAGCGGTTGGACGCCCTGTTCGGCGAGCGGGCGGACGTGGTGCTGGAGACGACCTTGGCCACCCGCTCCCACGCCCCGCGCATCCGCCGGTTCAAGGCGGCCGGTTACCGGGTCGAACTGATCTATCTGCGCCCGCCCTCGGCCGACTTCTCCGTCGCCCGCGTGGCGCGTCGCGTGGCCCAGGGCGGCCACGGAATACCGGAGGACACGCGCTGCGCCGCCGTTTCGCGCTCAGCCTCGACTATCTGGAGACGGTCTACAAACCGCTGGTGGACTCGTGGGAGGTCTATGCGAGTAGCGACGAGGAGACCGAACGGCTGGATTCGGGGTCCGAAATGAACACGATCTTCGACCGCGAAACCACGCTGAAGGCCCTGCGCGACGCCGCCCGGATCGCCAAGACGGGCACGCGCGAGGAGAAGTCCGGCAAGTTCCTGCCGCCGCCCGGCTGGAAGGGGCATCTGGTCACCGCCGCCGACGCCCCGGCTGCGCCGAAGAGGAAGCGCGCCTGACGTAATCCTCCCCCATCGGGGGAGGGGGACCGCGCAGCGGTGGAGGGGGCCGCCCGCGCATCGGCTCGCGCCCGTTCATCGCCGCTTTCAGAGACAACCGTCCGACACCGTGTCTGGCTCAAGCCCCCTCCACCCCGGCGCAAGGGGCGCCGCGGTCCCCCTCCCCCAATGGGGGAGGAATGGGGGCTTCCTATACAACATGTCCCCTCTCCGACCGTTGAAATCCCTCGGCTTTCCCTGAATCGACGCCGTCTACCCTATCACCCCCTGAGGCGGGGTTAGACTGAGAGGGCGTCCCATGTCGGGGCGGCGGCCTGGGGCCTGGGAGAGCATGGATCAGCATCAACCCCGCATCATCGCGCGCGGCGAGTGGGAGCAGAACGAATACGGCGACCTGCTCTACATCCCCCGCCACAAGGCGCCGCCGATGGGCGATGCGCGCGGCAACATCGGCCCTCGGCAAGAGGGGCGCGATCCCGACGACCTGCCGGTCGACGAATACATCCCCGGCGATCCGACCGATCCGCGCATCACCGAGGCCCTGGCCTCGATGCGCGCCGAGAAAGAGGCCGCCGCCCGACACGAACTGGCGAGGGGCGAACCGGCGAGGGGCGAACCGACGCCGACCGCGCGCGGCGGCTATCGCCCGGCGTCCGACACGGTCTGGGAGAACGCCCGCAAAGAGTATCTGGCCGGCGACACGGCCGAGACGGTCTGCGCCCGTTATGGCATGGGGGTCAGCACCTTCCGCGCCCGCGCCAGCGACGAGGGCTGGCGGCGTCAGGACCAGGACGATCCCGCGCCCCTGCCAATGGATGAACCGATCGACCTGCCGTTCGAGACGGCGCAGGGCCTGCCCGACTTTGCGGAAATGGCGGCTCACGCCCTGGTGCGGATGGGCCGGGCGGTCCAGGCCGGGCGCGCGATGGAGGCGGCGCGGTGGGTGCGGCTGCACGCCCATCTGACCCGCCTGGCGCGCGAGGCGGAGCCGCCGGCGCCGAAGCCCGAGCCCAAACCGAAAGAACCCGACATGGCCGAACGCGCCACGGCCGTCGCGCGGGAAATCGGCGTCATCGCCCTGGAGGCCGCCGCCCTGACCCCCGGCGACTACGCCGGCCGCGACGCCCTGATGGCCCGTGTGGACGCGCTCGACGACCTGAAACCGCCCCCGATTTCAGACGAATTGCACAGTTCAGACGGTGTTTTTGCGGAGGCGGAGTCTGAAACCGACCCGCCGTGATCGTCTCCTCCCCATCGCCTGCGATGGGGAGGACAGGTCGCGTCAGCGACCAGGAGGGGGCGACTCGGTCGTCGAGATGACCCGTATTCCCATCGCACACCCGGTCGCCCCCTCCTGGCGGCGCACGCGCCGCCTGTCCTCCCCATCGGCCTGCGCCGATGGAGAGGTGAGGCTCACACCTCCGACGCAATCTTTCTCAGAGCGTCCTCGAACGTCTGGGCCGGCTGGCCGCCGCTGATCAGATACTTGCCCTCCACCACCACGGCGGGGACCGAGGTGATGCCGCGCGATCGCCACAGGTCTTCGGCCGCGCGCACCGCCTGCGCATAGCGGCCAGAGGCCAGCACCTCGCCCGCCTCGGCCCGGTCCAGCCCGGCGGCCTCGGCGGCGGCGGTCAGGACCCCGGCGTCGGTCAGGTTGCGGTTCTCGGTGAAGTGGGCGGTGAACAGCGCCTGTTTCAGGGCCTTCTGCTTGTCGGGCGCCGTCTCGTGCGCCCAGTGTAGCAGGCGGTGGGCGTCGAAGGTGTTCCAGATGCGGCTGTCGTCGGTCATCCGCATGTCGAAGCCGACCTCGCCCGCCCGCTCGCGGATCATGGCGCGGTTGGCGGCGGACTGTTCAGGGCTCGCGCCGTATTTGCGGCCGATATGCTCGACGATGTTTTCGCCCTCGGGCGCGATCTGGGGGTTCAGCTCGAACGGCTGGAAGGCGATGTCGGCGGCGATCCCCTCGCTCTTGAGGGCGTCCAGCGCCGTCTCAAGCCCGCCCAGGCCCACCACGCACCACGGGCAGACCACGTCGGAAACGAAGTCGATCTTCAGGGTCTTGGTCATGGCGAGGGCCTTCTGGAACAGCAAGTGTTGCTGGAATATAGGGAGGCCAAGCCCGACGCCAAGCCTCAGCCGATCTTCAGATCGCGCGGCGGCCGGATCCTGCGCCAGCGCGCCTCCACGAAGGCGAAGGCGCCGAAGGCCATCAGCCCCGCCGCCGTCAGCCCCAGGATCCACGACCCGCCCGGCTGGGCCTCCAGCGCGTCCAGCGCGGCCGCCGTCGTCGTCACCTCGCCCGAGCGCGCATGCAGCCCCGCCAGAACCACGAACACCCCCAGCGGGAGGTAAGCAAAGCCTCGCGCCCCATAGCCCGCCCGCGCCAGGGCCGTCGCCGTCCCGCAGAAGGCCTTGGGACAGGCCAGGGCGTCGTCGAAATCGTCCCGGAAGGCCCGCACGATATTGCCGATCCCGACGCCCAGAACCACCAGCCCCGCCCCGATCAGCAGCGCCTCGCCGAACGGCAGGCCCAGCAGAACGGCCGCCTTCTCCTGGTTCTCGGCGACGCTCTCGGCCTGGGCTGAGGATGCGCTGGTCGCCTCGCCGAACTCGTCCAGATATTCGAACACCCCCGACGCCAGCACGCCGTAGAACAGGCCGCTGGCCGCCTGCCCGGCCCGCGTCGCCCACCCCTTCAGGTCGGCCCCCTCATGGTCGGCGTCGAACACCGCCTGCAGCACGCGCCAGCCGACGAAGGCCCACAGGCCCAGCCCCAGCAGCACCAGCCACACCTTGCCGAACGGCTGCTCCGCCAGCCACCCCGCCGCCCCGCTGGTCCCCACGGCCTCGCCGATCCGGTCGGTCGCCGCCAGCAGGGTCAGCGCCCCGGCCGACAGATAGACGAAGCCTCGCGCGCCATATCCGACCCGCGCCGCCCACTCGACCAGCGTCGCCAGCGGCGGCAGGCGCACGGCCCGGCCCAGATCGGCGGCGGCGTGGCGAAGGGTCGTGGCGGCTTTCATCGCGTCTCCGGCGTCGAGATGCCCCCTAACGCCTCTGGCCCGGCAAAGGCTCCCGCTGCGGCGACGCTGTGTCGACATCCGACAGACGGCGGCCCGCGTAAGCCGTTACGGTCAAGCCTTAGGAGCCAAGCTTGCGCATCTACGAGTTTCACTTCTTCGACGAGGCCGACCGCCGCCCCCTGCTCGACTTCTTCGACGGGGCCGACGACGACATCGCCGTCGCCGCCGCCCGCAAGCGCCTGGCCGACCACGCCTCCTGCATCGGGGTCGAGGTTCATCAGGCGGAGCGTCTCGTGGCTCGGCTGGAGCGCCCCGCAGCCGACGCCGGCTGATCGGTTTCGTACATATCTCGGTAAAATCAGGGCTTTTCCCCAGAAACCGGGACTGGATACAGCTACGCTGTGTCGAGTTTCGACAGACGCGCGAGGCAGATCGCCTTATGCGCGAACTCATGCGCAGCCTCCCGCCGGGCAACCGGTTGATCCACGACCTGAATCCCGAAGACCGCGACGCCCTGCTGGCGATCGCCGTCCCCGTCGAATTCGCCCTGGGGCATGTGTTCAACGAGCCGGACGACGCCATCGAACACCTGCACTTCATCGACAGCGGCTTCTGCTCCTCGGTGGCGGTGCTGGAAGACGGACGAACAGTGGAGACGGTCATGATCGGGCGCGAGGGGGTGCTGGGCGTCGTGGCCTCGGTCGTGCCGCACCACGCCCATACCCGCAGCGTGGCCCAGGTCGCCGGCACGGCGCGGCGGGTGGACGCCGCCCGTTTCCGAGCGCTGTCAGCCCAGCGGCCGGGCGTGCGCGACGCTGTCGGCAACTATATGGCCCGGCTTCAGGGCGAACTGGAGCAGTCCACCGCCTG
Organism: Brevundimonas sp.; assembly: GCF_046295075.1. Lineage (GTDB taxonomy): Bacteria > Pseudomonadota > Alphaproteobacteria > Caulobacterales > Caulobacteraceae > Brevundimonas. Next base: position 86,424 of record NZ_JBKBOC010000006.1, on the reverse strand, counting down.
CAACGCCCTGCACCACGCGGGCCAGCGGTTCGCCAAATGGCTGCTGCGCTGTCACGACCGGGTCGAGGGCGACACCCTGAACCTGACGCAGGAGTATCTGGCCTCGATGCTGGGGTCGCAGCGCACGACTGTGAACGAGGCGGCGCAGGGGCTTCAGAAGGCCGGCGCCATCGCCTATTCGCGCGGCCGGATCACGGTGCTGGACCGGGCGGCGCTGGAGCGGGCCGCCTGCGAGTGCTACCGCCGGGGCGGCGACCCGCTCTAGTCCGCCTGGGCGGCGGGCAGTTCCAGCACGGCCTTCAGCCCGCCCATATCGCTGTCCGCCAGGTTCAGCCGCCCGCCATAGGCGCGGGTCAGATCATCCACGATCGACAGGCCCAGGCCCGAGCCGGGAGCACTCTCGTCCAGCCGCGCGCCGCGCTGCATGACCGTATCGCGTTGGTCGGCAGGCAGGCCCGGCCCGTCGTCCTCCACCACCAGGATCATCTGCCCCAGGCCGCTGCCGCCCGCCGAAACACGGACCCGGCGCTTGGAGAATTTGGCGGCGTTCTCGATCAGATTGCCCAGGATTTCCTGCAGGTCCTGACGCTCGCCCAGGAAGGACAGGTTGTCGGGCGCGCGCCAGTCGATCTCGACGTTCTTGTCGCGGAACACCTGTTCGATCATGACCGCCAGCTCGTCCAGCACCTCGGCGACCGGCGTGGTCTCGCCCAGGCCGTGGGCGGCGCGGGCGGCGGCGCGGGCGCGGCGCAGATGGTGATCGACCTGGCCCTGCATGACCTTGGTCTGGCGCCGCACCAGTTCGGGCAGGTCGCCCTGCGTCGTCCCCGCCTCGGCCAGCATGACCGAGATCGGGGTCTTCAGCGCATGGGCCAGGTTGCCGACGTGGGTGCGCTGACGCTCCACCACCTCCTGGTTATGATCCAGCAGGCGGTTGACCTGTTCGGCCAGGGGCTGGATTTCCAGCGGATAGGACCGCCCGATCCGCGCCGACTTGCCCTTGCGCACGTCTGCGATCTCGTCACGCAGGTCGAACAGGGGACGCAGGCCGATCCGCACCTGAATGAAGACCGCCGACACCAGGCCCAGCCCCAGGATCAGCATCGCCGTCCAGGTCACGCGGGCGAACTGGCGCGTATCCGCATCGACCTCGGACCGGTCGATGGCGGCGATGAAGATGACCGGATTTTCGTGCCGGGGAATGGACTTCATGCTGGCGGCGACGCGCAGGGGCTCGCGCGTCTCGGCGTCGTCCTTGGGGCCTGTGGTGTTGAAGGTGATGACGTCGCCGAACGCCGCATCAAGCCGGTCGGGCAGATCGGCCGGCAAGGCCAGGTCGTAGCTCCACAGCGATGTGGACCGCGCCAGGCTGACCAGTTGGCCGTCCGGCCGCACCTCCATGATCTGCCAGTATTTGCCCGACAGCAGGCGCAGGGTCCGCGCGTCCTGAATCTGGGGCACCACCTCGCCCTGCGGCGTGCGGCTGGCGGCGACTACGATCTCGTCCGAGGTCTCGCTGAGCATGGAGCCCAGGCGGCGCAGCGCCGATTCCTGGAAGGCCTGGGTCAGGACCAGGGCGGCGACGACCAGGGCCACCAGAATCCAGGCCGAGGCCAGCCAGATCAGCCGCCGGGTCAATGAGCGACCAGGCCGCCCGAACCAGCGGCCCCAATCGCCGCGGCTGGCGCGTCGCCTCGATACCGCCTGCCCGGTCACGCCGGTTCGGATTCGCCCGCCAGAGGCGTCAGCCGATATCCCAGGCCGCGCACGGTCTCGATCCGGTCGGACCCGACCTTCTTGCGCACGCGCCCGATGAAGACCTCGATGGTGTTGGAATCCCGGTCGAAGTCCTGATCGTACAGGTGCTCGACCAGTTCGGTGCGGCTGATGACCCGGCCCTGATGCATCATCATGTAATGCAGCAGCCGGTATTCCAGCGAGGTCAGGCGCAAGGGTTCGCCGTTGACGCTGGCCCGCGCCGCGCGCGGATCCAGCCGCAACCCGCCACAGGCCAGGGTCGCCGAGGCGATGCCGGCCGAGCGGCGCAGCAGGGCCCGCAGGCGCGCCAGCAGTTCCTCGGTATGGAAGGGCTTGGTCAGATAGTCGTCGGCCCCGGCGTCGAAGCCCGCCACCTTGTCCGACCAGGCGCCGCGCGCCGTCAGGATCAGGACCGGCGTGGTCTTGCCGTCGCGCCGCCAGCGCTCCAGCACCGACACGCCGTCGATCTTGGGCAGGCCCAGGTCCAGCACCACGACGTCATAGGGTTCGTTCTCGCCCAGATAATGGGCTTCCTCGCCGTCCGGGGCGTGATCCACGGCATAGCCCGCGTCGCCCAGCGCCGCCTTAAGCTGACGCGACAGATCCGCGTCGTCCTCGACCAAAAGCACGCGCATCAGTCGGGCCTGCGACGTTGATTGTTGTTGTCGTCAGGGCGCGCCTGGCCGGTGCGGCCATCGACCACGACCTCGCGCACGCGGCCGTCACGTTCGACCAGGACGGAGTAGTTGCCGTCGCGGCGCGGTTGGGTGTCGATGGGGCGGCCGCCGCCGGCCGCGCCGCCACGGCGACGCGCCTCGTCCGGGCTGACGCGGGGTGGGGGTCGATCCTGCGACTGTTGACCCTGATCGCGCGACTGAGCGACCGCCGGCGTCGACAGGACGGGAGCGAACGCCAAGGCCAGGGCCAAGGCCAGGGCGGGCGGGGCGACGATGAGGCTGGCGGGTTTACGGGACATGGCGACCGATCTAGGCCCAATCATCTGAACGGGCGCTGAATACGTCGTATAGTTTAAAGCCCACGTCGCGCCAAACCGGCGAACACCGATCCTGTCGAAGTTGTCACCGACATGAACCGAATCTGATCGGCGCTGTTCAGAACCGGCTCAGCCCCCGGATGGTCAACTCTCCTCATCGCTGGTCACCCCGACCGGCGCAGACAGTTTCAAGGAGATCGCCATGCGCAAGCTTATCGTCCCCGCCATCGTTCTGGCCGCCGTTTCGGTCGCCGCCCCGTCCTTCGCGCAATCCTATAGCCGCCCGGCCCCGCCGCATCACGGCGCCCAGCACGCCGGCTATGGCGCCTGGCAGTCAATCAACGCCCGCCAGGCCAACCTGGACCGCCGCATCGACCAAGGCGTCCGCAACGGCCAGTTCAGCCGCCGCGAAGCTGTCCGCCTGCGCGGCGAGTTCAGCAGCATCCTGCGCCTGGAGGCCAACTACCGTCGCGGCGGCCTGACGGCCTGGGAGCGGACCGATCTTGACCGCCGCTTCGACCGCCTGTCGGCCCAGATCCGCAACGAGCGTCGCGATTACGACAACCGTCGCGGCTAATCCCCGTCCACCGATGTAACGCCAGAGGGCGCGGCCGAAAGGCCGCGCCCTTTTACATTTCGCCAAACCGACTTCGGCCGCCTCTCGACTAGAGTGGGAGTTCCACAGCCGACACCATCATCGCCATCCCGAGGCTGCGCCCCGGCGCCAGTCGCTGCAATCCGGTCTGTTCCGACGACGGCGCATTGTGCGCATCGGGTCGATGGGTGACGGGTTCGACGCAGAAGAAGTCGGCCCCCGTCGGCGCATAGACCTGGGTCCAGCGCGCGGGCGCATCGGCGGTCAGCGTCACCCGGCGACCGCCGCCGTCCAGCAACGCCTCGCCGGACCAGCCGGCATAGGCGTGATCCACGAAGGGTGCGTCGGCGAGGGCCAGGCCGTTCGACCAGTCCGCGATCCCGGCTGGGGACGCCAGGCGTTCGGGAATCTCGCGGGCGTCGGTGATCCAGACGCCCTGGGCCGACAGGGTCAGTCGGCTGTCGCTGTATCGGTGAAAATAGGGATGCAGGCCCAGGCCGGCGGGCATGACCGCCTCACCGGTGTTGGTCATTGAAAGGGTGATCGTTAGGCCCTGCTCCGTCAGGTCGATGACCTGATGCGCGCGCCACGGCCAGGGCCAGCCGGCCTCGTCGCCCGGCCAGTCCAGGGTCATCTCGACTCGCCTCTCCGTCTGGTTTTCGACCGTCCAGGGCAGCAGCCAGGCGTCGCCGTGCAGGGCGTGGGGGGCGAACCGGTCCAGGGCGGTCAGTCGCACCGGGCGGCCGTCGAAGACGAAGCGTCCATCGGCGATGCGGTTGGCGTAGGGGGCCAGCGGGAAACAGGCGGTGTCCAGAATGTCGGTCGCGCCGTCCGGCGTGGGGCGGAACACCGGCTGGCCCTGCCAATCCAGGCTGAGCACCGCCCCGCCCTGTTCCGGCGCCACTGTGGCTCGCCAGTCGCCGGCCTCCAGCCGGATCATAGGCGGATCCGGTTCTGCGGCAGGCCCGGCGTCTCGACGCGCACGCGATAAAGCCCGCCCAATGTCGGCTGGTCCGCGCGCTTGTCGGCGTTCCCCAGCCAGGCCGTGGTCATATAGAGGTCGCGTAGATCGGGACCGCCGAAGGCCGCCTTGGTCACCGTTTGGACCGGCATGTCGATCTTGCCCAGCGGCGTCCCGTCGGGCGCGAAACGCGCCACGCCCCAGCCGTTGAACAGGCCGACGTGAAGCACGCCCGCCGCATCCATGCTGGGGCCGTCGGCATAGCCGTCCTCGGTCACGGCGAAGACGCGCCGGTTGGAGATCGCGCCGTCGTCATGGTCGAAGGCCAGGACGGTCTTCTTCAGCGTATCGTGGTGATACAGGGTGCGGCCGTCCGGGCTGAGGCAGGGGCCGTTGGTGACGCCGTATCCGTCGTCGTGCCGCGTCAGCTCGCCTTGGAACCAGCGATAGAGGGCGCCTGTCTGGACTTCCTCGCTGTCATCCATCGACCCGAACCATAGCGAACCGTCCGGCGCGACGAAGCCGTCGTTCAGGCGGTTCTGCGGCCGGTCTTCCTCGACCGGCTGAAACCGCGAGAAGTCGCCCTGATCTGGATCGAAGCGATACAGCCCGCCTCGCACGCCGCAGACCAGCGAACCGTCCTCGGCGGGCAGAGCAAATCCGGTCTGGTCCGGCGTGTCCCACGACCGTTTTTCGCCGGTCGCGGGGGTGTAGCGATGCAGCTTTCGACCCTTGATGTCGACGAACCACACCGCGCCACGCGCCGCATCCCAGACGGGGCCTTCGCCCAGCTCCGCCTGGATGTCCCAAACCAGTTCCACTTCGCTCATAGATCAGCTCGCCGAATAGGAAGTCTTGATCTGGGTATAGAATTCCACCGCAGCAAAGCCCTGTTCGCGTGAGCCATAGCTCGACTTCTTCGATCCGCCGAACGGCACGTGATAGTCGACCCCGGCGGTGGCCAGGTTGACCATGGTCATGCCGGCGCGGGCGTTTCGCTGGAAGTCGCGGGCGTATTTCAGCGACTGGGTGACGATGCCGGCCGACAGGCCGAACTCGACGCCGTTGGCGACGGCGAGGGCCTCTTCATAGCTGGCGACGCGGATGGTCGAGGCGACGGGGCCGAAGACCTCCTCGTTATTGATCCGGGCGTCGGCGACCGTGTCGGCGATCAGCGTCGGCTGGACGTACCAGCCCGGCTTGTCGAGGTTCAGACGCTCGCCGCCGGTGACGATGCGGCCGCCGGCCTCCTTGGCGATGTCGATGTACTTGTATGAGGTTTCGCGCTGGGCCTCCGTGACTGCCGGGCCCATCTGGGTGTTGGGGTCCAGCGCATCGCCGACGCGCAGGGCCGCGACCTTCTCGGCCAGGGCGGCGACGAAGCGGTCGTGGATGCCGTCCTGAACGATCAGGCGGCTGGAGGCGGTGCAGCGCTGGCCGGTGGCGAAGAAGCTGCCGTCCAGGGCGATGGCGACTGCACGGTCCAGATCGGCGTCGTCCAGCACGATCAGCGGGTTCTTGCCGCCCATCTCCAGCTGGACCCGCGCCTGGCGCCGTACCGCGCCCTCGGCGACGCCCGCGCCCACGGCCTGCGAGCCGGTGAAGCTGATGCCGTCGATGCCGGGATGGGCCACGATGGCGCGGCCCACGTCGCCGTCGCCGATGACCATATTGACCACGCCCTTGGGCAGGCCGGCCTCATGCAGGACGGCAATCAGGGCCTCGGCCGTGGCCGGGGTCGGGCCGGCAGGCTTGATGACGACGGTGTTGCCGAAGGCGATGGCGGGGGCGATCTTCCAGGCCGGGATGGCGATGGGGAAGTTCCACGGCGTGATCAAGCCAAACACGCCCACCGCCTGGCGATAGGTCTGTATCTCGACGCCCGGACGGGTCGAGGCCAGGTTCTGGCCGTGGACGCGCAGCGCCTCGCCGGCGAAATATTTCAGGATGCGGGCGGCGCGCATGGTCTCGCCGATGCCCTCGGGCAGGGTCTTGCCCTCTTCGCGGGCCAGCAGGCGACCGATCTGGGCCGCGCGCTCCATGATCAGCGACCCGGCCTTGTCCAGCACGTCGAAGCGGACTTCTGGCGAGGCGTCGGACCAGCCCGGGAAGGCGGCGCGGGCGGCCTGAACGGCCTGATCCACCTCGGCCGCCCCGCCTTTGGGCGTGCGGGCCACGACGTCGCGCGTGTCGGACGGGTTCAGGCTCTCGCCGGCGATCGCGCCCGCGACCTTCTCGCCGCCGATCCAGTGCGAAAGTTCAAGCGTGTCGGTCATGGGATGTCCTTTTCATAAGGCTGACGGGCGGCGGGGGAGCGCCGCCCGTTTCGGGGAGATGGGTATGAGAGGGCGAAAGATCAGCCCGTCATGTCTTCCAGTTCGCGACCGCGCGTTTCCTTCACCCAGGCCTGGACCAGGAAGAAGGAGATCAGGGCGCTGACCGCATAGAAGCCGTAGGTGATCACCAGACCCAGGGTCGCCGCCATCCAGGGGAAGCTGACCGAGATGGCGAAGTTGGCGATCCACTGGGCGAAGCCGGCGACGGCCAGGGCCGAACCGCGCATCTGGTTGGGGAACATCTCGCCCAGCATCACCCACATGACCGGGCCCCAGCTGAAGTTGAAGAAGACCACATAGGCGTTGGCCGCGATCAGGGCGATCAGGCCGGTGTTGTCGTCCAGATGCAGCGACCCGTCGATCAGGGCCGCGCGCGAGAAGCACCAGGCGACCGTGCCCAGGGTCACGAACATGCCCGCCGAACCAATCAGCAGCAGGGGCTTGCGACCGATCTTGTCGATGACCGAGATGGCCGCCAGACAGGCCGCGATCGACAGGACGCCGGACAGGATGTTGATCTGCAGCGCGTCGTTCTCGGAGAAGCCGACCGACTGCCACAGCACGGCGCCGTAGTAGAAGACGATGTTGATGCCGACCAGTTGCTGGAACACGGCCAGGATCAGGCCGGCCCAGACGATGGGGCGCACCTTCTTCGTCGCAGGGTTCAGCAGGTCCGAGAATTTCGGCTTGTGATCGGCGCTCAGCGAGGCGCGGATTTCACCGACCTTGCGGGCGCCGGCGGCGGGTCCGAACAGTTTGGACAGCACGGCCTGCGCCTGGGCGTCCTTGTTCTTGGCGACCAGGAAGCGCGGGCTTTCGGGGATGACCAGCAGGGCCAGCAGATAGATGGCGGCCGGCACGACCTGCAGCCAGAACATCCAGCGCCAGGCGGGGAAGCCCAGCCAGAAGTCGGCGGTCGATCCGCCGGCGGTGCGCGCCAGCACATAGTTGGCCACGAAGGCGCCCGTCAGGCCGGTGATGATCATGATCTGCTGCACCGACGACAGTCGGCCGCGGATCGCCGCCGGGGTCACTTCGGAGATATAGGCCGGCGACAGGACCGAGGCCGCGCCTACGCCTAGGCCGCCGATGAAGCGGGCGATGATGAAGTGGGCCGAACTGTCCGCTGCGCCCGCCCAGAAGGCCGAGACGATGAACAGGACAGCGGCGATCTGCATCACCGTGCGACGGCCGATGGCGTCGGCCAGGCGCCCTGCGATGAAGGCGCCGACGGCGCAGCCCAGCAGGATGGCGCCGACGTTGAAACCGGTGCCCAGCGCCGACAGGTTGAAGGCCGCCTCCAGCCCGTCCTGGGTGCCGTTGATGACGCCGGAATCATAGCCGAACATGAAGCCGCCGATGGTGGCGACCGCCACGATCAGGGCGATGAAGGCCATGTTGACGCGGTCGTCGCCCGCAATGTCGGGGCCTGAGCCCCCCGTCGGTCCTGCCATCTCGATATTCCCTCCGAAACCCGTCTGACGCGGGCGTGAAACTCAGAAAACCCTATCGCCAGCCGGCGTCCACGAAATACTCGTGACCCGTGATCAGGCGCGCGTCGTCGGACGCGAGGAACAGGCCCAGCGCGGCGACATCGTCGGGCTGGAGACGACCGGGCAGGCACTGGGCCGCGACGATCTCGGCCTCGCCCTCGGGCGTGTACCATTTCATCTGGCGCGGGGTCTGGACGTTGCCCGGCACGATGCAGACCACGCGCACGCCGTCGCCGCCCAGCTCGCGCGCCAAGGCCCGCGTCATGCCCTCGATGCCCGCCTTGGCGGTCTCGTACAGCGACAGGTCGGGCAGGCCCAGGTGCCAGCTGATCGAGCCGAGGTTGATGATCACCCCCCGGCCCTGCGCGCGCATGCCCGGCGCGACCGACTGGGCCGCGAAATAGAGGTGACGCAGGTTCACGTTGATCCGATCGTCCCAATAATCAGGCGTGACCTCGGACAGCGTATGGCGATCGTCGTTGGCGGCGTTGTTGATCAGGACGTCGATGGGGCCATGTTCGGCGACGATCTCGGCCAAGCGCCCTTGCAGGGCGGCGACATCGGTCAGGTCGCAGGGACGGAAGGTCGGGGCCGGCGACAGCTCGGCAAGCGACGCCTCCAGCGCCCTGGAATCTGCCTCGGCGATGTCGAAGAAGACGACGCGGGCGCCCTGGCGCGCAAAGGCCTCGGTGAAGCCGGCGCCGATGCCTGAGCCGCCGCCGGTAACGACGACCAGACGGTCCTTCAGCGACGGATAGATTGCGCCGCTCATGCAGCGGCTCCCAGCAAGCCACGACCGGCCAGATTGCGCATCAGCTCCAGCACCCCGAACCGCCAAGGCGGGGCGTGGTCGCAGGTCGCGACGATGTTTTCCAGCACGCCCAGCTTCTCGGACGAGACGCGGACCCGGTCGCCGATCTTGTGGGTGAAGCCCTTGCCCGGCGCATCGCGATCCTCGATCGGCGCGAACATGGTGCCGAGATACAGGGCGAAACCGTCGGGGTATTGGTGGGCGCTCAGCGTCTGGCGCACCAGCTCCTCGGGATCTCGGCTTATCAGGCTCATCGAGCTTTCGCCCGTCATGACGAAGCCGTCCGTCCCCTCGACCTCCAGCCGCACGGTTGCGGCGCGCACGTCGTCCATGCCGAAACCCTCGTCGAACAGGCGGATGAAGGGGCCGACCGCAGCCGAGGCGTTGTTGTCCTTGGCCTTGCCCAGCAGAAGGGCCGACCGACCCTCGATGTCGCGCAGATTGACGTCGTTACCGAGGCTGGCGCCGACCGGCCGACCGGCGGGATCGCAGATAACGACGACCTCCGGCTCCGGGTTGTTCCAGGCCGAGTCCGACCGCACCCCGACCTCGGCGCCCCAGCCGACCGAGGCCAGCACCGGCGCCTTGGTGAAGATCTCGGCATAGGGGCCGATGGCGACCTCCAGATACTGGGACCACAGGCCGTCGGCGATCAGCTGGGTCTTGACGGCTTCCGCTTGTTCCGAGCCCGGCCGCAGATCCTTCAGGTCGCCGCCGATCCGGTCGAGGATGGACTGACGCACCGCATTGGCGGCGTCGGCGTCGCCGCGCGCCCGCTCCTCGATCACCCGCTCCAGCGCCGACACCGCAAAGGTGACGCCCGAAGCCTTGATGCATTGCAGGTCCAGCGGCGACAGCAACTGCATGCCTTGCGACGACCAGGCCGAGGCGACCGTCAGCGCGTCCAGCGGCCCCATGTCCACGCCCGCCGTATCCAGATCATCCAGCGCGACCGCATGCGCCGTCGTGGCGACATGGCTGGAAAGATCATAAAGCCGCCCGCCGCGCGCCAGCACCGGCGAGGGCCCGGCCTCGGTCATCACGCGTCCAAGCAGGCGCGCGTCGCGCCAGTCCGCCGGCAGGCACTCAGCAAGCAACAAGATATCATCCTCCTCACGTTCTTGGACGTGTTAGCGCTAACATCTTTTAGCGGAAGGCGGATGTCAATCGCGTGGTGAGGCGGTGCTTTCGCGGGAGATGAATTGGTGGGGGACCGGACCGTCCGTCTCCCCGCCCCGCCCCAGGATGACGGCGGCCGAACGGGCCATTTCGGCGACCGGCTGGCGGATGGTGGTCAGGGTCGGCCAGACGCTGGCGGCCAGATAGGTATCGTCGAAGCCCGCCACGGAAATGTCGCCCGGCGTCGACAGGCCGGCGGCATGCACGGCCGCAAGCACGCCGGCCGCCATGTCGTCGTTGCTGGCGAAGATAGCCGTCGGTCGCTGCGATCGCGCCAGCAGGCGTTGGCCCGCCTCGAACCCCGACCGATAGGTGAAGTCGCCCGCCTCGGCCCACAGCATGGCGCCGTTGATCGCATCGACAGCAGCCTGGGCGCCCATGCGGCGGTCGGCGCTGGCGCTCTGGTCCTGGCGGCCCTCGACGAAGCCGATCTGGCGATGCCCCAGGTCCAGCAGATACTGCGTCATCTCTTGCGCCGCGCCCCGGTCGTCGACCCGCAGCGAGATCAGGCCGTCGCGTATGACGGGCGCCGCCAACACCACCGCCTTCATGCCGCTGGCCGCGATGGCGTCCAGGGTCGCAGCGGATTCGCCCAGAGGCGGCGGCACGATCACCCCCTGCGCCCCGCCGGCCGCCAGTCGCTGAACCGCCTCGCGCTCCTCGTCCGGCGCCCCCGCCCGCGACGGCTCGATCAGCAGCAACAGCCCCACCGAACGCGCGCCCTCAAGCGCGCCCGACAGAACCTCGGCCAGATAGGCGTTCGACGGGTTGGCATACAGCAGGCCGATCCGGCCGCCTCCGGCCCGCGCCAGAATCCGTGCGGCGGGATCGGGCACATAGCCGGTCTCGCGAATGACCTTCTCGACCTTCTCGCGCGTCGCCTCGCGCACGCGCGCATCCCCATTGACCACACGCGACACCGTCATCGGCGAAACGCCGGCCAGGCGCGCAACGTCGCTCATGGTGTGGTTGCGGTGCGGGCTGGCTTTGGTCGTCATAGCCACCTTGAGTAGCGCGGACGCAGAGGGATGGCGACCCCGGAGGGACTCCAACCCCCGACCTCGGCTTTAGGAAAGCCTTGCTCTATGCAGCTGAGCTACGGGGCCACGGGGGTGACCTAGCGTCTTGGGGGGATTTGGAAAAGTGGGTGTCGCCGCTAGCGTTGAAAAAGTCTGGTTTGGGCGGTCGCGGCGGGTTGGAACAGGCTTGTGGTTAAGAGGCTTTAACCTACCAGATGTCGCGGTGAACAAAGGACGAATGAGGCTGTGTCGGCGATTCGGTCCTGATTCGTTTCACGCTTGTTCCGCAGCATGGGGCCTAGCCGTTAACTCGCCGGAGGGACGTGGGCGGTCAGGGCGCGCAGGCCTTCAAGAAGGCGTTCGGAATCCACTGTAGCCTGGCCCTGAGCAGCCAAGGTCAAGCGCAGGACGCGGACGTGGACCTCGACCGACGGCCAGGACCAGGCGTCGGCGGCGCGCATGCGGTCGGCGATCTCGCACAGGCTGAAGGCGGCCTCGAAGAAGGCGGGGACATCCAGATAGCCGGCCATGTCGACCATGGCGGAGGCGAAGGCGTAGATCTGGGTCGGGGCGTCGTCAGGACGACTGACGCACAGGGCGTCGATGGCGTCGATATTGGTCGCCAGCAGATCGAAGACATGATCGCGCTGGCCCTCCAGCGCCTGATTGGCGCGGGATTCGGCCTCGACGATCAGCCGTCCGCCGGGGCGGGCCATTTGGCGCTGAAGCGAGGTGTGGACCTTGCGGATGGTGGGCTTGGTCATCGGGCGCGGCTCACAGGCTGACCTTCATCGGTTTCAGCAGCATGTCGATGTCGTCTTGATCCATATTCTCCTCGACGGCGGCGCCCAGTTCGCCGGACAGGTCGCTCTCGCGACGACCGTCGGTTCCGGCCGGCGGGCCATAGTTGCGCACGCGGCGGTCGGGTCCGACATAGTGTTCGGCCTCGACGAAATCGCGGTCCTCGGCGCCCAGCCAGATTATGCGCTTGAGCAGCAGCGAGGGCGACAGGGGTTTGGCGACCACGAAGCTGGCGCCGCAGTCGCGGCCCTGCTGAACCTTGGCCTGGGACGCGTGGCCCAGGATCATGATGACGGGCACATAGCGGGTCGGCGTCGGGGCGTCGCGCCGCAGCCAGCGCACGAACTCATAGCCGTCCATGTCGGGCATGATGCAGTCGATCAGGATCAGATCGACGGCTCGGCGGGCCAGGAGTTCCGTCGCCGCCTGGGCAGACGCGCACTTGATCTGTTCCTTGCAGCCGAAGCCCTGGACGATGGAGCCCAACATATCCAGCGACGTGGGCTGATCGTCGATCAGCAGGACTGTGGTGTGCGCCAGATTGACCCGATCGCCCTTGGCCATGACATCAGAACAGCATCAGGTCGCCAGCGTCGGCCGAAGGCGCCGAAGGCGGTTCACCGGCCGCAGGACGCAAACGGCCGGCCATGTCGGCCAGCGACAGTCGGCTGACGGCCTCGGACGGACTGGCGCCGCCGCCCAGCATGCGCAGGACGCCGGACAGGGCCTCCAGCCTCTGGGTCAGGGCGTCCAGGGCCTGGGCCTGGGTCAGGGCGTTGGGGCGTTCCTCGGGCGGGGCGCGGCGGACCAGATCGCTGACCAGAGCCTCGATCCCGTCGATGCCTTCGCGGATCAGCATCAGCTCGTCGGCGACGGCGGCCAGCAGGTCGGCATGTTCGGGAGGGGCGCTCATGATCAGAACAGTTCCAGCGCGCCGGTATCGACCGGGGCCATGACGGGAACGGGCTTGGGCGCGACGACGTCGGTCACGGCGCGTTGCATGGCGCGGCCGGAAACGGGCCAGTAGTGCAGGCGACGACCGCCGTCGCCGCGCAGGCTGCCGCCCACGACCGGAATGCCTTCGTCGCGCAGAAACTTCTCGGCGAAGTCGGCGTTGGCGCGGCCCACGTCGCGCAAGCTGTCGAACATGCGGCCGCCGCCGAACAGCTTGGCCTCCATCCGCTCGCGGCGACCGCCGGCCTTGAGCATGTCGTTGATCAGAAGCTCCATCGCATAGGCGCCGTAGCGACGCCCCGCGTCGGTCCCCGCCCCCGCCCCTTCCGGCAGCAGGAAGTGGTTCATGCCGCCGACGCCGGCCAGCGGATCGCGCAGGCACATGGCGACGCACGAGCCCAGGATGGTGCTGAGCACGACGTTGGGATCGGACGTGATGTGGTGCTCGCCCTGACCGACGTGTACGCGCTTTTCCACGCTCTCTCTCAGGGCGGCGAAGCTCATGTCAGGGGACCGAAGACGGCTTCCAGCTTGCCTTTGAGCTGAGCGACCGTGAACGGCTTGACCAGATAGTTGTTGACGCCGAACTGCACGGCGCGCTGGACCAGTTCGCGGTCGGCCCGGCCGGTCAGCATGATGAAGGCGGTCTTGGACGTGGGCGGGTGGGCGCGCACGGCGCGCAACAGGCCCAGACCGTCCAGGTTCGGCATATTATAGTCCGAGATGATCAGGTGCGCGGGCTTGGAGATAATGTCGCGCAGGGCGATCTCGCCGTCGGCGGCCTCGCGGATTTCGCGAACCCCGAGTTGTTGCAGACTGGTGCGGACCAGCGAGCGCATGGTCATCTGATCGTCGACGACCAGGCAATGAAGTGAGGCGGCGGCGGGCATGATGTACGCTCCCGGTTAGGCGACTGACCGCGCGGCCTGATCGGCGCACAGTTCGAGGATGGCGGGGGACAGGCGGTGCAGCGGCAACTGCCGCTCCACGGCGCCCAGTTCGAAGGCGGCTTTCGGCATGCCGTAGACGACGCAGGTAGCCTCGTCCTGGCCCAGGGTGCGGCCGCCGGCTTCACGCATGGCCAGCAGGCCCTTGGCGCCGTCCTTGCCCATGCCGGTGAGGATGACGCCCGTCATCGGGCGCTTCAGGCGCACGACGGACTCGAACATCACATCGACCGAGGGCCGGTGGCCGTTGACCGGATCGCTGGCGACCAGTCGGCAGCGGGGCGACATGCCGGACGTGACCTCCAGATGGGTCGCGCCGCCGGGGGCCAGATAGATGTGGCCGGTTTTCAGCGGCGCGCCCTCCACCGCCTCGGTGACCGTCGGGGCGCAGACGCGGTCCAGACGAGCGGCGAAGCTGGCGGTGAAGGTCGCCGGCATGTGCTGGGTGATGATCGTGGCGGGACAGTTGGCGGGGAAACCGCTGAGCACGGTCAACAGGGCCTCGACGCCGCCGGTGGACGAGCCGATGGCCAGGATATGATTGGGATCGGGGCGGTAGGTGCTCGGCGCCACGGCGGCGGCGGGGGTGTCGCCACGGGCGCGGACGCGCGAGCGAGCGGCGGTCTTCACCTTGCCGATCAGATCATGGAAGGCGTCCACGCTGGCCACCGCCGGCTTGGCCACGGCGTCCACGGCGCCGATTTCGAGCGCCGCCAGGGTAACGTCGGTCCCGGCCGCCGTCAGGGTCGAGACCATGACGACCGGCATGGGCCGCAGCCGCATGATCTTTTCCAGGAACTCCAGCCCGTTCATGTTGGGCATTTCGACGTCCAGGGTGATGACGTCGGGGTTCAGTTCCTTGATCGCGGCGCGCGCCTCAATGGGATCGGCGGCGGTGCCGACGACGTCGATCTCAGGGTCCGACTTCAGCGCGGCCGAAATCAGGCCCCGCATGGTCAGGCTGTCGTCGACGACCAGGACACGAATGATGCTCATGCCGGTCCACCCAGACGATAGGTGGTCAGGCCGGCGGTCTGAAGCTGACTGGTCGCGGGACCGGAGACACGCTCCGAATGGCCGATATACAGGGTCGCGCCGGGGTTCATCAGAGGCGTGAACCGCTTCCACACCCGCTCCTGGGTCGCGTCGTCGAAATAGATGACGACGTTGCGGCAGAAGATGACGTCGAACTTGCCCTTCATCGGCCAGTCGCCGATCAGGTTCAGCTCCTTGAAGCTGACCAGGCGTTTCAGCTGCTGGCCCGCCGTCCATTGGCCGCGGTCGGCGCGGTCGAAATATTTGCGCCACAGGGTGACGGGCGCCGGTTCCAGCGCCTCTTCGGAATAGGTGCCTTCATGGCCTTGGGCGACCATGTTGGGATCGATGTCGGTAGCCAGGATCCGCACGTCCAGGTCCGCCGCCTCGGGCAGGGCCTGAAGGATCGTCAGCGCCATCGAATAGGGCTCCTGTCCGTTCGAACAGGCGGCCGACCACAGGCGCACCCGGCCGCCGGCGCGCGCACGGGCGGCCAGTTCCGGCATGACCCGGTCGCGCAGGTCGTCGAAATGGTGCGGCTCGCGATAGAAGCGGGTGACGTTGGTCGTCAGGGCCGCCGTCATCCTCTGGCGCTCGTCCACGCCGTCCACGCCCTCGACCAGAGCGCAGTAGTCGCGGAAGCTGGTCAGGCCCAGGGTGCGCAGACGCTTGGCCAGCCGCGAATAGACCAGCGCGGCCTTGCCCTCGTTCAGGGCGATGCCGGCGTGGGCATGCAGCATTTCGGCGATGTGGCGGAAATCATCGGCGGTGAAGACGAACTCGCCCTCGACAATGGATCCCCGACCGGCGGCGGCGTTCATGCGGCTTCGGCTTCGACTTGAGGCAGGATGTAATCCAGTTCGATCAGGCTGATCATGCGGCCGTCGATCGAGAAGATGCCCTTGACGAAGGTCTTGACCTGATCGCTGGCGACGTCGGGCGTCGGCTGGACCGAGGCCTCGCTCATCTGCAGGATGTCGGACACGGCGTCGACCAGCAGACCCACCATCCGGCCGCCGATATGGGCGACCATGATGACGTGGCGCGCCGTCGGTTCCGAGGTCGTCAGGCCGAAGCGCGCGCCCAGATCGATGATCGGCAGTACGGTGCCGCGCAGGTTGATGACGCCCTTCATGTATCCCGGCGAACGCGGCAGGGGCGTCGCCGGCGTCCAGCCGCGGATTTCACGCACCGACATGATGTCGACGCAGAATTCCTGACTTCCGATGCGGAAGGCGATGAGTTCGCGCTGGGGATCTTTGGCTTCGGTCATGGTTCAGCTCGCGAGCTTGAAATCGGGACGGATGGATTTGCGGCGCATATCGGTGACGATGACGTCGACGTCGAGGATCAGGGCCACACGGCCGTCGCCAAGAATGGTGGCGGCGGCGACGCCCTCGACCTGCTGGTAGTTGGTCTCAAGACTCTTGATGACGACCTGGCGCTGGCCCTGGATGGCGTCGAACAGAAGGGCCGCCTGCTGGCCGCTCTCGGTCTCGACGACCACGGCGACGCCGTCGGTCGGGATCATCGGCTGTTCGCGGAAGCCCATGATCAGGGCCACGTCGATCAGCGGCAGGAAGCGGTCGCGGAAGCGGATCACGGGGTCCACGCCACCGACGAAATGCAGGTCGGCGGCCTGGGGCGTCAGGCTTTCCACGATGGTCGGCAGGGGCGCGATCAGCGTCTGTTCGGCGGCGGCGACGACCATGCCGTCCAGCACCGCCAGCGTCAGCGGCAGGCTGAGAGTGAAGGTCGACCCCTTGCCCGGAACCGAACTGATGGAGATCCGGCCGCCCAGGGCCTGGATCGAGCGCTTGACCACGTCCATGCCCACACCCCGGCCCGAGATGTCGGACACGACGGCGGCGGTGGAGAAGCCCGGGGCGAAGATCAGATTGTCGATCTGCTCGTCGGTCAGGGGGGCGTCGGCGGCGATCAGTCCCTTGTCGATGGCGATCTTCTTGACGCGTTCGCGGTTGATGCCGCGCCCGTCGTCGGAAATCTCGATCACGATCCGTCCCGAGCGGTGCAGGGCGGCGAGACGCACCGTGCCCTCGGCCGACTTGCCGGCGGCGATACGCTCGTCGGGCGTTTCCAGTCCGTGGTCGATGGCGTTGCGCAACATGTGGGTGATCGGCTCGGCGAGGCGTTCCACCACGGTCTTGTCGACCTCGGTGTCCTCGCCGACGGTGACCAGGCGCACCTGTTTGGAGACCATGTCGGCGACTTCGCGGACCAGACGCGGCATGCGCTGGAACACCGACTTCACCGGCTGGGCGCGGATGGCCATGACGCTGTCCTGGATCTCGCGGGTCAGCAGTTCGAGGTCTTCAAGGCCGAGGGCGATGCCGGACGAACGGGCCAGGCCGCTTTCCAGCACGCGTTGCGACAGCATGGCCTGCTGGATGACCAGCTCGCCGACAACGTTGATCAGGCGATCGACCCGATCCAGATCGACGCGGATCGTCACCGGCGCCGGCGCAACAGGCGCAGAGGTGGCGACAGGAGCGGCGGCGACGGGCGTAGGGGCAGGCGTTGCGACGGCGGGCGCGGGCTCGGGCTCAATGGCCGCGAACGGGATCGTGTCCGGCACAGGGTCCGCGACCGCTCCGCTGGCCTTGGCCAACAGGGCGGCGATGTCCAGATCGTCGCTGGCCGGCAACACCGCCGCCGGCTCGTCTTCGAACGGTGCGTTCATGTTCGATGCGCCTCCAAGGGGGGTGATAGCCAGTTCGCAGTCGCTTTCGACGAAGTCGAAGACTTCGCGCACGGCGGCTTCCTCGACGGCGGCGTCCAGATCGACGGTCCAGGTCAGGCAGCCGTCCTCAACCGACAGGGCGTCCAGCGTCGGCGTCTCGCTGTCGTCCAGAACGACCGTGGTCGGGCCGAGGCGGCCCAGTTCGCGCAGCAGCAGGCCGGTCTCGTTGGCGTTGGCGTACATCCGCCCCATCGGCTTGAACACGATGCGCCAACCGACGGCTTCAGGCTCGGGCTCGGGTGCGGCGACGGGTTCGTCCAGCGCCATGTCGAAGGCCATGGGCATGAAGCCGAAATCGTCGTCTTCGTCCTCGACCGGGGGGGGAGCCTCGCCGCCGTGGGTCAGCATTTCAAGCTCGGCGACCAGGGCGGCGGAACGGCCCTCGTCCACCTGCGGGATCAGACCCTGGGCCGCCTGGATATGGTCGGCCAACACGTCGGAGGCGCGCAACAGGGTCTTGATGGTGATCGTATCGCACGGCTTACGGCCCGAGCGCAGCTCGTCCATCAGGGTCTCGAAGACGTGGGCGAACCGGACCAACGCCTCCAGCCCGAACGCCCCTGCCCCGCCCTTGACCGAATGCACGGCGCGGAAGACGGCGTTGATCGTTTCGAGGTCGGTCTGACCCTGCTCCAGCAGCATCAGCTTCGCCTCCAGGTCGGCGAGCAGTTCGTCGCATTCCTGGAAGAAGGTGACTTTGATGGCTTCGAAGGCGTCCATTAGGTGCGGGTCCGGCGGGCTTTGGCGATCAGGCTGGGGGCGATCAGGCGGCGACGCGGCGAACGGCGTCCACCAGTTTTGCGGGGTCGAAGGGTTTGACGATCCAGCCGGTGGCGCCGGCGGCGCGGGCGCGAGCCTTCTTCTCGGCGTCGCTCTCGGTCGTCAGCACCAGCACCGGCGTGGTCCGGTGGTTCGGATTGGCGCGCACACCCTCGATGACGCCGAAACCGTCCATGCGGGGCATGTTGATGTCGGTGATGATGACGTCGGCGCCCCTGGCGGCCAGCGTCTCCAGCCCGTCCACGCCATCGACGGCCTGGATCACGGTATAGCCCGCGTCTTCCAGCGCCATCAGCAGCATGTCGCGCATGGTGCGTGAATCGTCGATCGTCAGAACGGTCTTGGTCATGCCAACGCCCCCTCGGTGTTGAAGTCAGGCGCGCCTAGAGCCGCCCACTGTTCTGTCCAATATTGGGACACAGACCCTAAGCTTAGGTTGACGCCGTCGGCGGCCCAGGTCTTGCGGGCCGACATGAGGATTTGCAGGCACAGCCCGCCCAGCCGCTCGACAGCCGAGGCGTCCAGCGTCAGGGCGTGACCTCGCAGGGCCAGTAGCTCAGCCTTCAAAGGCTCGGCTGCATTCAGGTCCAGCACCTCGGCCAGGATCAGGGTCTCGCTCATCAGAACTCCTCCCAGCCGTCTTCGACGGCAGCGGCTTGCGGTTTCAGGGCCGCGCCGCCACGACCGATGGTCTTCAGCGCGGCGACCATGCGGTTGGCGGGCTTGGCGGCAGGGGCCGGCTTGCGAACCGGAGCGGGCGCGTGAGAAGCCTGCTGGTGCGAGCCGACGCGGAACTGGGACACCGAGGCCTGCAGGCTTTCGGCCTCCTGGGCCAGCGAGTGGCTGGCGGCCGTCGATTGCTCGACCATCGCAGCATTTTGCTGAGTGACCTGGTCCATCTGGTTCACGGCGGTATTGACCTGGGCCAGGCCGACGGCCTGCTCCTGGGCCGAGGCGGCGATTTCGGTGACCAGGCTGTCGATCTCGGCGACCCGGTCCACGATCCGTTGCAGCGCCTCGCCGGTCTCACCGACCAGTTTGACGCCGGCGCCGACCTGACCGGTCGAGGCCGAGATCAGGGTCTTGATCTCTTTCGCAGCTTCGGCCGAACGCTGGGCCAGGGCCCGGACTTCCGAGGCCACGACCGCGAAGCCACGACCCGCGTCGCCTGCACGGGCGGCTTCGACGCCCGCGTTCAGGGCGAGCAGGTTGGTCTGGAAGGCGATCTCGTCGATCACGCCGATGATCTGGTTGATCTGGTTGGACGAGCCCTCGATGGCTTGCATGGCCGAGACGGCGTCGCGAACGACCATGCCGCTCTTTTCGGCGTCGCCGCGCGCAGCCTGAACCACGTCGGAGGCCTGACGCGCGCCCGAGGCGGTCTTGTTCACCGTGGCGGTGATCTCGTCCAGGGCGGCGGCGGTTTCTTCCAGCGAGGCCGCCTGCTGCTCGGTGCGGCGCGACAGATCGTCGGCGGCCTGGCTGATCTCGCTGGCGCCGGAACGGATGCCGGACACATTGCCGACCACGACCGAGATCGCCTGCTGAAGTTGGGCGATGGCGGCGTTGAAGTCGGCTTTCAGCGATTCCGAACGGGGCGCGACCTCGACCGTGAACCGATGGGTCAAGTCGCCGTTGGCCATGGCGGACAGACCGTTGGCCAGGGCGTCCAGAGCGACCTTGTCCTCCGCAGCGACGCGGGCTTTTTCGGCTTCGTTGGCGACGCGTTCCTGTTCGCTCATCGAGCGATGCGACGCGGCTTCCTGCTCGACGCGAACCTTGTCGACGGCGGCGTCGCGGAAGGCGACGATGGCCTGGCCCATCTTGCCGAACTCGTCCTTGCGGTCGGCGCCGACGATCTGAATGGCGGTGTCGCCCGCCATCAGCTTCTGCATATAGCCGATCATCGTGAAGATCGGCTGTGTGATGGCGCGGGTCGCGATCAGGCCGGCGACCAATGCGATCGCCAGGGCGGCGATCAGACCGACAATCAGGCCTATCATGGCGGATCGACTGGCCGCACCCTGCGCCTCAGCCGAGGCTTGTCTAAAGATGTCGTTGTTGCTCTCGATCGCCGCGATCGTCTCTTCGATAGGGGCGACATAGTTGTCGGCGGAGCCATTGCGTCCAACCATCTGAACCGCCTGTGCGCCTCGACCATCGCGAACCATGACGACGCCGGCTTCGACGACGTTCTTGTACCAGGTCGCGTTGGCCTCGATGACCTTGTCGATCGGAGCGGCGCGGTCGGCCGGCAATGCGCCGCGCAGTTCCTGCAGCGCGGCGAGGAATTTGGCGCGGTGGGCGTCCAGACGTTCGAGGTAGTAGGGATCCTGAGACAGCAAGTAGCCGCGGAAGGCGTTTTCCTGGCGCGCCATGTAGAATTCAGCGCTCGCCGTAGCGCGGTTCGCTTCGTTCTCGACCGTGCGAACTTCGCCAGCCGCTTCCAGCCTGAGCAGGCTCATCACCACGACCGCGCCCATGATGGCGATCGCCGCCAGCACCAGACCGAAGGCCACGAACAGCTTACGGCCGACGGGCATATTCTCGATAATCTTCAACTCAGCATCCCCCGATGGATCGGTTATTCAAAAAATATAACTATAGGCGACAGGGTGGTCAGACGGCGCGCCAGCGGACCGACGGTCGGCGTCGCATCTTTGCGGATCAATCGCCTTCGTCCGCAAACTTGCGCCTGTAGGCCGACATTCCGTGCGTGTGATCATTGTTCCCCGCCGTCCATGCGATCAAAGGGGTCTGTATCGCGGCATGTTGTCCCGGCGTTCAGAAGCCGATGGACGAAAGACGAACGAGACATGACGGTCCTTGATGCACCTGCATTGTGCCAATCAAGAATGAGGCGATGATTAATATTATTTCTGAACCACGCCGTAGGTAGGAATGCGTAGGAACGGCAGAGCTTGCTCCTCGTGGCCCGACTGCCAATCCGTCGCAGTGATTACGTATTTCCACGCATAGAAAAATCGCCTATACGAAATAAGGCAGAAAAACGACAGGGAAGCGTTCGGGTGGTTTTGCGCAGGCAATATGCTTCATGGCGCAATTAGATTGCGCCGTTTTGAAAAGATCTGACCACCCAGTCTACATGCTGCGGCGCACAAAGACTTGGTGGGGCGGCCTTTCTGTCGCCTTTGTATCAGTATTGGTTGCTATCTCCGTCCGCCTGGCGCTCGAACCTTTCGGTCATTTCTATTATCTGCCGATGATCGTCGCCGTGATGGTCACGGCCTTGTTGGCGCGGCGGCTCTCCGTGCTGTTGGCGATCGGTCTGTCCATCACGGCCAACGAACTGATGGTGCAGCGGGAAGATGCGTTGGACTCGGCGATCAACGCGGCCCTCTTCGCCGCCGTTTCCTGGACCATCGCCGAGGTCTGCCGACGCCTGGGCGGCGCGCTGAGGACCGCTCGGGCGCTGTCGCGCGATCTGGCCATGCGGGAGATGCTGCTCGACACCATCCTGACGTCCGTTCCGGTCGTGACCCTGGATCGCGAAGGCCGCACGCAGCGCGTGACGCCGGCCGCAGCCGCGGTTCTGGGCGTGAGACGCGACGAAGCGATGGCTCTGCCCTTTCACACGATGGTGCCAGGTTTCGATGACGCGGCCCTGATGTCGGCGCGACAGGGCGGCGAGGTTCTGGCGCCGTCTCCGGGCTCCTGGATGGTCAGCCGCGCTGACGCCGGTCCTGTGCCGCTGACCATCCACGCCAATGTGCTGCCGGACGACATCTGGCCGGAACATGTCGTCCTGGCGCTCGCCGATCAGAGCCAGGCCGAAGCGATCCGTCAGCGCGAGCGCGACCTGAGCGAAAGGCTCAACAACGTCTGGCGCCTCAACTCCATGGGCGAGATGGCCGCGACCCTGGCGCACGAGATGAACCAGCCCTTGAGCGCCGCCGCCGTCTATCTGCATGCCGGCCAAGCCGATCTGGCCAAGATAGGGCCGGCCGCCGAA
Source organism: Brevundimonas sp. (assembly GCF_046295075.1). Classification (GTDB taxonomy): domain Bacteria; phylum Pseudomonadota; class Alphaproteobacteria; order Caulobacterales; family Caulobacteraceae; genus Brevundimonas. The sequence goes on along the minus strand of NZ_JBKBOC010000006.1, from coordinate 64,027 downwards.
GAGGCGGGTCGCGCACTGGACTTAGCCAGGACCCAGTTGCTACGCGCGGGCGACATCATCCGGCGCATGCGCGAACTCCTATCAACTGGATCGCGCACCTTCACAGAGGAACGCGCGTCACAGATGATCCAGGACCTGGCTCCAGTCTTCACCCTGATCGGGCGAGACACCGATGTCGTCATCGAGATCGACGCCGATGGCGAGGACGATCATGTGGTGGTGGATCGGATCCAGTTGCAGCAGGCCCTCGCCAACCTGGTACGCAACGCTGTGGACGCCGTAGTCGGAAGCGACGCAGGCCGCGTGTCCATTGTCGGCCGTTCGGTCGGCCCCGAGGGCTACGAGATCGCCGTCGAAGACAACGGACGCGGCATTCCCACCGATCAGCGCGAGAGCATCTTCCAGCCCATGATCAGCACCAAGGCCGGCGGCATGGGCCTGGGACTGTCCGTCACGCGCTCCATAGTCGAAAGCCACGGGGGCGCCCTGACCGTCGGCCGTAGCAGACTTGGCGGCGCCGCCTTCACCTTTCGCCTGCCTCACAAATCGGAGCTCGACGCAGCATGAACCCGCATTCCGTCTTCATCGTCGATGACGACCCAGCCATGCGGGACTCGCTTGTCCTCATGTTGCGAGGGGCGGGCTTTCGGGCGCGCGCCTTCGTTAGCGCAGACGAGTTTCTGGAGAACCTGCCCAACGACAAGAGCGCCTGTGTCGTCAGCGACGTGCGTATGCCCGGCGTCGAAGGGCCGGAACTGGTTCGCAAGCTGAAGGTGCTGAGGGGCGACACCTGGCCCGTGATCGTCATCACCGGCCACGCCGACGTGTCGCTGGCGGTTCAGCTGATGAAAGCCGGTGTCGTTGATTTCATTGAGAAACCCTTCGATCCCGAACAGATTCTGGACTGCGTCGGGCGCTGCATCGCCTCGCTGACCAGCCTGGAAGCGGACCGGTCGGCGCGGGACGAGGCCAGGAGCCGTCTGGCGACCCTGACCGCCCGCGAGCGCCAGGTATTCGACGCCCTGATCGAGGGCTGTTCGAACAAGGAGATCGCGCTGCGGCTAGAGATCAGCCCACGCACGGTGGAGATTTTCCGCGCCAAGGTAATGACCAAGATGCAGGCGCCAAACCTGTCCACCCTGGTTCGTATGGGAATGCGCGCCGGCGACGCTTGAGCCGGAGGAGAATCGTCTCCACCTTAGGGCGGCAATGAGCGACCGGTCCGCAGGCCTCGCCCCGTCCCGCGTCACTGCGGTCCTGGGGCCCACCAACACCGGCAAGACCCACCTGGCGGTCGAGCGGATGCTGGGTCACGCCTCGGGCATGATCGGTCTTCCGCTGCGCCTGCTGGCCCGCGAGATTTACGAGCGGATCGTCCGGCAGAGAGGCGCCGCCGCTGTCGCCCTGATCACGGGCGAGGAAAAGATCGTCCCGCCCCGCCCCCACTATTTCGTCTGCACAGTCGAGGCCATGCCGCTGGAGCGGTCGGTCGAGTTCCTGGCCATCGACGAGATCCAGCTGGTCGCCGACCCCGAGCGCGGCCACGTCTTCACCCAGCGGCTGCTGCATGCGCGCGGCCGGTTCGAGACCATGTTCCTGGGCGCCGGAACCATGGAGCCCCTGATCCGCCGCCTGGTCCCGGACGTGGAGATCGTGACGCGGGACCGGCTGTCCACGCTTTCCTATGCCGGGTCCAAGAAACTGACCCGCCTGCCCCGCCGCAGCGCCATCGTCGCCTTCTCGACCGAACGGGTTTACGCCATCGCCGAACTGATCCGGCGTCAGCGCGGCGGCGCGGCCGTGGTCATGGGATCGCTCAGCCCCCGAACCCGCAACGCCCAGGTCGCCCTGTACCAATCGGGCGAGGTCGATTTCCTGGTCGCCACCGACGCCATCGGCATGGGGCTGAACATGGATGTGGACCATGTCGCCTTCGCCGGTTTGCGCAAGTTCGACGGGCGGCGGACCCGCTGGCTGCACGCGCACGAGATCGGCCAAATCGCAGGGCGCGCCGGGCGTCACCTTCGCGACGGGACGTTCGGCGTCACCGCCGAGGCCGAGGATCTGGACGCCGACTTGGTCGAACAGGTGGTCGAGCACCGGTTCGATCCGGTCGAGGCGGCGGAATGGCGCAACGCCAAGCTCGACTTCGACACCCTGCCCGACCTGCTGCGGTCCCTGACCGTCACGCCTCGGACGTCAGGCCTCAGCCTGACCGGCGAAGCGCTCGACGAAACCCTGCTGCGTCGCCTGATCAAGGACGAGGAGGTGGCGCGCATCGGCCGGTCGCGCGGAGCCATCATGCGGCTGTGGGAGGCGTGCCAGTTGCCCGACTTCCAGAAGACGACGCTGGACGAACACGCCCGCCTGGCCAAGGACGTCTTTCACGCCCTGACCGGAAAGCGAGGGCGGCTGACGGACGACTGGATGGCGCCGCGCTTCGCCTTCGTGGATCGCGACGACGGCCAGATCGACCAGCTGTCGGCCCGGCTCTCGGCCGTTCGCACCCTGTCCTATATCGCCAACCGTCCCGACTGGGTTCACGACGCGCAAGGGTGGCGCGACAAGACCCGGGCGCTGGAGGATCGGCTGTCGGACGTGCTGCACGAGCGGCTGACGGCCCGGTTCGTGGATCGTCGCACCACCGCCCTGATGCGGGCCCTGAACATCCGCGAGGATACGTTTGCTGGGGTCGCCGACGACGGCGAGGTCACGGTCGAGGGCCAGGTGGTCGGCCAGTTGGAAGGCGTCCGCTTCCAGATGGAAAAGGGCGCCTCGGCATTGGAGGACCGCACCCTGCGCCAGGCGGCCGTTCGCGCCGTGACGCCCGAGATCAACCGCCGGCTGGGTCGGCTGGCGGCCGAGACCGACGAGGCCTTTTCCGTCACCCCAGACGGGGCCGTCCTGTGGCGCGGCGTGCTGACGGCGCAGATCATCGCGACGCCGACCGGGGCCGATCCGTTCTCGCCCGTCGTCCGCCTGTTGGGCGAACTGGGTCCGACGCCCGCCCGTGAGCGCGCCAAACGCCGGATCGAGGCCTGGCTGGCGTTCGAGGCGGGCCGTGCGCTTCGGGATCTGCGCCGCCTGCGTCAGGCGGTGGAATCGGGGGCGCTGAAGGGCCTGCCGCGCGGGATCGCCTTCCGCCTAATTGAAGCTGGCGGACTGATCGACCGGCGCGACGTGGAGCGCGATCTGGCGGCGCTCAGCCAGGTCGAGCGCCGCACGATCAAGAGCTTCGCCATTCGCGCCGGCGTCCACTCCGTCTGGCTGCCCGGCCTTCAGAAGCCACGCGCCCGGCATTTCGCTCAAGGGTTCGTGGACGCTCCCCTGATCCCGGCGACGCCCGACCTGATCCCGACGCCGGCCGAAGCGCCTTCGCCGCGCCTGCTGTCGGCCCACGGCCTGCGCCAGGCCGGCCGATGGCTGGTCCCGGTCGAGACGCTGGAGAAGATGGCCGACCTGCGGGCCGCGAACCACGGCAGGCTGTCCGACGAAGCCCTGACCGACCTGGGCTGGAGCGCCGATCAGGCGAAACAGGTCATCGCCGCCCTGAAGACCGAACGCGCCCGTCTGCCCGACAAGCCGGGCGCAGCGCCCAAACCGGTTAAGGATTCGCCCTTCGCTGTGCTTGCGGTTCTGACGGAAGCCCCGCCTGCGCGGCCCAAGCGGCGGCGTCCGCGTCGGAAGGCGACGGCTTGAGCCAGGACGCCTGTCGCATCGATCTGTGGCTTTGGCGCGCGCGGTTCGTGAAGACGCGGGTGCTGGCCGCCGATCTGGTTGAGCGGGGCGCGGTGCGGCTGACGCATCAGGGGCGGGAGACGCGGCTCGACAAGCCCAGCCGCTGCGTCCACGTCGGCGATCTGCTGACCTTCGCCCAGAACAGCCGCGTCACCAGCCTGAGGGTGGAGGCGCTGGGCGAAAGGCGCGGACCACCCGAGGAGGCCCGCGCCCTTTATTCACCTACTGCTTGACGGCTCAAGTAGCGCGATAGCCCTATTGCTTCAGCACGAACTCGCCTTCGATGTGCAGCTTCACTTCGTCGGACACGGCCGGCAGGGCGTAGTTAATGCCGAAGTCCGAGCGCTTGATCGTGGCCTCGCCGTCGAAGCCGGACTTGTAGGCGCCCATGACGGTGCCGGCGCCGTTGAACTCGACCTCGATGGTGACGGGTTTGGTCACGCCGCGCAGGGTCAGGTCGCCGACCACGGTCGCCTCGTTGGCGTCGTCCGAATCCACCGTCACCGAGCGCGAGACGAAGGTCGCCGTCGGGTGGTTGGCGGTGTCGAAGAAGTCGGCGGTCTGCAGGTGCGCCTTCAGCCGGTCGTCGTTCGGCGCGACGTCGGTCAGGGGAATGGTGGCGGTCAGAGTGGAGGCCGACGGATTGGCCGGGTCCAGCTTCAACTCGGCCTTCACGTTCACGAACTGGCCCGTGTAGGTCGACAGGCCGAAGTGGTTCACCGACCAGGTGATCTTGCCGTGGCTGGATTCCAGATCGTAGTTTCCGGCGGTGACTTCGGCCGGGTTCTTGGTCAGGGCGGCCTGGGCCACGACCGCGCCGCCGGCGGCGAGGCTGAGCGCCAAGGTGCCGGCTAGGGCGTATTTCATGAAGGGCGTGCGCATGGGGGAGTTCCTGTCGATGGGACGGTGGATATGCAATCAATACAGTTGCGATTAAGCCTGACTGTTGTCAAGCGGCGTCGAACCCGCTTGCGAACGTCTCTCGCCTTAAGCCCTGCTGTTGACAGTTGGTTGCGTGGCCGCCATGTCGCAGGCCTCCCGCTCACAGCTTGCCCCCATATCTTCGCCCAATGACCTACATCGTCACCGACGCCTGCGTGAAATGTAAGTTCATGGACTGCGTCGAGGTGTGTCCGGTGGACTGCTTCTACGAGGGCGAGAACTTCCTGGTCATCGCGCCCGACGAATGCATCGACTGCGGTGTGTGCGAGCCGGAATGCCCCGTCGACGCCATCGTGCCCGACACCGAGGATGAGCCGGACGGCAAGTGGCTTCAGGTCAACGCCGAATACGCCAAGGTCTGGCCCAACATCACCGTCAAGGGCACGCCCCCCGCCGATCGCGAACAGTACGAACGCGAGACCGGAAAATACGAGAAATACTTCAGCCCCAAGCCGGGCAAGGGTTCCTGACTTAGAGCCCGGCGGCGCTCAAGCCTTGCTGCAAATCCACGTCCGCCCTGTGGACGTTTTGAAATTCCGCAGATTTGTGATAGGTTCTGTTTCATTGGATCGGGCGGTCGAAATCTTCGCGCCGCCCGTGTTTGCGACAGAATCCCGCCCACAGACGGGATCGGCCAGAGGTTTGGTGATCCGTTTCCGCATTTGACGCCTGACATCATCCCCTCCGACGGAGCGATCCGGCGGATGAGATTCTGTTTGCGTTTTCTGCGCCTTCGCGTCGCCCGGCCCTGAACCGGGAAAGGACGAATATGACGAGCAAGACTGGTCTGGAGTTCAAGGTTGGCGACGCGGTCGTCTATCCGGCGCACGGCGTCGGGAAAGTCGCGGCGGTCGAGACCCAAGAAGTCGCGGGCATGTCGCTGGAAGTCTATGTCGTGACCTTCGACCACGAAAAGATGACCCTGCGTGTTCCGACCAAGAAGGCCGCGACGGCCGGCCTGCGTTCGCTGGCCGCCGACGACGTCGTGACCAAGGCCCTGAGCACCCTGAAGGGTCGCGCCCGCATCAAGCGCACCATGTGGTCGCGCCGCGCTCAGGAATACGAAGCCAAGATCAACTCGGGCGACCTGATCTCCATCGCCGAAGTGGTCCGCGACCTGCACCGCGCCGACACCCAGCCGGAACAGTCCTATTCGGAGCGCCAGCTCTATGAATCGGCTCTGGACCGCATGGCGCGCGAAGTCGCCGCCGCCAACAAGATCGACAAGGGAGCCGCCGTCGAGCTGCTCGCCAAGTCGCTCAGCGCCAAGAAGCCGATCCCGACCGCCGAAGCCGCTTAATCTTCGACCTCGGACAAACGAAAAGGCCCCGGAGCGATCCGGGGCCCTTTTTGTTTTTCCGGGCCCTACTTGCCGAGCTTTCCCGACTTGCCGGGCACGGGAACCAGATTCTTCAGGCTGGGCTGGGACGCGTTCGCCTTGGGCGGCGCGACCTTCTTGGACTTGCCCTTGCTCTCTTTCACGGTGATCGACCTTTTCTGTGAGAGATCAGCCTAACAGGCCAGCGACCGCCAAATGAGGCCGCACAGGTCCGCGCCCATGGCTTTTGAGCCGAGACTTCCCAAATAGGAGGATGGTCGCCGAGAGCGAACCGCCCGCAGGCGGTTGATCGGATCCGGTTTGACCACCATGCGAAACCTTCGATCTTATGATCTGGCTCATCGAGCTATCCGTCGCGCGCGCCGCCGCGACGGGTCGTCCCCTTTCAATCCAGGGGAGGGCGGACGCATGATCGGCTATCTGATCCTGGTTCACCGCTATCCCGAACAGTTCAAACGCCTGTTCGACGCCGTCTATGATCCCGCCAACCAGTATGTCGTTCACGTCGATCGCAACTCCGGCCCCGAGCTGGAACAGCAGATCCGCCAGTTCTTGGCGCCCTACGACAACGCCGACGTCATCGAAAGCCGGCGCGCCCTGTGGGGCGGCTACAGCCTGATCGACGCGGAACTGCGCGGCATGAAGCGGCTGCTGGAGATGAGCGACGACTGGTCGGTCTTCATCAACCTGAGCGGCCAGGACTTCCCGTTGAAGTCCCAGGCCGACATCATGGCCTTCCTGACGACGCACAAAGGGCAGGAGTTCATCCGCGCGGTCGATCAGCGCACGATCCGCCCCGACACCATGAACCGGGTCCGCAACATGGTGTTCGAGCGCCCCGGCGGCATCCTGCGCACCATCCTGCGCCGCCCGTTCCTGCGCGGCGCCACGCCCTATATCGGCAATCAGTGGATGATGGTCAGCCGCCGCTTCTGCGACTTCGTCTGCAACGACAAGGCGGCGGACCGGTTCAAGGCCTTCTATCGCCACACCTTCATCGCCGACGAAGGCTTCTTCCAGACCGTAATGAAGAACACCGACGCCCATGGGCCGATGGTCAACGACGACATGCGGATGATCGACTGGATCCCCGACGGGGACATCAAGCTGCGTCCACGCACCTACACCCTGGCGGACCTGCCCGAACTGAAGGCCAGCCCGTCATTGTTCGCGCGCAAGTTCGACGCCGAGGTCGATGACGCCGTCATCGACGCGCTGGAAGACTGGATCGCGCCCGTCGGCGCCAACAGACCGATCCCGACCGCCGAAGCCGCATAGACTTCGACCTCGGACGAAAGAAAAGGCCCCGGAGCGATCCGGGGCCTTTTTTTGCTGCTCGGCTATACGGGCCTCAGAAATACTCGGCGTTGGCCGGGCACTGGGCGCTGATGCGGCGCGCGGTGATGCTGGCGGGAATATAGGGGGTGCCGCGAACGATCTGGGCGCCCCCGCGGAAGCTGAAGCTGGTGTCGGTATAGGTCCCGTTCAGGCGCACGGCGATGCGACGACCCTTGCGGTCCTGGCACGTGCCCTCGAATCGGGCGTTGCCATTGCCGACCACCCGGGTCGGATAGGTGCAGCGCCACTTGTTAGTCGACAGGCCGCCGAAGAATCGGTTGATCTCGCTGGGGCGGACACAGCGTTGCAGCGTGTCGCTCTGGCCCACGGCGCTGGTGGTGTATTCCCAATAGCCGGGCAGCACTTCGGACTGGGCCGCCGTCTGTGCGGGGGCGACGGCGGGCGAGGCCAGCATGAAGCCGCCGGCGACGACTGGGGCCAGGACGGCGAGCGCCCGCTTGGGCAGACGGTCGATCAGCGACGGACGGGACATGGCGGCCTTCTGTTCAGCTTTGGTCTTCATGGTATGATCCATATAGGGCGGCATTTGAATGACGGCTGAACGAACCGTCTGGATCATGCGTCCAGACTCAGCTTGACGCCGAACCGCCTCTTCCCTTATACGGCCCCCTCTCGCGCGGGCAGGTTCCTGCGCGCAACTGTTCATGCGTCTTCTCCCATGCTCGGGCTGGACGCCGCATCTTAAGGATCTGACGATGTCGCGTCGTTGCGAACTCACCGGTATCGGCCCGATGGTCGGCCACAATGTGAGCCACTCGAACATCAAGACCAAGCGCCGCTTCCTGCCGTCGCTGAAGACGGTCAAGCTGACTTCGGACAGCCTGGGCCAGACGTTCAGCCTGCGGATCTCGAACGCCGCGCTGCGCACCCTGGACTACAAGGGCGGTCTGGACGTCTTCATCGTCAAGGCTCGCGACGAGCAGCTGTCGATCGCCGCCCAGCGCATCAAGCGCCAGGTTCGCGCCAAGATCGCCGAGCAAGCCGCCGCCGCTGCTGCCTGATCGACCCAGTCGGTAACGACAAAAACTTCTGGAAGAGGCCGGTGGAAACACCGGCCTTTTTCTTTGCGCCCTTGCCGGCCCGCGCTAAGCCTTCCTCGCCAGACCGAAGGGAAGTTCGATGCGCATCAAGGTTCCGCTCGCCGCTGCGAGCCTTCTGGCCCTGACCGCCTGCGCCACCACCCCGACCGCCGCGACGACGCGCGAATCGACCCCCTACACCCTGGCCACCGACCAACCGTTGACGCCCGAACAGCAGGCGATGCGGTTCGACAAGGCTGATCTGACGATCAGGGTCATTCCCGCCGACAAGGCCATCGACGCGGTCGCCGTGCTGGACTTCACCGCCAAGGCCCCGCTGGAGGCCCTGGTCGTCGATCTGGATACGCTGCTGACCATCTCGTCGGTCCAGATCGACGGGGTCGAGGTCGCCGTCGACAGCTGGTCCAATCCCCAGGGCCGGCTGACGGTGCAGCTGGCCCAGACCCTGCCCGCCGGACAGTCCGTCGCCCTGCGCGTCGCCTATGCCGGTCAGCCGCGCGTGGCGCCCCGCGCGCCGTGGGATGGCGGCTTCGTCTGGTCCACCGCGCCGTCGGGCGAGCCCTGGATCGCCACCGCCGTCCAGGGCGAGGGCTGCGACATCTTCTGGCCCTGTATCGACAGCCCGCACGGCGAGCCGGGCCGGGTCGATCTGCACATCACGGTCCCGTCCGGGCTGTCGGCGCCGTCCAACGGCCGTTTCCTGGGCAAGGTCGATCATGGCGACGGCTGGAACACCTGGAACTGGACCGCCAAGTCGCCGAACACCTACGCCATCGCCCTGAATGTCGGCCCCTACGAGGAGGTCGCGGGCGAATATCGCAGCCGGTTCGGCAATACGATCCCGATGGCCTACTGGCATCTGAAGTCGGACACGCCGGAACAGGTCCAGGCCCTGTTCGCCCAATTCCCGAAGATGCTCGACTTCTTCGAGGCGACGGTCGGCCCCTATCCCTTCGGCGACGAGAAGATGGGCGTGGTCGAGACCCCGCACCTGGGCATGGAGCACCAGACCATCAACGCCTACGGCAACGGCTACAAGATCGACGGGCGGGGCTATGACTGGCTGCTTCAGCACGAGTTCGCCCACGAATGGTTCGGCAACCAGCTGACCAACCAGAACGCCGACGACATGTGGCTGCACGAGGGTCTGGGCAGCTATATGCAGCCGCTCTACGCCCGCTGGCTGCTGGGCGACCGCTATATGCAGCGCGAACTGGCCGATCAGCGCGAGGGGCTGATCAACGCATTCCCCGTCGTCTCAGGCGCCCCCAAGACCGAGGATGAGGTCTACAAGGGCGATGTCGGGCCCGGCCTCGACATCTACAACAAGGGCTCGCTGATCAGCCATTCGCTGCGGATGCTGATCGGCGACGCGGCCTTCCACGAGGCGATCACCCGGCTGGTCTATGGCCGACCCGATCCCCGGCCCGGCAATTTCGCGCCGCTCTATCGTTCGACCGGCGACTTCCTGGACATCGTCAATGCGGTGACGGGCCAGGACTATGGCTGGTTCTTCCGGGGCTATCTCTACAACGCCGCCCTGCCCGTGCTGACGCAGACGCAAGAGGGGGGGATGTTGCGGCTGGCGTGGACCACGGGCGACGGCGGGGTATTCCCCATGCCGCTGGAGATCGAGATCGACGGCGTCGTCCAGACCGTGGCGATGACCGGCGGGCGCGGCCGGGTCGCGGTTCCGGCCGGCGCCCACGTCCTGATCGATCCGCAGAACAAGGTGCTGCGCCAGATGGACGTGATCGACGAACTTCAGGCCTATAAGGCGGCGCAGGCGAAGTAGCGGCCGCTCAAGCCGCCGCCACCGTGACCGACTGGCGCACCATCTGGCACCGTTCCTGGGTGGTCAGGAAGGCGATGTCCGCCGCATCCCGCCCGCAGGCGATCCGCACCAGACCCTCGACCGGGGCCAGGCCCGTCGCGTCGACCAGCCACCAGCCGTTGTCCAGCCAGACCTCGAAGATGGCGTGGAAATCGGGCGGCTCCAGCTGGTGGGCGAAGGCGCTGACGGCGCGCGCGGGAATGCCGGAAGCCCGGCACAGGGTCATGCCCAGGTGGGTGAAGTCGCGACACACCCCGGCCCGGTCGATGAAGGTGCGCGCCGCCGTGGTCTCGGTGTCCGAGACGCCGTGCTCGTAATCGACGTTGGCGGTGATCCAGTTCAGGATCGCCAGCACGCGCGCGCCGCCCGCCGTGTCGCCGAACTCGCGCGTGACGAACCGGCCGAACTGGTCCGACGGGCAATACCGGCTGGGCTGAAGATAGGGCAGGACCTCGGCCGGCAGCTCGCCCCAGTCGTGCTGCGACACGCTGGGCGGCAGGCCCTTCAGCACGCCGTTCTCGACCACCGCCTCATAGGTCAGGGTGACCTCGCCCTCGACATGGCAACGCAGGGTGCGGGCGCCGAAATCGACGTCCTCGTCCTCGTGAAACTCGACCGGCGGATCGAAGGTCAGGGTCTCTTCGATGATGTCCTGGCCGGGCCAGTGGGCCACCTGGATCTTGTAGATGGCGTCGGTCGGCGGATCGAAACGATAGACGAGCTCGGCGCGCACGCGCAGTTTCATGAGGGCCTACCGTTCCGAGCGAAAATGAAAATGGACGAGGCTGCTGAACGCCATGCGCCCTGGGCCGTTCCGTGTCCGTGAGGCGCCTTCTAGCGCGGCTTTGCGTCCGTGAAAATCGACAAGACAAGACAGTGTGTTAGTCTGGCGCCCATGATCGCTTCCCCCGCCCTTCTCGCTCTTCGGGAAGCCACCGCATCCGCTCACGAAGCGCTGGAAGTCGAGGCCCGGATCGAACCGCGTCTGGCCGACCGCGCAACCCGCGCCCATGCGGTGCAGGCCTTTCACCGGTTTCACGCCGGTCTGGAGCCGGTCAGCCATCCGCTGGTCGCAGGCCTGAACATTGATGTCGGCGGCGCGTTCGCGCCCCGCTCTCGCGCCGACGGCATCGCCCGGGATCTCGGCACGCTGGGCGTCCGCGTCCCCGCGCCTGCACGCCCCGTCGCGCCGACGACCGCAGGGGCTGCTTTGGGCTGGGTCTATGTCGCCGAAGGGTCGATGCTGGGCGGCCGCATCATTCGTCGTCGTTTGACGGCCGAGGGTCGCGATCTGGACGGCCTCGACTTCCTCGATCCCTATGGCGAAGAGACCGGCGCGCGCTGGCGCGCCTTCATGACCCTGCTGGACCAGGCCTGCGCCTCGGGTCGCGCGACCGTCGAAGAGATCGTGCAGGGCGGTATCGACGGCTTCGCCTTCGCCCACCGGACCCTGCAGCCGCAAACGCAGGACGTCGCCGCATGACCGAGGCCCCGGACCGCGTCGAACCGGCGCTGACGGACTGTGATCGCGAGCCGATCCACATTCCGCAATCCACCCAGCCGCACGGCTTCCTGCTGGTTCTGGACCTGCAATCCCTGACGATCCGACAGGGCGCGGGCGCCATTGAGGATCTGACTGGCCGCAAGGCCTGGATCGATCGCGCCGTCGCTGACGTGCTGGGCGATGTCACGGACCGGCGCATCCGCTCGATGGCGGCGATGCAGGAGACCGGATTCGCCTGCCGCTGGCGCGCGACCAATCGCCTGGAATACGACGTGGTCGTCCACCGTGCGCCCAACGCCGGCCCCCTCGACGACCTGATGATCGTCGAGGTCGAACAGAGCTCGCAACAGGCGCGCCTGGGCATCGACCTGGTCGCCAATCTGGACGCTGCGGGCGCATCGCTGGAACGGGCGGTCACGGTTCAATCGGTGTGCGAACGGGCGGCCGAGGCCTTTCGCAAGCTGACCGGGTTCGACCGGGTCATGATCTACCGCTTCCACGACGACGATGCGGGCCAGGTGATCGCCGAGGCTCGTGCGGACGGAACCGGGTCGTTCCTGAACCACCATTTCCCGGCTGCCGACATCCCCAGACAGGCGCGCGCCCTGTATCTGCGCAACCCCGTGCGGGTCATTCCCGACAGCCGCTATACGCCCCAGCCCTTGCGTCCCGTGGCGCCCGGCGAGACGCCGCTGGACATGAGCGACAGCGGCCTGCGCTCGGTGTCGCCGATCCACCTGCAGTATCTCAGGAACATGGACGTGCGGGCCTCGGCCTCGGTGTCGATCATCGTCGATGACGCGCTGTGGGGCCTGATCGCCTGCCACAACGCCTCGCCCAAGCTGCTGCCCTACGAACTGCGGGTCGGCTGCACGACCCTGGCTCGGAACCTAGCGCGCCAGCTGAAGGCCAAGGGCGACGCCGAGCTTTATCGCGAACGCATCCGCCTGCGCCGTATGGAAGACGAACTGGTCGGACGGCTTTCAACGGACCGCCCGCTGCGCGAGGCGCTGGGCATGCGCGCGGATTCCTTGATGCAGCTGACGAGCGCCGACGGCCTGGCCATCGTCGGCGAGGGCGACGTCCAGATCTTCGGCCATGCCCCGCCCAAGGACGCGGTGAGCGCCATCGCCGCCTGGGCTGCGGAACAGCCCGGTCTGCGCCCCGTGTCATCCCACAACCTCGCCGCCATCCTGCCCGAGGCCAAGGCCTGGTCGATCCATGGCAGCGGGCTCCTGGCCGTCACCCTGCCGATCGACCAGCCGGTGTCGATACTGTGGTTCCGATCCGAAGTGATCGAGACCGTGCGGTGGGCCGGCAATCCTTCGACCGCCGACAAGACCGGCCCCAACGCCGTGCTGACGCCGCGCGCCTCGTTCGAGAGCTGGTCGGAATCGGTCTCGGGCCGCGCCCACCGCTGGAGCCCGGCTGCGATCGAGTCGGCCGCGCGCCTTCGCGACGCCCTGGCCGACTATGCCGCCATCGACCAGCTTCGCCGCCTGAACCGCTCGCTTCAGGACCGCCTGTCCGAGCGGGATCTGCGGCTGGAGCAGCAGCAATACCTGATCCGCGAAGTGAACCACCGGGTCCAGAACAGCCTGACCCTGGTGTCCAGCTTCCTGGGTCTTCAGGCGCGCGAGCAGACGGGCAGCGCCGCCGCCACGGCCCTGAACGAGGCGCGGCGTCGCGTGCGCGCCGTCTCGGCGGTGCATAGCCGCCTTTATCTCGGCGATCAGGTCGCTTCCATCGACATGGCCCGCTACATCGGAGACCTGATCGTGGACCTCAGCTCCAGCATGGGGCCGGACTGGACCGCCGTGATCGAGACGGATCTGGACCCGGTCTGCGCCGACGCCGGGCGGGCGGTCACCATCGGCCTGATCCTGACCGAGCTGATCATCAACGCCCAGAAATACGCCTACAACGGCAAGCCCGGTCCGCTTCGCATCATCATGGAAGACCAGGGCGCGAACTTCCGCCTGTCGGTCGAGGACGAGGGCGCCGGCGGCCATCTGGCGGGCAAGGGTTTTGGCTCGATGATGATCCAGAGCCTGGTGGGACAGCTGGACGGGACCATCGACTATGTGGACCGGGCGCCGGGCCTGGCCGTCAACGTCAAGGCGCGGATCGATCCGCTGATCTGATCGCACGCCCTGTGGCGTGACGCCGCAGGGCGGCGTAAGAGCCGCGCCATGTCCGCCCTTGTTTCGCGTGTCTCGCCTCGCGCCTTCGCCCTGATCGTCCTGCTGATCGCCGCCTGCGTGCTGGGCCTGGCGCCCATCCTGGTGCGGTTGACTGAGACGGGGCCGGCGGCGGCGGGCTTCTGGCGCTTCCTGTTCGCCCTGCCGCTGCTGACCATCCTGGCGGCACGTGAGCCGGGCGGCGTCGCGACGCCTTCGAAATGGGCGCTGCTGGCGGGCCTGTTCTTCGCCCTGGACCTCAGCTTTTGGCACTACGGCATCGTCATGACGTCCGTCGCCAATGCGACGGTGCTGTGCAACCTGACGCCGGTCGTCGTCACCCTGTTCGGCTGGTTCGTGCTGAAGGAGCGGCCCCACCGGCTGTTCCTTGTGGCCCTGGCCCTGGCCATGGGCGGCGCCTTTGCGATGGCGGCGGGAGCGGACGGCGGACAGGGGACCAATCCGCCGCTGGGCGACGCCTTCTCTCTGTCGGTGGCGGTCTGGTATTCGGGCTATTTCCTGGCGGTGAAGGCCGCGCGGCGCACGGCCGGCGCGATGCGCGTCACCTTCTGGGCCACATTGCTGGGCGCGCCCCTGCTGCTGATCGTCGCCCTGGCGCTGGGCGAAGACATCATTCCCGCCGGGCCGGCCGGGTGGGCCGCCTGTATCGCCATGGGGGTCATGCACGTCTTTGGCCAAGGCGGCGTGGCCTGGGCGCTGGGCAAGCTGCCGGCCTCGGTCACGGCCGTGACCATCCTGATCCAGCCGGTGGTCGCGGGTTTGCTGGGCTGGTGGATCTTCGGCGAGACCCTGACGCCGATCCAGGCCCTGGGCGGCGCCCTGGTGCTGGGCGCCATCGTGATGGCGCAGAGGTCGCAGCGGGTGAAGACGGTCACCGCCGCAGAGGCGCCAAACGGGCTCAAGTAGCGCGAAGCGCGGTAGCCGGGAACGATGCGCTCAAGCAGCGCTAAGCGCGGTAGCCCCACAACAAGAAAACGGGCGCAGGAGAAACTCCCGCGCCCGTCCCTAAGCCTTGAAAGCTGATCGACTCAGAGAAGCTTGAGATCGATCGCCGAAGTCTTGCCGCGCTGGTTTTCCAGCTCGTATTCGACCTTGGCGTTCTCATCGAGACCCTGAAGTCCTGCCTTCTGAACGGCGGTGACGTGAACGAACACGTCTGTTCCGCCGCCATCGGGCTGGATGAAGCCGAAGCCCTTGGTGGGGTTGAACCACTTGACCGTGCCGGTCGCCATGTCTGCGTCTCCGTAAACGCGCTTTTCCAGGCGGATCCCCCTTGGGGTGACCCGACAGTCCTCTGGACAGCTCGTTCAGGCGAAGGAGCGAAACGCGGGTATGGACCCCACGTAAAATCCGGACTGTGCTGATGTTGTCACCCGGCTTTTCGAGGCGGTCAACAGCAAAGCGATTCGCGCTGGACGCATTCAGGATTAACGACAGATGCCCCGCGCGGCGCCGTCGATGTGCAGATGGTTGGCGTGGGCGGCGTTGTAGTCAGGCGTCAGAACCGTCGAGAACAGACGGCACGCGCCGTCGCGAACGGCATGCAGGAAGCGCGAGCCCGGCTCGCCCGCAGGACCGTCGCCCCGCCAGTCGTTCAGCACACTGACGGTCCGCCCATCCTTCAAGGTGATGCCTGCGACATCCAGCGCATTGGCCTTGGCGTGTTCACTGGGGCGTTCCTGATCGTCCTGCGAGCCATAGATGCGGCGGCAGGAATAGGTCCCGTAGTTCTCGACCCGCGCCGGGGCCGAGCCCAGGATGTCGCGCGACGCCGGCCGTAGCACCTGTCGGTCCCAGATGACGTAGCGCACCGCCAAGGGGCACTGCATGACGACGCCGGCGGGCGCCAGGGGCGTCACCTCGCCGCCCGTGATGCGCACCGCCCCGCGCACCACGCAGAAGCCGCCGTCGTCGCGGTCGGCCGCCCGTTCGACCTGAACCCCCGCATTGCGCAAGGCCTGCATACAGGCCTCGGTCGCGCTGTTCACCGCCTCGGGCGAGGCGGCGGTCGGCACGTCGAAGGCGGCGACCTTGGCGGTCGTGGCCCGTCCCAGGGGCCGATCCAGATCCAGCGGCTTCCACGGCAGGTCCTGCGCCGGAGCGAAGACGTTCAACAGTGCAAAGCCCGCGCAGACCAGCAGCGCGAGCTCCCACACCAGATTCCACATGTCCGCCAGATCGCGCTTCATTCCGCCCCGTCACGGGCCGAACGGGCCCCGCTGGCAAACGCTGCCAGAGGGTATATGTTCACGCCGCGTAGGCGCGCACCAGTCCCGGCATCAATCCGGTCGCCGCCGCGCCCTCCCCCTGGTTGGTCAGGCCGACGAAGGCTGCGCCCAGGCCCGGCGCGACGATGGCGGTCGCGTACCACATGGTGTTCGACCCATCGTGGGTCAGGATCGCCCCCCTGGACCATGCGCGTCCCGGCAGAACGATCCAGCCCAGCCCATAGGGCGTTCCCTCGCCCGCCAACGGAGTGGAGAGCGTCGCGACCGTTTCGGATTTCAGCCAGCCCGCTCCGTCGTTCAGAAAGACGCCCAGCCATGTCGCATAGTCCGCCATCGTCATGTGCGACGTGCCCGCAGGCCCGAGGGCCAGGGGGTTGTCCGCGCCCGGATCGGCGGGGTCCATGGCGATCCGCCCGGCCCCTACGCCCCTATGTCCCCAGGCATTGGCGCCGCCCGTCGCATTGTGGACCGGCGCGCCGAACCCGCCGGTCGTCAGACCCAATGGGCCATAGACCTCGGCCCGCATCGCCTCTTCCCAAGGTGCGCCGGTGATCCTCTCGATGGCGGCGCCGACGATCATGTAGTCGGCGTTGCTGTATTCATAGACGCCCCTGGGGCCGCTCGGCGGTGCGCCCAGCACCCGCTCGACGACGGCCGCCCGCTGTTCGGGCAGGGATCGCGGATCGTCTCGCGCCGTCATAAAGAAGACCATGCCCAGGGCGGCCGCGTCCTTGACCCCGGCCCTGTGACCCATGAAGTCGCGCATGGTCGTCCCGTCCCAGCCTGGATCGATCGTCATGCCGGCAAACAGTTCGCCCAGGGGCGCATCCCATTGGGTTCGGCCTTGTTCGACCAACCGCGCGAACAGGGCCGCCGTCATCGCCTTGGTGTTCGACCCAAAATGCCAGCGGTCATCGAGCGTCGCCGCATCGTTCCCGCCGAACCGGCGCACGCCCCGGACCCCGGACCATGCCAGCCCCTCGCGCGTCACCACCCCGCCGGCCAGAGCGACTGGGGCCAGAGCGACCGGGGCCTGGGCGGCGAAGGCCGCGTCCAGGGCGGCGTCATAAGCCGCCGCAGTCCGCGCTGCAGCCGGTCGGGCCCCCAACAAGGCGGCTGCGGCGCCGGCAGCCATGACGTTTCGACGATTCAGCGTCATGCGATCCCTCCTCCCGCAAGTCTCCGACCCTAGTCCGAAACCGCGCGGCGTCGCATGAGAAGATCGTAATCTCGCGCCGCTTGCCCCGATCCCGCATCCGGCCCACTCTCTCGTGATGGGAAAGAAATCAGACGCCTATGACGCCGAGCTGGAGCAGATCCAGCTGGCTATCGTCCAGAGCCAGGCCTGGAGCATCGAACACGGCTCGCGCGTGGTCATCGTGCTGGAGGGTCGCGACACCGCCGGCAAGGACGGCGCCATCAAGCGGCTGACCGAACACATGTCGCCGCGCCAGACCCGCGTCATCGCCCTGCCCAAGCCCAGCGACCGCGAAACCAGCCAGTGGTATTTCCAGCGCTATGTCCCGCACCTGCCGGGGGCGGGCGAGACGGTGATCTTCAACCGCTCCTGGTACAACCGCGCCGGGGTCGAGCCGGTGATGGGATACTGCAAGCCTGAGCAGTACGCCCAGTTCATGACCGACGCCCCGCGCTTCGAGCGGATGCTGACCGACGACGGGATCATCCTGATCAAGATCTGGCTGGACATCTCGCGCGAGGAACAGGCCAAACGGCTGAAGGAACGCCGCACCGACCCGCTGAAGAAGTTCAAGCTGTCGTCGCTGGACGCCGAGGCCGAGGCCCGATTCGACGCCTATTCCGACGCCCGCGACCGCATGCTGGACGAGACGGACCGCCCCTTCGCGCCCTGGACCGTCGTGGCCACCGATGACAAGAAAACGGCGCGGCTGAACATCGGCCGCTACATCCTGTCGGTCCTGAAACACGCCAGCGTCGAGGTGAAGAAGCCGGACCCGCAGGTCGTCTTCAGCGCCGCCAAGGCCAAGGGCAAGCTGGCGCGCTGATCGGCCTCAGGCGGTCCTGACGATGCCGCCCGTCGCCGCCACCGGCCAGGGCGTCAGCCGCCCGCCCGCGCAGGGGCCGCCCTTGCATTCGCCGGTCAGGGGCTCGAACACCGCCCCGTGCCAGCCGCACAGGATCAACGATCCGTCGGGGGTCAGATAGCGATCGATCTCCATGGCGATGGGAAAGCCCGCATGGGGGCAGCGATCAACCCAGCCGGCGACCTGACCGTCCTTGCGCACGACGAAGCCGTGGAAGAAGGCCTCGCCGATCTGAAGCACGAAACCGCGCGAGCCGGGGTCGGCGATGTCGCCCTCGGCGCACAGGGCGACGCCCGGCGGCGTTTTCCAGACCCGCTGGCGCTCGGCCGGGGCCTCCTCAGACACGCTCGGCCTTCAGCGGACGCGACAGCAGGCCGTCGATCAGGCCGTCCACGTCGATCTCGCCCGCCAACAGCGCGGCGACACCTTCGGAGATCGGAATTTCCACGCCCAGGCGCGCCGCCAGTTCGCGCACGGCAGGCGCACTCTCATAGCCCTCGGCCACCGACCGCTTGCCCGCCAAAGCTTGTTCGACGGTCTGTCCCTGGCCCAAGGCCAGGCCCAGGCTCATGTTGCGCGACTGGGGGCTGGAGCAGGTCAGGACCAGATCGCCCAGACCGCACAGGCCGGCCACCGTCTCGGCCTGACCGCCCATGGCGACGGCGAGGCGGGTCATTTCCGCAAAGCCGCGCGTGATCAGGGCGGCGTGGGCGCTGCGACCCAACTGTCGTCCCTCGGAAATGCCGCAGGCGATGGCCAGGACGTTCTTCAGCGCCCCACCCGCCTCGGCCCCCACCAGATCGGTCGCCAGATAGGGCCGGAAACCCGGCGCCGACAGGGTGTTCAACAGGGCCTGGCCCAGCGCCGCGTCGGCGCAGGCCAGGGTGACGGCGGTGGGCAGGCCGCGCGACACCTCGCCCGCGAAACTGGGGCCGGACAGGACGGCGGCGGGCGCGTCCGGCAGAGTCTCGGCCAGCACCTCGGTCATCAGCTTCATCGTGCCGCGCTCGACCCCCTTGGAGCACAGCACAATCGGCACGCCGGCGCGGTGATGGGGCGCAAAGGCCGTCAGGGTGGCACGCATATGCTGGGCCGGCGGCACGGCCAGGATCACGTCGCAGTCGCCCAGGTCCGCCAGATCGGCCGTGAACTTCAGCGCGTCCGCCAGCGGCACGCCGGGCAGATAAAGATCGTTGGCCCGCGTCGCCCGCAGGGTCTCGACCAGCTTCTGCTCGCGCGCCTGCAAGGTGGTGTCGAGCCCCGCCCGGACACAGACCTGCGCCAGGGCCGTGCCCCAGGCGCCCGCGCCGATGACCCCTGCCGTGCGGAATTCCATACGCCCTCCCGAGGCTTCTTTTTGCGTCATGCCTTGGCGCCTTTGCGGCCCGGCTTGTGCGAAGGATCGGACAGGGCGCGCGCTTCGTCCAGCGGCCATCGCGGCCGGGCGACGACGTCGATATCGCTGGTCAGACCCAGCGCCAGCCGCTCGGCCCCCGCCAGGGCGATCATCGCCGCATTGTCGGTGCAATAGGCCATGGGCGGCGCCAGGAAGTCGAAGCCGTGCCGGGTCGCCGTCGCCTCCAGCGTGGCGCGGATGGTCTTGTTGGCAGCGACCCCGCCCGCCACCACGAAAAGTCGGTGGTCATGCGTCTCGGCATAGGCCGCCAGCGCCCGCTCGGACCGATCCGACAGCTGTCGCGCGATGGCGTTCTGAACTGCGTTGGCCAGGTCCGCCTTGTCCTGGTCCGTCTCGCACGTCTGGGCGATGCGGAAGGCCGCCGTCTTCAGGCCCGAGAAGGAGAAGTCGCAGTCCTTGCGGCCCAGAAGCGCGCGCGGAAGATCGATCTTCGATCCGTCGCCCTCCGCCGCCAGCCGCTCCAGCGCGGGCCCGCCCGGATACCCCAAGCTCAAGGCCTTTGCGATCTTGTCGAAAGCCTCGCCCGCCGCATCGTCGATGGTGGCGCCGATGCGGCTCATGTCGCCGATGCCGCGCACCTCCAGAAGCTGGCAATGGCCGCCCGACACCAGGAGCAGCAGGAAGGGATAGGCCACCTCTGCTCCCAAGCGCGCCGACACCGCATGGCCTTCCAGATGGTTGACCGCCACCAGGGGCAGGCCGCGCGCCAGGGCCGCCGCCTTGCCGAAGCTGAGGCCCACCATGACCCCGCCGACAAGACCCGGCCCGGCCGTCGCCGCGATCGCGTCCAGCCCGTCATAGCCCATGTCCGCCTCGGCCATCGCGCGGCGGGTGACCTCGGCGATCATCTCGACATGGCTGCGCGCCGCGATCTCGGGCACCACGCCGCCATAGGCCGCATGGTCGTCGATCTGGCTGTGAACCACGGAGGACAGGACCTCGGCCCGCCCGCCAAATTCGGAAGGCGTCAGCCGCACGACCGAGGCGGCGGTCTCGTCGCAACTGGTTTCCAGGCCCAGCACCGTCAGCGCCCGGACATCCCGTCCAGTTGCCGCATGGGCGCGGCTGCTATAGTCGGCGGACATCTCCATCGGGTCGAGGTAGCGACCCGGCGACCGGTGCGCAACGCTCATGACCTTTCCTCTCCGCATCGGCACCCGGCGCTCCAAGCTGGCCCTGGCCCAATCCGGCATGATGCAACGCGCCATCGGTCGCGCCCTGAACGTGCCCGAGGCCGAGATCGAGACCGCCATCCCCCTGGTCGAGATCGTCACCACCGGCGACCGCATCCAGGACCGCCGCCTGCTGGAGGTCGGCGGCAAGGCCCTGTTCACCAAGGAGATCGAGGAGGC
The DNA here is from genome assembly GCF_046295075.1 of Brevundimonas sp. GTDB lineage: Bacteria > Pseudomonadota > Alphaproteobacteria > Caulobacterales > Caulobacteraceae > Brevundimonas. The sequence continues at coordinate 43,010 of NZ_JBKBOC010000006.1, read as the reverse complement.
CCTGTTGGCCGGCCGGATCGATATCGCCATCCATTCGATGAAGGACGTCCCCGCCGAACAGCCCGACGGCCTGTGCATCGCCGCCATCCCCGAACGTGAGGACGCCCGCGACGCCTTCATCAGCCGCGACTTCGACAGTTTCGACGCCCTGCCCTTCGGCGCGCGCCTGGGCACCGCCAGCCTGCGTCGCCAAGCCCAGGCCCTGGCTCTGCGACCCGACCTGAAGATCGAGATGCTGCGCGGAAACATCGACACCCGCCTGCGCCGCGCGGCCGAGGGCGATTTTGACGCCATACTGCTGGCCGTCTCGGGCATGGCGCGGCTGGGCGTGACCGAACACATCCGCGAGAAACTGTCGCTGGACGCCTTCCTGCCTGCGCCGGGCCAGGGCGCCCTGGCCATCCAAACCCGCGCCGAGGACATCGACGCCCCCCTGAATGCTCAATGGGTCGCCGCCTTGAACCACCCCCAGACCGCCATCGCCGTCGCCGCCGAGCGCGGGGCCATGACGGCGCTGGAGGGATCGTGCCGCACAGCCGTCGGCGCCTACGCCCTGATCGCCAACGATGCGCTGCACCTGACCACGGAAATGCTCAGCCCCGACGGGTCCGCGCGCTGGCGCCGCGTCGGCGACCTGCCTCAACCCACCGAAGCCGACGCCCGCGCCCTGGGCCAGCGTCTGGGCGGCGAGGTCCACGCCTCCGCTGGCGATCAGGAGGTCGATCCCGCGACCCTCGACGGATGACCGCCCCCGACGCTGAAGCTAAGCCCGCCCGCATCTGGATCACGCGCGCCGAACCCGGCGCCTCGCGCACCGCCGCACGCCTGCGAGACATGGGGTTCGAGCCGATTATCACCCCCCTGCTGGCGATCGAAAACCTGACCCCACCTGTCCCCGACCTGGCCCCGTTCACCGCCCTGGCCTTCACCAGCATCAACGGCGTCGCCGCCTTCGCCGCCCTGACTCACGAGCGCGACCGCCCGGTCTTCGCCGTGGGCCCAGTCTTCGCCGTGGGCGATGCGACCGCCCAGGCCGCCCGCGACGCCGGCTTCGCCGACGTCCGCTCCGCCTCCGGCGACCTTCACGCCCTCGCTCGCCTGATCGCCTCCGAACTGAGCGACGGCGTCGTGCTGGTTCCGCAAGCCGAATCCCCCGCCGGCGACTTCGACGCCGCCCTGACTGCAGCCGGCGCCCGCAACGTCTCGATCCAGCCCCTGATCGTCTATCGCGCCAGACGCACCCCCGTCGCTGCACCCGCGGAGTTCGACGCTGTCCTGATCCACTCCCCCCGCGCAGCGCATATCCTGGCCGAACAGGACATCGCCCGGCTGTCGCACGCCCTCACGGCCTGCATTTCCGCCGCCGCCGCCGCCCCGCTGGTCGCCCTGGGCCTGACCCCGGCCGTGGCCGAAACGCCCGACGAAGCCTCATTGCTCACGATCTTGAAAGCGGCGCTTGGCAAGCGCGATGCGGCCGTATAAAGACCCCGTCTCGCGCGGACTGCTTCGTTCGTCGCAACCGGGCCGCTTTAGCTCAGCCGGTAGAGCACATCATTCGTAATGATGGGGTCAGGTGTTCGAGTCACCTAAGCGGCACCACCACTTCCGGCAGGAATGGACGGCGGAAGCGGGCGAAAGCGCGTAAATCCCAGTCCGTACCTGTCCCCAGCCAGAGGGCCCGAACGCTCAATGATCACTCGTGTCACGTGGTGATGTGTTCGAGTTGGTTTAGCGGCTCCGCCCTTCCAGACCGGTGCTAACTTTGAAGTCGGGCTGCGAGGGGCTGGAAGGAGCTTCGGCTTGGGAGTTGTGTGGATTCCGGTGGGAACGCCTTTCAGGCGTACGCAATGCACTCGATCGCGAAGGACGGGGGTTCGGGTCTCTCGATTCAAAAACAACCATATAAGCCGAAACAGCATCGTCAGGTCTGTGTGGTCGCTGTGCGGGAGGAAAACACGGCTCTCCGAATTAGCCCCGACCGAAGTTACGGAGACTTCAGCCAAGTGATCATCCGATTTATCGGGACAGCAGGTCTGCCTCCTTGCGAGCCCGCGATGCAGGTTTTAGCCACTGATCAAGACTTGTAGATCTACAGGCGCTCGTGTTTGCGGGATAAGCGGCCTTTGAGCATCGCTACTCGGTTGATGTGATCAGCGTTGGTGCCTAGATCCACCGAAGATAGCAGTTCGCCTTAGGATAATGTCCGCGCCTCCTGCTGCTGGCTACACTATGCTCAGAATCCTTATGGATAAGATCGACCCGATCCGTCGAAGCGCGAATATGGCCCGTATCAAGGGTCGCAACACCGCGCCTGAGTTGGCTGTCAGACGTATCGCTCATGGTATGGGCCTGCGATTTCGGCTTCATCGTTCAGATCTTCCAGGAAAACCAGATATCGTCTTTCCGCGACACCGCCTCGCACTCTTTGTGAATGGTTGCTTCTGGCATCGCCATGTCGGGTGCAGAAAAGCCACCACGCCAACCACACGTCCGGAGTTTTGGGACGCTAAGTTTAGGGCCACAGTGGACAGGGATGCGCGCCAGCATGCCGAGTTGCAGCAAACCGGGTGGCGCGTGTTGGTGCTTTGGGAGTGCCAAATTTCGCAGCGTCCGATCGTAGAGAACGCGATTCGCGCATTTATCTTTCCAACAAGTGAGTTTGATGATCTTCGAAATTGATTTGATGTGTTTGGCTGTAACGAAATCGGCCGACCATCAGAACTCGCTTCTCCCGTGCGCGCGGTAGAACTCAGCTTGCGAGTCATAGAATGCTTCGAAGATTGGCTGAGCAACATCGACGGAATGCCTGACGTGACCGTGCAGCAGATCGGCGTCAAAAAATTCTGCGGAAAGCATTACCCGGATCGCATCTGCGCAGAAATAGGACAGGCCAACGACGTCTGTGAATATCCGACAGAGCTGACTGGCTTCCAACAGCCGCGCTTCGCCATGTGGTCGGGTTGCGCGATCATGCATAAGATCCAGAGCCGTCGGATCCGCGTGCAGCAGATGGCTAGCCATCCCGTAGCAGTGCAGATAGTCAGCAAGCTGCGGAAGGCCAGCGATATCATTCCTGGGCTTAGAAAGGTGCGCGATGAGTTCCGAGAAAGACCACCGCTGCTCCACGGCTTTTCGGGATTTTTTGTCTGCCTGCGGCTCTGTGGAGAACAACTCCTGGTCACGGAACACATCAATCAGTGCAGCTGACCGCGCATCTCTTCCCGGCCGATCCTTCAAATTTTCCGCCTTAACCGCGCGACGGCGCTCACCGATTCCCCCAAGAACATCCCAGTACTCCTTAAGCCGAGCGGCACGCTCCTCGGGTTCACCAAGGCAGAGTATGAGAATCCTTGCCGTCGCTTCATAGTAAGCGCGCAGCACGATTTCGGCGTCCCACGGCATACCCGAGGTCGCTAGGTAAAGAGCGGCCTGCCCCCGTTGCGACTGATAATTGATCAGACGACGGACAGTGCCCAGACAGGGTTCGTCAGGCGCAGCGCAGTCGATCAGACGGGCTGCCTCATCACGGATAACTGGAAGCGCCGCCATCGCTGCATCTTGAACCTTCAATAGATTAATGACGCCGGCCATCCTCACCTCGTTCCTGTTACCCTGCCACCTGTGGTACCATCCTGGTTGTCCGGCTAGCGACCTTTTTGGCCGATCTGCCTGGAGCTATTTACTGATGTCGGGAAAGATTGAGCGGACCGAGGACGGAGTAGGATTCGTAGCCGGCCTCCAGCATCTGGCGGAAGCTTCTGATGCAAATCTCCGTCTGTTGAGGGCGGCGCTCGATGCGGAAATGAAAAGGCGTGGTCTTGCAACCAATGTCGGTCAGATGGCTGAAGAACTGGCTATCGGATTCTTTAACGGAACCGCCGGACGGCCAAATCTCCTTGCTGCGCCCGTCGGGACGGCGAACGTTGACGCACTGTCGCGACGAGGAGAACGTTACTCCATAAAGGGCATTCTAAACGCGAGAAAAACCGGCACCGTCTATCCGGATGCCGATGATCCTGAGAAGCAGCTTTTCGAGTATCTTCTGATTGTGAAAATGGATCGGGAATGGTCTCTTGAAGCGATATACGAGTTTGACTGGAAGATGTTCGTCCAACTGAGAAGCTGGGACAAAAGGATGGGCGCTTGGTACTTAGGGGCTGCAGCCAGAACGCTCGCTAACGCCAAGATCTATATTCCGAAGGAATTAGAACTTGGGCTATAGACTCCCTCAATCTGCGGGCAGTGCGGGGCAGTGCTGGGCCAGAAATGAAAACGTCTCTTCACCTTCTCGGAACAGTGCCATGCTCTGACCCAGAGATCGCTCCACTACACCAGCGATTCCGATCTGCCTGACGCGATCACTGTTACGACTGAAGAATATGATTGAGATCGGATACTCTCCGTCGTTGCCTTCTCGCGTTCTGAGAAGTACGAAATCTTTGCTGTCAAGCGCACCGAAAGCTGCACCAGCTATCTTTGGCCCGCCTAGTCGCCAGTTCTTGCCAATCAGTCTGAGCGGCCGGACGCCATCAAGTCGCTGATCATCGAAGACACATACGCACCGGAAGTCACTGCCGCCGCTCTGCCAAAGGCGGTCACTTAACATTGCTCGGGCGACACGCGCGTTTACATTGATGGCGCGCTGTTTGCTCCGAAGACCCGAACGCTGCGCTGAAAAGATACCCAAATCCGATACGGTCAACGAACGTACGGCGATAATCTCAGTGCCAGCACTATCAGGCACGCTGTTCCTCCGCAGACTGTTTGCGCGCGGGCTGCACGTTCCGAAGAAGCTGCTCAAGCAGAGACGTAGCCACAGCCTTTGCTAGAAGTGGCGGGACGGCGTTGCCGATCTGCCTGAATGCGGGATTCATAGTGCCAGAAAAGACAAACCCGTCAGGAAACGACTGAAGCCGCGCGGCTTCACGCACCGAGATGGTCCTGGCCTGCGAGCTGTCGTGATGGATATGGCTGTATCCATCCTTCCCGAGGTGCGCCAGCAGAGTCCTGCTGGGCTCGTCACCAGCCAGCTTTCGCCACTTGTTCGGAAACTTGCCTGGACTGTATGGCGGCACAATGCCAGCCCGGAGTGCCTTCCAGCGCACCGATCCCTTGCGGGGACGTTTGCCTTCGGTAGCCAAGCCCTTAAGGGCCTCCTCAAACATCCGTTCTGCTTCGGCAAGCGCCTCCGGGTATTCGTCGCCAGCTTTCATACGGGCAAAGAGCGGGTAGTCTCGCGGAAGATACCTTATGACGTGATCCTTGAAGGTGCCGCCGCCCTCAAAGCCCGGCCACGCTCTCATTCTTTTGCCGTACGCCGACAGGCGATCCGCTCCATCGTAGGCTATGGGCTGATCAAACCGGCGCGCTCCCCGCTTGAGCGATCCGTCAGCTAAGGCGGTGCGCGCGTCAATGGCCGGGAGATCACCGACGGCCTCGGCGACAGTGATCGCAGGAACAAGACCCTTCTTCGCTTCCACAGGGGGGCGGTAGTTGGGATCCTGTCCCTGCCCCCTATTAAGCAGCTTGAGGGCGACAGCTCGAGAACCGTCGTAACCTGACGGCAGAGCAATCCAGTGCGTTGGCTTTGGAAAACTCACCGTTCTGGCAAGCTCGTGCCGGATTGCGATGAGGATCATTCTTTCGCGCATCTGCGGCACGCCATAAAACGAGGCGTTGAGCAGAGTGTAGCCACAAACATAACCTCGAGCGGTTAGAACCTCACAAATCTCTGACGCGAGGTTGTGTCCGCCGTGATTGAGCATGTCTGGAACGTTTTCCATGACAACGGCAAGCGGCGCACATTCCGATACGTACTCAAGGTATTCAATGTAGAGCCGCGCGCGCTGATCATGCCTGAAGGCTTCTGGATGCTCGGCAACCTCACGCAGCTTCGATCGCCCTACTCGTGCAAATGCTTGGCAGGGCGGGCCGCCGATGATGACGTCAAACGGAAGGGCCGGATCGTCTCCAAGCAGAAGAGCTTTCGTAAGTTCTGCAGGTCGAGTCTTTGTAATGTCTCGCGCCACCGCATGCTCGGGCCTGCCGGGGTGAAAGTTCAGGCCGTGAGACTTCGCTGCATCCGGATCGAACTCAAGTGCTGCAGCAATTTCATATCCCGCTGACTTGAAGCCAAGGGACATGCCGCCACATCCGGCAAACAGATCCAGAACGCGCAGTCGAGCCTCGCCGCCCTTCAGGCGGCGGATCTTGTCACGGATTGCCTTTGGTGTTGACCGGTCTATGGGATGCGCTCCGAACGAGACATGGACGGGTTCCACCGGTGCGACCGCAACCGGCGAGCGAAGAGAATCACCCTCCACACATTAGCAGCGATTTGGCCATTTCTGATAGCCGGCATGAACAGGCGTGTAGCGAGTTAGCCACCCGCTCTGCTTAATATGAGGTCCGGCAGAACGCTTCGGACGAAACAACTCTAAGCTGAGACAGGTTTCTGTTGACCCGATGACGCAAATCGCGGAGCTTCACTGAAAGAGAGCCCTTCTAGCGCCCGCCGCATTCACCTGAGGTTGAGCCTGCGGAGGCCAAGAGGATGCGGGTTTCCCGCGCAGGACGTACGGGACAGAAGTGGGCACAAAAGATAGGAAGCTGCAGTTCAGGCCACGAGCCCGAATAATCCGGACCATCGGCGATCAGCTTATTAGCGGTCCGGAGGCCGCGGTCGCCGAACTCGTTAAAAACGCTTACGACGCTGACGCTCGATCTGTCCGCATCACATTCTTCCCGCCTCTATCGCCGGGGGGTGGCCGGATCATCATCCAGGATACCGGGCACGGGATGTCGCTTGCAGATATCCGCGACAAGTGGATGGAGCCGGCGACATCGACAAAAGTGTCTCGACGACGGTCTGCCGTTCTGAATCGTCTAATGATGGGATCGAAAGGAATCGGACGATTCGCCGCTGCAAAGCTCGGCGCGATAATGAGCATGACGTCTGTCACCGATTGCGACGGTAGTCGCGAGGCAGTGCTGATCCCGATGATCGACTGGTCGCTGTTCGACGGCGAAACCTATCTTTCCGACATTGAGATCGACTACATCGTCGAACCCACCACGGCTGCTACGGGCACGGAAATTGAAATCCGTGACCTGAATGAGAGCTGGACAGAGTCACGGCTCCGGAGGCTCTTTACAGAACTTCGCCGCCTAGTTTCTCCGCTGGACGCCGACACAGATCTCGATTTCAGCATTTTTCTTGATCTATCGAAATACACCGTTGAGGAATGCGGGTTCGATGGTGCAGCGATTGTCAACGGCGATGATGACCCTGAAGAGGACGGCGAAGCAGGTGGGGCAACTTCAGGCGGCGGAATAGAGCAGCACCAAGTCACCCCTTTCCCACTGCTGACATCTTCAGACTACGAGGTGAACGGCTCATTCAGCGCCGAAGGCGTTTTTTCTGGCACCATGCAGGTGTTGCGGGCCGGCCAAGCTCCGCGAGAGATTAAACTCAACGTCCCTGTACAGCCGGAAGAAGATCGTTGCGGAACAGTTGGCGTGCGTCTCTTCATCTTCGATCGCGATGCAGAGTCCCTTAAATCAAATATGATGAAGGCGGGGTTCGGAGAGATGTCCGCCAAGGAAGCTCGCGACATCCTCGACCGAACGGCTGGGGTGGCGATCTACCGCGACGGCTTTCGCATTCGGCCATACGGTGACGCTCAGACTGACTGGCTGACTCTGGACAAACGCCGCATTCAAAAGCCCACCCGCCATATCGGCCACAATCAGGTTGCGGGGTATGTAACTGTAGAGGGTCCTGACGTAAGCGGTCTGGAAGAACGCAGCAGCCGAGAAGGACTCGAAGATAACGGGGCATTTCAGCGGCTCCGCAACCTGATCATCCAACTCCTGGCGCAAGTCGTGGAGCCTCGACGCGTCGATTTCCGTGTTAATGCAGGCCTCCAAAACACACGCAATGCCTCATTTGACGAAGTCCGACAGCTGGCCGAGCTTCAGCGGATTCACAAGCTTGTTCAGACTTTGCCTCAGTTGGAACGAGTGGAAGCTGAAAGGATCGTGGCCGAGCAATCTTCGCTTCTCATTGGCAAGATCGAAGCACTGGAAGAGCGTCAGCGCGTTCTCGAGGCCAAATCCTCGCTGGGGGCAATCATGACCGAGATTATCCATGAGGGTGCGCCTGCGGCAGGATTCATCAGCCGCACCACGTCCCAAATCCAGAAGAACTGGAAAGCAGCGATCTCCAATGACCACGTGGCCCGTTCGGAAATACAGCAGGCGCTGCCGCTTCTTCGAACGAGCGCCAAGGGTTTGGCAGAGCTGTTCAGAATGCTTCGACCGCTTTCCGGCGGTCGCCGTGGAGCTCCGCAACTCTTTCGTCCTGCGGAAAGTGCCGTCGTAGCAAAGTCCCTTCTCGCAGGCGCACACGCTGTTGAAATCCGCACGACTGGCGCATGGGATGTCCCTGAAATCCTTGGCTATCAGGAAGATCTGACCACAGCTCTGGTGAACCTCGTCAGCAACTCAATTCATTGGCTGGAACAGTCCGCCACGGAAAACCCGTGGGTGGAAATTCGTTTCGCCCACGAGGACTCGGAACTTGCGGTTTACGTGCAGGACAATGGCCCGGGCGTTCCCGCGGAGTTTGCAGAGCAGATTTTTGATGCCGGATTCACTCTCAAGGAGGGCGGGACTGGTTTGGGGTTGAATATTGCACGCGAGGCTGTCGCACGATCCGGCGGCAAGCTTGGCTTTTACCCGGACAATCAAGACGGAGCCCTGTTCGAAATTCGTTTTTACGCAGGAGTAGTCCGTTGAGTGCGAAGCATATCCTGTTCGTTGAGGACAAAGCACCTGAAAGACACTCCTTTGATCAGGCTCTAAAAGCTTGGAACGCGGCTAGCCCCGACCGCATGTTCGTCGCCTCCGTCGCAGGTACAGTGGCTGAGGCGCTAGAGAAACTGAGCCGACATAGGTTCGACTGCGCACTTTTTGACCTGAAGCTTCCATCCGGTGAGGGCGGCCCAGGTGACGGAAACGATCTTGTGAAGGCTGGCTTGGACGACTTCGGCATTCCCGTAGGGATTATCAGTGGAAACCCTCAAGACGTCGAAGCTGATTTGAAGCGCGTCACGATGCTCAAGACGTTTTCGAAGGATGAGGACGACGCCTACGAGGATGCTCTCAAGTGGCTTGGGGCCCAATGGCAGATGATGGATATCCTCGCCGAAAGCCGGGCCGAAGTTCGTCGGTCTGGGGCTGCAATGTTCCCCAACCGGATTTGGCCGAACTGGCAGAACTATGAAGCCCTTGGCCTCGAAGAGAGGGGAGGGCTCAGCCGGATCGTCGCTCGGCAGTATGCGGCACAGATCGCAGAACATCTCGGCATCGACGGCGGGTCTGGAGGCTGGCATCCCTTTGAGTACTACATTTCGCCTGCAATGCTGGAAGACCGCCCTCAGACAGGTGATCTGTTTCGCTTCGACGGTGAGCTTTGGGTGCTACTTACGCCAGCCTGCGACCTTGCCACTGGCAAGGCACCTGTCGGTCTATTTTCTCATTGCCGGATCACGCCGCCAAATGATCAGGATCCTCTCTTCAAATGGGGAGACTCAGTTGTTGCGCTTTCAGACGGCACTCTGGGAAAAGAAAAACGAAAAATTCGAGACGATTACTTTAGGTCTCTGGTAAACCAGAGTTTTTCTGGAAAGCACTTCTTGCCTCCGCTGCAGGGCAGCCTTCCCATGTTTGTGGAATTCAAGCACCTCAAGACGCTGCCTATCGCAGACTTGGACCTCAAAACGCGCGAGGCTTCAATCGCCCCGGCATTCCTGTCCAACTTGGTTCAGCGCTTCGGCGCGTATATGAGCCGGACAGGTCAACCCAACATCGATATCCGGCACTTTGGGTGATGTGAGGGGCAGCGGCGCATCATTATGATGGCCCCTCTCGAGATGCGTGCCAGGCAGTGTTTCAACACCAACTGGTCACGATCCAAAAATCTTGGCTCAACATCAACAATAGGCGGCGTATTGCCATCTTGCACTCAATACACATTCCATTAGAGTTTTGAGACGCTAATCCGCCCAATTCGCCATGACTGCTTGGCGCGAATTTCGCCATCTTATATGATGGGCTAGCAAATGCCCCTCGGATGCTGGGCTGCTAAATGATCAACACCCTCGAAACCTTTCCCATTACCCGCTCGAATAAGTGTGCAGGATCAGTGTTCATGGCTCTAGCAAGCGCCACGAACTCCAACACGTCCACACGGCGCTGACCGCGCTCTATGATCGAAACAAACGACTGATCCTTTCCTACTCGCTTGGCCAATTCGGCCTGCGTAAGTCCCGACGCTTGGCGCGCTTCGACTAGCACCGCAACAAGGTGTCGATGTTCCCCGCCAAAGATCGTCTTGGGCATCGAATGAGCCGCCGAGTCTAAAATCGGCAACCCACCTATATGGAAAATCCGCTTATGCGATTTTTCCCTTTTAGGTATGGAATATTTCCATATTCGGACGCATCGGCTTGGTGCCTGTTGCGCCGCCTACTCACCTCAAACGAGCCGCAAGGCTCATCTTCAAAGGAAAAACCATCTTGAACCAGACTACGATTCGTATGGCTCTAGCGGCCATTGCCGCCTTCTACGTCGTGATCGGCGGACTGTGGGCGATCAACTACTTTCCCCTGAAAAACTTCTACCACCAGATCGAAGTCAAGGACGCCATCACCAAGAAGCTCGGCTACCCTGCGGCATTCAGGTCGGCCGAGTACACGGCAGCGGAGGAGGCCCAGGCGACCTACGCCCTTAGCCATCCGGACATCCTCGTCACCGAAGGACGTGTGGCCTTTTACAGGTCCTTGCTCATCTGGGGCACGGTGGCGATCGGCGTAGGCGGCGGCGTCCTCTTCCTGACGCGCGGCCGGGGCGTCCAAGCTGCAAAGGGAGCCGCCCGGTGAAGCGCCTCGTCTATGCAGCCCTAGTCGCTGGAGCTCTGGCCCTTAGTGGCTGTGCGTCGGCCCCCGCGCGGACGCCTGGCACATACGTCAGCCAGAGCGAGCCCGTCTATCTGATCACCGAGGCTCAGGCCGATCAAATCCTTGTGGACGCCATGAACGCCGAGTTCGGCACCAGCCCGATCGTGCGCGTCGAACATCCGAACAAGGGGTATCAGGCCACCATCAAGTTCCTGTTCGACAGCCACCAGATCGTTGGCACGGTGGTTCCGTCAAGGGGCCGGAAGGCTGACGGCACGGTGCAGGACGGCTTCTATTTCACCGTCTCCCACAGCGGCACCATGCCCTTGTCTGGGATTACCCGCTCAAAGCGCTTGAAGGACCGGCTCAACCAGGCGGCAGGCGCTCTTTCGCCGAGCGTCCCTCCAGCAAGGCAAGTGGTGCCTTAACGGTCGCTGGCTGGGGCAGGACACCAACGTCCCTCGTCTCAGTCAGCAGCCTGAAAACCCGTTGCGCGTTATCGACTTCAAGGCCGATCACTAGGGCGACCTGACGCCTTCCAAACCACCCACCTCAACCGACCCCCGTAGCCTTCCGCTGCGGGGGTTTTTTTGTGCCCGGAAAGGACACCCTGACCATGCTTTCGCTCACAGACAGAGACGCCGTCACGGCCGCGCTCACCGACCCTAGCCTCGACCCTGCCCTGCGCGCCCTGATCGGACTTCGTGTCTGGCAGGTGGACACCGATCGTCGTCGCCCCCTTGGCGAAATCCTCCAGATCGTTGTCGTCCAACCGAGCGATCCGCCTCAGACCATCCACGACGCCGTTGGCTTCCCGATCTGCTGGGACCAGGCTGACCAACCGGGCTGGGAGTGGTTCAACGACCACGGCTCATGGTTCGAGCTGGCCTACGTTCTCACCGACGACTTCGGCATGCTGGTCTTGGTGGCCGACCATCCCGACACCAACGGCACCCTCCGCTTCAACTGCCTGGGCGTTGCCGACCGCCCTCCGGTTGCCGACGCAGACTAAGCCTCAACCACCCATCCGACCCGCGCCCTCCGACACCCGTCGCGAGGGCTTTTTCGCACCTGAAGGACACCGTCCATATGATCTGCATCAACACGCTTGCCGACGTCGCCGGCGTCATCAGCGACCCGGACCTAGACGACGATTTGCGTACCCTGATCGCCCAACGCGGCTGGCAGATTTACGCCGACCGTCAGCTCCACCTGAGCAAAGACACTCGCATCGTAGTCATCGAAGCCGGGGATACGCCGGAAGTGATCAATTTCGCCGTCCAGTTCGCACTCACTGGAGACGATGCTGAGGAGCCGAACTACGATCGGCTTGAGGACCATGAGGGCTGGTTTGAGATAGTCGTCACGGATCGGGCTGGCCGAGACTTGATCATCTTCGCCGAGGACAGCTGCGCCGTTGATTTGGCCGTACACTGGCTGTGTCTGAGCCACTTCTGGATCGAGGTGGCTGGTCGATGATAAACAAGATTCTGCTCCTCCTCATCATCTGCGTCGCCCTAGCCGCCCTCAGGGCGGTCGCGGTCGTCTTGGTGGCCCTTCTTGGGCTGGCGCTAGTCGTCGCCTTCATCATGCATCCTCGGCACACGGTGGTGTTTCTGGCCACCTTCACCTTGTCCGCCTTGACGGTGGTTCAGCCCGTCGCCTGCATCACGGGGGTCGTCATCATTGTCGTGGTGCTCACACTCGCTCGGAACAGGCGACATCGACTGCGACGACCTATCGGACTTTCCGCTGCCGGCGGCTGAACTTGATGATCGCGGGGGGGCGGTTGGCAACACCGCCAAGCTGATCGCTCCCCGAGCCCTCCTGCATCGATCAGAGGCCACCGCGCGTGCGTGATACTCCTGACACCGCGATTTGACTGCTGCCGAGTAGAGGTCTACCAGCGCGACACCCATCGCAGCCGAGCCTTAACAGGGCCTCGTGCTTGAGCCGCCTAGCCAGCGGTTCACTTCCGACCATCGGGAGCAACGGCCTCCAGCAAGTGCAATCGGAAAACCCCTTCCACACTTAGCAAAGGAGGCGCCTATGGCCCAATGGGTCAGACCGCCAAAATTGATCGATCCAAGAAAGATCGTGGTCCCAAAACCAGCCCTACCCGGTTCCAGCCCCGTATCGGAGCAAGCCGCCCTGTCAACGGCGACACAGCCGCCTACGCCCGTCTTCTCGCCGAAGGAAGAGATGCGCCGTTTAACGGCAAAGCATCCGCTCCTCCGCTTCAGTCTGCTGGAGGACGCCGATAAACTGGAAGCGGAGGCGGCCGACACCAAACGCCTCCTTGGCCAATTTGTAATGGATGGCCAGGCGACCATGATCTACGCCCCGCCCAATACGGGTAAGACGCTGATCATCATCTTCCTGATCCTCAAGGCAGTCGAGGAAGGCCTCATCGATCCAGATAGCGTCTTCTACTTTAATGCGGATGACGGAAGCCTAGGCTTAGCGGTCAAGAACCGGCTGATGGCGGAAGTCGGCGCTCACATGGTGGCTCCGGGTCGTCGAGGCCTGAAGACCAAACATCTTGTCGAGACGATGCTTCAAGCGGCAGCAGACGGCTCGGCACGGGGCACCCTGATCATCATCGACACGCTGAAGAAGTTCGCCGACCCGATGGACAAGAAGGATAGTAGCAGGTTCGCTCAGGTCTGCCGGGAGTACGTCATGGCTGGCGGCACGATCGTCGCGCTAGGACACACGAGAAAGACACCCAAGGCCGACGGCACTTATCCGTACCAAGGCACCACCGACATCTTTGAGGATTTCGACGCCGTCTACATCGCCAGTGTCGTCGCCACAAAGGCAGCGGGTCGGCGGGTCGTCCGGTTCAAGAATGAAAAGAAGCGGGCCGATAGCCCGGACGTGGTCGCGTACTCCTACGCTGACGAGGCCGGCATTAGCTACGAGGAGAAGCTGGCGTCAGTACAGGCCATTGATCCGGACGATATGGAGGCTTGGAGTGAGCCGGGCCAAGGCGTCGAAGAGACCCGCGTCATAACAACCCTGCTCCGCCTGATTGACGATGGGTTCGATGGAGGACGCATGGCCTTGGCGAAAGCGGCGGCGATGCAATGCGGCGTGTCCGAACGCACGGCGCTTTCAGTCCTGCAGCGCTACACTGGCGAGACCTTCGGCGAGGCTTACTGGACCTTCCAAAGGGTCGGCCGTGGCAAGCAGGTGTACGCGACTCTAACGCCAAGCTGATCGGTCTTCAGCTTTGCAGGTTTTCAGTTTCGCAGGTTTTCAGGTTGCGCAGCGGCTGGCCGCCTCACGGCACCGGGAACTGAAAAGCTGAAAATCTGTGGCGGTGAAGGCCCGCCGAAAGCGCCCAGACCCGGTCTTCTGGCCGCCCCCTCGGCACGCCATCGCCTCATCATCCCTGCGCCCGACGCGCCGCCAGCGGCCCACTGTGGGGCTCAACGCGCCAGCCCCGCTCCAGCCTGACCTGCCCTCTCAATGTGATCCGCGTTTCGCCGTGGCTCAATGGTACATCGATGGAAACCTCAAAATGTCCCACTCAGAACTCGACCTTTCCTCCCCTGCTGCCTTGGATGTTGACACCACTATGGTCATCACGTTCCTGAGCCTTATCGACGGCGGTTTCGCTGAAGATCCGGACGTCCTCGCTGAAACGGCCGCCCAACAGTGCGGTGTTGATGTTCCGCGCGCGGCCTCAGTTCTCCAGCGATACACTGGCCCAAACTTCGGCGAGCACTATTGGAGGCTTCGACAATGCACTGGAAGCCACTCAATTTACGAAGTCTTGCCGCCACGCTGACGGAGGCCTCGTCCTAGCTCGCCCGAAACCCGTGCTTCGTACAGCGAGGCGGTGACCGACGGGATTTCCAGACCTCCACACTGCAAACGCGGCCCGTCTGGGCGCGCTCCGGGCCTGCCCATAGCCCGACCATCCCCGCCCCCGACGTGCTGCCCAGGCGGCCGACCCTGGGGCCACGCGGGCCAGACCCACTCCAGACCACCCAACCCTCTATCCCCTCCGCGACGCCATCGCGGTCCGCTGGCGCTCGCGCCGATCCCTAAGATGAAAGGACGGCAGCATGCCGAAGGCCAAACTCGACCAAACGTTCGTGAACGCAGCTCTTTGCGAGCCTGGACGCAACAAGGTTGATTTCTACGACACTCAAATAAAAGGGTATATACTTGAAGTTCGCGTTACTGGGGGAAAAACTTTCGCTTACCGCTACAAGGACCTTAGTAACCGTCAGTGCCAATATAAGATCGGCAAGGTGGAGGATTTGACGGCTGCTGCTGCCCGAAAACAGGCCGAAAGGCTGCGTTCTAGAGTTGCAATAGGCGACTATCCAGGCGCAGCGAAAGCGCTGGCGAAGTCTGTGCCCACCTACGGCAGCCTTGCGGACATGCATTTAGAGTACGCTCTTCTACATCTAAAATCATTCACGAGCACGGAGTCAGTGATCCGCCTGCACATCCTGCCTCGATGGTCTAAGGTCAGGCTTAGCGACATTCATAGTCGCGACGTCGCACTATGGCTCGCCGCCAAGCAAAAGGAAGGCCTCGCCCCAGCGACGATCGAAAAAATTCGAGTAACCTTCGGAAGGTCCTTCGAACTAGGAGTCCGATGGAATGTGCCTGGGTCGGATAAAAACCCAACAAAGGGCATCCCGCGCAAGCCGCTTCTGAATGCTAGAGAACGATTTTTATCAGCTGAAGAAGCATCGCGGTTAAAAAAAGCCGTATCAGAATCCGAAAATAGCCAGTTACAGCATATTGTCGGATTGCTTCTACTAACAGGGGCTAGAAAGCGAGAGCTTCTCGACGCTCGATGGGAAAATATCAACATTGAGAGACGGTCCTGGCTGATCCCAACGTCCAAATCGGGGAAGCCAAGGCATGTTCCCTTGCCTTCTGCGGCGTTAGAGATACTTGCTAGACTGCCTCGTTTCGAGGGTTGTCCTTGGTTAGTGCCCAATCCAGATACTCGCCTGCCCTACATATCTCTGAAAACAAGCTGGGGACGGGCAGTTCGGGTGGCAAATTTGCCGGGCTTAAGGATTCATGATCTTCGGCATTCGGCAGCCTCATTCTTAGTGAATGCTGGAGTTGATCTTTATACCGTCGGTAAAGTACTCGGCCATGCCAACGTTTCCTCGTCAGCGCGGTATAGTCATCTAGCGAACTCAACTTTGCTTGCTGCAATCGAGGCTGGCGCGGCGAAGCAGTCAGTCTAAATCTCACCCGCCTCGTGCACTGGCCTCGGCTGGTTCGCGGGGCGGGTTCTATTTTTTTGGTCCCGCAACAGCTTCTAGTAAGCAATCTCCACTGAGGGCTGCGTGCCATCGCAGCTTCACTCCAAGCCCGGCTCACGCGGACCGAAGTATCTGTCCGCCACCTGCGCAATCTCTGGATACTGGAATTCAAAAATCCGTGAAACGAATAGCGCTCTAGAAACTTCTCTCCGGCTGACCTTCGTGTCGCTTTCGGCACCCTCGTCCCTAGCATGATCAAACAAGGCGGAAGCGCGTGCGTAAACCTCAGCCGAACTGACGACTTGGCCTCGGCAGTAATCCACTGATCCAGAAGCCCGAGGATTGCTAAGTTCCGCAAGAAATCCGAAGGCGCGAGTCTGCTGGACTTGGATGATTTGCAGCAAAGCAACGTAGGGCTTTGCCTGCTCAGCGGAGCAGGCCTCAATCATAGCCTGAATGTCCCGCACGGCCCCCTCCGGCACTTTCGAGAACGTCACGTTACTCGCGCCATCGACCCCCACACCGTCGGGGTCATCACGCCCTCTTTGTCGCCTCGCGGCATCAACTAAGTCTGCCGCATGATGCCAGGAGGTCATGGCTTCGGTCGCCCACCCACAGATTTGGGTTAGCGCTAGGGGTGTAACGGCGCGCGCAGCACGTTCTCGACGAAGACGAAGTTCGTCCTCCTTTCGACGCTCCAGGGCCGCTTGCCACTGAGCGATCCCGATAGCGGCAAGGATAGCAGCTATCGAGCCGATGGCTTGAACCCACGCTGGCCAATCACTGACAGACGGTCGAAACCAGAGAGCCGCCAATCCCGTCAGGAGGGCGACAGTGTAAACAACGACGAAGAGGTGCTGACGGAGCGGAGCCATAGCCCGTTACCGCACAGCGCCCAGCGCCTGTCCATTCTCTGCCGTCAAAGCCCGTGCAGACTTTCAGCGGATTCCCTTCTGCTGCGGGCGATCAAAGCGATGATGACGGCCGCGTAGCTATCAAGTAGGAGTTACAAGCGAAGGCGATTCACGGCTTGGCCAGGCAAAGCCTGTGGCGGGTAGGCAGTCTGGCAGGAGCTAAATGCCTCAACGTGATGTTCTCAGCGATCTAGTTTCAAAGGCCACTGCGGTCGCGGTACGCAACGTGATGAATCCGCTGCTCTGGCTGAACGCGACGGTAGTCCCTGCCGGATTTACCGTGGTGGTTTTGCTTCAAGAAACTTTGATTTTGGCAATACCGATTATGATGACGACGCTGGCTGTACCGATATTCACACTCAAGCATTACGGTTATTTTGCAAAGCACGCGCCGCAACGCCTTCAGTCTGAGGAGTTTATCATTCAGCAACAGAGACTAATGATTCAACAGAAGGGATCCGAGATCGAAATCGACATTACTACGTTAGAGCTAGGTTCCAATCCAGAGATTCCAGCTTTGCCAGACTGGTCGGACAACCAAAAGGCAAGTTCGCAACTTCCCATTCCCCATGAAGTTGATGCCGATAAGGGCCGGCGCGATGTCTGACGGGTTGGCTTCTTACCTCTTGGTAGTCGATAGTTCTCAAACGGCGCTCCAAAAGTGGATCGATGAAATCGACATGATGGTCGAGGTTGTGAACTGGCAAAAAATGTTACCCGATGCTGCTGTCCTCGTCAGCGAACAGGACATTCGTCAGTTGAACTCGCTGTTACGGAAAGTAATGCCCAATAAACGCTATATATTAGTAGAAATTGAGAATGGTAATAAGCAGGGCTGGTTAGCCAAGAGCGCTTGGAAATTTATGAATAACCCTAAGCCCGCATGATGCTTAGAAATTGTTCTAAGATAAATTAGCATTCTGGATTTGCACGTGATGTATTACTCATGCAAATTTTTCTTAACTGCCTATCTTTATCCACATATCGCAAAATATTCTGACATTCCGAAATGAAGACCTTCTGCAGACATGTGGAAATGTTTGACCATAAGGAAACTTTGCATGACTGATCAACCCGTCGCTTCACTTCTGCACATGACCGTGGGGATCGTAGCCAACTATGTGTCGAATAACGACCTCGCACCAGAACGCATTGGCGATCTGATTGCCTCAACCCACGCTGCGCTTGCGAACGTTGGCCAGCCTGAGCCGCAGCCCGTCGAAATCTATGCGCGCGCCAACAGCGGACAGGTCAGAAAGTCGATCACTGACGAGGGTCTGGTCAGCTTCATCGACGGGCGCACCTATAAGTCGCTGAAGCGTCACCTGTCAGCGAACGGGATCACGCCAGACGAATACCGCGATCGATATGGCCTGCCCTCCACCTACCCGATGGTGTCGCCCGCTTATTCGGCGCGCCGATCAGAGTTGGCCAAGTCGATCGGACTTGGCGCAAAGGGCCGTCAATCAAAGGCTGAACAGGCCACCGCTACCACTCCTCCGAAGCGTGGACGTCCCAAGAAATGAAAGCTCAATAGCGTCTTCTACCTTTGCACGGCCCTCGGTGGGCCATGAGCAGACCGATAGAGCAAATACGTCTCGTTCCGACCGTACCAAGCGATCGAATCTCGCTCACTGAGTGAGCTTTGGCGGCACGCCGTGGGCAGACGCGCCGAGCGGGTAGGTCCGCGTTCGACCCGCCAGGACAGCTTCGGAGTGAGTGATAGGAAAGCCAGCGAGGGCGAACGCGTTCAGGATCGTGCCGAAGCGCCGTGTGTATGCGTTGACGCACGGAATGGTCTTGTCGCCGTTGACGAGTCGGACAGAGAGATAGCCATGTCGCTGGTGTAGGACGCCCAGCATCGCGAGCATCTCAGTGTCGGATGGCATTGGCGCGCGACCCTTAACGTACTTAGCGAGAGGGCGTCGGAAACCGACCAGTTCCATCGCGTTATCCAGGCTGCCGAAGTGCTTCCGGTATGAGTTGACGCAAGGGGTGTAGCGGCATTCCTTCACCATACGGGTCGTTAGCCGTCCCCTCTCCTTCAGCAGTCGAGCCAGGGCGGTGATCATCTCGTCGTTGAGATGTTTGTTACGGCCATATCGCAGCTTGAGGCGCAACTGCGCTGCTTCGAAGAGCTTGCGGGACACGATGGGCTTGAACACCTTCGTTCTGATCCACTGGTCAGGCGGATGACGCACCTTCGCCCCTTTCAACCGAGACGAAGTCTTCCCATAGACAAAAGTCCCGACCGCAAACTCGCTCGTCAGGATGCACCGGACCGTCGATGGTTTCCACGGCCCGCCATGACGTGGGCGCGCGTCCTGCTCGTTTAGCAGTCGAGCGATACTCGCCAAGGTAAGGTGATTGACAGCAAACCACCGAAACACCTTTCGAATGACGTCGATCTCAGGTTCCGGCCCCCACATGAAGATCGAGCGCTCGTCTCGCCGTATTTTCCTCTGCCCGATTTGGTCGAGGCTTAGAGGGCGTCCGGCTTGATCGACCAGCACACTCCGAACGCCATAGGGCAGATTTCCCCCGACGAAGAAGCCTTGTGGGGCGTGGCGCATCTTGCCGACGCGGATCTTCTCCCCAAGCTCCCGGCTATATTCCCCCGCCATGACGCGCTTGAGGTGCTTCACCACCGAGGACATGGTCGAGCCGTCGTTCAAGAACGCCTCGGCGACATAGACGACCTCGACGCCGGCCTCCCGGCATATGAACTCGTAATGTGCGGCCTGGTCCGGATCCTGAAAGCGTCCCCACCGGCTGACATCGAGAACCAGGATTTTGGAGAACTCTGCACCACCGGACACTGCCTCCTGCAGCAATGCCTGCAGCCCAGGCCTTTCCCGGAGGGTTAGACCGCTTTTGCCAGGGTCTTCGAAGGTGCGCACAATCTGGAGGTCATGCTGCAAGGCGAACGCGCCGATAGCGGCTGCCTGATTGCTTAGGGAGTATCGCTGATGATCAGTCGACATCCTGAGGTACTGGGCCGCTGGCGTCACCGACGCCTCCACTCATGAGACAGGGGCGATGCCGCTTCATACCATAGGGACAGATGCCGGCTCGCCCGCGAAATTGCGTCAGGGCCTGTGAAAACCGTTCAGAGAACCCTTCGGTTTGTGAAAACAGATCAGATATCCGGAAATCTGTGAAAACCGTTCAGCACCCCATTGGAACCTGCTGGAGCTGGTGCGATGGGCTGGCACCGCCGAGCTGCGACGTTCGCCAGAGGTGCAGATTGCAGGTATGGTGCAGGTCGATTTTTCGGTCGTTCCCACGTTAGCGCGCGCAAACTAGGAAACGCTCTGATCACGCGCTGCCCCCGAATTGG
Source organism: Brevundimonas sp. (assembly GCF_046295075.1). Classification (GTDB taxonomy): domain Bacteria; phylum Pseudomonadota; class Alphaproteobacteria; order Caulobacterales; family Caulobacteraceae; genus Brevundimonas. The sequence goes on along the minus strand of NZ_JBKBOC010000006.1, from coordinate 22,549 downwards.
GAAGCGGCTGGGTGGACAGGTCGTGAGGTTGCCGACATAGTGCTAGAAGCCAAGCAGCGAATGGTTTTGACGGCTGAGCTTCCCTGAAATTCGTAATGATGGGGTCAGGTGTTCGAGTCACCTAAGCGGCACCACTTTTCCGAGCGCGGTTCGCGCCGGGAGCGACGGTGAGAACCCCGTCATACATCCCAATGGTTGAATTCACACTCATCAGCACACGTAGCACTCCCTAGTGGAGCAGCTTTGGCTTGACGGCGTTGATGTTTTGGGGCCTTGGCACGCCATTAGTCCTGTCCGTAGGCCCAAATGAACGACGCAGTAGATCCCGTAGACATCGCCATTGGCGGCCGTATTCGCACGCGTCGCGAGGAACTTCGCATTACGCAGGCGCAATTGGCAGCCGGCGCCGGCGTCACCTTCCAGCAGATTCAGAAGTATGAGCGGGGCGTCAATCGGGTGTCCGCCGCCCGTCTGCTGCAGATCGCATCGGTCTTGAAATCAACCGGCGCGGCCCTGCTGGGCGAGTTGGAGACGGCCGAGGGCGACGAGCTTGCGCTGGCCGCCCCTGGCGTCGCCGAACTGCTGGCCGCCTTCCGCGGGATCAAGGACGCCGCTCAACGCGACGCCCTCTTGACCGTGGCCAAGGGCCTGCGCGGCTGAGACGTCGGACCTGAAGCTCAGGTCCGGCCATCCTAGACCTGAGCTTGGCGGAGAAGGCGTTCGACCGACTGTGCTCCAGTGGCTCCGGTCGGGGCATCCGCCAGCCACTGCTGCACCGCGGCGATGGCCCGAAGGTCCAGCCCGTCCGAGCGACCGGCGTCCGCTATATTCTGACGCACCACCTCAAGCAGGCAGGCGGCTTCGACAGCGTTTGACGGCGCATGGTTGAGCAGACTGGTCTCAGCCTCGACCATCGGCCCCAGATCAAGCTCCGCCAGAAGATTTTGAGGACTGCCTTCCAAGCCGGCTGCGCCGATCTTGTCAGCCAGCGAAGCCGTTTCGAACCACGAGCGAAATAGTGGCAAGAAGGCCTTGAGCGGTTGAGTGTTCACGTTTGATATCCTTGTGGGTTCAGAAGGCGCGCGGCTTCGCACGCAGCGCCGAATTGGGTTGGGCGTAGGGAGCAGATCGGGCTTCCCAGACACCGAAGATGGCCAGCACCATAATCCCGACCCACACCGTCATTCGCGCGGTCACGATGGACCAGGTTAGTGCGTCCGGACCGATCATGGACGAGATGTGAGTGGTGAAGGCCAGCAGTTGAGCGCCCGCAGCGAAGAGCAGCCACCAACGATCGTAACGAAGACTGAGCCGCACGAGCAGGATCAGCAGGCCGAGTGAAATCAAGGCCACCGCCCACCGAAACTGACCGATGGCCAGGTGATCGACCCAGCCGGACAAGAGTTGGGTCAGGAAAAGACCCACCCCCGCTTCGCGCTCAGGTCTGCGGCCCTTCCAGACCAGCAGAACGAGCGCGACGACCGTCAGGCCCGTGCCGAAGATCCATAGCGGCGAGGGCATTCAGTCGCGCTCCGTCAAGCGGCCAGTTTGATGACGTCTGCCGGCGCGGCGGCCAGGGGGGTGGTCTTGCTTTCACCCATGCCGTCCATCCGCCACCCGATGCCGTGATCTTCGGCCACGATCGCGAGATCGGCATGACCTGCGACGACACTGGCGCGAACGGTCGCCAACTGTCCTAGCCCAGCAACGATGTTCTCGATCGCCGACTGGCCGACCTCGGCCGCCAGACGGGACTCGACCCGACCTTCGAGCGAGGTTTGGATCAGTCGGCAGACTTCGATCATGGCCTGATCGATGGCGTGTTCCGCAGTCCGCACCTGACGTGCGACTCGGACCCCCACCTGCATGTTTCTCATTAGTCGTTCCTCCAGAATGATGCCCCGTGTCAGCGGGCCCATTCGGGAGCGATCCGGTCGAACAGGGAGGGAACCACCATGCCTGCCGTCACGATCCCGATGGCGAGCAGCAGGGCGACGACGGCGCCGGCGACGATGACCCCCAGTCTCGCACCAAGCCCCCGAGGCGGAGGCGGCAGAATCCAGGATGACGAAGCGAAGGAGCCGTCGTCGACCGACTGCTCGGCCGACGCCGGATCAACAAGCCCGTCATGCGGGGGTTCGGAAATGAGTATCGACGCCTCTGAGTAGACGCTACTCAGCCGACGCGCCGCCAGTTTGCGATCCGATACGCCTAGTTTGGCATAGGCCCGGTGCAGGTGATTGCCGACGGTGCGGGGCGAGATGCCGAGCCGTGCGGCGATCTCCTTGTCCTCCAGGCCTTGACCGGCGAGGTGGACGCATTCGCTTTCTCTCGTCGTCAGGCTGTCAGGCATTCGATCCCCCACAGCCTGTTTACCCTAAAATCCAACGCTGTCAGCCGATCCGCTCGACGTGCGAACCACTTTCCGTCTCATCGCCCGACGTCAGATCACTTGAACATATAAGCATATCTTTATATGTCTGATCGCCTGACACAGACAGGAGCCTCTCTTGGCCGCTCGTTCTTCCTTCCTCTTCACCTCGGAAAGCGTTTCCGAAGGTCACCCCGACAAGGTCGCGGACCGCATCTCCGACACCGTCGTCGACGCCTTCCTGGCCAAGGATCCCGAGGCGCGCGTGGCGTGCGAGACCCTGGTCACGACCCAGCGCATCGTTCTGGCTGGCGAAGTCCGCGCCACCCAGCCAGGCAACACCAAGGAAGAGAACGAGGCCTTCACCCAGGCCATCATCGACAGCCTGGAGCCATTGGTCCGCGCCGCGGTCAAGGACATCGGCTACGAGCAGGACGGCTTCCACTGGGAAACGGCGGACTACGCCTGCCACCTTCACGCCCAGTCGGCCGACATCGCCGTGGGCGTCGACTCGACCAACGAGAAGGACGAAGGCGCCGGCGATCAGGGCATCATGTTCGGATACGCCTCGAACGAGACGCCGGAACTGATGCCGGCGACCCTGCAATACAGCCACAACATCCTGAAACGCCTCGCCGAGGTCCGCCACGCCGGCGGCTCGCAGCTGGAGCCCGACGCCAAGAGCCAGGTCACCATCGAATACCAGGACGGCAAGCCGGTCCGCGCCACCTCGATCGTACTGTCGACCCAGCACGCCAAGGGCCTCAGCTCCGAACAGGTCGCTGAGATCGTCAAACCCTATATCCTCGAAGTGCTGCCGGAAGGCTTCACCGATGAGAACACCGTCTGGCACATCAACCCGACCGGCATCTTCGAGATCGGCGGGCCTGACGGCGACGCCGGCCTGACCGGTCGCAAGATCATCGTCGACACCTACGGCGGCGCGGCGCCCCACGGCGGCGGCGCCTTCTCGGGCAAGGATCCGACCAAGGTGGACCGTTCGGCGGCCTATGCCTGCCGCTACCTGGCCAAGAACGTTGTCGCGGCCGGTCTGGCCGACCGCTGCACCATCCAGATCTCCTACGCCATCGGCGTGGCCAAGCCCCAGTCGATCCACGTCGATCTGCACGGCACGGGCAAGATTTCCGAAACAGTCCTGGAAGACAAGATCCTGGACCTGATCGGCGGCGCCACGCCGCGTGCGATCCGCGAGCATCTGCAACTGAACAAGCCGATCTACGCCCGCTCGGCCGCCTATGGCCACTTCGGCCGCGAACCCGATGCGGACGGCGGTTTCAGCTGGGAAAAGACCGACCTGGTCGATCAACTCAAGGCGCTGGCCTAAAGCCGGTTAGGCGGCCTGGTCCACGACCAGGCCGCGCACGCCCGTCAGATTGGCGTCGGTCAGGTCGGCCTGACGCATTTGGGCGCCGTGCATCGTCGCCCGGCCCAGGTCGGCGCCGACCAGCACCGCGCGCTTCAGATCGGCGCCCGACAAGTCCACGCCGCGCAGCACTGCGCCGGTCAGATCCGCCGGCATCAAGCGATCGGCTGTGATCAGCAGCGGGCCCAGCTGCGCCTCGCGCATGTCCGCGCCGTTCAGCCTGGCCCCCTTCAGACGCGCCCCGCGCAGGTCGGCGCGCCGCAGTCTGGCGGACCTCAGATCGGCGTTTTCGAGCTGGGCGCCCTGTAACTGCACCCCCTCCATGTCCAGGCCGTAGAACACCGCGCCCTTGGCCGACAGGGCGGTCAGGTTCAGGCCCGTGATCGACTTCAGCGGGCGCAGATCGACGCCGTCAAACACCGAAGGCTGCCCCTCGGACCCGCCGGTCTCGCACCAGCGCGCATGTTCGCGCAGCATTTCGGCGGCCGGCATCCGGTCCACGGATTCGCAGGCGGACTTGTTGTCCGTCAGCGCGCCCTGCATGTCCGCGCCGTCCGCGCGCCACATGGTCATCTTGCAGCCGACCAGAATGGCGTCGCGCAGATCGGCGCCCGACAGGTCCGCACCGGACAGATCGGCCCCGGCGAGATCCGTGCCGCGGAAGTTGGCCTGTTTCAGATTGGCCCTGACCAGCTTGCAGTCCTTCATCACCGCGCCGGAAAAGTCGGCCTTCATGGCGATGACGCCCGACATCTTGGAGCGTTGCAGATTGGCGCCGGACAGGTTGGCGCCCACGGCCTCGGTCTCCTCGCGATGACGCGGCTCGATGACCTTGAAGCCCAGTTTGGCGTCGGCGGCGGCGATGGTGCCTTCGCGCAGGTCGGCCTCGAACATGTCGGCGCCCGACAGGTCCGCGCCGCGCAGGCAGGCGCCGCGCAGGTCCGCCCGACGCAGACTGGCCTCGGCCAGGATCGCGTCCTGCATGTCCGCGCCGAAGAAGTTGGCGTTGTCAAGCTTGGCCCCCGTCAGGTCGCAGCCTTCCAGGCAGGCGGCGGCGAAATCGGCGTCGGCGAGATTGCGGCCCTTCAGGCTGAGGCCCGACAGGTCCATCCAGGCGAAGACCGCACGGGCGCCGCCGGGGCGGGCCTGGAACAGCCGGTCATGCCGGGCGCAGACCAGGTCCAGCTCCGCCTGCGTCAGGCGTTTTCTCACGATGGGTTCCGCCAGTGCCATTTCGACACATTGCGCCCGTCTGACTTAAGAAACCCTTGAACGACAGGCGGTTGTCAGACGCTGAGCAGGCCCTGCTCTTCGAGCGCCTCGGCCAACTCGCCGGGGCCGGTCCACAGGCGGGTGTAACCGGCCTCGCCTAGCCGCTTCAGCTCGGTGACCAGATCGGCCTTGGGCGAGGCGACGAAGCGGCCGTCGAAGCCGACGCCGTCCTCACTGACCCGCACCATGGGCCGTCCGGTCTCCAGCCGGTGCAGGAAGCCTTCGCACAGGTAGGCGCCTTCCTCGCACATCAGGCCGGTCTCGACGGTCAACCCTTGCGCGCGCAGGCGCTCGGTGCCCCGGCCGGCGGCGAACGGCGACGGGTCCAGACAGGCGATGACGACGCGAGCCACCCCGGCCTCGGTCAGGAAGTGGGCGCACGACTTGCGGCCCGACGACCGGGCGCCGCACGGCTCCAAGGTGACATAGACGGTCGAACCAACGATCTCGGCGCCGGCGGCAGGCACGGCCTGCTCCTCGGCGTGGGGACGGCCGCCCGGCGCGGTGGCGGCCTGGGCGATCACCCGGCCGTCCTTGACGATGACGCAGCCGACCGCCGGATTGGGCCAGGTCTCGCCCATTCGTCCGGTCGCCAGGGCGATGGCCTGGGCCATGAAGGCCTGGTCGGCGTCGCTCCAGCTCATGATGCGGTCGGCAGCGCTTCGGCGCGGGCGGCGTCGAGATAGCGGGCGGCGGTAGGCTTCAGCTCCGCGTCCAGGTCGATCTCCAGCGGATTGCCCGTGGGGATTTCAACGCCGACGATCTGGTCGTCCGGCACGCCGAACAGCAGTTTGACGATGGCCCGCAGGGAGTTGCCGTGGGCGGCGATCAGCACGTCCTCGCCCGCCTTCAGGCGCGGCGCGATCTCGGCGTCCCAATAGGGTTTCACCCGGTCCAGCGTGGTCTTCAGGCTTTCCGTGTCGGGGATCGCCTTGCCTGCGTAGCGGGGGTCGGCCTCGAAATCGAACTCGCCGCCGGGCGCCAGCGGGGGCGGCGGCACGTCGTAGCTGCGGCGCCAGACCTTGACCTGGTCCTCGCCGTGCTTCTGCGCCGTCTCGGCCTTGTTGAGACCCGTCAGCCCGCCGTAGTGGCGCTCGTTCAGGCGCCAGTCCTCGATCACCGGCACGTCGGTCAGGCCCGCCGACTGCAGGGCCAGGGCGCCGGTGCGTTTGGCGCGCGTCAGGACCGAGGTGAACATGACCGCCGGTTTGAACCCGGCCTCGGCGATCAACTCGCCGCCGTGACGCGCCTGGGCCTCGCCCTCCGCCGTCAGATCGACGTCGACCCAGCCGGTGAAGCGGTTTTCGAGGTTCCACTGGCTCTGGCCATGGCGGAGCAGGATCAGGCGCGGCATTCGGTCGGTCCTTCGGGAAACAGACCTTCGGGGTAGGACGCCCTCCGAAGTCGGTCAAGGCTCACCGGGATCAAGCCGTCGCCCGGCTTGTCGCACCGGGCGCACGGCGGTAACAATCGACCGATGTCAGACCGTCTGTTCTTCCCCCTGGCGCTCGGCGTCGCCGTCGTGATGATCGCGCTGGCGACCGTCTGGCCGTAAGGCGGGCCGCAGCCCGCCCTCCATTCTTCGCGCTTGTCGCCTAGAACAGTATCTTGCGCAGGTTGATGCGGAAGACCCGGCCCTGCGGGTCCAGATAGTCCCGCTGATAGTTGACGGGCGTGGCGCCGTCGCTGCTGGTCACCGAGATCCGGTCGTCGAAGATGTTCTGAACTCCGAACCCGATCCGCGTCCCCTTCAGGAACGGGAAGCGTTCGACCCAGGACGTGCGCTGGGTCAGGTCGGCGAAGGCGAACAGATTGACCGTCGTCCGTCCCGAGAAGTCCAGATCGGGCGAGCCCAGGGCGTCGCCGTTGACCGTGGTGCCCGCACGCCAGTTGGCGTTGACGAAGGCGCCCAGCCCATTCTTGAACAGGCCGGTCTGAAGCTGGACCTCATGGCGCGACTGACCACCTGAACCCGAGATCGAGTCGCCGTCCAGCAGGTCCAGCGGCTCCAGACCCTCGCGGATCACGACCTCGTCCTGGACGCGCCAGGTGTGGGTCAGCGAAAGATTGAACATGCCCTGGCCGGGCTGCATCCCCGGCCCACGCGAGCCGCGCATCCGTCCGCCGCCGCCAGGGCCGCCTGGGCCAGTTATCATCACGCCACCGCCGCCGGGGCGTCCGCCGCCAGGCCGCTGACCGGCCTCTGCCGGGTTCGGCTTGCCGAAGGGACGCGAGAAGTTGAAGCCCCACTGCACGTCCTGCTGCTCGCGCTTGAAGAAGTTCAGCGGCCGGGCGTCGATGGACAGCAGATTGCCGTCGGCGTCGCGCACGAACCGATCCGGCAGGGCCGCTTCCAGGTCCGGGGTGATGGCGGGGAAGCTGGAAATCTCGTTGTCCGCCTCGGTGCGGGTATAGGCCAGGTTCAGCCGGAAATCCTGGGCCGACACGGGCTGCCAGTTCATGCCCAGCTTCAGGATGCGCCGATCCTCGGCCTTCAGATTGGGGTCGCCGCCTGTGATCTGATTGATCTCGACGGTCTGGCTGTTGCGGAAGTCGAAGACCGGCGTATTAGGCGTCGATATCGTCGGGTCGTTCAACTGCTGGACGGTGGGGGCCTTGCCCTCGTCGGAATAGTTGGCCGACAGCGACAGACGCTCGACCGGGGACCAGTTCAGGCCCGCGCCGACGGCGGTGACGCCGCCGAAGTCGGACAGTTCCTGATAGGCCAGGTTCACATTGGCCGACAGGTCGCCGATCTTGTGCAGTATGCCGCGATCGACGCTGGAGATCGGCAGGTCGAAGTTGGCCTGGACATTGCCCGAGTTGCGCGACTGCGACCGATCCACGGCCACGCCGGAGCGCACGCTCTCGGAGTCCAGCGACTGATAGCCGGCGCCCACCTTGAAGGTCGAGGTGATGTCTCCCGCCGGCAGCTCGTACGGCCGGCCGTTCAGCACCAGTTCCGCCGTCGCCGTCTGAGCCAGCGAGTTGGCGGTGTCGCGTGGATTGACCGTGGCCCGGCTGGTCAGATCGCCGAAGGGATTGACCGTCAGATCGCCCGCGATCAAGGCCTGCAGCGCGGCCTCATCCACGCCCCGCCCGGTTGAGGTGTCGGTCTCGACACGGCTGTATTCCCCCGTCGCCGTCCAGCGCCAGTCGCCCACATAACCGTCGAAGACCGTTCCCAGCTCGGCGGTGCGGGTATCGGTCTTGCGCGTCAGGGAGCCGGGCAAGTCTAGATAGCTGAACAGGGTCTCGTCCTGGCCGGACGGCGAAAAGGGATTGGTCCCCGGCACGTTCAGAAGAAGGTTGGGCAGGCCCTGGTAGCTGAAGCTGCTGGAGTCTTCCAAACTGCCGCTCAGCGTCATTCCGACCTTGTCGTTCAGGTCGTGCTTGTAGGTCCCGGCCACCGAAACCTCGTCGGTCTTGGGCAGCAGGGTCCGATAGGCGTTCGCCTCTTCACCGGTCGCTCCACCGGCCGTGGCGCTACGGTCGATATCGCGCTCGGTCTCGAACAGGGTGTTGGCGGTCGTGCCGTTGATGTCCAGCGACCAGCGGTCGCCCCCGGCGATGCGCAGGACGTTGTTCTCGCTGGCGGTCGTGGTGCGACCGCCCTGCTCCGGGCGGCTGACGTTGACCGAGGCCGTCAGGGACTTGAAGTCCGCCTTCAGGACGATGTTCACCACCCGCTGATTGGCGCTGTAGCCATAGGACAGGGCCGTCTCTTCCGGCAGGACGTCGAAACGCTCGATCGCCTCGGGCGGGATGCCGCGGATTTCGCGGAAGCCCGAGATGCGCCGTCCATTGACCAGGAAGACCGGCGACCCGCCGCGCGCGCTGCGGGTCTGGGCTTCCAGCAGCGTGATCAGCTCGCCGATATTGGTCGCGCCGAACGCCTGGATCTGGGCGGCGTCATAGGAGACGATCGGCTCCTGCCCGCCCAGGGCCACGCCACGCCGCGCCGCCGTGACCTCGATCTCGGGCAGAACCACAGCGGGATCTTCCTGCGGCGTCTGGGCCGGTGTGGTCTGGGTGACGCCGGCCGTGGGGGCCAACGCCAACAACATAAGCGCGATCTGGGTCATGGAACGACGGTCCGGGAAACGAATTCAGCCCCTTGCAGGACGGTACAAACATGGCCGTAAAACGACACAATTCATGAAGAAACAGAAAGCGTTGCACCCTTTCAACACAGCGAAAAAAGTCGCGACGGAAAGCGCGTGCTGCGCCGTTTAAGTCACCGCTTGGCGTGCGGATTGCTCAACTCGCCGGTCGGCGCCTTCGGCTCGGGCCCGCGCACCTTTTCCACGGCTGCGGCCACGGCGGCGATCAAGGTCTGCATCGTGATCGGCTTCGAAAGATGACCGTCCGCCCCCGCCGCGCGGCCCGCTTCGATATGTTCGGCCAAGGCGTTGGCCGTCAGCATGATCAGAGGCGTGCGCGCCCGGCCTTGTTCCACCTCCAGGCTGCGGATGGCCCGGGTGGCGCTTAGCCCGTCCATGACCGGCATCTGCATGTCCATCAGCACCAGGTCGAAGCCGCCGTTGCGGTAGGCCTCAACCGCCTGCTGCCCGTCCTCGACCAGGACCAGTTCGGTCGGCAGGCCGCCGAGCATGATCTGCATGACCTTGCGGTTCGCCGGATGGTCGTCGGCCAGAAGGATGCGCGCAGGAAAGACCATCTCCGCCGCCGGATCGACCGGCGCCGACACCGGCGCCTCGACGGCGGGCGCGAGCGGGATCTCGAACCAGAACCGGGCGCCGACGCCCGGTTCGCCGTCGCAGTCCAACTGACCGCCCATCAGCTCGACCAGATCGCGCGAGATCGTCAGCCCCAGACCCGTGCCGCCGAAGCGGCGCGTGATCGATCCGTCCGCCTGCTGGAAGCGCGAGAAGATGCGGCTCTTCTGTTCGGCGTCGAAGCCGCAGCCGGTGTCCGTCACGGAAAATCTCACCCGCCCCTCGCCGGCGGACGTCACGCCGATCGCCACCTCTCCCCGTTCGGTGAACTTCATCGCATTGGAAATGAGATTGGACAGGACCTGGCGCACCCGCACCACATCCCCCTCGACGGCGACGTCCAGCGCTGGCTCGACCTCCAGACGCAGATTCACGCCCTTTTCCTCGGCGCGAGGACGGTAGAGGGCCGCCACGCCGCGCACCGTGTCGCCGAGATCGAAGGTGGCGCGCTCCAGGGAAATCTGGCCGGCCTCGATCTTGGCCGTGTCCAGAATGTCGGACAGAAGGCGTTCCAGGGTGACGCCCGAAGCGTGGATCACCTCGGCCATCTCTCGCTCGCGGGGATCGAGGCCCGCGCGGGACAGGGCGTCGGCCATGGCAACGACCCCGTTCAGCGGCGTGCGGATCTCATGGCTCATATTGGCCAGGAACTCCGATTTCGACTGGCTCGCCTCCTCCGCGCGTCGTTGCGCGATCCGCAGCCTCCGCGACTGACGCCAGAGCCACACAAGGCCGAAGACGGACACCAGGCCGAAGACGGCGGCGATCCCCATCAGCCATCTCTGCGTTTCGATGATGTCGCCCTGCAGCTGGGTGTTGGCGCGCGCGGTTTCCAGCTGTTCACGGCGGCGGGTCAGCTGCTGCTGCATGTCGCCGGTGACCTGGCGAATACCCGCGCTGAAGCGGCTGGCGTCCGCGATCTTGTCCAGTCGGGCATGCTCTCGCAGCCTTTCATAGGCCTCGGACGGGCGTCCCTCGGCGAACAAGATTTCCGCCTCCACATGCGGCAGCTCCGAAGCCTCCTCGTCACGCCGAGCGCCTCCGGCCTGGCGCCGGCGCATCTGCTCAAGGTCGCGGCGAGCTTCGGCGATTTGTCCCGTCTGCGCACGGGCGATCGCCCGTGCGGGCAGCAGATGAGTGGCCAGGAAGGAGGCTTCGCCCAGGTTCTCGCCGTAAGGGGCCAGGCACTGCAGCACATCCCCTGGCGCCTGTCGGGCCTCGGCGACGATGGCGCACAGATTGGCGTCATAGACCGACAGACTGGGCAACCCCGCGCGCTGCGTCAGACGGTGGTGGATCAGATACAGGCGCTGCGCCTGGGCGGCGTCGCCGATCTGGCTCGACAGCCTGGCCAGATTGTAGACGGCGTCGAAATCCGGCCGCGGATAGGCCGGGTTGGCGAAATCGATCTCGAACCGGCCGAAGGCGGCGGTCGCGCCCGCGATGTCGTTGAGCTTCAGCAGGCCGATGCCGGTCATCTCCCACAGTCCCGCCCGCGCCGCGTTCGCATAGGGGGCGTTGTCGGGGATCAGGGCGTCCGCGTTGGTGAGCAGGCTCAGTCCCTCGCCGATCTTGTCCTGGTCCATCAAGGCCAGGGCCCAGATGCGTATGGCGTGGGTGCGTGCGAACCAGTCTTGCTCGGTCTCGGAGATGCGCCGCATCTCCTCGGCGGCGGCCGTGTCGCCCTGATCGTAGCGCAGCGTCAGGGCGTTCAGATGAGCGATCTGCATATATCGCTTGTCGCCCTGGCGACGAGCGGCCTGCGCCAGCCGGTCGTTCCAGGCCTTGGCGCGATCGAACTCGCCCTGGTTCAACAGAATCCAGGCCACATGATAAAGTCGATTCAGCCCCTCGCGGTCGCGCCGCTCCATGGCCTCACGGCCAAAGGACTCCAGCGCCGCGAAATCCGTCGCACCCGCACGACGTTCCACCGCCTGCGCCAAGGCCAACGGCGTGCGGGCCGACGCGGAGGCCTGGCCCTGGGCCAGCGCGACGGGGACAAATAGCCCGGTCAGAACGAGGGCGACAATAAGCGAGACTGAGGATCTGGGCATGCGGGTTCCGGTTCGTCCAGACCCTGCCACACCGTTCGTTGAATAAGGTTTATCAACCGGCGCCGCGACGGTCCGCAGCGGCGTCCTGCGGGATAGAGAGTCGATCCGGCCAAGACTCCGCGTTGACCGCCCCCGGGCTTTCGGCTATAGGCCCGCCCTCTTGAGATTTCCGCGCCGTGGACGTGTGCTCCGCGGCGTTTTCCGTTCGAAGGTTTGACATGGCCAACAACCCCGGCGCCCGCAAGGCGATCCGCAAGATCGAAGCGCGTACCGAAGTGAACAAGGCGCGCCGTTCGCGCGTCCGCACCTATCTGCGCAAGTTCCAGGAAGCTCTGGCCGGCGGCGACGCCGCCGTCGCCAAGACCGCTTTCGTTGAAGCTCAATCCGAGCTGATGCGCGCAGTCTCCAAGGGCGTCGTTCACAAGAACACCGGCTCGCGCAAGGTGTCGCGCCTGGCCGCCCAGCTGAAGAAGCTGTCGGCCGCCTGAGCCAAATTTAATCCGACGCAGACGGAGCAGCTGTCGCTGTTTCGTTGTGGGATTACGAAGCAATATCAACGCCGAAGGAGCGCATGCTCCTTCGGCGTTTTGCGTTGTGTCGCTAAGGTGCAATTTTGAAATCGTCGCTCGTCGAGCGACAGTTCGCCGGAAATTCCAAGCAGGATCAGGGTTTGACGGAGTCAAACAATTTAACTGCGAATCGACCGACGAATCAGCGTTGACCCACCCGGCTCGCAGCGTAAGTTTTGGCCTCTAACGCACTTCCATCCCAGCACGGATGAAGACGGCGCGGGACTTGGTTTCGCGTCGGCGGGAGATGTCTGTCCAGAGGTTCGACCCCGTCCGAAAAGCATCGCTTTTCGGCGCAGGAGAAGTCGTCCCTGAACCATCGCCCTGAAGCTGCGGAAGGTCGGATTTGGTTTTGGACTGGGCGGGCAAGATGGTTGGGGGCGCAACGGCGATGGCGGGCGGAACGAAGACGTCGGGAATGACGGACCCGGACCGCATCTGGAGCGAGGCCTCTCTGCGTTTGCGCGCCGAGATCGGCGACGGCCCCTTCTCGTCCTACATCGCCCCGTCGGCGGTCCGGCTGGACAACGCCGGCGGCCTGATCCTGGTCACCCCCACCGCCTATGCCCGCGACTGGGTGCGCAAGAACGCCCTGCGCCGCATGAACGAGCTGTGGCTGGGCCTGGACGGCCTGAACCGCCGCCTGGAGGTGCGCTGCCGCGCCGAGGTGGGCTCGGCCCCGCCGGCGTCCGCCGTCTTGTCAGGCAATGCGGCCGACACCGCGCCGCGCTTAGCCGCCTTCGCTTCGACGCCCCATATCGCGCCCGCCGCCCCGATCAGCGCCGACGGCGCCCGCGCCGTGCGCGCCGCCGGCCTGCAGGACCGCCTGACCTTCGACAGCTTCGTGGAGGGTCAGGGCAACGCCTTCGCCCTGGCCATCGCCAAACAGGTCGCCAGCTGGGCCGACGGTCACTTCAACCCCGTCTTCTTCTGCGGCCCCTACGGCTACGGAAAGACCCACCTGCTGAACGCCATCGCCTGGGAGGCCCAGCGCCTGCGGCCCGAGGCCAAGGTGGTCTATCTGACCGCCGAACGCTTCCTGTCCACCTTCGTCAAGGCGATGCAGGACCGTTCGACCGCCGCCTTCAAGGAGAGCCTGCGCTCGGCCGACATGCTGCTGCTGGACGACGTCCAGTTCGTGGGCGGCAAGACCTCGACCCAGGAAGAACTGCTCTCGACCCTGACCGCCCTGATCGAGGACGGCAAACGCATCGTCTTCTCGGCCGACCGCGCGCCGATGGCCCTGACCGAGGTCGAGCCGCGCCTGCGCAGCCACCTCGCCGCCGGCCTGACCTGCCCGGTCGAGGCGGGCGACCGCGAGTTGAAGATCGCCGTGGCCCAGAACCGTCTGAAGGCCCTGTCGGCCCTGGGCGTCGTTCAGGGCGAGGCCAACCCCGAAGTTCTGGCCCAGCTGGTGGACCGCACGCCGGGCTCGATGCGCGAGCTCGAGGGCGCCGTGAACACCTTGGCTGCCGCCGCCGGATCGCGCCTGTCCTCCGTCTCGGTGGACGAGGCCTCGACCCTGCTGGGCGCCGCCATGCGCGGCGGGCCCGAGCGCCGCATCACCGTGGACGAGATCCAGAAGACGGTCGCCGACCACTTCAACATGAAACAGGCCGACCTGCTCAGCGAGCGCCGCACCCGTGCAGTCGCCCGTCCCCGCCAGATCGCCATGTATCTGTGCAAGCAGCACACGACCCGCTCCTATCCCGACATCGGTCGGCGTTTCGGCGGTCGCGACCACACCACGGTCCTTCACGGCGTGCGCAAGATCGAGGAGCTGATGCCGCAGGACGACCAGATCGCCCGCGATGTCGAGGCCCTGACACGCAAGCTTCGCGGCTGAAGCTGTGGAGCAGCGGGTCTGACCCGTTGCTCCCGCCGCGCAATCCGCTAGTGTCTGAGGTCACTTAACCGCGGCCATCTGCGAATCGGCCGCGCCGGGCGAGACGACATGCAGCTGACCATCGAACGATCCGCGCTCCTCAAGGCCTTGGGCCACGTCCAGAGCGTCGTCGAACGTCGAAACACCATTCCGATCCTGTCCAACGTCCTGCTATCCGCAGGCCGCGACCGCCTGGCCTTCGCCGCCACCGACCTGGACATGGAGATGGTCGACGAGGCCGAGGCCCAGGTGCAGGTCGAGGGCCAGATCACGGCGCCCGCCCACACCCTGTATGAAATCGTCCGCAAGCTGCCGGAAGGCGCCGAGGTCTCGCTGCTCTATTCGGGCGACGATCCGCGCCTGGTCGTCTCGGCCGGTCGGTCGCGCTTCAACTTGCCGGTCCTGCCGGCGGGCGACTTCCCCGTCATGTCCACCGACAGCGCCGGCGCCTCCTACGTCATGCCAAAGGAAGATCTAGCCCGCCTGATCGACAAGACCCGGTTCGCGGTCTCGACCGAGGAAACCCGCTACTATCTGAACGGCCTTTATCTGCACACGGTGTCGGAGGCCGGCGTGCCCCTGCTGCGCGCCGTCGCCACCGACGGTCACCGTCTGGCCCTGGCCGAGACCCCGGCGCCCGAGGGCGCGGCCGGCGGCCCCGGCGTCATCGTGCCCCGCAAGACCATCGATCAGGTCCGCCGCCTGCTGGACGACGCCGGCGGCCCGGTCGAGGTCACCGTCTCGGCCCAGAAGATCCGCTTCCAGATGGGCGAGGCGTCCCTGACGTCCAAGGTCATCGACGGCGCCTTCCCCGACTATCTGCGCGTCATTCCCAAGGGCAACGACAAACAGGCCGACATCGACAACGCCCTGTTCGCCAAGGCCGTCGACCGCGTCGCCACCATCTCGGCCGAGAAGAGCCGTTCGGTGAAACTGGCCTTCGACAACGACCGCGTAAAGCTGACCGTCCGCAACATGGAAGCCGGCCAGGCCGAGGAAGAGGTCGAGATCGGCTATTCCGACGAGCCGTTCGAGATCGGCTTCAACGCTCGCTACCTGCTGGACGTCGCCGGCCAGATCACCGGCGAAAACGCCGCCTTCCGCTTCGCCGACCCGGCCAGCCCCACCCTGGTCCTCGATCCGGCCGATCCGGGCGTTCAGTATGTGCTGATGCCGCTGCGGGTTTAGATTAGGTATTTCCGCTCATCCCGGCGAAAGCCGGGACCCAGTGCTTTCGTTCGTACCGGAGGCTGGCGTTGGCGTTCTTCACCTACATTCTCGCCAGCCGCCGAAACGGCACACTCTACACCGGCTCGACCGACGACCTGATCAAGCGGGTCGCCGAACACCGCAACAAGTTGCGCCCAGGTTTTACGAGCCGATATGGCGTGGCGCTGTTGGTCTGGTACGAAATCCACGAAACGCGCAATGCGGCCTTCGTTCGCGAACGCCAGATCAAGGAATGGAAACGGGTCTGGAAGCTGGAGCTGATCGAGCGCAAGAACCCGGCATGGGCGGATCTGTTTCCAACATTGCTCGGTTAGATCGTGCCGAGCAAAAGGACTGGGTCCCGGCTTTCGCCGGGATGAGCGGATAGATTGAGCCTCACCTCCCTCACCCTCACCGACTTCCGCTCCTATGCGGGCGCACGGCTGGAGATGACCTCTGGGCCTGTGGTGCTGCATGGGCCGAACGGGGCGGGAAAGACCAATCTGCTGGAGGCGATCAGCCTGCTGACCCCCGGCAAGGGGCTGCGCGGCGCCACCGCCGCCGAGATGGGTCGTCGCGAGCCCGGCGAGGCGACCGGCCGCGCCTGGGCCGTCATGGTCGAACTGGACGACGAGACGCGGCTGGGCACCGGCGTGCAGGCGGCGGGGGCTGCGCGGCGCATCGTCCGCATCGACGGCGAAACGGCCCAGCCGGGCCGATTGCTGGATTATCTGCGCCCCGTCTGGGCCACGCCGGAACAGGACCGGCTGTTCTCGGATGCACGGGCCGAGCGGCTGAAGTTCTTTGACCGGCTGGTCTTCGCCGCCGACCCCGATCACGCCGCCAGCGTCTCGATCTATGAAAAGGCCCTGCGCGAACGGCTGCGCCTGCTGAACGATGCGGCCGACGGACGTGAAGCCGATCCCGTCTGGCTGGATGCGCTGGAGCTTCGGCTGGGCGAGGCCGGGGCCCGGGCCGCCATCGCCCGCGTCGCCGCCCTGCACGCGCTCCAGGCCGCCATCGACGCCCGTAGCGACCGCCCCTTCCCCCAGGCCGACCTGGGCCTGGATGGGTCCGCCGAACAGATGGCCGAGGCCGGGGCCGAGGAAGACGAGATCGCCGCCGCGATCCGCGAAGGCCTGGCCAAGGCGCGCGCCCGCGACGGCGCCGCCGGCCGCTCCCTGTTCGGCCCGCACCGCACCGACCTGACCGCGCTGCACCGCGAGAAGCAGCGCCCCGCCGCCGAGGGGTCGTCGGGCGAGCAGAAGGCCCTGGTCCTGAACCTGATCCTGGCCCAGATCACCCGCCTGTCAGATCATATCGGGACGGGGGCCGTCGCCGGGGCCGCCCGCCCCGTCCTGCTGCTGGACGAAGCCCCCGCCCACCTTGACGAACGCCGCCGCGCCGCCCTGTTCGAAGAGATCGTCGCGCTGAACCTGCAGGCCTTCATGACCGGCACCGAACGCGACCTGTTCGCCGGTCTGGAAGGCCGCGCCCAGTTCGTCCGCGTCGCCGGCGGCGCGCTGGAAAGCGACTAGGGTTTCGACGCGGAAATCCTCGCTTTTTCGCCGAAATTTCCTATATGTTGCGGGCTTCGGCGCGGTGCGACTCCGCCGTCGATTCGAGCGCTTCAAGTGGCGCTCCATCCCCGTCCCGGTCGGGACTTCAGAGCCAAAGATTTCATGACCGATCCGATTGCCGACATGCCCGAATACGGCGCCGATTCCATCAAGGTTCTCAAAGGCCTGGACGCGGTGCGCAAACGCCCTGGCATGTATATCGGCGATACGGACGACGGGTCCGGCCTGCACCACATGGTCTATGAGGTGGTGGACAACGCCATCGACGAGGCCCTGGCCGGCCACGCCGACCTGGTCCAGGTCATCCTGAACGCCGACGGCTCGGTCACCGTAACCGACAACGGGCGCGGCATTCCGACCGGCATCCACGAGGGCGAAGGCGTTTCGGCGGCCGAGGTCATCATGACCCAGCTGCACGCCGGCGGTAAGTTCGACCAGAACTCCTACAAGGTCTCGGGCGGTCTGCACGGCGTGGGCGTGTCCGTGGTCAACGCCCTGTCCGACTGGCTGGAGCTGAGGATCTATCGCGACGGCAAGGCGCACCAGATGCGGTTCGAGCGTGGCGACACGGTCAAGTCGCTGGAGATCACCGGCGACGCCCCGATCCGCGAGGACACCGGCAAGGCCCTGAGCGGCACCGAGGTCACCTTCTATCCGTCGGTCACGACCTTCAGCCACATCGATTTCGACCTGAAGACGCTGGAACACCGGCTGCGCGAACTGGCCTTCCTGAACTCGGGCGTAGTCATCAAGCTGGCCGACCATCGCGGCGCCGAGCCGGTCGAAATCCTGCTGCACTATGAGGGCGGAGTGGAGGCCTTCGTGCGCCACCTCGACAAGTCCAAGACGCCGATCCTGAAAGACGTCATCGTCATTCGCGGCAAGAAGGAAGGGATCGAGATCGACCTCGCCCTGTGGTGGAACGACAGCTACCACGAGACCATGCTGTGCTTCACCAACAACATCCCCCAACGGGATGGCGGCACCCACCTGTCGGCCTTCCGCGCCAGCCTGACCCGCATCATGGGCGGCTATATCGAGAGCTCGGGCGCCGGCAAGAAGGAGAAGGTCTCCGTCACCGGCGAAGACGCCCGCGAGGGCCTGACCTGCGTCCTGTCGGTCAAGGTGCCGGATCCGAAATTCTCGTCGCAGACCAAGGACAAGCTGGTGTCGTCCGAAGTGCGCCCGGCCGTCGAGGGCCTGTGCTCCGAGGGTCTGTCGCAATGGTTCGAGGAACACCCGGTCGAGGCCAAGCAGGTCGTCGCCAAGATCATCGAGGCGGCGTCCGCGCGTGAAGCCGCCCGCAAAGCCCGCGACCTGACCCGCCGCAAGTCGGCGCTCGAGATCAGCAGCCTGCCCGGCAAGTTGGCCGACTGCCAGGAACGCGATCCCGCCAAGTCCGAACTGTTCATCGTCGAGGGCGATTCCGCCGGCGGTTCGGCCAAACAGGCGCGCAACCGCGAGAACCAGGCCGTCCTGCCCCTGCGCGGCAAGATCTTGAACGTCGAGCGCGCCCGGTTCGACCGGATGCTGTCGTCCGAGCTGATCGGCACCCTGATCCTGGCGCTGGGCACCGGCATCGGGCGCGACGACTTCAACGCCGACAAGCTGCGCTATCACAAGATCATCCTGATGGCGGACGCCGACGTCGACGGCGCCCACATCCGAACCCTGCTGCTGACCTTCTTCTATCGGCAGATGCCGGAGTTGATCACGCGCGGGCACGTCTATATCGCCCAGCCGCCGCTCTACAAGGTCGCCAAGGGCAAGCAGTCTCGCTACCTCAAGGATCAGTCCGAGATGGACTCCTACCTGATCGAGGAAGGCTCGTCCGAGGCCGAGCTGGACCTGTCCACCGGCGAACGTCGCCTGGGTCTGGACCTGCAATCCCTGGTGCGCGAGGCCAAGAGCTTCAGCGCCGGCGTCGATCGCCTCAGCCAGCGCGCCCCGGCCTTCGCCATCGAACAGGCGGCGCTCGCCGGCCTGTTCGCCGAAACCTCGGACATGGCGACCGCATCGGCCGCCGCCGCCGTGCGCCTGAACCTCTATGCCGAAGAGGGCGACGGCGACTGGACCGGCGCGCCGGGCGAACAGGGCGCCGTGGTCTTCACCCGCACCCGTCGCGCGGTGCAGGAGACCATTGTGCTGGAAGAGACCCTGATCCGTTCGTTGGACGCCCGTCGCCTTGCCGAACGCGCCCAGACGTTCGACGGCGTCTTCCTCTCGCCCGCAATCTATCGCCGCAAGGACAAGTCCACGACCATTCGCGGGCCGCTGGACCTGCTGAACGCGGTGCTGGACGCCGGCAAGAAGGGCCTGTCGATCCAGCGCTACAAGGGTTTGGGCGAGATGAACCCCGAACAGCTGTGGGAGACGACGCTGGACGTCAACGCCCGCACCCTGCTGCAGGTCTCGGTCGAGCACGAGGAAGACGCCAACGACCTGTTCGCCAAACTGATGGGCGACGTGGTCGAGCCCCGCCGCGAATTCATCCAGGAAAACGCCCTGGACGCCGCCGTCGACGTCTGACGAAAGGGACGCGGCCTACTGGCCGCGTCCGCCGGCGATGAAGGCCTGAATGGTCGGAAAGGCCGTGGTCTGAGGGCGCATCTCCTCGCAGGCGAAGGACTTGATCCCGCCGTAGATGCCGCCGCTGGGCGTCGCCTCCCACGGCGTGTCCTCGGAATAGCGATCGGTTTCCGCGCCATCGGCCCCATAGGTCACGGTCGCGCCCGAGCGCGATTGACCATCCGAACACCGCACCATCACCTCTTCGGTTTCATGGCTCAGATTGGCGGCGTCGCCGCGCGCCGGCACCCGCGCCATTCGCGTCGTCGCCACACCGTCTACGGGCGTCAAACCGTCCAGATCGACGAGATAGACGATGGCGTCACTGCGTGAAAACGTGGCCCAGCTTTCCGCCGCCACGGGCGACGCCAGCGCTGCTGTCGCCATTATCGCTGCAAGACCGATTGTTCTGATCATTCTCTTCCCTCCCCAGGCAAGACGATCATTTCATACCCGTGTGCGGAAGAATTCAATCTCCCTGACGGTCCTGCAAAGCTTTTCCGATCAGGGCCGATCCCGCGACGGCAGGGCCGCGATCTCTTCGGCCGTCAACTTCCTGGCGATGCGGACGCGGCAAGGTTCAGGGCCGGTCGCCGGGCTGCGCAAGGTCGCCTGATCGCCGACGCACAGGTTCGATCCAGAGAGCGGCTCCAGCGCGACCGACAGGGCGCGGGTCATGTCGCGGCAGAAGGTGCTGTCGATCTGAAACACGTCCGAACTGGACGTGCGGACATACAGGGTCTGGTCGTTGGGGGCGGTGAAGTTCCGCACCAGGCTGGGCCGGAAACACTGGGTGGCGTCGACGCGGCTGGCCGTCGTCGCGCCGGGCGATGGCGCACAGGCCGACAACGCCAGGACGGCGGCCGAGGACAGGATGAGACGATGCATGTTTGGCTCCCGAAACAGCCCCCCGGCTTATCCTGCGCTTGCCGGAGACGGGGGCGCAAGGGGATTGCGGATGACCGCCGCCCGGCTTGGCGAAACGCGCACCGCCAGATCGCGCGGCAGGGGCGAAGGCCGGTTCAGGATCAGGGCGGCGACATG
Organism: Brevundimonas sp.; assembly: GCF_046295075.1. Lineage (GTDB taxonomy): Bacteria > Pseudomonadota > Alphaproteobacteria > Caulobacterales > Caulobacteraceae > Brevundimonas. The sequence continues at coordinate 1,874 of NZ_JBKBOC010000006.1, read as the reverse complement.
CTCCGCCAGCACTGGCGCGACGCAAAAGCCCCGCGAGCCAAGCCCGCCCAGCAGATAGAGACCGTCGTCCAGGCCCCCGGCCAGAGGCAGGCGGTCGGGCGTGGTGGCGCGGATCGCCGCACGGCTCTGCGCCTGTCCCGCCGCCTCGATCTTGTCGGCCAAACCCGGCAGACGCGCCCGCAAGGTCGCCAGGTTTTTCTCGCTGTCTTCCGCCCGCGGCGCCGTGTCGGTGTCGCCCCGGTCATGGGTCGCGCCATAAAGGACGCCATGGCCGGTTGGGACGGCATAGCCGCCCCAGGCCATCGCGTTGGTCGTGATCTCGCCTTCGACCCAATCCGCCTGCCCCCGCACGGGCGACAGGCGCGGCGCCGGGTCATGCCCGTCCAGCAGGGCGGCCGATCCCCAGCCGGCGGCGACCACGACCGCATCGACCTCGGCCAGCACCGCAGCCCCCTCGCCGATCAGACGCCAGCGGCCGTCGGTCCGCTCCAGCTTCGTCACCCGTTCCGACCGCATGTCCGCTTCGCCCAGCCAGTCCGACAGCACGGCGGCGGGATGCACTCCACAGGCGCACCTCATCGACAGAGCGCCCTGCCCCGTCCCCTCGCCCGCCAGGGTCGCGGCCGCGTCTTCGTCCAGCACGACCATCGCGCCCTCGGCCCAGATCGGCTGGCGCGCGATCTTTTCGAACCGGGCCGCATCGCGTGGCGCCTGGGGCAGTTGCAGCACCCCTTGGCCCGTCACGGCGTCCGGCGTCGCGGCATACAGATGCCCCGCCCGTTCCAGCGCCTGGGCGTGCAGGGCGGCGATACCGATGTCGCCCGCATCCAGGCGCGGCGTGACCAGGGCCGCGGGAAAGCCCGATCCGCCTGCGCCCGGCCGTTCGGTCTCGAACACCATGGCCCTGACGCCCTGATCCCTCAGGGCGCGCACCACCGACGCCCCCGCCACGCCTGCGCCGATTACGGCGATGCTGGGAACCTGCGCGGACGCAAAGGTCGAGGGCAGACGCGCCTCCAGCCGTTCGCGCTTGCGGCCATGACCGGGGCGTTTCTCGACCACGAAACCCTGATCGGCCAGGCCACGCCGCACGGCGCCGGCGACGGTGAAGGTGGCCAGGCGCGCGCCGGGTGCAGATCGCGCGGCGATCAGGGCCATCACCTGCGGAGACCACATGCCGGGGTTCAGCGCCGGAGAGAAGCCGTCCAGGAACCAGGCGTCCGCCGCCCCCGACCACTGCTCCAGCGCCCAGGCCGCATCGCCTACGGCGAGATCCAACACAGCGTCGAAGCCCGGCAGGTCCACCCGATGGAATCCCGGCGTCGCGGACGGCCAGGCGTCGATCAACGCCTGCGTCGCCTCAGCCAGCTCAGGCCAGGCGCTCAGGGCCCGCGCCGCCTCGTCCGCCGTCAGCGGAAACCCCTCGGTGGAGAAGATATGCAGCCGCCCGGCCTCGGGCCGGGTCCGCCGCCACAGGTCCAGCAGGGCGGCAATGTTCAGCCCCGTGCCGAAGCCCAGCTCCGCCACCGTGAAACAGTCGCGCCCGGCCCAGGCGTCGGGCAGGCCGCATCCGTCCAGAAACACCGCCCGCGTTTCCGCCAGTCCGTCGTCGCGCGAAAAATAGACATCGCCGAACCGGCCCGAGCGCGGCTCGCCCTCTTCGGTCCAGGTCAGATGCGGCGAGGCGTCGTCATCGGAAATCATGACCCGGCTCTAGCACCTTCGTCGCACAGACGAAAAAGGCCGCCTCGTTCGAGGCGGCCTGATCAATGTCTTGCCGTTGATCCCTAGTGGGCGGCGGGCGCGTGGGGCGGTTCGACCGGGGCTGCGGGGGACGGCGCAGCGGCGGAGGCGTCCGCGCCCTGCATCGTCGT
>NZ_JBKBOC010000005.1:0-185318 GCF_046295075.1 Brevundimonas sp. | reverse complement strand
CGCAGTTCGCCTATGGCTACGGCCTGACCTATGCGCGCGGCGCCCGCGTCGGCGCCCTGTCGGAAGAGAGCGGCGTGGTCAGCGCGGGCAGCAGCCTGGATCGCTACTTCGTCGACGGCCGCTTCGTCGCGCCCTGGTCGCTGATGCTGCGCGACGCCGGCGGCGAGTTCCGCCTGGGCGCCGAGAAGAGCGGCGCCAGCCCGCGCGGCGGCGTGTCCGTGCGCTCCACCGACGGCGCAGGCCAGGAATCGGCCCGCGCCCTGACCTTCTCGCAAGGCGGCGGACAGGCCTTGATCGCGGCTCAGCCGGTGGATCTGGTCCGCCAGTCGAACGGCGAGATGGCCATCGCCTTCCGCTACCGCGTCGACGCCCGGGCGCAAGGCCCCGTCTTCCTGACCTTGGGCGCCGGATCGGTGGACATCACCGGCCTGATGAACGCAGCCCCGGTCGGCGAATGGCGCACGCTGAAGGTGCGGCTGTCGTGCCTGCGCGACACGGGCGCCGACCTCGCCGCCGTCGACCAGCCCTGGGGCCTGCGCACCGCCGCCGACTTCGCCGTCACCGTCGAAGACATCCGCCTCGCCTCCAACGAGGGCGACGCGGTCTGTCCAACACGGTAAGGCACAGCAGACGGAACAGGGGACCAGCAAATGCGGGTCGGTAGATCGACGCTGTCGCGTCGATCTACCGAGATGGTTTGATAACGTGGCGGTGGAGATCGAAGGACGCGTGCTGCGCAACGAGTTCGATCCGCCCGCATGCCAAAAGCTCTGACGGCGACACGTCGCTCGTCCAGCGACTTTTTCGCCGCTTGCTCAACCCAGCAATGGCGTCGCTTTGAGTTTACGAGGGCTGGAACTGCCGAACGTTGCGCCGGAGATCGACAGCGTAACGAGCGATCTGATGTTAAAGACGATGGTGGGTGATGTAGGGCACGAACGGGTTTGTTGTAAAACAACAAGTTAGATACGAATTGCCCTCGCAATTTTGGAGGGTCTTTGGAGGGTAGGGTGGGGGGCTAATCCGGGGGCACATGGTCCCGAAGAGAAGGTCTTTGGTGAAGCAACAGCCGAGGCTATGACCAATCGACTTTTAATTCATCGTCAAACCTAGTTTTGAAGTAGGCGGAAACAGTACGCCCCGGGAATAACACTCCGGTCGTTTGCTTGACCTCGTTCCAGCCGGGGTAGGGATCATCAACGAGCAGCCGGAACTGCTCCTGATATTGTGGTTCAAGGCAGTCGATCAGATAGGCAATAAAGAGGTGCACAGCCTCATAGTCTGCCACAGCGCTGATAGGATCATATTGACGTTCAAGGTTGGCGTAGAATGTCGATATGTGATCTCCAGGCACCGGATAGGTGGGGATGGTGCCGTCAAAATAAACCGTTTCAAATGTATCGCGGTCCGGGTCTATGTTGCCGTGAATTTCGTAATTTCGTTTTTGCATAACCTTGTGGAAGGCAACAAACTCGGGATGTGCCGAATTTGGGGCGACCTGAAAGGCGCGGCACTTGTAGAACAGGTCTGAAACTTTGATGTCAATTTCAGAACGAATGAAGGCCTGATACTGACGTTTATCCTGTCGCACTTCCGGCTTGCACAGGATTAGGATCATCATATTCAGAAATGCCTCAACAAGTATCGGCGTCAGAATTCTGAGTTCTAGAATATCACCTGTTAGGCTGCTGGCCCGTTTCGAGGCGTCTTGGGCGTTCTTTAGGCCTTTTTTGTTGATCGCCCTACGAGAGGCAGGGGCAAACTCGGCAAATTTCCCCATCTGGTCAGTAATCCTGTCGTGCTTGTCCTCACACAAATTCGAAATCGCGACATATTTGTTTGGAAAAACTAGCCACTTCTCCAAAGATTTCGATGCTTCACTTTTATCTCGACCTATTCGGCCAAAGTCCTGCTTGATGGCGATGATTAGCGACTTCCAATCGTGGTCTGTCAGCACCGCGCCTATTTGGAAGTGCGTCTCTCGCGACATCCCCAGAATGTAGACGTCGGTGTCACCCGCTTTCAGATTCCAATCCCAGTGGAAGATGTTGTCGCTATCGTCGGAGCGCATCATGCTCTGAAGCCCATTTGGCGGGCCGAATTTAGCCTTGAGGTAGGAATACATGTCGAGGGTCGTCAGGTGGGTCCTGACTGCAAGGCTGCTGCCGGTGGGCTTGGCGCGCTTCTTTCTGGGTGCCGAAGTCTGCCCACGCCTCTTATCCAACATCGCTTTGAATTCGTCGCGCGTTGCTGGGCGCCAAGCTGCGACATCGAGCACGACGTTTGTCATGGAAGCGCATCCGTTCGCGCTACGGCCTGGTCCAGATTAGCAGTTGTCCAGATGGTCATAAGCACCTTTCCAAGATGATCGGCCGCGTCGCCGCCGCCCTGTTCGCGCGCCTCGGTATTGGCCGACCCTCGGAATCTCCAATGTCCGATGCTAGTAAATGCGTTCGGGAGAAACCGCTAATGAAGCTTGTCGCCGCCATCACCGCCGTGTTTCTGATGGGCGCAGCAGAGCCGACATCACAGCAGTTCGGCCTGCGTTGCGAACTGAACGCGTTGGGAACGACCGTCCACTACTCCAACCGCTACAGCCTCGATCTAAACAGGGGCGTCTGGTGCGGCGTTAGCGAGGAAACAAACACTTGCCATGAGGACCGCACCGTTCCTCTTGTCCGAGTGGACGCGGCCGAACTGGAATTGCTTCCTGCCGAGTTCCGCAACGGCCGCGCGAGACCGGCGATGGTTGTGAATAGGACGACGGGGATTCTGACCAGTGATTTGCTCACGGGGCCATGCACCAAGGTCGATTTCACGCCGATGCCTCAGGCTAGGTTCTAGCCCTCCCCCAGGTGACGCGGGCAGAATCACCGGCTACGGTAGCCACGGCTTGCGGATAGATTTTGCTGCCTTGTTTCGGGGCAGTTGATCGGGATGTTCGACTGAATGCCCCTACGCGACGATACGCTTTCCATGTAAACCTCTGGTTTGCCAACGAGTATCCGCAAGCCAATCTGTCCAGGGCTATGAATGACTGCGTTAGAGCGTCTGAGGCAATGCAGTACTTTAGCTGATGTTGCGCTTTTGCTGGGTGTTAAACCGTCAGGTTTGTCATACATTCTCTACAAGATCGATGATGACGCAAAGTATTATGAGTTTCCAATACCAAAGCGTAGCGGTGGAACTCGGATAATACATGCCCCGATTGACGAACTAAAACTAGTCCAAAGGCGCCTTTCGGCCCATCTTTCACTCTGCTTGCAAGAGATAACAAATAATAATGAAGTAGAAGATAATTGTGTTTTATCTCACGGGTTCCGAAAGGGTTTCTCTATAGTCAGTAATGCCAAACGACACCGAAATCGTCGGTACGTTTTCAATACGGATTTGTCTGAATTCTTTCCGTCCATCAATTTTGGGCGTGTTCGAGGGTATTTTATCCAGAACCGGGATTTCCGTCTTCCGGTTAAAGTTGCAACAATTATCGCTCAAATCGCTTGCAGGAACGGTGCATTACCACAAGGAGGTCCGTGTTCGCCGATTATATCAAATCTAATTGGCAATATACTCGACGTTCACCTCGCCCGTTTGGCGTCGCGTAACGGATGTACTTACACGCGTTACGCGGATGATCTCAGCTTCTCGACAAATCTGAAGGATTTTCCTCGCGCGATCGCGACTCCTGACCCCAGCGGTTCAGGGGGTTGGAAGGCCGGACCTGAGTTGGAATCGCGCATTCGACGGGCCGGTTTCGCACTGAACCCCGTGAAGACTCGGATGTCGATCCGCAACTCCAGGCAAATGGTCACCGGCCTTGTCGTCAACCATGTTGTTAACGTCCCGAAAGAGTATTACAAGAATACTCGTGCTATGTGCGACAAGCTTTTTCGCACTGGTTCGTATGATTACTCCTACGGGACCAAGGTCCCCAGCCTCGGACGCGTGCTGGAACCACTGCACGGAAGAATTTCTTACATATTTAACGTCAAGTTTCCTAAGAATGACGATGGAGATCGTCATTCTGTAGAATGGAAAACTGGGACTCCGCCCGGAATTTACCGGATGTACAGGCAATTTTTAGATTTCAAATACTTTTACGGCATCCAGAGACCAACAATCCTGGCGGAGGGCAAGACAGACAATGTCTACCTGCGCGCGGCGATCCGGGCTCTGGGCGTGGGCTATCCCAGCCTAGCGAAAATAGCTGACGGAAAAATCACGCTGATCCCCCACTTATTCAAGCGCAACGAAACCACACGTGTCGTTCAAGAACTTGGCGGTGGAACCGGCGAACTACAGACGCTGATCCCTCGGTATCAGCCGTCTACCCTAGGATTTTCTGCGCCACGGCCGACCGCCCCCGCCATCATCCTGGTTGATAATGACTCCGGGGCGCGCCCCGTATTCAGCGTCATCCGGACTGTTAAGAAGGCTGTCACCCCAATCGATGGCACCGCCCAGTTCTACCATATCTTCGGCAACCTGTATGTTGTGCCCTTGCCCCTACAGGGGGGAGCCAAGACCGACATCGAGTCGTTCCTTAGACCTGCTGTCACCGGCGTGGTCTTGAACGGCAAGCGGTTCCACAAGCCTAACACCGGCCTGAATCCCAATACCCATTTTGGAAAGGCCGCTCTGGCTGACTACGTCGCCAAACAGCCGCCAGGTACCGTGGACTTCAGCCAGTTTGCGCCGATCCTTGACGCGATCGTCGCTGTCCAAGCGGACTATCAGGCCAACGGCTGGCGATAGGTGCGGGGCCGCAGCCAGATCACGTGGATTGCAGGAGTCGCGCAAGCTTACTCGGCGGCACTGATGAACGTTATGCCGCTCATTCCCTTGTCGAAGGTCTCGTGAACTTGAATGTTACCGGCACCTAGCATTTCCTTCCAGATGGCCTCGACGTCGTCGTATGCGGTGGCGAAGAACTCGGGGGTAATGAGAGCATCAAACTCCGTCTGATACGCTCTCAGTAGGTTTTGCAGTTCGCCATCGGTTCCCTGGGCGACCCATTCCTTCTTCACTTTGACCGGCTTGCCGTGGGCCATCATGTCCCGGGCCTTGATAAGGCGAAGGATTGTTGAAGCCGGTCGCGCAGCAGGCTCCCACGATAGCCCAAGCGTGTTCCATACGGCTTCCCGCTTTTCCTTGCCGCTGGCGCGCTCATTCCAGTTCTGGACCTTCAGATCGCCGATGAAGTTCAGGTAGGCCTCAAAGGTGAACGCCAACATGGTGATGCCCGCCATCATATCGAGGCCGACGCCGTCCATATCGCCGTCAGGTGCAAGGGCTTTGTCGATCCGCGTTTTCAGATGAAAGGCGGCCGACGAAAGGTCGTTGTGGATCAGGTCGATCCGTTCGACCTCCAGCAAGGCGTTGATCCGCTGCTCCGTCATCATCCGCACCCATCAAGTCGCCGGTTGTGAGCCGTAGCCGTTATGAATGTCAGCTAACAAGCTGACGACGAACTGTCCTGTATCCCGAGTCTAGAAACGTCCGTACGGCGAGGTCACCGACCGGATCGACGCGCCCCAACACGCCCGCACCGGCCGTGTCATTCCAGTAGGTTTCAAGCCATAAGGCCTTATCCCGGACCCTGCCGGTCGTGTTCGCAAGCCGTCGCGCAATGTAGTGCCTGATCAGCAGCGCGGGCTTGTCCATGACAACCTTTCCCGCGACCGGCGTCGGGTCGTAGTCATGGAAGTTGCGCAGGTAGTGCACATACCACCGCTCGGGTTCACCGATGTCGCGGATTACACAGTACGAGCCCCACTGATATGAGTCGCAGTCCTCTTTCACTGCTGCGGAGATCATCACCGTTGGGTGCTTCGTCGCGTCACGCTCCATGCCGTAGGCTTCCAACATCGCAGGCCCGAACATGAGGTCAGCGTCGTGGTGGATGTTGCCGCGCGTCAGGCCGCCCCTGATGAGAATGTCCAGTTGCAGCAGATTTTCGGCAATCGTTCGGATGCTTTCGAGAATCTCGAAAAGGCCGTGCTCTGTAGGATCGCTGGAGATGACGATGCAGTCGGAGAACTGCGTGAAGTTGAGGCCCAGCTTCTCATTCTGCGCGGTGGAGGACCGCATTACGTCCATCGCCTCGGCGATGTTGGGACGCAAAGACGGGTCGTCAGCCGTCGTCGCTACAAGAGCGCTGAACCCCAGCATGTCGATGAAGGCGACGTACTTTTCGCGATAGCAGTCAGCCATCATTCACTCCGAAGCGGCGAATGGCCGTCTTACGCAAACTTATCGCAAATCTCGGGTCCGCGAAGGAGAACGCCAGAAAACGATTCAACAAAATTTCAGAAAACGAGATTTCGGAATCGAAACGCCCGACCGGATTCGTGAGGACGAAGTTCTAAAATCGACTTGTGGACCTCGATCAGCAATCAGGTCCGCGCCCGCCTGGCGCGCATTAGTAACAATCTAAGGTGTGGGCGGCTTGGAGCCCCCTCGGGCCGGATGTTAACCTTGACGGCGCCGGGCCCGTCCCCCGGTCTGGCCATCAGAGGAGCCGCAGCTAGATGAATATCAGGATGACGGCGAACGCAAACACGAGATTGAGGAGGCGGGTCACCCAAAGATCACCGTGCCTAGATCACCGGTCACGGACTTGACAGCGCGCTGGATCGCCGAGCGATCAACCTTGTATTCGGCTGCTAGGGTGCCGAGCGTTTCGCCCGATTGGCGGCGCTGCGCGATCTCGCGGCGCTGGGCCTCCGAGAACAGCGCAGGGCGGCCCAAGGTCTTTCCTTCGCCCTTGGCGCGTACAAGCCCGGCTTGCGTCCGCTCAATGAGAAGGTCGCGCTCGAACTCGGCCACGGCGGCGAGGACGCCCATGGTCATACGACCGGCGGCGCTAGTCAGATCGGCACACCCCAAAGCCAGGCAGTGAACCTTGACCCCCATGGCCGCCAACGAGTCGACTGTCGCCCGCACGTCCATGGCGTTACGGCCCAGCCGGTCCAACTTCGTGACCAGCAAGACGTCCCCTGGTTCCAGCTTGTGGGCGACCAGGGCGGCGAACGCGGGCCGCTCCATCGCCGACGTCGAGCCGGATATGGTCTCCGTCACGATCCGCTTCTCTTCGACGGAGAAGCCCGCCGCCTTAATCTCTTGGATTTGGTTGTCGGTCGTCTGGCCTAGGGTCGAGACGCGGGCATAGACGAAGGTGCGTGATGACATGATATTCTTCCATATCTAAAACCTGTATCGATTTAGACGGCGTATCTATAATCGAGTCAAGCTAGTTTTAGATACAGCCGTCGAAGACGGCTCGGAATCGGTCGATTCCGATACGACTGCGGCGACGCTCTGCGTGGCCAAAGCGAGCCCGGCAAGTCCGCCTGGGTCTCGACACGGCGACCACCCTGGCAGCGACCTGGGAGAGCGTGAGCCGTAAGCTGCCTCGATCAGCTGACTCCAACGCACTGTCGCGCCTCTACCCCAGTTAAAGGGCTCAAAATCCGAAACAGTTGCTGTGACCAATTAGCGCTTCGGCGAGACACCCGCCCAGGCGCGGCGGGCTGGCCGCGCTTGTGAAAACTGGCGGGCGTCAAGGCGGCTCCCCGGACCGCACCAGAGTCGATGTTGAAGCGACCGAAGGTCAAGGCGACCCCAGGCCTAGACTGATACGCCAACACCACTGCAGTGGTCAGGAGACCGGCGTGCCAGGCGGGGGCGTCGGCGGCGCGAAATCGTCCAACTCTGATGCTGCCCTTGAACGACACCTAAAGCGGCACATGTCTATGCGATCTGAGATGGTGAGGGCCGGATGGGTGAGGCAAAGCGGCGAGAAGCCGGGTTGCGTGAGCAGCTTCTAAGAAAGGTCGATCAGTGGGTTTTCCCCGCTAGTCAGTGGGAAGCCGACATAGTCGCTGATTTGAACGGTCTGCCCGTTGTGACGGTGCAAAGAGCGGACGCCAAGGAAATCGCCTACATGCGTATGCCGGTGTCTGAGTGTCACGGGAACTGTCGCTGGTATGAGGCGAACGATCCAACGGGCACATTCAAGGCAGTCGTGGGTTGGCTTGTCGATCCAGACGGAAACTACGTCCTGCACTCGGTCATCTCGGATGGACAAGGCGGATATGGCTGCATCACCCCTGCCACTGCTGACAACCGGCAATACTTTGAGTTCATTCCCGACTCCAAGATCAGTTGGCGGGACGGTGATGACGGGTATCGTCACGCGGTCAGGGATGGCCGGGTGATCGGTGCGGGCGTGCGCGTCGATCCAGACAAGACCATCGCAGAGGCGCTTGAAGTGAAACGCAAGCTACTGGCGGGCGTCCCTCCGATGAAGGCGATAGAGCGCTAGAGTGTGTCCAACTGCTGTGGCGCCCCATACTTAATGGCGCGGACGCTCAAATCAGAGCGTCGAAGACCGCACGTCAGGGTGTAGGTTGTACCCAACGCATTGAGCCGGCTCATATCCCTACGACACTAAAAACCATGAGACAGAAACCGGTAATTGGATAAGCATTACCGAATTCTGTCTCACCGATTCAGCAGGCAAGCGGGAAACCCCGCGACAGGGCGGCCGGGTCGGTCCCGAGGTGCGCGCCCAGGGCGATCCAAGTCGTCGCCGACAAAGCCGATCCAGGCCAGCCCGAACCGATCTCGCCGCCTTCTTCTAGGTCGATCCAGACCCCCACCAACGCGGCCTCCACGCCCAGCCGTTCACACTTCCGACGCCACCATTCGCATAGCTGGATCGATCCACCGTCGATCAGGACCGACGCGCGTCCTCGCTCCATGTCAGCAGCGAGTGCGCCGCCAACCGCCGCCAGCACCGAGTTCACGGTAAGATCGGCGGCGTCTCGGGCGTCCTGAATTCCCATACCGATGGCGCGCCGCCGGGCGTTGATTTCGTTCACGCCAGAGCGCCATGGACGCCCCGCCCGCAGGCTCTCCAGCGCCAGGTCAATTTCGATCCGCCAACCAGGCGACGCAAGCGCGAGACGTTCGGCGTCAGGCAATATCCACCATCGGCGACTGTCGTGCATGGGCGGCAGGGGTTCATACCGTCCCGTTTCCAGCACACGGTGAAGGGCGCGGCGCCCGGCGTCGCCCAGGTCCAGCGCGACACAGACTTCTTCCGGCCGCGCCACGCCGCCATTGTCATGCATGAACCGTTCTACGGCGCCGATCATCCCCACGCCCGGCCCGACGCTATCCCCGCCTCGCCGCATCAATCCGTGGTCAATCTTCACCAAGGCGCCCGACCGACGCAAAGTGTCCAGGGCGCGACGAAGGCGGCGCTCATTGACGCCGCCCCGGATATAGCCATCCCCCAGCCGGTCAGCGATGTCAGAGAAGGTGAAGGGGCCGGGGCAGCGCCCGACCTCCTTGACCACCCGAGCCTTAAGAGCGGTCGGCGTCATCGCAACGCTCCAGCTTCCCCAGGTGCACCAGTCGCCAGCCTTCGTTCTCGGCGACACCGAACATCACTCGGTCACTGCCAAGATCGAACACGCGCCCGCGCAAGCCGTCCAGCATTTCCCCAAAACCCCGGCGCCGATCATCACCGAATCCCGTGACGAATCCGGCCCCGTCGGCATAATCGAAAGCCTTCGCCTCGGTGGTGTCAGCTTCCTTCCAAACCTTCCACCACTCCGACATGAACGCCTTAACCTGGGCGCCTTCTCGGTCGGCGCTAGGAGCACGAGGGTTAGACAGGAAGCCCTTGATTCCGGCAGTCTCCAAAATGCCGCCGATGACGCCAGACCAAGACTCGAAAGACGCCATCTTGGCCTTGCCGGGCTTGGCGCCCTTGACCCACCACGCGCGGATCAGCGTCAGGATAGCGCCGATAATGCGACTACGGTTTTCGCCCAGCCAACTCTTGAAATCGGCATGTTGATAGTTGCGCACGCTGTTGTCCTCGACCCGCGAATTCAGGTTGATGAAGACGGCGCGGCGCGCCATCTCCGGTCCCAGTCGCGGATTGATCCCCGTGATCTGCCACAGGAAGTGGTTCGGGCGGGACACGGTCTTAGACAGGCCCAGAACGCGCCCGCCGATCCGGTCGGCGGTGGTCGAACGCTTCAGCGTCTCGCTGTTAAATTCGGTTACGTTGTCGAAAAACAAGAACGAGTCGTCGCCCAGAGAGGCGGCGACCATGTGCTTTTGCATCTCCTCCTCGTTGCGGGTGTTCGGCGTCGTCGCCGACGCATGGCCATCAAACAATCGCTGCGCAGTTTCCGCCAACAGGGTTCCGCCGACGCCGGGCGACGGCTTCACGATGGTGAACAAGGGCGAAGGGCCGTCGAACAAGTCGCGTGCGAATTGCGTTAGGACCATTCCCGCGGCGTTCGCTCGGCTCGCCTCGCTCTCGCCCAGGGCGCCGTCAGCGTCTCCGTCGTCAAACGGAAAATCACCAAACATGTCGATCAGAATCAGGTCGCGCGCGGCGGCGATCTCCATCGACGTAGGGTCCAGCGGAACCAACGGCGGTGCCAGATCACCCAGATCGACCAGCACGTCGCCGAACCATCCATTGCGGTCCAAAATCTGACCATTCCGCGCCATGGTCGGCGCCCGGCGGATCGTCGGCGTCAACGGCAGTTCATCCGGCTCCACCCCTTCCAGAACGACGCCGCAAATGTCCCCGTCGGGAATACGGTGCGTCAGGTCGCCGCCGTCGCGGTGCTGGGCGAAACTACACACCTTGAAGAGCGCGGCCTGAAATTGGCGTGCCGTGAGGGGCTGAAAACCGGCCCGCCCGTCGTGGTAACGAAGCCCCATCACCTGTCCCAGGCTAAGGGTGAAAACCGGCTCCTTTGCGTTGGCCTTCTCCATGGTCTTCATGACGAAGGCGCGGACTTCCCGATGGTCGGGCTCACCAACGTGGACCAAGGTGCGATACCCGGACTGATCCACCTTCACTCCTTCCTCCAAGCCTTCACCGGCGGCGCGGCGGCGGTCGCGCACATCCTTTCGCAGCGCCGGGATCGGCACTCCAGCCTTACGCTTCAGCGCCTCCAGCAGCGTTTCGCGGTGGACGGGATTGTCCAAGCGGGCGATCATCTCGACCACCGGAGACGGGTCGGGCGTCTCTTCCTTTGGCGGCAGGGCGTCAATCACGGCCTTGATAGACTCGAACGTGGGCTTCGAGGTGGTGGCCTTCTCGGCGACCGGTTCCTCTACCCCCAGGTCACGCCAATTCACGGGCGCTCCGTCGATCAGTTCCGCGACCGGCGCCACACCAGGACGGCGGCGCGGCATGGCGACCATGGCAGCCGGATCGCGCGCCGCCTTTGTCAGGACAATGCGTCCGCTAACGCTGTACTCGACCGTCTCCAGCACCTCGCCCCACATCTTTACACCCGCAGCCTGCGTGGACGCGGCCTCGGTGGGCTTGAAGGCCGGGGCCAGGGGAACGGCGACCAAGTAGGAAGGGAGCGGTTCATGACGGATCACCACTGCCGCGCCGTCCGACGTAGCGAGGTTGTCGGCGACGATTTCCACTGCCTCGGTCGTCTGCGCGACATCGCGCCAGCCATGAACCTCGCCCATGTAGTAGATGAGGCTTTCGGCGTTAATGTCGGCACCGCCACAATCGGGGCGCCCGTTCTTCGAAAGCCACTTGGTCAAGGTGTCGCGGTGAAGGGTCGTCTCCGTGCGCCCGTTTTCCCAGGTGTTGAAGATTGCGCCGGACCAGCCGGGTTCATCTGCGCAGGAGAGGCCATTGCGCCCGCCCGCCGCCATCCGTTCGCGGATGTCGTCCAGCGCCACGCCCACGACCTCGATCAGCGCCACGTTGATCTCGCTGACAGCATTCTTCAAGCGGGTTCCGCCCATCAGGGTCGCCGGGACGATGACCTGACGGGGCGCCGCCGGGGACTCACGCTTCGCGTTTTCATCCAGGAGAGCGATGAACTCCAACCAGTCGCAGACGTGCGGGGTCCAGGTCGGCACCTTGATATTCGGGTGATTAGACGTGTGGAAGTGGACGGCACCAGAGATGGCGCGCGACTCCTTGCTCCCCGCCGCCGGGGTGCTACGATATTCGTGCATTGAAAGTCCTGCGCCCGGCGCCATCTAAGCGGCGGCGGGCTTAATCTTAGTGTGAATGAGAACAGGGCGCGGTCCGGCGCGCGCCACGGGTAGCGCTAAGACTAAGACTAAGACTAACGCACGCCTCACCGCCGAAAATGGCGATGCGGATCAGACGCGACTTGGTGCGCTCTGCATCAAAAGCCAGAGGCTTAGGGCGAGCGAAGACAGCACCCTTTTACCTTCCGGCGGGACACTGGGGAAGGAATTTCTCAAAAATCCCTGGGTGATTGATTTCTTGCGCCCAACTCAAATGTCAGGGTGCGGCCTGAGTATCGTCGGCGGGTTCTCCGTCAAAGGTCTCAACCAGCTTCGGCGGCTGGGCTGGGTGCGGCGTCGGGATCGACAACGGACGTGGCGCCGGAACGGTCAGGCCATCGTTGGGGAAGCGGGGGCTCGGGAACCGCCGCCCCCGGCCAGGCGGGATAAGCGGGCGGCACATCACGCGGCCTCCATCGCCTTGTTGGCGCCAAGCGCCACCACCGCTGCCGCAATCATCTGACTCAAGGCGGTGGTCAGGGCCTCTCCAGCGTCGGCCGCGCCCAGCAGGATCGTCATCGGCCGCGAAGCCACCACCGCCGGAGGGTTCAGCCGGAGAGTCTTCAAGCCGCGCGCGGGCCAACCCAGGCAGATTTCCACCGGCTCGCAGCCCTGACGCGCCACCACAAGAGCGGACGGCCGCAAAGTGTCCAGGTCGGCGTCGATTTCCGCCGAATAGTCCAGCCAAACGTCAGCGTTATGCCCCCGGATGCGTAGCGCATCGACATAGTGCTTCTCGACCAGCAAACGCAGGCGGGCTTGAAAGGTCCGGCGAGCCGGGCCGTTCTGAGAGCCGGTGAGGCCGCCATAGCCATAAGCAAACCGGCTATGAAGGCTGACCACCGCATCCTCCAGATAGGCTGTCAGCGCCTCGACGTGCTGGCTCACGACATAGACTCCGACACGGCCTGACGCGCAGCCTCGCGGCGCGCCGTTTCGAAATGTTCTGAAATCCAAAAATGCACTGCGTCTCGCGACCAGCGCAGGCCACGCAGACCAATTCGAAGGATCGGCCGGGGCGCGTCGGGCAGGCGGGCGAAGGCGGCGGGCGTCAGGCCAAGCGGACGGAGGCGGCTGGCAAGTTCTCGACTGGCCATGAGAGAAATGGGCTCGCTCATTGCACGCGCCCCTTCCGGAATTCACGGACCCAGGCGCCGGTTACGCCAACGGCGGCGTTGGCCGCCTCCAAACGGTCGGCGGCCTTCATGGCCTTCAGCTTCGCGCGCGCCGCGTCAGAGGTGGCGTGGACGGTCGTTTCGGGCGGGCTAAAGAGATGAGGCGCGGCCTGGGCGTGGCGCCCCAGCGCGTCGGCCATGGTTTCGCCGGAGGCGAGCCGAACCTCAGCTTCAGAGGTGATTTCGGGCTGGTCGGCTGCGATGACGCGCCGGGCGATGTCGCTGGCCTGGGCGTCGGTGACGCCGGGCGCGGCGCGCTGAACAGCGGCCTTCACCACCGCCCGAAGGACGGCAGGAGAGTAGTTTTCCATTTTTGGAAGTCTCAAGAGGCGTCGCCGCCCCTTGGGGCGAAGCCGAACTAGTAAAGAAACCGGAGGCGACAACTCGACATTAGTCGAGGGGGCGTCATCGCCCCCGGATGCATTCCAGATAGTCCTAGTGATGCGATGTACTTATAAGGCCAAAAGCCGTAGATGTCAAGATTTACGGCACTAGTTGCACAAATGTTGACCGTAATTTGAAACAAACGTGCTTTAATACGAAGTTCGTATCGTTTGGAGTCGTCCAAGGGCCGTCTATGTCGGACGAGCAGAAGATCGACCCAGTACTCAGATTTTGAGTTGGCCGAAATTGATTTTCGCTAAGTTATCTGCAAGCATCTTCACTTCATTACGACCGTAACGGCGTCCTACAGTCTGTTGAGACCATCCGCCAATTGCGTCCAGGACTTCCTCAAGGATGTCGTGCTTTCTGTATCTTTCACGTAGAGTGTGGCGGAATCCATGACCACCGACGAGCCGAGGCGCGTCTGTTACAGCATCATCTAAAATTTTGTTGATGCGCTTCGAGTAGTAGTGCGCCCAATCCACCTTGCCGCCCTTTTGGATGCGCGGCTTGATCTCGGGGAAGAGACGCGTGGCACCTTCGGCCTTCCTGCGCGCCACAAGGTCCATGATCCCGGCTTCGATTGCCAACGGATGGATGGGCGCCAGCCGTTCGCTTCCTGCGTTCTTGTGGCTCTTGTCGTCATCTCGTCGGCCGGTCTCGTCGAAAGGCGACAAATCCAGATACGGCGTCCCCTCAAATTCTTTCACGTCCCCGACTCTCAGTTGAAGCAGTTCGCTAATTCTGGCTCCGTTGAGGCCCAGGGCGGGCACGAAGAACAGCGCCTTGCCATCCGCCTTATAGGGCTGGAGGGCGGCGAAGAATGCGGCAAGTTCGGCGTCTGTGAAGCCCTCGCGCCTCACGCTGGCTTTTCGGGGACCCGCGCGGCCTCGGAATGGATTGCGGTCGGCGAAGTCGTTTTTGCCTGCCCAGTTCCAGATCATTGAGGCGAACGTAATGTAGCGACGGGCCGTGTTGCGAGAGACCGGCGGCTTTCCGTCCGCCTGGGCGCGTTCGATGGCATCGGCGAGCGGAGTGTCCTTGTAGAGTTTTCCCGCGTTGGCAGGGATTTTCTCGCAGAACGCGGCGAAGGCTCGCGCGTCTTCGTTCTCTATCGACCGGACGAACCGGCCCTCGCCGAAGAATTCCTTGAGGGCGCGGAGGGGGGCTACCAAGTCCTTAGTTGCGTTATGGGTCGCGACGAAGTCGGCTTCGTAGGCGTCAAGCAGTTCGCTCAGCGTCTTGTCAGCGAAAGTGGGGGCGAAAGCGGGCGCCGCCGCGACGACAGGGGCGTCGGCGTTCGCTGTGACGAGCAAGAGGGTGGCGGCGAAACGGCGCTCGGCTTCTTCGGCGTCAGCGACCTCTCGCCAAGCCTTGGCGAAGGTGGGGCGGACCACTGTCCGGACCTTGGCGTCCAGCGGGCCGACGACCTCTTGAAGACGGGCGTCAAAGCCGTCGATGTCACGCCAGCGCTCCGGCGCCGTTTCGGCCTCTCGTAGCAGTCGGATTAGATGATGCGTTGCCGGGGGGATCGTCAGTCCTCGGTCGAGTTCTGGTGCGGCGGCGAAATAGGCCGCCGCCCAATTAACGGCGCCGGTGGTCAGGCCGGGCGTCTCGCTCGACGAGGGAGCGGAAAGGTCGAGATGCTTCACCTCAAGGCGGGCGCCGTCCAGGCTCATCTCGACCTTGCCGCCCTCGGCGCCGAACAGATCAATCATGGCCCCGAAACCTAAAGCCCAAGCGACCTTGTTCGACCGCCATCCCTCGATCAGGTCGAGGGCATGGGCCACGTTCTGTGGGTTTCCGCGCTTGCGCAGGCCCGCAATTGCCCGGTTCCATCGTTCATGGATGTTGCGGCCTTGGGCCTGGGCCTCGCCCAAGTCCACATGGCCAGTGGACTCCCAGAGTTCGGCGCGAGCGCGGCCTGTAGGTCCGATGAAGACAGCGCGCCGAGGGTCATCGGCGGGTAGTGCGTTGACGATGTCACGCACCGTCGCCGGGACTGCCTTTCGCGCGATCCAGACGCAACCCGGCCCGTCGCGAGTCAGTCCCTTAGCCATATGCCACCGCTCCTTTTTTGGAGGGTAATTGGAGGGTCTTTTCGGCGCGCAAAGTCAACCCCGATAAGGGATTGTCAGGATTTCAATGGCTTGGAAAGACGATGGTGGGTGATGTAGGGTTCGAACCTACGACCCGCTGATTAAGAGTCAGCTGCTCTACCAACTGAGCTAATCACCCGACCGATCGTCTGCGTCTTCGGGGGCGAGAGGCCTTGCCGAAGGGCGCTCCTACTACCCAGCGGTTCGGGGGTTGGCAAGCGCTTTCGCAAACTTTCTTCGGCGGGTTATGGTCCGCACGGAATCAGCTGCGGCAAGCGGCGGGGGAGCGAGCTTCATGGCCTTCTGGAACCGGCGTCGATCAATCGACACCATGCTGGCGCCGCACGACGGACCGCGTCTGAAACCGACGCTGAGCTGGCCGCACCTGCTGGCCCTGGGCGTGGGCGCCATCGTCGGGACCGGCATTCTGACCCTGATCGGCGTCGGGGCCGGGCTGGCGGGGCCGGCGGTGATGATCAGCTTCGGCCTGGCGGGGCTGGTCTGCGCCTGCGCGGCCCTGGCCTATGCCGAACTGTCGACCATGATGCCGACGGCGGGCAGCGCCTATACCTATTCCTATGCCGTGCTGGGCGAGATGATCGCCTGGGTCGTGGGGTGGAGCCTGATCTTGGAATATTCGCTGGTGGTCAGCGCCGTGGCGGTGGGCTGGTCCGGCTATGCCGTCGGTTTCCTGAGCGGGTTGGGCGTCGACCTGCCGCTGGCGCTGGTCGCCGGGCCGCACGCGGGCGGGATCATCAACCTGCCGGCGGTAGCCATCATCGGGGTGGTGACGGGCCTCCTACTGCTGGGCACCAAGGAGAGCGCGACGCTGAACGCGGTGCTTGTGCTGATCAAGATCGCGGCGCTGGTGGTGTTCGTGGCCATCGCCCTGCCGGCCTTCAAGCCCGAGAATTTCACCCCCTTCATGCCCAACGGCTTCGGCGCGCCCTTCGTCCAGACCGGGGTGATGGCGGCGGCCGCCATCATCTTCTTCGCCTTCTATGGGTTCGACGCCATCTCGACGGCGGCGGAGGAGACCAAGAAGCCCGAGCGCGACCTGGCCATCGGCATCGTCGGGTCCATGCTGATCTGCACGGCGCTTTATCTGGTCGTGGCGGCCGCCGCGATCGGCGCGCGTCCGGTGGCGAGCTTCGCCAGCAGTCCGGAGCCCCTGGCGCTGATCCTGCGTGAGATGGGGCAGGGGACGGCGGCACAGTGGATTGCGGCGGCGGCGGTGATCGCGCTTCCCACCGTGCTGCTGGCCTTCCTGTTCGGCCAGAGCCGCATCTTTCTGGGCATGGCGCGCGACGGCCTGCTGCCGCGTCGTCTGGCCAAGGTGTCGAGCCGGGGCGTGCCGGCGGTCGTGACGGTGTTCACTGCCGTGGTGGTGGCGATCCTGGCGGGGCTGCTGCCGCTGGACGAGCTGGCGTCGCTGGCGAACGCCGGGACGCTGGCGGCCTTCTGCTCGGTCGGGGTTTGCCTGATCGTGCTGCGGATTCGCGAGCCGGGCCGCAGGCGTGTGTTCAAGGCGCCGCTGTGGCCGTTGGTGGGCGCGGTCAGCGTGATCGGCTGCATCGTCTTCTTCCTGAGCCTGAAGCCGGTGACGCAGATCGGATTCCTGGTCTGGAACGTGGTTGGCGTAGCGATCTATCTGCTTTGGTCGTCCAAGAATTCGCGCCTGGCCAAGGGCGAGGAAACGGCGGCCTGATGGCGCTGCGCGATGTGACGGGCGCGGTCGATTTCGCCGTTCTGAACGGCATGACGGGCGACGACGACGCTATCAATGAAGAGGTGCTGGGACTGTTCGTCCAGCAGGCCGGCCTGTGGTCCGTCATGCTGGACCCCAAGGCCGAGGGCTGGCGCGACGGGGTTCACACGATACGGGGCGCAGCGGCGGGCATCGGGGCGCGAGACCTGGCGGCGATATGCGCCGAGGCGGAGGGCGCGGACCAGACGCTGGCCGCGCCGGCGCTGGAGCGGGTCCGAGATGCCCTTGAGGCGGCGCTGGCGGATGTCGCGGCCTATCGCCACGAGCTGATGCTGCGGAGCCTCAAGGCCTGAGGCTGTAGGGGCGGAAGTTGGACTCGGGAAAAAACAGTCCAAGTGTCCAAGTGAGTCCAACTTAGACGGATGTGCTAAATTGCACTGCACTCCGAAAACGCGTGCAAAGTGCAAGAAAGTGCAATTTCGGCTGGTTAAGCGCGCAGCGATGTCAAAGACCGAACGGCCATTATACGGCGCCCGGAGGGAGCGGTAGGTCGATTGACGCTGCTCGCATTTAAGAGGCTGAAATCAAACGATCACGCTTCCGAAAATAGGATGGCTGAAGCGTCTGAGGCCGTTGGGCTACGATGCATTCTCTGCAGCATGCCGGACATCCAGAATGAAGACGCGCGCGCCGACGACCTTGTACCGAAGCAGGTAGGGCGGGATGTGGGTCAGTTGACGACGGCCGCCGGGGATGGGTGCGCCTCTTTCGGGATGTTCAGCCAGGCTTGCGCCGGCTGACATGAGGCGTAGGGCCATGCGCTGACTGGCCAGCGGACTGAACTGAGCAATGTATGTTCGGATGGCTTCGACGTTCCGAATGGCTTTCGCCGTCCAGATGACCTCAGCCATCGATATTCCATTTGGCCGGAGGCGGACCTTCTTGCGGCGTCCCCCAGGTCTTCAGCCACTCGACCACGTCTTCATGCGGGACGACGCGACCGGCCACGATGTCGGCCTCAGCCTCCGCAAGAGAACGCGCATCCGCCTCTGCGTCGTGATTGTTGAAGATGGAGGTTTCCGGTCGAGCCATGACCGCAAGTTACCATTTTATCGACCTAGCTGCGAGTCCGGTCGTATGTCGCGAACTCGTGGGCGATGCAGCGGTCGATGAGCAGGCGCCAGACGGGTTCGGCGATGTCGGGCGACAGGTTATGCGCCTCGGCGGCGACCAGAACCTTGGCCACCACGTCGTCGATGCGGGCCTGGTCGAAGACGGCGTCGCGGTCGGGCTTGATGTGGGCGGCCGCCTCCATATAGCGCTGACGTTCGGCCAGCAGGGCGACCAGGGCGCGGTCGAGGGCGTCGACGCCCTGGCGGACGTCGGCCATCGAATGGCATTCGGAGGGATCGACGCGGGCGTCGACGGCGACAAGAGCAGGGTGGGGCATGGCGGTGGGGTTAGCGGGTCACGCCGCGCAAGCCAAGACCGTCAGCCGACGAAGGCGCGCTCCAGGACGTAGTCGGCGGGTTCGGCGTTGGAGCCTTCCTTCAGTCCGTAGGTCTCCAGCAGTTCGCCGGCTTCTTTGATCATGGCCATGGAGCCGCACAGCATGACGCGGTCGCGGGCGGGATCGAAACCGTCGGGCAGGCCCAGGTCGCGGAAGAAGTCGCCGGACTTGATCCGGTCGGTGATCCGGCCCGGATTCTCAAAGGCTTCGCGCGTGACCGTCGGGTAATAGGTCAGCTGCGCCCTGGCCTCGTCGCCGATCAGCGGATCGTCGTGGATCTCGCGCGTGAAGAATTCGCGATAGGCCAAGTCGGCGACGCTGCGGACCGTGTGGATCACATAGACATGGCCGAAACGGGAATAGGTCTCGGGATCGCGCGCGACGCTGAGCCAGGGCGCCAGGCCGGTGCCCGTGCCGATCAGGAACAGGCGCTCGCCGCCGGTCAGGGCGTCCAGGACCAGGGTGCCGGTCGGCTTCTTGCCCATCAGCACCGTGTCGCCGGCGACGATCTTCTGCAGGCGCGAGGTCAGGGGGCCGTCGGCGACCTTGATCGAGAAGAACTCCAGCTCCTCGGCCCAGTTGGGGCTGGCGATGGAGTAGGCGCGCAGGACCGGTTTGCCGCCGTCTTCGCCCGGAAGGCCGATCATCACGAACTCGCCCGAGCGGAAGCGGAAATCCTCGGGCCTTTTCACGCCGAAGCTGAACAGGCTGTCAGTCCAATGGCGGACCCACAGGACCTCCAGTTCGTTGAACGGGCTGGCTTTCACGGGAGCGGAGGAGAGGGCGGCGTCGGTCATGGTGCGGTCTCTCTAATCTGAGAACCCCTCGCAGGGAAGGAAAAGCCTTTCGTCCGGCGACCACTTTTCCTCGTGACGGCTTGCAGAAGCGCCGCTAGCGTCCGCGACCATGCGCACAGTTCTTCTCGCCTCGACCATCCTTCTGTCGGCAAGCTCCGCGCTTGCACAGGAGACATCCTCCAACATCCTGACGCCCGAACGGGTCTTCTCCAGCCCCAGCCTGAACGGCCCGGTGGCCAAAGGGGTCAGCCTGTCGCCCGACGGGCAGCTGGTCGCCTTCCTGCGCTCGCGCGAGGACAATGTGGACGTCCAGGACCTGTGGGCCGCGCCGACGGGCGAGGGCGAACCCTACAAGCTGATCGACGCCCAGGCGCTGGTTCCAGACGCCGGAGAATTGTCGGAGGCCGAAAAGGCGCGGCGCGAGAGGATGCGGATCAGCGCGCGCGGCGTGGTCGAATATTCGTGGGACCAGCAGGGCCGCTACATCCTGGCGCCGCTGGAAGGCGACATCTTCCTGGCCAATCGGGCCGACGGCAAGGTGCGGCGCCTGACCGAGACGCCGGCCGACGAGATCGACGCCAAGGTTTCGCCCAAGGGCAGCTATGTTTCCTGGGTCCGTGATCAGAACCTGGTCGTCTATGATCTGGCCAGCGGCCAGGAGACGCCGATCACCGACGACGGCGCCGGCCTGATCACCTGGGCTACGGCCGAGTTCATCGCCCAGGAGGAAATGGACCGCGACACCGGATACTGGTGGAGCCCGGACGAACGCTACATCGCCCTGACCCGCGTGGACGAAAGCCCGGTGGACATCGTGCCTCGGTTCGAGATCACCGGCGCCGGCGCGACCATGGTCGAGCAGCGCTATCCCCGCGCCGGCCGGCCCAATGCGGTGGTCGAACTGTATGTCCGCGACCTGCAGGGCGGGGGAAGGGTCAAGGTGGACCTGGGCTCCAACACCGATAGCTATCTGGCGCGGGTCGATTGGGCCGGCGACGGCAAGACCCTGTATGTCCAGCGCCAGTCGCGCGACCAGAAGACGCTGGACCTGCTCAGCGTCGATCCGACCACGGGCGCGTCGCGGGTGATCCTGAGCCAGAAGGCCCAGGCGTGGGTCGATCTGAACAACGACTTCCGCGTGCTGGCGGACGGCCGGTTCATCTGGTCCAATGAGGACAGCGGCTGGCGGCACCTTTATCTGTACGACCGCAATGGGCGGCGCCTGAGGGCGATCACGCGCGGCGACTATCCGGTCAAGCATCTGGACGGGGTCAACGAACAGACGGGCGAGGTCTATTTCACCGCCTCAATGCGCGACGGCGAGGAATTGCCGATCGAACAGCAGATGTTCCGCGCCAGTCTGAACCGGACGGTCGATCCGGTGGCGGTGACGCCGGGCGGCGGCTGGTGGAGCGTGTCGGTCAACGGGCCGGCGACGGCCTATGTCGGCAACTATTCCGATCCGGCGACGCCGACGCAATCGGCCCTGTACCGGATCGACGGCACGCGGGTGCGCTGGATCGAGGAGAACCGGCTGGACGCCGCCCATCCGTTCACCCCCTATGTCTCGCGTCTGCGCGCGCCCGAGTTCGGCACGATCCAGAGCCATGGCGAAACCCTGGTCTGGCGCATGACCACCCCGCCGGACTTCGACCCGTCCAAGAAATATCCGGTGGTGATGCAGGTCTACGGCGGTCCCGGAACTGGCGCGGGCGTGCAGAAGAGCTGGCAGCCGCTGACCAATCAGTTGCTGACCGAGGCCGGATACATCGTCTTCCGCGTCGACAATCGCGGCGAGGGCGACCGTTCCCAGGCGTTTGAGACCAGCATCTATCGCCGTCTGGGCATTCCGGCGGTCGAGGATCAGACTTTAGCCGCCAAATGGTTGAAGACTCTGCCCTATGTCGATGCGGACCGGATCGCCATGATGGGCTGGAGCTTCGGCGGCTTCCTCAGCCTGCTGGCCGTGACCGAGCCCGAGGCCGGTCTGGCCTCGGCCCTAGCCGGCGCCGCGCCGACGGAATGGAGCCTGTACGACACCCATTATACCGAACGGTACATGTCCACGCCGCAGGACAATCCGGAAGGCTACGCCGCCACCGACGTCCTGCCGCGCCTCGATGATCTGACCGGTCGTCTGCTGATCCTGCACGGCATGGCCGACGACAATGTCATCTTCGGCAACGCCACCCGCGTGATCGACGCCTTGCAGGCCAAGAGCATGCCGTTCGAGATGATGCTCTATCCCGGCCAGAGACACGGCGTCCGCGGCGAACCGAGGCAACTGCAGCAATGGCGCACCTATCTCGACTTCCTGGATCGCACGATCGGCAAGCGGGCCGAGCCCGCCGCCGACTGATCCTGGCCGCTGCGGCCGCGCTGGCCCTTGCGGGCTGCGCGACCGGGCAGGGCGCCTATCCGTCCGCGTCCGCCGTGGTCGCGGCGGGTCGGGCGAATGACACCGCTCATGCGGTGTTGCGCTGGACCGAGACCTCGCCCAGCCGGGGCGTGTCGGCGATTTCGGGCATGCCGATCCTGCTGAAGGACAATATCGAGACGGCGGACATGCCGACGACGGCCGGGTCGCTGGCTTTGGCGAACAACGCGCCGGGTCGCGATGCGCCGCTCGTGACCCGATTGCGAGCCGCCGGTGCGGTGATCGTCGGCAAGACCAATCTGTCGGAATGGGCCAATATCCGTTCGTCGGACTCGATCAGCGGCTGGAGCGCGGTCGGGGGGCAGACGCTGAACCCCTATGATCCCGCGCGTACGCCGTGCGGATCATCGTCCGGCAGCGGGGCGGCGGTGGCGCTGGGCCTGACGCCGGTCGCCATCGGGACGGAGACGGACGGGTCGATCACCTGTCCGGCCTCGGTCAACGGCGTGGTCGGGTTCAAACCCACCGTCGGTCTGGTGTCGCGGACCCACATCGTGCCGATCAGCCATTCCCAGGATACGGCCGGGCCGATGGCGACGACGGTCCGGGATGCCGCCAAGGTGCTGACGGTCATCGCCGGATCCGATCCGGTCGATCCCGCCACGGTCGAGGCCGACGCGCGAAAGGTGGACTATGCCGCCGGGCTGGATGCCGGTTCTCTGCGCGGCGCGCGGATCGGGGTGATGCGGTTCCTGAAGGGGTATTCGGCCGAGACCCAGGCGGTATTCGAACAGAACCTTCAGGCCCTGCGCGACGCTGGCGCCGTGCTGGTCGATCTGCCGGAGGGGCCGGACGGTCGGGTCATCGGAGCGGCCGAGTTCAAGGTGCTGCTGTACGAACTGAAGCACGACCTGAACGCCTATCTGGCCTCGACCGACCCGGAACAGGTCCGCACCCGCAGCCTGGCTGACGTGATCGTCTTCAACGCCGCCGAGCCGCGCGAGACGGTGCTGTTCGGTCAGGACATTTTCGAGCGCGCTCAGGCGATGGGCGATCTGACGGCGGCTGACTACTTGGAAGCGCGCGCGACTTCGCTGCGGCTGGCGGGACCGGAGGGGATCGACCAACTGATGCGAGACAATGCCGTGATCGCCCTGATCGCCCCGACGACTTCGCGGGCCTGGACCAACGATCCCAAGGACGAGGACGACATGGAGGGCTCGGCCAGCCAGTTGGCCGCCGTCGCCGGCTATCCGCATCTGACCGTGCCGATGGGCTTTGATCGGGGGATGCCGGTGGGTCTGAGCTTCCTGGGCGGCAAGTGGGACGACGCACGTATCCTGTCGCTGGGTTACGCCTTCGAACAGGTCACGCAGGCGCGCCGGCCGCCGCCGGTCGTTGGACGCTGAGCCGGCGAGGAAACGACGGTTTCGGGATGGCGATCCGCAGAAGTGACGCGAGCTTTACCCGACGTGATCTTGGCGCCCTCGCCGATGCGGGCTAACCCGTAGTTCACAACGTCCTTTTAGGGAGACGCCCCCAATGCCCGATCTCGCACAAGTCACCGAACACATCCGCGGCGCCGTCGGCGACAACTCCGGTCTCGGCAAGACCGTGAAGCTCGACCTCGGCGACGAGGGCAAGATCTACATCGACGGCGCCTCAGTGCCGAACACGGTGACGAACGAAGACAAGCCCGCCGACGCCACCGTCTCGATGAAGTGGGATGACTTCATGGCCCTGTCGGAAGGCAAGCTGGATCCGATGATGGCCTTCATGCAGGGCAAGCTGAAGATCGCCGGCGACATGATGATCGCCCAGAAGCTGGCTCCGCTGCTGAAGCGCTGATGCCGGTCTGAACGACCATTTATGGCGGCGCGGCTCCTGATCGGGGCCGCGCCGTTTTCGTATCGAGCGCCCGGCAGAGGCGCGAACGGGAAGAGGATAACGCCATGGACTTCAAGCATTCAGACCGGGCCCTGGACTGGCACGCCCGGGTCCGCCGCTTCCTGGACGAACAGGTCATCCCCCGCGAGCACGAATATTTCGCGCAGGTGCGCGAGGACTCGACCCGCCAGCCGCCGGTTATGGAAGCGATGAAGGCCGCCGCGCGTGACGCCGGTCTGTGGAACATGTTCCTGCCGGGCGAGCACGGCGCGGGTCTGACCAACCTCGACTATGCGCCGCTGGCCGAGATGATGGGCGCCCATCTGTGGTCGTCGGAGGTGTTCAACTGCAACGCCCCCGACACCGGCAATATGGAAGTCCTGCACATGTACGGCGACGCCGCCCAGCAGGACCGCTGGCTGAAGCCGTTGATGGCCGGCGAGATCCGCTCGGCCTTCCTGATGACCGAGCCCGAGGTCGCCTCGTCCGACGCCACCAATATCCAGACCCGGATCGAGCGCGACGGCGACCATTATGTCATCAACGGCCGCAAATGGTGGTCGACCAATATGGCGCATCCGAACGTCGCCATGACCATCGTCATGGGCAAAACCGACTTCGACGCCGCCAGCCATGCCCAGCAGTCGCAGGTCATCGTGCCCGTGGACACGCCCGGTTTCCGCGTCGAGCGGATGCTGACGGTGTTCGGCTATGACGAGCGGCCCATCGGCCATGCCGAGGTGGTGCTGGAGAACGTGCGCGTGCCGGTCGAAAACCTGATCGCCGGCGAGGGCCGGGGGTTCGAGATCGCCCAAGGGCGGCTTGGCCCCGGTCGGATCCACCACTGTATGCGCGTGATCGGGGCGGCGGAACGGGCGCTGGAGCTGATGGTCGTGCGACTGCTGAATCGGACGGCGTTCAAGAAGCAGCTGGCCGAACATTCGGTGTGGGAACAGCGGGTCGCCGACGCCCGCACCAATATCGAGATGTGTCGCCTGCTGGTGCTGAAGGCCGCCTGGATGATGGATCAGGCGGGGGCCAAGAACGCCCGTTCCGAAATCGCCCAGATCAAGGTCGCCGCGCCCCGCATGGCGCTTCAGGTCATCGACGACGCCATCCAGGCGTTCGGCGGCGCCGGGGTCTCGGGCGATACGCCCCTGGCCGAACTCTATGCGACGGTGCGCACCCTGCGGATCGCCGATGGCCCGGACGAGGTCCACAACCGCACCATCGCCCGGCTGGAATACGCCAAGCATGGCGGCAGGTCGGTGCGTTGAATTCGTAGCCAGGCTTACCAAATCCCTGACCACTCACCTGGGAACCCCGACCGTGGCGTGACGTTCGATCTGCTTGAACGACGCGACGCCCGGTCGGGGCATCGGGACTGGCGCGGGACGGAACGGCTGACATGAATGCTCGATTCGAGCCCGATACGAGGGCGGCGTCGGACGTGGCGCGGTTCAGGGCCGTTCGGGCGGCGATGCCCGCCCTGGCCCAGGGACTGTCGGTCGAAGACCTGTCGGCGCAGTCCATGACTGATTGCAGCCCCGGCAAATGGCACCTGGCCCACACCAGCTGGTTTTTCGAAGCGCTGATCCTGGCGTCCGATCCAGATTATCGGCCTGTCGATCCGCGTTTCCAGCAACTATTCAACTCTTACTATGAAGCGCTGGGCGAGCGGGTGCCGCGCGACCAGCGTGGGCTGATGACCCGCCCCTCGGTCGATGAGGTGCTGGGCTATCGCCGCGAGATCGACCGACGCATGGCCGCCTGGTTGGCGCAGGGGCCGTCGAGCGGGCTTGAGCGATATCTGTTCGAACTGGGTCTGCATCACGACCAGCAGCATCAGGAACTGTTCCTGATGGATCTGTTGAACCTGATGTCGCGTTCGCCGCTCGATCCGGCCGCCTATGAGGTGGAGCCGCGCGAGCGGCCGGTCGAGGCGATGCTCGGCGGCGTGGTCGCGTTCGATGCGGGCCTGGTGTCGATCGGTCATGGCCGAGCCGGCTTCGCCTTCGACAATGAAGGCCCGGCGCACCGGGTCTGGCTGGAGCCTTTCGCGCTGGCCGCCGATCTGGTGACCAACGGCGACTGGATCCGGTTTATCGAGGATGGGGGCTACACCCGGTCGGACCTTTGGCTTTCGGACGGCTGGGCGACGGTGAAGGCCGAGGGTTGGACCGCGCCGTTGTATTGGCGCTGTGACGGCGGCGACTGGACGGTCATGGGCCTGACCGGCCGCACCCCGGTCGATCACGCCGCGCCCGTGCGTCATGTCAGCTTCTATGAGGCCGACGCCTATGCGCGCTGGGCCGGCAAACGATTGCCGTCCGAGGCGGAATGGGAACATGCGGCGACGACCGCGCCCGAGGGATTTTCGAACCTGTCTGGCGAGGTCTGGCAGTGGACCTCCAGCGCCTATGCGCCTTACCCTGGCTTCCAGCCGACGTCCGGCACGGCCGCCGAATACAACGGCAAGTTCATGGCCAATCAGATGGTTCTGCGCGGCGGCGCCTTCGCCACGCCGTCCGATCATGCCCGCGTGACGTATCGGAACTTCTTCTACCCGCAACAAAGGTGGGCCTTCATGGGTCTGAGACTAGCCGAAGACGCCCCGCACAGGCACGCCGCGCCGACGGACGACGCCCAGACCGCAGGGTTCCGGCGCGACATGGTCGATGGCCTGTCGCGCGACCAGAAGGCCGTGCCGCCCAAATGGTTCTATGACGCCGAAGGGTCACGCCTGTTCGAAGAGATCACGGCCCTGCCGGAATACTATCCGACGCGGCAAGAGACGGCGCTGTTGCGCGAAAGCGCGGCGGCCCTGACCGCCGATTTCGGGCCGGACGCCGTGCTGGTGGAGTTCGGATCCGGAGCCAGCGAGAAGACCCGTATCCTGCTGGACGCCGTGCCCGACCTGGGGGCCTATGTGCCGCTGGACATCAGCGAGACGGCCTTGCTGGACGCCGCGACCCGCATTCGGGCGGATTATCCCGGCCTGAGGGTTCAGCCGGTGCTGGGCGACTTCGAACATCTGGCGCCCTTGCCAGACGATTTGCCGCAGGGACGCCGCATCGGTTTCTTCCCCGGCTCGACAATCGGCAATCTGCAACCGGACGAGGCCGAGCGTTTCCTGGCGGCGGCGCGGCATATGCTGGGGGAGGGGGCGCTGTTCATTCTGGGCGTCGATCTGGTCAAGGATCCGGCGATCCTGGTCGTCGCCTATGACGACAGCCAAGGAGTCACAGCCGCATTCAACCGCAATCTGCTGGTTAGGGCGAATGCCGAACTGGACGCCGATTTCGATCTGGACGCCTTTACGCACCGCGCCGTGTGGAACCCCGAGGCGTCACGGATGGAAATGCATCTGCAGGCTGTCACCCCGACGACGGCCCGCATCGGCGATCAGTCGTTCCGCTTCATGAGCGGCGAGACGATCCACACCGAAAGTTCGCGCAAGTTCACGCCAGAGTCCGTCGAAGCCATGGCTAAGGCGTCCGGCTGGTCCGTTGTGCGTACCGACGTGTCGCCCGAACCCAGCGTGGCTTTGGCTCTGCTCCGGGCCTGAATCGGCTTTGGGGCGTCGAAAAGCGCTCGCCCCAACGCACAAAGAAAAAGGGCGGCGCGTCGATCGACGGGCCGCCCTATTTTTATAGATCTCAGCGGATTATTCGCCGTCGGCGGCGTCCGCGTCTTTCTTGGTTCCGTGCGACGCTTCTCCACCCTTGCGGCCGGCCTGTGCGGCGAGACTGCGATCCTGGGAGAAGCTGCGTTTTTCACTGGGGACGCTTGCGCCCCCTTTGCGCGCGATTTCGCGCTGACGTTCGGGATCCATGGAGGCGAAACCTCGCTTGGAAACGCCGGAGGGTCGTGTGGGCTGGCTGTCCATCGGGGTCCTTTCAGTGCTGCCGTTGCGCTTGCTGAAGTGAACCCTGTGACTCGGTGACGGTTCCGTTCGGAACCCTGTTTTACTGTCACACCCCTGAACGTCTTCGTGGTTTGACTTCACACGGCTCCATAAGGCCTGGAATCACCTTCACCCCCGCCATCAGGTTCCATCGGTGGAACTTCATCGGGCGTATCGGACGGCTGGATTTCCGGTTGAGGCGTGGTCTCGGGCTGGATTTCCGGCTGGGGTGTCGTGGGGGTGGGTTCGATGTAGGTCATGATGATCTTCTCCTTGCCCGTAACCAACGCGACCCCGCCATGGACGTTCAAAGGAACCACTGGTCGCCCGGTCGGTTTGTTGTGCGAACCCGGAGATCGACATGACCAACACACCCATTACTTCGCCTTCGCCAGACGACATCGTTTTGGACGATGACGATCTGACGCAGCGTCTGGACCGCGAAGCCGACGCCATTCTTGCCGCCGGCGAACGCCGCACGTTCGGCGAAACCGCCTCCATTCGCCAAGCGGTGCGCGAAGACGTAGGCTTGGTGCGCGAGAAGATTTCGGGTCGCGTGCATCGCGTCCAGGAAGACATTCAGGACAGTCCGATGAAGGCGACCCTGTATGCGCTGGGCATCGGCGTGATCATCGGTATGATCCTGCGCCGCTGATCCAGGCGAGAGCTTTAGGCAGGCCCCGCCGGCTCACGCTGGATCGGGGCCTGTCTCATTGCGGCGTCCGACACGAAGGGATTGATGCGGCGTTCCTCGCCAAAGGTCGAGATCGGTCCGTGCCCCGGCACGAAGGTGACGTCGTCGCCCAGCGGCCAGAGCTTTTCGATCACCGAGCGGATCAAGGCCGGCGGATCGCTCATCGGGAAGTCAGTGCGGCCGACCGATCCCTTGAACAAGACGTCCCCGACCTGAGCAAAACGCGCCGCGCGATTGAAGAAGATGACGTGGCCCGGCGTATGGCCGGGACAGTGACGCACCTCCCAGGTCGTTTCGCCCAGCGATACCGTGTCGCCATCCTCTAGCCAGCGATCAGGCGTGAAGGGGCGGGCGTCGGGCAGACCGTACATCCGGCCGCTCTCGACGATTCGGTCGATCCAGAACTGGTCGGCCTTCTGAGGGCCGGTGATCTGGACGCCGGTCTTCTCCTGCATCTCGGCCGCACCGCCCGCATGATCCAGATGGCCGTGGGTGATCCAGATCTGGTCAAGCGTCAGGCCGCGCCGCAGAACCTCGCCCAGAATGACGTCCACCGATCCGCCCGGATCGATCACGGCGGCCTTGTTAGTGGCGGTGCACCAGACGGTGGTGCAGTTCTGCTGAAGCGGGGTGACGGGCGTGACGAAGACGCCGATGGGGGAGGCGGGCTGGCTCATGCGGTCAACATAACCCTGCCTGATGCGCGAAACCACCGGCCGCGATCACGCCCGCGTTGACCTTTGGGGCCCTTCTCGACATAAGGGCGGGCTTCGAGGCGCCGCTCCTTCCCAAGACCTGGGGCAGGGCGGCCTTCTTGCTTTATCCATTCCGCGCCGGCCGTCCTTAAGGCCCATGCGCCACAGAGCGTCAGAATCCCGACCATGCAAGTCGTCGAAAAGTCGAACGAAGGCCTCAGCCGCGTGATCGCGGTGACCATTCCCGTTGCGGAGCTGAACGCCAAGCTCGAAGCCCGCGTCAAGGAAGTCGCCCCGCAGGTGAAGCTAAAGGGCTTCCGTCCGGGCAAGGTGCCGGTCGCCCACGTCAAGAAGACCTTCGGCCGTGAGTTCATGGGCGAGATCATCAACGCCGAGCTGAACGAATCCAGCCAGAAGGCTCTGGACGAGGCCAAGGTCCGTCCGGCAGCCCCGGCCGAGATGAAGCTGACGTCCGACATGGACAAGGTCATCAAGGGCGAGGAAGACTTAGCCTATGAGATGGCTCTGGAAATCATGCCCGATTTCACGCCGATTGACCCCAAGACCCTGAAGCTGGACCGTCCGACCTACGAAGCCTCGGACGCCGATCTGGACGAGGCTTTGACCGAGCTGGCCGGCCAGGCCAAGTCCTACGAGGACAAGAAGGGCAAGACCGCCAAGGCCGCCGAAGGCGACCAACTGACCATCGATTTCCTGGGCAAGCTGGACGGCGAGCCTTTCGACGGCGGCGCCGCTGAGGACGCGGACCTGGTGATTGGCTCGGGCCGTTTCATCCCCGGCTTCGAAGAACAACTGACCGGCGCCAAGGTCGGTGAGGAAAAGACCATCGAGGTCACCTTCCCCGCAGAATACCAGGCCGCTCACCTGGCCGGCAAACTGGCCACCTTCGACGTCAAGGTGAAGGCCATCAAGGCCGAGGTCGAAGCCAAGGTCGACGAAGACTTCGCCAAGCGCATCGGTCTGGAATCCCTGGACAAGCTGAAGGAACTGCTGAGCCAGAACCTGAACCAGCAATACGCCGGCGCCGCCCGCTTCAAGCTGAAGCGCGCCCTGCTGGACCAGCTGGACGAAGCCCACGACTTCCCGCTGCCGCCGAAGATGGTGGACGCCGAGTTCGAAGGCATCTGGCAACAGGTCGAGGCCGACAAGACCGCTGGCCGCCTGCCGGAAGAAGACGCCGCCAAGTCCGACGAGGACTTGAAGGCCGAATACCGCAAGATCGCCGAGCGTCGCGTCCGTCTGGGCCTGGTACTGGCCGAGATCGGTCGCGCCAACAACGTCCAGGTCACCGACCAGGAGCTGAACGCCGCCATCCTGCAGGAAGCCCGCAACTATCCGGGCCAGGAACAGGCCGTCCTGAACTTCTACCGCCAGAATCCCAACGCCGCCGCCCAGATGCGCGCCCCCATCTATGAAGAGAAGGTTGTCGACCTGATCGTGGGCGTCGCCGACGTGACCGATACGCCGATCACCAAGGAAGAGCTGCTCAAGGAAGACGAAGACGAGGGTTGATCCTGCGTCGGATTACACCTTCGTAACTGGCGGTTGTCTAGCCGCCCTGTCATGTCGAAAGGGTCCGCTTTGCGGGCCCTTTTTGCTGACCAACCTGTCGCGGGCTTCCGAATATCATGATGCTGATCGCTGTCGCTTTCGCATTCGTTCTCTCAGGGGCGGTTCAGCAGGCTCAGACATCTCGCACTGCGGAGCCAGTAGATGTCGAGGACGTGATCGTTCAGGGCGTGTCGAGAAGAGAAGCGACGCGCCAGTTCGTCAGCCGCGTCGCGACGGCCCCGGCGGGCGCCCGACTAGGGCGATGGAACACGCCGCTCTGTGTCAGTGTGGCGAACCTGAAGGCCCCCTATGGACAGATGTTGGCTGATCGGATTGGCGATATCGCAAGTGGGCTGGGCATCAGTGTCGGAGAAGCCGGTTGTTCACCCAATGTGCTCGTGATTGGCGCCGACGACGGCGCAGTCGTTGCGTCTGCCCTGGTCGAGGGCTGGCGTCGCCGATTCCGTCCGCCGATCGACAATACCAATATGGGATTGGCGGCGCTGGAACGGTTCAAGACTAGCGACGCGCCTGTACGTTGGTGGCACATCTCATTGCCGGTGTCCGCCGATACCGGAGCGCTCGCTGCACGTGTCGCTGGCGAGAATCCGCCGGTGACCTCATCGCGAAGCGTCAGCCGAATGCGCTCGCCGCTGCGCTATGATCTCCGCTCGGCTACTGTGGTTATCGATATGACGAAGGCCAATGGCGTGATGTTGCCGGCCTTGATGGACTATACCGCGATGGTCGTGCTGGCGCAGGTGGATCCGCGGGCGGACTATTCGGATCAGCCGACAGTCTTGAACCTGTTCAACGATCCCGAGGGCGTCATTGGGATGACGGACTGGGACCACGCCTATCTGCAGGCCTTATATGACGCTGAACCTGATCGTTCTTCGGCACGTGCTCAGGAAGCGGCGGTGGCAGAAAGACTGGAAAGCGGCCGCCGTCGGTCAGCTTCCGAGAGGGAAGAGTCGCAACCGGACTGACCGGGTGCTTGCATCCGCAGGCGGCGAACGCGATATGCTGGAGGCAACGTCGTCGCATCAATCGCGACTACAAACCCGAAATACCGAAAAGGCATCCATGCGCGATCCGATCGAACTGATGAACATGAACCTGGTGCCGATGGTGGTGGAGCAATCCAGCCGTGGCGAGCGCTCCTTCGACATCTTCTCGCGCCTGCTGCGCGAGCGGATCATCTTCCTGACGGGGCCGTTTGAGGACGGCATGGCGTCCCTGATCTGCGCCCAGCTGCTGTTCCTTGAGTCGGAGAATCCGAAGAAGGAAATCAGCATGTATATCAACAGCCCCGGCGGACAGGTGTCCTCGGCGCTCGCGATCTACGACACCATGCAGTACATCAAGAGCCCCGTCTCGACCGTGGTCATGGGCATGGCGGCTTCCGCCGGTTCGCTGATCCTGACGGCCGGCGCTGCAGGCCAGCGCATCGCCTTGCCGAACGCGCGCATTATGGTTCACCAGCCGTCGGGCGGGTTCCGTGGTCAGGCGTCGGACATTGAGCTGCACGCCGCCGACATCCGCTACACCAAGAAGCGTCTGAACGAGATCTACGTCCACCACACCGGCCGGACGTACGAGGAAGTGGAAAAGACATTGGACCGCGACCACTTCATGTCGGCCGAAGAAGCCAAGGCCTGGGGTATCGTGGACCACGTCTATGATCGCCGCGAACAGGCCGACGCCGACGGCGTGAAGACGCCCGGCAACTAAGCCGCCCGGCAAACGACCAAAAAAGGCGCGCCGATCGCGGCGCGCCTTTTTCATTTCATGCTATCGGAACCGCCATGCAGTTCACACGAGATCCAAGCGGCACGGTCGAAGTCGACGGCGAAACCTATGCCTGGGAACTTCGTCGTCAGCCCCAGCCCAAGGGCGGCAATGTCTGGGAGGGCATGGCCGTCTCTCTGCGCCATGTCGATTTCAAGCGCGAAGCCATCGTGCAGTTCCCGCCGCCGCTGCGACCCAATGGCCGGCCGGATGTGGAAAAGCAGCGGGTCAATGTCGATGCGGTGCGCACCGCCATCACCTCGGCTATCGCAGCGGGATGGGATCCGGCTTCGCGCGGCAAGGCCGTTGTGTTCGACGTAGACGCCGACGGCAACTGAAGGCCGTCACGGCTTCTGGCGGAATACTCTGAAGCCCGGCTCCTGGGCT
Organism: Brevundimonas sp.; assembly: GCF_046295075.1. GTDB lineage: Bacteria > Pseudomonadota > Alphaproteobacteria > Caulobacterales > Caulobacteraceae > Brevundimonas. Next base: position 152,230 of record NZ_JBKBOC010000005.1, on the reverse strand, counting down.
ATGGCCAGCATTTCGGTATCGCCCGAAGTGTCGCCATAGGCGGCGACCAGCGTCATGTCGTCGCCATAGGCCGCCTTGATCCGTCGCACCTTCTCTTCACCCCGACAGTTCGGACCCGCAAAGGCGCCTGTGATTCGGTCGTCGGCGCCGAACACCAACTCGGTGCCCAGCAGAGCTTCCGCGCCCAGCTTTCGGGCAAAAGGCGCAACCGTCGTGGTGGGGGAGGCGGTCACGATCACGCGATGGGCGCCGCGCTGGCCCCAGTCGTTCCAGACCGCAAGGGCATCGGGCCGTATGAAGCGCGGCCAGACTTCTTGCGCGAACTGCTCGGCCTCGGCTTCCAGCGTCTGGCGATCGACGCCTTGCAGGAACTCCTTCACCGACGCCGCCTTGATCCGACCCCGGTCGCGGTCCCTGGCATAGGCCGCCACCGCGGGCGCCAGCTTGACCAGACCCAGCGCCCAGGCGCCGGGACCGGCGCGCCAGCGCAGGAATTCGGTGAAACTGTCGCGAATCGTCAGTGTCCCATCGAAATCGAACGCGACAATGGGTCGCCCTGCGGCCTCGGACTGGCGCAAATCCTGCACGATCCCCATGTCAGACATTCGCCTTGATCCCCGCCGACACTGATCCATCCACGCACTGCAACAATCCCTTGCCGCCTTCGGGGTTGTCGTCGCACGTGGGATGGGTAATTGTCATTTTTTGAAGACCTTCGCAGCCAGAGTACTGGCATCAATGTGAGGGAAGCGCGTTTCGGGCCATTTCGGTTCGCCCCGCGGGAGTGAGATAAGGGTCTATGACCAAAGCAGCCGGCTCAGACGCCAAAAGCACTCTGTACTGCTCGTTCTGCGGAAAGAGCCAGCACGAGGTCCGCAAACTCATCGCGGGCCCGACCGTTTTCATCTGCGATGAATGCGTCGAACTGTGCATGGACATCATCCGCGAAGAGCACAAGATCGGCTTCAAGAAGACGACCGACGGCGTTCCCACGCCCAAGGAAATCCGCGACGTGCTGGACGACTACGTCATCGGACAGAGCCACGCCAAGAAGGTGCTCTCGGTCGCCGTTCATAACCATTACAAGCGCCTGAACCACGCGACGAAGAACAACGACGTCGAACTGGCCAAGTCCAACATCATGCTGATCGGGCCGACCGGCTCGGGCAAGACGCTGCTGGCCCAGACGCTGGCGCGCATCATCGACGTGCCCTTCACCATGGCCGACGCCACGACCCTGACCGAAGCCGGTTACGTGGGCGAAGATGTCGAGAACATCATCCTGAAGCTGCTCCAGGCCTCCGACTACAATGTCGAACGGGCTCAGCGCGGCATCGTCTACATCGACGAAATCGACAAGATTAGCCGCAAGTCGGACAACCCCTCGATCACCCGCGACGTCTCGGGCGAGGGCGTGCAGCAGGCCCTGTTGAAGATAATGGAAGGCACGGTCGCTTCCGTTCCGCCCCAGGGCGGTCGCAAGCACCCGCAGCAGGAGTTCCTGCAGGTCGACACGGCCAACATCCTCTTCATCGTCGGCGGCGCCTTCGCCGGCCTTGAGAAGGTGATCGCGGCGCGGGGAGCGGGCGCCTCGATCGGCTTCGGCGCCAAGGTCAAGGAAATCGACGAGCGCCGCACCGGCGACATTCTGAAGGGCGTCGAACCGGACGACCTGATGCGGTTCGGCCTCATCCCCGAGTTCATCGGCCGTCTGCCCGTTCTGGCGACGCTGGAAGATCTGGACGAAGCGGCGCTGGTCACCATCCTGACCGAGCCGAAGAACGCGCTGGTCAAACAGTACAAGCGCCTGTTCGAAATGGAGAATGTCGAGCTGACCTTCACCGACGACGCCCTGATCGCCGTCGCCAAGAAGGCCATTACCCGCAAGACCGGGGCGCGCGGCCTGCGTTCGATCCTGGAAGGCATTCTGCTGGAGACCATGTTCGAACTGCCGACCTTCGAAGGCGTCGAAGAGGTCGTGGTCAATGCCGAGGTCATCGAAGGCAAGGCTCAGCCACTGCTGATCTATTCCGAAGTGTCGAAGAAAAAGGCTGACGGCGCCGCCTGATCGGGCCATTGATCGAAAAGAATCGGGCCGGGGAGGGCGACCTCCCCGGCCTTTCTCGTTCAGTTCGGCGTATTGATCAGCACGGCCGGCGTTACCGGCTGACCCGTCGCTTGGGCGACCAGTTCGGCGGTGCGGGTTTCGATGACGGCTTCCAGGCGGGCCAGAAACTCGTCCTTGGGCAGGCCGACGGGGATGGGGTCGAGGAACTCCAGCGTGGCGACGCCGGGATGCTTCTCGTATTTCTCCTCAGGCCAGAAGACGCCGAGGTTGGTGGCAAGCGGCACGACCGGCATGTCGAAATCGCGGTACATGTGCCAGACGCCCGAGCGATATTTGAACTTCTGGCCGACCGGCGCGAGATGGCCCTCGGGGTAGATCAGAATCTTGCGGTTCTCGGCGCGGGCCTCGGCGGCACGCATGGCCAGGGCCTTGCGCGCTTCATGGCCGCCGCAGCTATTGACGACGATGGCGCCCAGCTTCTTCAGCACGCCGCCCAGCAGTGGAAACTTCTCCAGATGGTCGCCGGTGACGAAGGCGATGTCGTCGAACTGGTCGTAGGTGGCGAAGCCGTCGCCCCAGCTCTGGTGCTTCGAGGCGATGATGAAAGCGCCTTCGGGCAGCCGCTCCTTGCCGCGCACGTCCAGCCGGATGCCGGCGAAGATCGCCATGGCCTGGACCATGCGCTTCACATAGCGGCGGATGACCCAGCTGGCGGGACCGCGACCGGGCGCGAGCGCTGCGAATGCCGCCGTCAGGCCGTAGCCGATCGACAAGATCCAGTAGACGACATTGAAGGCGAAGCTGCGCATCGGGCGACTATGGCAGAAAGCTTGGCCTTGTCAGGCTCTAAGCCGCTTTTTCCAGCGCGGCCGCGGCGGTGACGCAGTTTCGACCGGCGCGCTTGGATTCGTAGAGGGCGGCATCGGCGCGCTCCAGCAGGCTGGCGGCGGTTTCGCCCCGCTGACGCTGAGCGAAGCCGGACGAAAGTGTTACGGAGCCGAGGTCATCATTGGTCGAGCGCCGACGCAGGGCGCGTGAGGCCACGTCGTTGCGGATGCTTTCCAGCGCCGCCATGACCACGCCCGCGCCTTCGCCGGGGAAGATGATCGCGAATTCCTCGCCGCCGAACCGGGCCGCAAATCGGGTCTTGCCGCAGATGTTGGACAGGACGGTGGAGACATAGCGCAGCACCTGATCACCGGTCTGGTGTCCCCAAGTGTCGTTGAAGCGCTTGAAATGGTCGATGTCGAGGATGGCCAGGCTGAGCGGCGATCCGTCGTCCTCGGCGCAAGCGGCCTCAAGCCGTTCGTCGAAGGCCTTGCGGTTGGCCAGGTTGGTCAGGGCGTCCGTCATCGCGTCGCGGCGCACCTGTTCCAGGTTCTCGCGCAGGCGAATGACTTCCTTGTTGGACTTCTCCAGGCGTTTTTCCAGGATCGCGGTCTCGCGGCGCACGCGGTTGGTCGCGGTCGACAGACCGCCGACGAGATCCTTCAGCGAGGATGGATCCTCGACGGTTTCCATGGAGTGTGAGGCGTCGGCGAGGGTCTCGCCATAGTCGTGCTGGGTCTTGTGAGCCATGGCGATGGCGCTGGCGACGCTGGCCAGTTCGCGGTCGAGGACGGCGCCGACATCACGGATTTGATCCGGCAGACGCCCGCGCGGCAGGAACTCGGCGGCCAGCATCTCCGATGTCTTGTCGGTGATGACCGTGGACTGGGCGAGAAGGCGCCGGATTTCCTGGGCCAGGGCGCCGTCAGGATCGCTGAGATAATGCAGCCAGAGTTCGAAGTTCAGCGGCGTCGGCCAGACGCCTGCCTTTTCCATTTCGGCGATGACATCACGCGCCAGGGCGTAGGCTTGTGGACCCCGGAGCGACGTCTCGACCTGTTTGGACATTCTTCTTCCCCTTTGGCTCCTGTTCTGGAGCCGTATCGGGGCGGACACTAAGGAGTGTTCCGTAATGCAGGGTAAACGGCGCGGGGTTTCACCGCGCCGTTATGTGCAAAGTTCAGGCGCGCACGATGACCGGACGGCGCAGGAAGGCCGGGATGTCGTCGCCGAAGCCGCGCACGCCCTGACGCTGCGTGTCGTCCTTGGCGGCCTTGCGGTCGCCGCGGCGGTCGGATTGTAACAGGTGAGGCTCGCGGTCTGCACGGTCGGGACGCTCTGCACGGTCTGGGCGCGGGGCGCGGGGCGTCTCGACCGCTTCGACCGTCTCGACGGTTTCCACCGCAACCGGGGCAGGGGCGGCCACTTCGACGGCGGCTTCCGGGCGGGCCTTGCGACGGCTGCGGCTGCGGGGGGCTTCGGGTTCCTGAGCCTGAGCCTGAGCCTGAGCGACCTGGGGTGCAGCGACGGCGGCGACTTCGGTCGGCTCGGCGGCGGGGGCATTGCTGCTGCGTGACCGGCTGCGGCTGCGCTCGCCCGAATGCTCGCGTCCGCCGGAGCGTTTGTCGTTGCGGGCGGGGCCGTCCTTAATCGCGTCGAAATCGACGTCGTCGAGAACCAGCTCCTTCGGGTCCATTTTGATCAGCTTCAGCACCTTATCCAGCGACTTGTCGTCGCCGGGGGTCACGATCATGAAGGCCTGACCAAGCTTGCCTGCGCGACCGGTGCGGCCGATGCGGTGGACGTAGTCGTCGGCGTGGTGCGAGACGTCGTAGTTGAATACGTGGCTGACGTCCGGGATATCCAGACCGCGTGCGGCCACGTCGGAGGCGACCAAGATCTTCAGGGCACCCGAACGGAAGTCCGCCAGGGTCTTGGTGCGGTGCGACTGGTCCAGATCGCCATGGATGGCGGCGGCGTCGAAGCCATGCTGCTTCAGCGACTTGGCGACGATGTCGACTTCGGACTTACGATTGCAGAAGACGATGCCGTTGCGCACGTCGGTGCGGCTCATCAAGGCGCGCAGGGCGGCGCGTTTGGCCTTGGGATCCGAGGTCGGGATGCGGACGACGTACTGGGTGATGGTGTCGGCGGTCATCGCCGGACGCGAGGCCTCGATCCGGGTCGGATCCTTGAGGAAGGCGGCCGTCAGGCGCGTGATCTCGGGCGGCATCGTGGCCGAGAAGAACAGGGTCTGGCGACGCGGCGGCGTCAGTTTGAATATCTTCTCGATGTCGGGGATGAAGCCCATGTCGAGCATGCGGTCGGCCTCGTCCACGACCATGATCTCGACGCCGTTCAGCATCATCTTGCCGCGTTCGAACAGGTCGAGCAGGCGGCCCGGGGTGGCGATCAGGACATCGACGCCCTTGTTCAGGGCCGCGACCTGGTCGCCCATGGAAACGCCGCCAATCAGCAGCACCCAGGTCAGTTTGGTGCCCTTGGCGTATTTGGCGAAGCTTTCCGCGACCTGGTCGGCCAGCTCGCGGGTCGGGGCCAGGACGATGGCGCGCGGCATCCGGGCGCGGGCTCGACCGGTGGACAGGCGATCGACCAGCGGCAGGGTGAAGGCGGCCGTCTTGCCGGTGCCGGTCTGGGCGATGCCCAGGACGTCGCGGCCGGCGAGGGCGACCGGGATCGCCTGTTCCTGAATGGGCGTGGCGGTCGTGTAGCCGGTGTCGGCGACGGCCTTAAGAGTCGTGGGCGAAAGGCCCAGTTGGGAAAATTCTGTCATGAATCCTTGGGAGAGAAAGCGTCTGCGTGCATAGCAGCAACGGAACCGCCCCTCTTTGGGCGAGCGGGCGGCGCGTTTCGCAGACCTGTCCCGAGGCTGGGGGCGATATAGAAGTCCCTGCGCCAAAGTCAAGTATTTCGGCTTTTTGTCCCGGTGACTCGGCGGCTCAAAGGGTGGATTTAAACGAAAATCGCCGGACGGGCGAACCGTCCGGCGATCTGCAAGCTCGAATACGAGATGCGGTCAGCGCTTGCCGAAGATGATGTCGCCCAGTTTGGCGAAGAAGCCTTTTTCCTCAGACTTGGCGGCGGCGGGTGCAGCAGCGGGCTTGGTGGCTTCGACCGGCTTGGGAGCCGGAGCCGCGGCAGCAGGCGTCGGAGCCGGCTTCGGTGCAACGGCGGGTTCCACAGGCTTGGGTGCAGCCGCGACGGGCTTGGCGGCAGGCGCGGCCTTTGGCGTTGCGGCGGCCTTGGGGGCCGCTGCCTTGGGCGCGGCGGCTTTTGCAGCAGCGGGTTTGGCGGCAGGCTTGGGCGCAGTCTTCGTTGCGGCGGGTTTGGCTGCAGCCTTCGGCGCGGCCTTGACGGCGACCGGAGCCTTGGCGGCCGGTGCGGCCTTCGGCTTGGCGGCGGCCTTCGGGGCTACGGCTTTCGCGGCGGCGGGCTTGGGAGTTGCAGCCTTGGGTGCAGCGACCTTTGCAGCAGAGGGCTTGGGCGCCGCAACCGGCTTGACGGCGGCCTTGGGCGCAGCGGTTTTCGCGGCGGCGGGCTTCACGGCGCTCGACTTCGGCGCGGCTTTAGGCTTGGAAGCGGCGGTCGCCGGCTTTGGCGACGCTAGTTTAGACGTAGACGGTGACTTGGCCATGTATTCCCCGACCCCTCGGTTTGATAAAAACGCGGCGGCGACGGGCAGACAGCGCCGGATCGCTACGATTCGCCATATTACCGGTGTTTGAGAAATGTCCGAGTCCGCTCTTCAGATAATCGCTCGCGGTCCCCGCGCCGCCGCAGAGGCCGCCGCAGAGGCCATTGACGCCGATCCCCGGCTGGAAGGCGCGACCTATTCCATCCTGGAAGAGGACGAGGACAAGGGCGTCTGGCGCATCGACGCCTTCCCCACGACCGATGAAGAGGTCGAGGGGCTGAAGGCCGTGCTGGCCGATCACCCGGTCACGGTCCTGGTCGAGAAGCTGGCGGACGCCGACTGGCTGGCCATGTCGCTGTCGGGCCTGCCGCCGGTCGAGGCCGGGCGGTTCTTCGTCTATGGCGCGCACGATCAGGGCAAGGTGCCCGAGGGTCGGGTGACGCTGAAGATCGACGCGGGCGCCGCCTTCGGCACCGGTCACCACGGCACGACGGTCGGCTGCCTGGAGGCGTTCGACAACCTGCTGAACACCGAAACCTTCGAGAAGGTGCTGGACGTCGGCTGCGGCACCGGCGTGCTGGCCATCGCGGCGGCCAAGACCGGCACGCCCGTCGCCGTCGGCACCGACATCGACGAGCCGTCGGCGCGGATCGCCAACGAGAACGCCGAGATCAACGAGGCCAAGTGCGACTTCTATTTCGCCGACGGCCTGAGCGATCCTCGCATCGCCCAGCACCTGCCGTACGATCTGGTGTTCGCCAACATCCTGGCCGCGCCCCTGGTCGAGCTGGCGCCCGAGATCGGCGCGGCGTTGAAGACGGGCGGGGTCGCCATCCTGTCGGGCCTGCTGCGCACGCAGGAAGAGCGGGTGCTGGAGGCCTATCTGCCGCTGGGCTTCGTGGTCGAACAGACCATCCATCATGACGCCTGGAGCGCGCTGCAACTGCGCAAGGGCTGAGAGACAAAGACGATCATGCGCCAGACCTTCGACGAAACGACCGATCCGTCCTTCGGGGCCAAGCACCTGCCGCTGCTGCGCGCCGAGATGGGCAAGCAGGGGCTGGACGGCTTTCTGATCCCGCACGAAGACGAGCATCAGAACGAGTATCTGCCTGATGCGAACGAGCGGCTGGCCTGGGCGACCGGCTTCACCGGTTCAGCCGGGGCGGCGGTGGTGTTCCAGGACCGGGCCAGCATGTTCACCGACGGCCGCTATACGGTTCAGGTGAAGGCACAGACCGATCCGGCCCTGTTCGAGCGGCGCGATCTGACGGAGGTCGCCGCCTATCTGGAGACGGCGGCGAAGGGGGCTGTGATCGGTTATGATCCGCGTCTGCATAGCCCCGACGCCCTGGTCGCCTTCAAGGCGGCGGCGCAGAAGGCGGGGGCGACGCTGAAGGCCGTGGACGCCAATCCGCTGGACTTGGCCTGGGGCGCGGATCGCCCGGCCCAGCCGACGGCGCCGGTCGTGCCGCATGAAGATGTCTATTCGGGCGAGAGCCATGCGGCGAAGCGGGCGCGGATCGGCAGGGCTGTGGCCGAGGCCGGCGCCGACGCCGTGGTGCTGACGGCGCCGATGTCGATCGCCTGGCTGTTCAATGTGCGCGGCGGAGACGTGATCCGTTCGCCCCTCCCGATCGGTCAGGCCATACTGGCGGCGGACGGCAAGGCGCGGCTGTTCCTGGATCCGGCCAAGGTGACGAACGCGCTGCCGGGCTGGCTGGGCGACGACGTGCGGATCGAGGCGACCGAGCAGTTGGCGGACGCCCTGGACGGGCTGTCGGGTCAGAAGGTCATGATCGATCCGTCGCTGTCCTCGGCCTGGTATTTCGACCGGCTGGAGAGCGCCGGGGCGACGGTGGTGCGGGCGTTGGACCCCTGCGCCATTCCCCGCGCAGCCAAGAATGCGGTCGAGATCGAAGGCAGCAGACAGGCGCACATCCGCGACGGCGCAGCGCTGAGCCGCTTCCTGCACTGGGTCGATACGGTGGTGCAGGAGACCCTGCCGAACGAGCGTGAGGTGGTCGAGGCGCTGGAGCGGTTCCGCGAGGAGACCGGCGCGCTGAAGGACCTGAGTTTCGACACCATCGCCGGGGCCGGGTCCAACGGGGCGTTGCCGCATTACAAGCCGGTCGGCGCGACGATCCGCAATGTCGAGAAAGGCTCGCTGTTGCTGGTGGACGGCGGCGGTCAGTATCTGGACGGCACGACCGACGTGACGCGCACCATGGCCATCGGCGAACCGACCGAGGACCAGCGGCACAAGTTCACCCTGGTGCTGAAGGCGCACATCGCCATGGCGACGATCCGATTCCCGGCAGGGACCAGCGGCATGGCGCTGGACGCCATCGCCCGGGCGCCGATGTGGGTGGCGGGGCTGGATTACGATCACGGCACGGGCCACGGCGTCGGCTCCTATCTGGGGGTCCACGAGGGGCCGCAGCGGATCGCCAAATGGGGCACGGCCCAGCCGCTGATGGAGGGGATGATCCTGTCCAACGAGCCCGGCTATTACCGCGAGGGCCATTGGGGCATCCGCATCGAGACCCTGCAGGTGGTGACGCCGGCCGTGGTTCCCGAGGGGGGAGAACGGCCGATGCACGGGTTTGAACAGCTGACGTTCGCGCCCATCGACCGCAAGCTGATCGACGTCGGGATGCTGACGCCGGACGAGCGGGCCTATGTCGACGCCTATCACGCCGAGACCCTGGCCAAGGTCGGGCCGTTGGTGGACGGCGAGGTGCGGGCCTGGCTGGAACGGGCGTGCGCGCCGCTTTAAACCTTCGCCTCTGCTGACGGTTTGGGTTTTTCGGTCGGACAGTGGCGTATCTGGGTGACGGGGCAGGGCAGGTCGGCAAGCGCCGCCTTTGTCGCCTCGTACCCTGTGGCGACGGGACCGTCGTAGGTCTTCCAGTCGCGGATGTCGGTGCTGTCGAGCCGGGGCAGGATCAGCACATCGGCGTCGGCGCGCGACTGCTTCATCTCGCTGTCGGTGGTGATGGTGGCCGACCGCATCAGGATCGAGACGATGGGCGGGCCGGCCTTCCAGGCGCCCGACAGGATCCATTTCCACCAGGACGGCGGATTCTCCAGCGCCTGGGGATCGACGCCGCGCGTCTGGGACATGTCCACGCCGATTATGGGGCCGCTGTTCAACTGGCGCATCACGCTGGTGGGGAAGTTCTTCAGCACGGCGCCGTCCACCAGCACCTGATCGTCGATGACGACGGGCGGCAGGACGCCGGGAATGGCGATGGAGGCGCGCATGGCGCGGCGCATCAGGCCGGTGCGGTGCGCCTCGATCCGGCCCGAGGTCAGGTTGGACGAGACGGCGAAGAAGGGCAGGGCGAGGTCCGCCAGGTCTATGTCGCCATAGGCCCGCTCAAGCAGGCCGGCGACCTTGCGGGCGCGCGACATGGCGATGATCGGCACCGCCAGGTCCGACAGTGGATCGGAATCGACGAAAGCGCGGCGGATTTCGAAGTCCAGGCGTTCGGAACTCCAGCCCAGGGCGGGCCCGGCGGCGACGACCGCGCCCATGGACGATCCGCCGGCGAAGTCGATGGGGACCTTTGCCTCTTCCAGCGCCTTGATCGCGCCGATGTGGCAATAGGCGCGCGCCCCGCCGCCCGACAGGACCAGGCCGACGGCCGTGCCGGTGACGACGCGGGCGATCCTCTCGGCGTCACTGGCCACCCCCTCGACGCAGTGGAACCAGCGGTCGGGCTGAAGCGCGTCCAGCCAGATGCGTGTGTTGGCGGGTTGGTGCATGCGCGGATCGCGCAGCAGGATCAGATCGGTCAGCCGCCGCCCGTCGCCGAAGCCCATGCGGCGCGGCAGGGCGGCGGGCGGCGCCAGAAGGCCGCTGCCCACGATGAACATCCGGTCCACCTGGCGGGCGCAAAGATTGGCCCAGGCGGGCTGATCCTGTTCGGCGACATAGAGGACGTAGTCGTGGTCCCCCTCGACGCGGCTGAACCATTCGGCGGCCGAGGTCAGGGCCGACTGGTCGATGACCTGGCAGGTGAAGCCCATGGCCTGGATGGCGGCGCCGATCCGTTCGACGAAGGCGCGGATCGGGCGGGGACGGGCCGAGACGAAGCCGAAGACGCTGGGCTCCGATGCGCCGGCGGTGCGCTCTCGGGCGCGGTGGATCATCAGGCGCGACAGCTCAACCATCAGGTCCGGCTCGGTGCGGGCGGCCTCGAAGAAGGCCTCGCGCGGCAGGGCCAGGATCTCGCTGTCCCTCAGGGCGACGACGGTGGCGGTGTGGGGGGTGCCGGCCAGCATGGCCATTTCGCCCACGGGCTCGCCCGTCTTGACCACGCCCAGCATGTGCGGCGGCTGATCCGCGTCCAGCCGGAAGACCCCGAGACGGCCCGAGCGGACCAGATACAGGGTGTCGGAGGGATCGCCTTCCGAGAACAGCGGCTCGCCGCCGGTCAGGGCGAACCAACTGGCCCGGTCGATCATCCGACCTTCGAAAATGCGCGCGAGCGATGCCGCCAGCGTGTCGGGACGAAGCGTGGCCATGATGGGGTTGTAGGCGAGATTCTGTGGCGGGTGAACGGGTGTTTGGGCGTGCGAGTGCGGCCTCGCGCAATCGCAGCGAAGTTGGTGGAGGGCTGGGCGGAGCGCCGGGCCTTCGCCCGGAGTTGGTTTGTGTTGTTACCGTTTCGACGAAGGGTATGACGCTCCGCGCGGTTGGTTGGCCTGCAAGCTTGGGGCGTCGAGCGGTGGCGGTCTTATCGCCTAACCCCATAAGCCTGCGACGGGTCGGCGGAGTCTGCGAACCCCGTCCCGAGTGCGATCGAGTATCCCCCTCGACCCTCCGACACCGCTCCATGAGTCGATGTCAGCGCGAGCCGTTTCAGACCCGCTCCCGTTCCATCCGCTCCCGCCGCCGCAAGGTCGCAGGCCAAGCGAGCCCTCCGGGCGACGGGACGGGTGTAGAATACGCGCGTTTCGGAGGGGGGATGGGAGACGGGGACATAATTCGGCAAGCGATTGGATTCGCTGCGAATGGACCAGCGTCATTGTGATGGTTGGGGTGCGATTCACGCCTCTCTACACCCGTCATCCTCGGCCTTGTGCCGAGGACCCACCCGTCCGCCGCATGATCATGGAGCGGGGCGCACGAACCGTTGTGCGCCTTCTTTTCACGTTCGAGTTCGCCTGACCGTGGGTCCTCGGCACAAGGCCGAGGATGACGGACATTAAAAAAGAGGCGAGACGCCTGTGGGACTTCAAAAACCCCTCCACCACGCTGCGCGCGGTCCTCCTCCCCACGCTGTGGGGAGGAGACGACGGCTTGCGCGTTGCCCGTAACCGCGTGGGCGGGTAGAGCGTTCGGCTTCTCCCGCCCAGCCGAAGTTTCAGACCATGCACGACATCAGAGCCATTCGCGAGAACCCCCAGGTTTACGTGGCGGGCTGGTCGTCGCGCGGGGTGGACGAGCCGGACGGGCTGGTGGCGGACATCCTGCGGCTGGACGGCGAACTGCGTCACGCCCAGACGACGGGGCAGGACGCCCTGGCCAAGCGCAATGCGGCGTCCAAGCTGATCGGCGCTGCCATTGGGCGTAAGGACATGGCCGAGGCCGACCGGCTGAAGGCCGAGGTCGAGGCGCTGAAGGGCGACATCGCGGCGGCGGCCGAGGTCGAGGCGCGCGTGGGCAAGGAGCTGCGCGACCTGCTGGCGGGGTTGAAGAACCTGGCGGCCGAGGACGTGCCGGACGGCGAGGACGAGGCCGGCAATGTCGAGGTCTCGCGCTGGGGCACGCCCCGCGAAGGCGGCCCGGCCAAGGATCACGCCGACCTGGGCGAGGCCCTGGGGATGCTGGACTTCGAGGCGGCGGCGAAGATGTCGGGCGCGCGGTTCGCGGTGCTGAAGGGACAGCTGGCGCGGCTGGAACGGGCCGTGGGCCAGTTCATGCTGGATCTGCAGACGGATCAGCACGGCTATCTTGAAGTGAACCCGCCGCTGCTGGTGCGTGACGAGGCGATGTTCGGAACAGGGCAGTTGCCGAAGTTCGAGGAGGATTTGTTCAGCGCCGGAAGCGTGAAGCTTGATCGCTTGAGGATGCAGTTAGGCGAGGCGCTAGTTCTCGCTCAAGAAAATGGAAGTCATGCGTCCGATTCACTGGCGGCTGAATTCTTCGAATTCGAGCATGACTTTAAAACTGACCGCCGTTTCCTCATCCCCACCGCCGAAGTCTCCCTGACCAACCTCGTGCGCGAGACCATCCTGTCTGAGGACGAACTCGCCACGCCGATGCGGATGACGGCGCTGACGCCCTGTTTCCGGGCCGAGGCCGGGTCGGCGGGGCGGGATACGCGCGGGCTGATCCGCCAGCACCAGTTCTCCAAGGTCGAGATGGTGTCGATCGCGCGGCCGGAAGACTCCGACGCCGAGCACGAGCGGATGACGGCCTGCGCCGAGGCGGTGCTGAAGGCGCTGGAGCTGCCGTTCCGGCGGATGCTGCTGTGCAAGGGCGACATGGGCTTCTCGGCCCAGAAGACCTTCGACCTGGAGGTCTGGCTGCCCAGCCAGGGGACCTATCGCGAGATCAGCAGCTGCTCGAACTGCGGCGACTTCCAGGCCCGGCGGATGGAGGCGCGGTTCAAGCGGGCCGGCGAGAAGAAGACCGAGTTCGTGCATACGCTGAACGGGTCGGGGCTGGCGGTCGGTCGCACCCTGGTCGCGATCATGGAGAACTATCAGCAGGACGACGGGCGGATCGCCGTGCCGGCCGTCCTGCAGCCCTATATGGGCGGTCTGACCCAAGTCGGAGGAGTTTGATCATGAAGACGCTGAGCCTGATCGTCGTCGCAGCAGCCGCAGCCCTGTCGGCCTGCGCCTCGACCACGACCCTGACCAATCCCAACCTGGATACGAACGCTTCGGAGTTCACAGGCTGGGTGCGGGTGGCGAATGGAGAATTCCAGCTTTATCAGGCGCAGCGCGATCTGCGCATGCCGCCGTCCGCCCTTCGGTGCGTCAGCGGCGCGCTGCCGTTCAATCAGCAGAACGCGGCGCAAGACCTGGGAGGCTCCAAAGTGGTCTTCACAGGCCGGGCCGTGCCCTGGAGCGAAAGTGACGGCGTTCAGACCATGCGTCATGAGGGCGCACGGATCACCAACCAGTGCCGTGGCGACTATGTCATCAAGGCCCAGTCGGTCCGGGTGCTGCGCTAGGGATGCGGATTCTGCTGACGAACGACGACGGCATTGAGGCCGAGGGCCTGGCGTGTCTTGAGCGGATCGCGCGCACCTTGAGCGACGACGTGTGGGTGTGTGCGCCTGCGGTCGAGCAATCGGGCAAGGGGCGGGGGATCACCCTGACCGAGCCGCTGCGGGTGCTGAACCTGGGTGAGAAGCGCTTCGCCGTGACGGGGACGCCGACCGACTGCGTCGTGCTGGCGGTCAACGACCTGATGCCGGACAAGCCGGACCTGGTGCTGTCGGGCGTGAACCGGGGGCACAATATCGGCGAGGACGTCAGCTATTCCGGCACGGTGGCGGGCGCGTTGCAGGGGATGGCGTTCGGCATCCGCTCCATCGCCCTGAGCCAGAGCCTGGAGCGGTTCCACGACGAGGTCGTGGCGCACTGGGAGACGGCCGAGGCGTTCGCGCCGGCCATCATCAGCCGCCTGCTGGACCAGAAATGGGCGAACGGCGTGGTGATGAACCTGAACTTCCCCAACCGGCCGCCCGAAGCGGTCGAACAGGTCGAGGTGACCACCCAGGGCTTCCGCAACGTGGGCGAGATGCATGCGGTGCGGCGCGTCGATCTGCGCGGGCGCGACTATTACTGGATGAGTTTCCGCGGCGAGAAGCAGGAGCATGCCGAGGGCACGGACCTGCGCGCCATCGAGGAAGGGCGGATCTCGGTCACGCCCCTGCATATCGATCTGACGCATATGACCAGTGTGCATGACCTGAAGAAGGTGCTGGGCGGCGCGCCGCCTAAAACTGTGGTGACGGCTGCATGAATCTGCACGACGACCGGGCCGGGCGGCTTATCCTGTCGCTGAGGCAGCAGGGGGTCACGGACCCGCGCGTGCTGAAGGCGATGGAGAGCATCGACCGCGCGGTCTTCGTGCACGAGAAGTTCCTGGATCAGGCGTGGGAGGATCAGGCCTTGCCGATCGACTGCGCCCAAACGATCAGCCAGCCCTATATCGTCGGCCTGATGACCCAGGCGCTGGAGGTGCAGGCGCGCCACCGGGTGCTGGAGATCGGCACCGGCAGCGGATACCAGTGCGCGGTGCTGAGCCGGCTGGCGCGCTATGTCTATTCGGTGGAGCGGTATCGCAGCCTGCTGGTCGAGGCCGAGGCGAAACTGCGCACGCTTCAGATCGACAACGTCATTACCCGACACGGCGACGGCGGGCTGGGCTGGGCCGAACAGGCGCCGTTCGACCGGATCATGGTTACGGCCGCGTCGCCGACCGAGCCGACCGAACTGCTGAAACAGCTGAAGCCGAACGGGGTGCTGGTCGCGCCGGTGGGGCGGACGTCGGTGCAGATGCTGCACCGCTACGTCGGCCAGGGCGATGGGTCCTTCCACCGTGAGAGCCTGACGGAAGTCCGGTTCGTGCCGTTGGTCGAGGGGACGGCGAAGGAGGGGTGACTTGTTTGTGAGGCTCTTCCGGGCGAACGTCACTGAAATGAAATGGCCGCTAGCCTTCCTTGCATTATCAAGCATCGCCTTGTCGTCTCCGGCGATGGCGCACCAGTTCCTGGACTATTTTCCCTATGGAAAGGTCGATCTCTCGCCCAAGGGATACCAAACGGCCAGGGAGGTGGCTGGCTACGTCCAGCGTTATGGGCCTGACAGCTATCGCGTGGTGATCGCTGCTCATATGGACACAGCGGAGGGGCAGGAGTTCAGCGACGAGCTTTCCGCGAGACGCGCTCAGTCTATGGCCACTGAGCTCGTAGGGCTCGGTTTAGACCCCGCTAGAATTGAGATGAGACCTTACGGAACGCGGGCCCTTGCCAAGCCAACGGACGTCAATGTGCAGGAGCAGTTGAACCGACGCCTAAGTGTGGATGTGAATTTCTAAAGCTGCAGTCATTAACCTTCGCGCCCCAATTCCGCGATGATTGCGGGGTTGGCTTATGGGGCGCGAGCGGGCACACCGGGCGGGTGAGTTTAACCATGTGAGGAGCAGCCGGTGGCGGTGATTTCGGGCTGGATGAGAGCGGTTTTGGTGGCGGGGGCGTCGCTGAGCACGGCGGCCTGCATCAGCTATCCGTCCGAGCCGCGCTATTCGACGCATGCGAACCCGGCGCCGACCCAAGGCCAAGGATCGGGGCAGGGCGCCTATCCGCAGCCGGCCTATCCGAACGCACCGCAAGGCCAGCCCAATCAACCGGCGCCCTATGAATCGCCGCCGCCTGCGACGGCGCCCATCGGTCAGGTGGAGGGCGGGGCCTTGCCGCCGACCGTCAGCGTGGGGCCGAGCCAGCCGGCCTATCAGCCGCCGACCGCTCAGCCGCCCGCCTATACGCCGGCCCCCTATCCGTCGTCGTCGGCGCCGGTTCGTCCGGGCGCGGCCTATGTGATCCAGCCGGGCGACACGATCTCGGGCGTCGGTCGGCGGTTCCAGACGCCGGTGCAGACGCTGATCGACCTGAACGGCCTGGGGCCGCGCGGGGCCATCACGACGGGCCAGCGAATCATCCTGCCGGAAGCGGCGGTGGACACCGGCAACGATCCCTATGCGACGGGGCCCTCTCCCGTCGGGGTGCTGGTGCCGAACAATGGCGTGATCCCGCCGCCGCCGCCGCCGCCTTCGGGCAATGCGGCCCTGCCGGTGCAGACGCGCCCCGTGACGCAGCCCTTTAACTCAGGCGCCGCACAGGCGCCTGCCGCCCAAGGGCCTGTCGCCGCCGGACAGCCGAACCTGCTGTGGCCCGTGCGGGGCGACATCGTGCGGCGGTTCGGCCCTGTCGGGATGGGGGAGCGCAACAATGGCGTGAACATCGGCGCATCTGCGGGGGCGGCGGTCAGCGCCTCGGCCGCCGGGCGCGTGGCCTATGTCGGCGACGATCTGGTGGGGCAGGGGCTGACGGTTCTGATCGTCCACGCCAACGGCTGGCGCACGGTCTATGGCCATCTGGGCTCGGCCACGGTGAAGGACGGCGACGACGTGCGGGCGGGTCAGCAGATCGGCACCGTAGGCCTGACGGCCGGCGACGGGCGCCCCTCGATCCACTTCGAGACCCGCCAGATGCGCGGCGACGACCCCGTGGCGGTCGATCCGCTGACGGTATTGCCGCGCTGATCGATTTAGTCGCGTTGCAATCCGCGAGGCGCGGCCCTAGGTTCCGCGCCTCGTTTTAATGGGGCGCCGACGAGGGCTGCCCCTTCTATGTTCGGAGACTACCCATGGGCGGAGCGGCTGACGGCGGCTTGATGGCGCAACTGATCGGCTTCGCGCCCATCATCGGCATCTTCATCCTGTTTTACTTCCTGCTGATCCGTCCGCAGCAGAAGCGCGCCAAGGAACATGCGACCGCCATCGGCGCGGTCAAGCGCGGCGACACCGTCGTCCTGGGCAGCGGCATGATCGGCAAGGTCACTCGCGTCGAAGAGGCCGAGGTCAATGTCGAGATCGCGCCCAGCGTCAACGTGCGCGTGGTCAAGTCCATGATCGCCGAGGTGCGCAACCGCACCGCCATCGCCGCCAACGATTCCAAGGCCTGATACGCTCGCGTATCGCTGAACCGAGACCGCCCTCATGATTCAGCTGTCGCGCTGGAAAGTCATACTCGTCGTCGCTGCGGCCGTCTTCGGTTGCCTGTTCGCATTCCCGAACGTGCTGTCGGATGCCCAACGCGAGGCGCTGCCGGGCTTCGTGCCCAAGAACAAGCTGAACCTGGGGCTGGACCTTCAGGGCGGGTCGTATTTGCTGCTGGAAGTCGATGTGCCGGCGATGCGCGAGAAGCGCATCACCAACCTGATCGAAGACGTTCGGGTCACGCTGAACGGCGCAGGCATCGCCACCAACGGCTTCCAGCGTGAAGCCGGCGGCGTGGTCGTCACCCTGGCCAATCCGGCCCAGAACGATGCGGCGTTTACGGCGCTGCAGCAGCTGGCCGGTCAGGCCGGCGCGGGCGGGCAGGTCGAGCGTGCAGCCACGCGCCTGGGCGACAACCGCATCCGCTTCGCCTACACCGACGCCGCGCTGAACGGCATGGGCGCGACGGCCGTGGATCAGTCGATCGAGGTGGTGCGCCGCCGGATCGACAGCCTGGGCACGCGCGAACCCTCCATCACCCGCCAGGGCGCAGACCGCATCGTGGTCCAGGCGCCGGGCGAGAGCGATCCGACCAAGCTGGAAGAAGTCATCGGCCAGACGGCCCAGCTGACGTTCCAGATGGTGGATGTCGAAAACTCGGTCACCGAGGCCGTCGCCGGACGTGTGCCGCCGGATTCCGAACTGCTGGTCGGCGAGGACGGCACGCCGTACCTGGTCAAGAAGCGCGTCCTGGTGTCGGGCGAAAACCTGACCCGTGCAGGCGTCGGTTCGGACCAGAGCGGCCGCCCGGCCATCGATTTCCGCTTCGATGGGGCAGGCGCACGCCGGTTCGGCGAAGCGACTGTTTCCAACATTGGCAGACCCTTTGCCATCATTCTGGACGGCAAGGTTATCTCGGCGCCGACGATCCAGGTGCCGATCACCAACGGGTCGGGTCAGATCACCGGCACCTTCTCCATTCAGGAAGCGGCGACCCTGGTGAACCTGCTGAACGGCGGGGCCCTGCCGGCGCCGCTGAACGTCGAGGAACGCCGGACCGTGACGGCCGAGCTGGGCGCCGATGCGGTGCAGGCCGGCGCCCTGTCGACGGCTGTGGGCTTCGGCATCATCGTGCTGTTCATGATCCTGGCCTACGGCTTCCTGTTCGGGGGCGTGTCCGTGGTCGGACTGGTGCTGAACGGCGTGCTGATCGTGGCGGCCATGTCGCTGACCCAGGCCACTCTGACTTTGCCGGGCATCGCGGGTCTGATCCTGACCTTCGCTGTGGCCGTGGACGCCAATGTGCTGATCTATGAGCGGATGCGTGACGAGGCCCGGTCGGGCCGCAGCGTGATCGCCAGTATGGACGCCGGGTTCAACAAGGCCTGGGGCACGATCCTGGACGCCAACGTCACCACCCTGGTGGCGGCGGGGATCATGTTCATCTTCGGCGCCGGCCCGGTGCGCGGCTTCGCCTGGACGCTGAGCATCGGCGTCTTCACCTCGGTGTTCTCGTCGGTTCTGGTGGCCCAGGTGCTGCTGGCCTACTGGCTCAAGACCGCCAAGCCCAAAAAACTGCCGATCGCGGAGTGATGGCGATGCGTGGATGGCCCTTCATCAAACTGCTGCCGCAGAAGACGAACTTTCATTTCGTCAAATACGCCCGAGCCGCGGGCGTGCTGTCGGTGGTTCTGTGCGTCGCCTCGATCATCGCCTGCTTCTATCCGGGCCTGAACATGGGCATCGACTTCCGGGGCGGCGCCTCGATGGAGGTGTCCAAGCCGGCCGGTCAGGTGATCGAACTGGACCGCGTGCGCGAGGCCGTGAACGGCCTGAACCTGGGCGACGTCCAGGTGCAGGGCATCGCACGGCGCGACACCAATGCGGATGACGGCTCGACCGCCATCCTGCGCTTCCAAGTGCCGGAAGGCCGCGACCAGACCCAGGTGGTCAATCAGGTCGAGAGCACGATCAGCCAGACCGTTGGCGCGGTCCAGTATTCGGGCGTCAGCGTCGTGGGCTCCAAGGTGTCGGGTGAACTGTTCACCTCGGGCCTGCTGGCGCTCGCCGTCGCGATCGGCCTGATGTTCCTCTACATCTGGTTCCGGTTCGAGCCGCAGTTCGGCTTCGGCGCCGTGATCGGGCTGCTGCACGACGTGATCCTGACGTTCGGGCTGATCGTGCTGTTCAAGCTGGAGTTCAGCCTGAACATGGTCGCCGCGATCCTGACCGTCATCGGCTATTCGATGAACGACACCGTGGTGGTGTTCGACCGTCTTCGCGAGAACCTGCGCAAATACAAGACCATGCCGCTGCGAGAGGTCATCGACCTGTCGCTGAACGAGACCTTGTCGCGGACCATCATCACCGGCGTTACCGCCGTCATGGTGCTGGCGGCTCTGGCCGTTTTCGGCGGCGAGGCCCTGTTCGGCTTCTCCATCGCCCTGATGTTCGGCATCATCATCGGCACCTATTCGTCGATCTATGTCGGCGCGCCGATCATCCTGCTGTGGGGCGTCAAGCGCGGCACGCTGGCTGACGACGCCAAGCCGATCAAGCTGGGCATGGCCAGCCGGCCGTAGGTCGGGCGCTATCGAAGCAAATCAGGCCGCCCTTGCATCGCTTGGGCGGCCTTTTCCTTGGGCGTCGTCCATGCAAGGCTAGGCTTATGAAAGCTCTCGCCATCACCGTCACCGCCATCGCCATCGCCCTGACCGGCGCCCTGTCCGCCTGCACCGACAGCAAGCGCGCGCGTAATGACGCCACCTGGGGCGACAAGCCGGCGGACATCACCTGCTGGACCTATGGGGTAGAGAACTTCAAGGGGCGGTCGACCAGCAAGGTCGAATACGACGACGGCGGCCGGATCTCGTTCGTGGACGCGGCGAACAATCGCTACACGACCATCGATGGCGATTGCCGGGTCGTCTATACGCAGCCGAGCACCTGAAGGCCGCGTACAACGGAGGGCGGAGGCCGAAGCCCCCGCCCTTGTTTCGTCAGCGCAGCGAGGCGGCGAAGCGCTGGATGCGGGTGCAGGCTTCTTCCAGCACGGCATCCGAGGTGGCGTAGCTGATGCGGAAATAGGGGCTGAGGCCGAAGGCTTCGCCCTGGACCACGGCGACGCCCTCGGCGTTCAGAAGTTCGGCGGCGAAGGTGGAATCGCCGTCGATGACCACGCCGTTGTCCGTCGTCTTGCCGATCAGGCCGGCGATGGACGGATAGACGTAGAAGGCGCCCTCTGGCGTGGCGCAGGTGATGCCGGCAGCCTGGTTCAACATCGACACGACCAGGTCGCGGCGCTTCTCGAAGGCGGCCTTGCGCTCGGGGATGAAGTCTTGGGTTCCGTTCAGGGCCTCGACCGCCGCCCACTGGCTGATGCTGGCGGGGTTTGACGTCGTCTGGCTGGCCACCTTGCGCATCAGGTCGATCAGCGGCTTGGGGCCGCCGGCATAGCCGATGCGCCAGCCGGTCATGGCATAGGCCTTCGAGACGCCATTAACCGTCAGTGTACGGTCGATCAGGTCGGGCGCCACCTGGGCTATGGTGGTGTATTCGAAGTCGCCATAGACGAGGTGCTCATACATGTCGTCCGTCAGCACCCAGACATGCGGATGGCGACGCAGCACCTCGGCCAGGGCTTCCAACTCGGCGCGGGTATAGGCGGCGCCCGTTGGGTTGGACGGGCTGTTCAGAATCAGCCACTTGGTGCGCGGCGTGATCGCCGCCTCCAGCACAGCGGGCAGAAGCTTGAAACCGTCCTTCTCCTCGCCGACCACGGTGACGGGCTCGCCGCCGGCCAGCAGCACCATGTCGGGATAGGAGACCCAGTAGGGGGCGGGCACGATGACCTCGTCGCCGGGGTTCAGGGTGGCGACCAGGGCGTTGAAGATGACGGGCTTGCCGCCCGGCGCGACGTGGATGTTCGCCGCCGTATAGTCCAGGCCGTTCTCGCGCTTGAACTTTGCGACGATGGCGGCCTTCAGCTCGGGCATGCCGTCGGCGTCGGTGTATTTGGTCTCGCCGCGATTGATCGCGTCGATGGCGGCCTGTTTGATGTTCTCAGGGGTGTCGAAATCCGGCTCTCCGGCGCCCAGCCCGATCACGTCACGACCTTCGGCTTTAAGCTTTCGCGCCTGGGCGGTCACGGCGATGGTGGCCGAAGGCTTGACGCGGGCGAGGGCGGAAGATTGCAGGCTGGACATGACTATCCCGTGGGTTTTGGAAGATTCTTGCCTGGGGAGGGCGGGGTTGTTTACGCGCGGTCGCGGCGCGGGACAATGCGCTGAAGCTCGCCAATGCGCGGGCGGGGTGTTAAGCGGCGCCTCTGATGCGCTGGATCATCGATTTCCTGTCGAACATGGAGGCGCGTCGCTGGCGCGCCGTGCTGGCGACGGCCCTGTTGCTGGGCGCGATGATCGCCCTGTTCGCCGTGGGCAAGAGCCAGCTGGGTCTGGAGGCCGAGGGGCGGCTGGAGGACTGGCTGGTCGGGTTCCGTCAGGGGCCGTGGGGGCTGGCCGCCGCCATCGTGGTGTTCACGCTCGCCGCCTTCTTCGCCGCGCCGCAGTTCATCCTGATCGCCGCCTGTGTCGTGGCGTTCGGGCCGTGGTTCGGATTTCTGTACAGCTGGATCGCGACCGTCGTGTCGGCGGGCGTGACCTATTGGCTGGGGCGGGGACCGACGGCGCGGCTGCTGGAGCGCCACGGCGGGCGCACCGTGGGGCGGCTGACCCGGTTCGTCGGCAAGAACGGCTTCTACGCCAGCTTCATGATCCGCAATGTGCCGTCCGCGCCCTTCATTGTCGTCAATATGGCGTTCGGCGCGGCGCGGACGTCGTTTCCGGCGTTCCTGGCGGGGTGCGCGCTTGGGGTGCTGCCCAAGACGGCGCTGGTGGCCTTCTTCGGCGGATCGTTCATGACGGCGGTCAGCGGCGACGGGATCTGGACCTCGGCCATCCTTGCTGGCGTGGCTCTGGCCTGGCTGATCCTGATGCTGGTGGTTCGCGAATTGGTGAAGCGACGCGAGACCGCGCGAGGCGACTGAGGGAATTCGCTTAGTATTTCCTTTAGGAGTGGTTCACCCAAAGGTTGCAGTATGCCGTTTGGGAGGTATCGCGATGGACGTCGAGATACTGAAGGCGCAGCACCGCCGGATCATTCGCCTAGCCAGCGCGCTGGGCGGCTTGGCCGAAACCCTGAAGACTCAGGATGACGCTTCTCGTGCGCGAGAGCTGATGACCGCGCTGAACGCGGCCTTGATCGAACATCTCGCGATAGAGGACGGCGAACTCTATCCCGAGCTGATGAAGGCGGATGACGCGTCGGTTCGTCAGCTGGCGGAGCATTATGTCGATGACATGGGCGCGATCAGCGGCGCCTGGGCGCATTATTTCGGTGAGTGGTCGCAGGCCCGCATCCTGTCGGATCGGAGCCGGTTCGCTGTAGCGACCAAGGGGCTGATCGGCGCTCTGGCGCACCGGGTCGAGCGCGAGGACGACACCCTTTATCCGGCGATGGAAGCGGCGGACGCGCGATCAGCGGCATCGCGGGACGAGGACGAAGGTTCGGTCTAAGCCCTGCATCCACATCAGATGCGAACCCCATATGACGAGACCGTCATCAGGGCTTGTAATCCCGGTTTCATACAGGCACACCCGCCGTTAGTAGGCGTGGCGAATACGATCAGGAACTGCCCGGCGTGGGGATGTCAGGGCAGTTGGGGCGTCGCCAGGTCGACTGAGATAACCAGACGCCCTGCCAGCTAACAACGGTATCGATTCCCATGAGTTTTTCCCTTTTCGGCGCGATCTCGAATGACATCGCGATGGACCTGGGCACCGCCAACACCCTGATCTACATGAAGGGCAAGGGCATCGTCCTGAACGAGCCGTCGGTCGTGGCGTTGAGAAATGTCGGCGGACGCAAGGTCGTCCACGCCGTGGGCATAGAGGCCAAGCAGATGCTGGGCCGCACCCCGGGCCACATGGAAGCCATCCGCCCGATGCGCGATGGGGTCATCGCCGACTTCGAAGTCGCCGAAGAGATGATCAAGCACTTCATCCGCAAGGTTCATAACCGCAAGGGCTTCGTGAACCCCAAGATCATCGTCTGCGTGCCCTCGGGCGCCACGGCGGTCGAGCGTCGCGCGATCAACGACAGCTGCCTGAACGCCTCGGCCCGCCGCGTGGGCCTGATCGACGAGCCTATGGCCGCCGCGATCGGCGCCGGCCTGCCGATTCACGAGCCGACCGGTTCGATGGTCGTCGACATCGGCGGCGGCACGACGGAAGTCGCCGTCCTGTCGCTGTCCGGCATCGTCTATTCGCGTTCGGTCCGCGTCGGCGGCGACAAGATGGACGACAGCATCATCAGCTATATGCGCCGCAACCATAACCTTCTGATCGGCGAAACGACCGCCGAGCGCATCAAGAAGGACATCGGCACCGCCCGTATCCCGGCCGACGGCGAAGGCCTGTCGATCGAGGTGAAGGGCCGTGACCTGATGCAAGGCGTGCCGCGCGAAGTCCGTATTTCGGAACGCCAGGCCGCCGAAGCCCTGGCCGAGCCGGTCACCCAGATCATCGAGGCCGTCAAGGTCGCGCTGGAAGCCACCCCGCCGGAACTGGCCGCCGACATCGCCGACAAGGGCATCATGCTGACCGGCGGCGGGGCTCTGCTGCGCGGTCTGGACATCGAGATCCGTGATCACACCGGCCTGCCGGTGTCGGTGGCCGACGACCCGTTGTCGTGCGTCGCCATCGGTTGCGGCCGCGTTCTGGAACATCCGCGCTGGATGAAGGGCATCCTCGACTCCGCGCTCTGATGATTATCGTTGCGGCCAAGTGAGAGCTTGGCCGCAAATCCCTGTCAGGCCTGCGTGATCACGGTTCCATTCCGGCCTTGATCCTGCGATAGGCAGGCCTAGCGGCAGGGGGCGTCCTGCCGATTCCAACCCTTTGAGTGGAAGGTCGCCCGTGGCGTTTCGCGACGGCCCTTTTGAAAATATCAAGGTGCCGCTGGCTTGGACCGCTGCGGTGGTCGTTGTCGTGGCCGTCATCGGGGCGATTTTCCTGTTGCTGGGCGACCGGACGACGCCCGAGGGCGGATCCAGCATGGGCGCCGCGCGCGGCGGATTCGAAGCGGCGGCGGGGCCGGTGGGCGGCGTTTTCGCCGCTCCGGTGCGCTGGGGCGGCGCCGCCAGAGACTATGTCGGCGGCTATTTCTTTGCGATCGGCGAGAACCGCCGCCTGAAGGCCGAGATCGCTGAACTGCGCGGCTGGCGCGACGAAGCGATCGCACAGAAGAACATCAATGGTCGGTACGAGGCCCTGCTTGGGCTGCGCACCGAGCCGGCGGTCGCCATGGCGACGGGGCGCGCGATCTCTGACGCGCGCGGACCGTTCAATCGCGCCAAGCTGATCGACGTGGGTTCGGCCAAGGGCGTGCGCATCGGCAATCCGGTCGTCACCGAACACGGCCTGGTCGGTCGCATATCCGGCGTCACCAGCGGCGTCAGTCGCGTGGTCCTGCTGACCGATGTGGCCTCGCGCACCCCGGTCATGATCGAGCGTACGGATGCGCGCGCCATGCTGACCGGCGACGGGGGCGACAGTCCCCGGCTTGAGTTCATTCGCGGCGCCGGTTCGATCCAGGCGGGCGACCGCATCTTGAGTTCTGGCGACGGCGGCGGTTTGCCGCGCGGTCTGCCGGTCGGGGTGGCGGCCAAGGGCGTAGACGGCGCCTGGCGCGTCAAACTGTTCAGCGATCACGGCGCGGTGGACTATGTCCGTGTACTGTTGTTCCAGACCTTCGGCCAACTGGTCAGCCCCGACGCCCTGAATGCGCCGCCGCTGGCGGGACTGGCCACGGCGCCTGAGCCCAACGCCGCCGAGGCCGGGGCGATTCGCGACGCCGCCGCGCGCCGTCAGACGGCGCAGCAGGCCCAGGCCGAGCGCGCTCGCGCCGCTGCGGCCGCTGCGGCCGCTCCGGTCACGCCTGCGGCCGCGCCTTCGACGACGCCCAACGCCGCCCGGCCTGCGACGACGGCTCCGAGACCCGCCGTTGCGACGCCGCCGCCTGCGCCAGTCGCGACTCCGACGGCCCCGACGGATGCTCCGGGGGGCGCGGCTTGAGACGGCCGGTCGCGGTCCGCGTCGTCGGGCCTCTGCAGTGGATCGTCTATCCGGCGCTGGTCGTCCTCGCCGCCACCGTCGTCCTGGGCACGCCGATCCAGATGTTCGGCCTGCATCTGCCCGAGCCGGTGATCCCGATGATCCTGGCCTTCGCCTGGCCGCTGATTCGTCCATCGATGACGGCGCCGGCGGTTCTGTTTCTGGTCGGGCTTTTCCTCGACCTGTTCTGGAATGCGCCTCTCGGTCTTTGGGCGCTGTGCCTGATGGCGGTCTATGGGACCGTGCTTTTGTCGCGTAACCTGCTGGCGGGCCATGAGGGACTTGTTCGGTTCGGCGCCTATGCCGCCTGCACCCTCGGCGCCTTTTTGTTGGCCTATCTTGTGGTGACGATGCGGGCGGCGAATGCGCCGGCTCTGTTGCCGCTGATCGGTCAGGTCGTGCCGACGCTGCTGCTGTTTCCGATCGCCAACTGGATGTTGGAGCGTTTCGACGACGGGGATATTCGGTTCAGATGAGCGGCGAACCCTCCATCTTCTTTGCGGACGTCAATGAGCGTCAGGGGTCGTTCCTGCGGCGTACCTTCGTGCTGGGCGGGGTGTCGGCGCTGGGCATTACGGCCCTGATCGGGCGGCTGGGTCAGCTTCAGGTCGTGCAGGCCCAGGAATATGCGACCCTGTCGTCGCAGAACCAGTTCAACTTCCGCATGGTGCCGCCGCCGCGCGGCCTGATCAAGGACCGCAACGGCGTGGTCATCGCCGGCAACCGCCCCAGTTTCCGGGTGCTGGTCGTGCGCGACGAGACCAAGGATCTGGACCAGACGCTGGACCTGCTGGGGCGGGTGCTACCCGATACGCTGGAGCGGCGACGGGCCATCATCCGCGACGTCAATGCGGCGTCCAAATTCAATCCCGTGCCGGTCAAGAGCGACCTGACCTGGGAAGAGTTCGCCAAGGTCAATCAGTACGCCAACGAACTGCCGGGCGTGATGGTCGATATGAACGAGGCGCGTTACTATCCGTTCGGTGGATCGTTCGCCCATGTCATCGGCTATGTGGCCAAGGTTTCGGACCGGGACGTCAAGGCGATCCGCGACAAGGGCGAGCAGCCGCCGGCCCTGTTGTTCAACCCCAGCTTCCGCATCGGCCGGCAAGGCGTCGAAAAGGCGCTGGACCTGTCGCTGCGCGGCGAACCGGGCGGCAACCGGGTCGAGGTGGATGCGCGCGGGCGCGTGGTCGCCGAGGACATCGGCGGCTCGCGGCCGGCCGTGCCGGGCAAAGAAGTCGTCCTGACGCTGGACGCCGATGTCCAGAACCGGGCGCTTGAGGTGTTCGGCGACGAGTCCGGGGCCTGTGTCGTCATGGATGTGCGCAACGGCGACATCCTGTGCATGATGTCGGCGCCGTCTTTCGATCCCAATCTGTTCGTCGGCGGGGTGCCGACCAAGACGTATCGCGCCCTGGCCGATTACGAGCGCAAGCCGTTGCTGGACAAGACGCTGAACGGCACCTTCCCGCCGGGATCGACCTTCAAGCCGACGACGGCGCTGGCGCTGCTGGAAGCGGGCGTTGATCCGAACCTGACGGTGTTTTGCTCGGGTTCGTATCGGACCGGCAACCGGACGCAACGATGCTGGGGCCGGCACGGCACCCAGAACATGCACGACGCGATCAAGAACTCCTGCGACGTCTATTTCTACGCCATGTGCAATCGCGCGGGCGTCGACAACATCCGCAAGGCCGGCCTGGCCCTGGGCTTCGAGCACGAGTTCGACATCGGCGTCGGCAACCAGCGCAAGGGCCTGTTGCCGTCCACGGAATGGAAGGCGCGCACCTTCCCGCGCGATCCCGTCTGGCATCCGGGCGAGACGACGTCGGTCGCCATCGGGCAGGGGGCCATCACCGTCAACGCCCTGCAACTGGCGGTCATGACCTCGCGCCTGGCGAACGGCAAGAAGCAACTGCAGCCGCGTCTGATCAAATCGATCGGCGGCGTCGAACAGCCCAGCGGGGCAGAGGCGCCGGACCTGCCTTTCCAGCCCGCTCACGTCGAATATGTGCGTCAGGGCATGATCGCCGTGGCCAACGACCGTTCCGGCACGGCCTATCGTCAGAGCCAGCTGGGCCTGGGCGACATTCAGATGGCGGGCAAGACCGGCACGGCCCAGGTCCGCAACTATGGCACCGGGTCGCGCAAGAGCGAGATCTGGGCGCTGAAGGACCACAATCTGTTCGTCGCCTTCGCGCCGGTCGATGCGCCGAGATACGCCGTCGCCATCATCGTCGAACACGGCGGCAAGGGCGGGGCGACCGCCGGCGCGCCGCGCGCCCGTGAAGTGATGCGCACGGTCCTGTTGAAGGACCCCGACATGCGCGCGCGGATCGAGCGGCCGCTGCCGCCCGAACCGACCGGGGCCGCCATCGTCGAGGACGGCGTGGTCGGCGCCGCGCCCGAGCCGGATGTGGTCGCGACGACTCAAGCGCCCCGACCTGCGCCCACGACAACCAGCGGGCCGCGTCCCTATCTGTCCGAGCCGCGCCGTTGACCGCATCGGCCCTTTCACGTCCCGGCGAGCGCGAACGCGTCTCGACCAAGATCGGCCAGATCGACTGGCGGCTGACGGCGCTTCTGTGCGTCGTGTCCGGCACCGGCGCCCTGATGCTGTATTCGGTGGCGGGCGGGTCTTGGTCGCCGTGGGCGGCGAAGCATCTGATCCGGTTCGGCATGTGTCTGGCGCTGATGCTGATGCTGTCGATGATCAACATCCGCTACTGGTTCGCCCTAGCCTATCCCATCTACGGCATGGCGCTGTTTCTGCTGGCGTTGGTCGAGACGCCCTTGGGCTATCACGCCCTGGGGGCGACGCGCTGGCTGGACCTGGGCTTCACCCGCATCCAGCCGTCCGAGATCATGAAGATCGGCGTCGTTCTGGCCCTGGCGCGCTGGTATCACGGCGCCTCGGCCAAGGAGGCGAGTTTACACTGGAAGCTGATCTTCCCGGTCGGGATCATCGGCCTGCCGTTCCTGCTGGTGGCGCATCAACCGGACCTGGGCTCGGCCATGCTGATCGGCATGACGGGGGCGGCGATGATGTTCGTCGCCGGACTGAGCTGGCGGATCATCCTGCCGCTGATCCTCGCCGCGGCCGTGCTGGTCCCGCCCTATGTCATGTTCGGCATGCACGACTATCAGCGCCACCGGGTCCTGACTTTCCTGAATCCCGAAGCCGACATGTCGGACAAAGGCTATCAGATCGTCCAATCCAAGATCGCCATGGGATCGGGTGGGCCTCTGGGGCGCGGGTTCGGCCTGGGCAGCCAGAGCCAGCTGGAGTTCCTGCCCGAGCGCCAGACCGACTTCATCTTCGCCGCCTTCGCTGAGGAGTTCGGCTTTATCGGCACCTTCACCCTGCTGGCCTGCTATGCGGCCATCATCCTGATCTCGCTGAGGATCGCCTCGCTGTCGCACAGCCATTTCGGGCGATTGGCGGCGTCGGGGGTGACGGCGACGTTCGCGCTCTATGTGCTGATCAACGGGGCGATGGTGATGGGGCTGGCGCCCGTGGTGGGCGTGCCGATGCCGCTGCTGTCCTATGGCGGCACCGTCATGCTGACCGTCATGATCGGGTTCGGCCTGGTGATGGCGACGCGGGTCCACCGATACGCCGAACTGCCCAAGGGCCACGGGCTGATCTGACGTTACGTCAGCTATGTGATCGGCATTCAGGTTTCGCTTTCTAAGGCGAGGATTTCCCGGATAAGGTTGTTCCCAACGATGTCTCGCATCGGCTCAGGCCGGTCAGCGACGCACGCCATGGGAGACGAGGAATGACCGATCTGGAGCGATTCCGCGCCGAGACGCGCGCCTGGCTGGAGGCGAACTGCCCGGCCGAATGTCGCGGGCCGATGGCCGACGACGAGATGATCTGGGGCGGGCGGGACGCCACGTTCAAGACGCCGGCGCACAGGCTGTGGCTGGAGCGGATGGGCGCACGCGGCTGGACCGCGCCGGAATGGCCGGCGGAATACGGCGGCGGGGGCCTGAGCCGCGAGGAGGCCAAGGTGCTGGCGTCCGAACTGCGGCGCATCAAGGCGCAGCCGGCCCTGGCCAGTTTCGGCGTCTGGATGCTGGGCCCGGCGCTGCTGGCCTTCGGGACCGAGGAACAGAAGAAACGGTTCCTGCCCGAGATCGTGCGCGGCGAGATCCGCTGGTGCCAGGGCTATTCCGAACCCGGCGCCGGTTCCGATCTGGCTGCCATCCAAACGAAGGCTGAAGACAAGGGCGACCACTGGATCGTCAACGGCCAGAAGATCTGGACCTCCTATGCGGACAAGGCCGACTGGATCTTCTGCCTGGTGCGGACGGACCCTGAGGCGCCCAAACATCTGGGCATCAGCTTCGTGCTGTTCGACATGAAGACGCCGGGCGTGACGACGCGGCCCATCACCCTGATCAGCGGCAAGTCGCCCTTCTGCGAGACCTTCTTCGACGATGTGCGGGTGGAGAAGGAGAACCTGGTCGGGACGCTGAACCGGGGCTGGGACGTGGCCAAATATCTGCTGGCGCATGAGCGGACGATGATCGGCGCCATGGGCGAGGTCGGCGGCGGGCGGCCCGTGGGACAGGTGGCGCTGGACGCCATCGGCGCAGACGAAGTCGGGCGGCTGGACGAACCGATGCTGAGGGTCCGGATCGCGGATCTGGAGATCGACGCCGCCGCTTTCCGTCTGGCGATGGAGCGGGTGGGGGACCAGGTGAAGGCCAAACAGGCCCATCCGGCCATCGCCTCCATGCTGAAATACTATGGGTCCGAGCTGAACAAGCGGCGCCACGAACTGCTGATGGCGGCGGGCGGGTCCGATGCGCTGGAGTGGGAAGGCGAGCGGTCGCACGACGGCAAGACGGCGCGCGACTGGCTGCGGACCAAGGCCAATTCCATCGAGGGCGGCACCAGCGAGGTTCAGTTGAACATCATCGCCAAACACCTGCTGCAACTGCCGGGAGCGTGAGACGATGCCGCTGATCCTGACCGAAGAACAGACGATGTTGCAGGATGCTGCCGACGGCTTCCTGAACGAACAGGCGCCGATCGCCCACATGCGCAAGCTGCGGGACGGACGCGACGCCGACGGCGTGTCTCGCGACCTGTGGCGGGCGTTCGGCGAGATGGGGTTCGCCGGCGTCATCATTCCCGAGGCGATGGGCGGCATGGGGCTAGGCGCCGTGGAGGCGGGGGTGATCGCCGAGAGTCTGGGGCGCACCCTGACGCCGTCGCCGTATCTGGGGTCCTCCATTCTGTCGGCCAAGGTGCTGATCGAGGGCGGGTCGCAGGCGCAGCAGGCGTGGCTGCCCAAGGTGGCTGCGGGCGAGGCGATCCTGGCCTTGGCGGTGGACGAGGGCGCCAAGCATGCGCCGTCGCGGATCGCCACGCGGGCCGAGCGTGCCGGAAACGGCTTCAAGTTGAACGGCGCCAAGGCCTTCGTGCTGGACGGCCATGTTGCGGACGCCCTGATCGTGGTCGCCACTGCGGATGAGGGGGCCACGCTGTTCCTGGTCGATCCGGCGACGGCGGGCGTCGAGATCGAGCGCACGATGATGGTGGATGCGCACAACGCCGCGCGGGTCACGTTGACCGACGTCGCGGTCGATGCGGACGCAGTGATCGGCGCGGTCGGGGGCGGAGAGGCGTTGCTGGATGGGGCGCTGAGCCTGGGGCGGGCCTGTGCGGCCTCCAGCCTGACGGGGGCCGGCGATCAGGCGTTCAAGACGACGCTGGACTATCTGCGGACCCGCAAACAGTTCGGCAAGTTGATCGGCGAGTTCCAGGCGCTGCAGCACCGGGCCGCGCACCTCTTCTCCGAGCTGGAGCTGGCGCGGGCGGCGACGATCGGCGCCCAGATCGCCATCGACGAGGGGCGCGAGGGGGCGTCCCTGGCGGCTTCCGTCGCCAAGGCCAAGGCGGGCCGCGTCGCTGAACTGGCGGTGCAGGAGGCGATTCAGATGCATGGCGGCGTCGGCATGACCGACGAGTTCGACGTGGGCCTGTTCATGAAGCGGGTGCGGGTGCTGAACGAACTGCTGGGCGACGCCGGTTTCCACGCCGAACGGGTGGCGCGGGCGCAGGGGTTCTAGGGTCGCCTAAATTATAGACCGTCACCCTCGGGCTTGTCCCGAGGGCCTACGGTTGGTCGAACGCAGTCGTGGACGGGGCAGGCTGCAGTTTGAAAAACTCTGACCGCTAAGTGCGCCTGACCGTGGGCCCTCGGGACAAGCCCGAGGGTGACGAGCGTTTGAAGTCGGACGCGATTTTTATCCCTGGCGACTGAGCTCTGCTAACCCGCCTTTTCGCTCCACAAATCCAGATCCGGCTCATGGCCGATCAGGGCCAGGCCGGCGGCGATGGATTCGAACTCGCCGCCGGTCTCGATCCGCTCGGAGCCGAAGCGGCTCTGGAAGATGGCGCGGACGGCGGGCACGAAGGAGGTGCCGCCGGTCAGGAAGACCCGGTCGATGGCCTCGGGGCCCAGGCCGCTGCGGGCCATGGCCTCGTCCACTGCACCTTCGATGGCGGCCAGTTCCGGGGCGATCCAGCGTTCGAAATCGGCGCGGGCGACCGGCTTTTCGATATGGACGCCGCCGGCCTCGAACAGGAAGGTGGCGGTCTCCTCGGCCGACAGGGCCATCTTCAGCGTGGACACGGCGCGGTAGAGGTCGTGGCCGTGGTTGTCGTCCAGCACCTCGATCAGCCGCTCGATCTTCTCGGGCTCCAGCGCGGTGCGGGCCAGGGAGCGGATGTCGCGCATGTCCCGCGACGCGCGCAGCAGGGCCAACTGATCCCAGCGGGCGAAGGCGGAATAATACCGCTGGGGGATCGGCAGTTGCTTGCCGACCGAGCTGTAGAGACCGCCCTTGCCCAGTTCGGGTGAGACCAGCTGGTCGATGATCCGATAGTCGAAGGCGTCGCCCGCCACGCCGACGCCCGAGCGGGCCAAAGGCGTCGAACGCAGGCCGTCTTCCTTCCGCTCGAACCGGATGATGGAAAAGTCGCTGGTGCCGCCGCCGAAGTCGGCGACCAGGACCGTGGCGTCTTCCTTCAGTTGACGCGCGAAGTAGAAGGCGGCGCCCACCGGCTCGTGCGCATAGCGGATGTCGGTGAAGCCCAGCCGCTCGAACGCCATCTGATAGCGCGACAGGGCCAGGGTCTCGTCAGGGTTGCCGCCCGCAAAGGTGACAGGGCGGCCGACGATGACGGCGGGCGGGGTGTTCGCCAGTTCGTCGCCCGCATGGTGACGCAGCCGCAAGAGGAAGGCGGCCAGCAGATCCTCGAACCCATAGCGACGGTTGTCGATACGGGTCTCGGTGAAGGCGGCGCTGGCGGCGAAGGTCTTGAACGACTGGATGAAGCGGGTCTCCAGCGGGTCCTCGACATAGGCGGCGATGGCCCATGGACCGGCCTCGACCACGCGCTCGGGCGGTTCGCCGTCCACGCCCTGATGGATCTGGAAGCTGAGCGCCGAGCGGAAGGTGGTCGTCTGGCCCTCGACCGCGTCGAAGGTCACCAGCCGGGCGAGGCCGTGCTTATCCGTCAGGGCGACGACCGTATTGGTCGTGCCGAAATCGATCCCGATCGTCATCGGTTTCGTCGCCGTCATGGTAGGGCTCCAGGCAGGGGAGCCGGGTTCCTAACGGTTAGTCGCGGGATAGCAAGGCTTAGGTGAAGAGACTGGCGGGCAGCGCCCGATGATCATGGCGATCCCGACGCTGTGGCGCACTATCCTATTGCTGCGGGGAGTGCCTCCAACCGCATATAAATCAAGTCTGCCACTCTCGATCTATGCTCGTAGAGCGGCTTGTTCACACCAGTCGAACGTCGGGAACACCCTGGACCGTGCGAGCAAAGGAGAGCGTTGTCTGGACTCTTCAACGCAACTTGGGGACGATGGTGGTTGGGCGTTAAGGTTGGGGGTGTCGCATGTTCAGAGCTAGAACCGTTTTCGTGATCGGTGCGGGAGCCAGCTATGAGGTGGGGTTGCCGATCGGTGATGATCTGCTGAAAGCGATCGTCGAAATGACCCACTTTCAGTTTGATCACTTTTCAAAGCAAACACACGGGGATGTATTTATAGTCGAAGCCCTCAGGACTATCCTGAATGAGGGGCACTCAGTAGAGCGATTGAACGAGCACCTTCGGGCGGGCCGCCAACTTGGGCTTTCCGCCAAGCAGGCTCTTTCGATCGACAACGTGATTGACGCATTGGAGAACAAGGAGATCGAGCTCCTTGGCAAGCTTGGGATCGCACGTGGCATCTTAAAGGCAGAAGCGCATAGCACACACTTCCGACCAGCCCAGGACACTCGGAAGGTGGACATGAGTATGTTTCAAAAGACTTGGTATAGCAGCTTCACCAAGCTACTTACGGAACAAGTAAAGCTGAGCCAAATCGACAATCTTTTCAACAATGTCGAGATTATAAATTTTAATTATGATAGGTGCTTGGAGCATTATCTGCCGCTATCACTCAGCGATTACTACGGCATCGCGCCCGAGCAAATTCAGGCCTTGATGAAGGACTGGCCGATCCATCGGCCCTATGGACTGACCGGCCGGTTGCCATGGCGATCAGGGGAGGAGCCTGCTGTCCAGTTTGGGCATTGCGGGTCAGCTCAACTGGTGGAGGTGGTTGACCAGATTCGGACATTCACCGAGCAGATCGAAGAGGGGGAAGCGCTTGATGCAATGAGAGCGGCGATCGCGTCAGCGGATCGCATCGTGTTCCTCGGTTTTGCTTTTCATCGGCAGAATGTCCGTTTGATCGCGACAGATGTTCAAGATCACACGGAAATTCTTGCGACCGCCCAAGGCATATCGAAGAGCGACAGGGGTGTCATAGAAGACGAACTCGCGGATGCTTTTGGTTTTGGCCACGAGATAGGGAGAATGGGCCGAATAGATTTGGCCGCTGACACCAAATGCAACGAACTCTTTCGAAATTACTGGCGTACGTTGACTGCCGCCCCGCCCGAGTAGGTAGTATCCGGGCATGGTGGGTTCGACGGAGGGTGAACAACCCGCCTCCGGGCAGAAACATCACGCTAGCCTAAATCAATGGCGGAAGCGGTGGGATTCGAACCCACGGACGGCTCTCACCGTCGCTGGTTTTCAAGACCAGTGCCTTAAACCACTCGGCCACACTTCCTTGCCGCCGCAGCGGAGGCGGACGCCATAGCAGGCGAATGGGTCATTAACCAAAGCGGAAATGTCTTCGATCATCCTGTTTTCGTATTCTTTGGCGAGGCGGATCGATGACGTGTGGAAAATGGGTGCGCGGCGCCCTGATCCTGGGGCTGTTCTCGCTGCTGGCCGCCTGTTCGACGGCGGGCGGGGCAAGCTTGGGCGGGACGCGCGGCGAGACGCGCCTGCCTGTGGTCAAGGATCCGGCGCCGATCGTGTCGGGGACGATGCGGCCGTATCAGGTGCGCGGGCGCTGGTACACGCCCAAGGAACAGCCGGATTACGAAGAGGTCGGGATGGCGTCCTGGTACGGCGACGCCTTCAACGGGCGGCCGACCTCGACCGGCGAGCGGTTCGACATGCATGCCCTGACGGCGGCGCACAAGACCCTGCCTCTGCCGGGCCTGGTCGAGGTGACGAACCTGGACAACGGGCGACGGCTGGTGGTGCGGATCAACGACCGGGGGCCGTTTGTGGACAGCCGGATCATCGACCTGTCGCGCGAGGCGGCGAATGAGCTGGGGATGCTGTCGCAGGGCGTGGGGCGGGTGCGGGTGCGTTATCTGGGCCGGGCGCCGCAGCAGGGCGGGGGCACGCTGTTGAGGGCGTCGGCGCCGACGCCTCGCATATCGGCGCCGGTGAGCGCGCCCGTGACCAGGCCCGTGTCGGTCGCCGCCGCGCCGGCCGCGCCCGCAGTGGAGGAGGTCTCGATCTATTGGGTGCAGGCGGGGACCTTCTCGGATCAGGGCGAGGCCCGACGAATCGCCGACAGCCTGAGCGGCTGGGTGCGGGCGGATCTGAATGGCGGACGGTTCAACGTCGTGGTGGGGCCGTGGGACAGCGCCAATGCGGCCGAAGCCGCCCGACAGTCGGTCGTGGCGCGGGGTTACGCGGGCGCCCTGTTGATATCCGGCAACTGATCGCGCGCACGGGCTTGCGCCGGACAGCGCCCGCGCGCCATGAAGGCGCGTGACCCGTGGACAATTCATAAGCTTCGAAGGCGGCGAGGGCGCCGGCAAGTCGACCCAGGTCGGGCGGCTGGTCGCGCGGCTGGAGCCCGTGCTGGGCGAGCGCAAGGTGGTGCGGACCCGCGAGCCGGGCGGATCGAAGGGGGCGGAGGTGATCCGCAACCTGGTCGTGGCCAATGACGCCGAGCCCTGGTCGGCCATGACCGAGACCCTGTTGATGTACGCCTCGCGCTCGGACCATCTGGAGCGGACCATCCGCCCGGCGCTGGCGGCCGGCGACTGGGTGGTGTGCGACCGGTTCGCCGACAGCAGTCGGGCCTATCAGGGCGCGGGCGGGGGCGTGGCCCAGAGCTTTATCGAACAGATCGACGCGGGCGTGGTCGGGGACGACCAGCCGGACCTGACCCTGGTGTTCGATCTGCCGGTCGAGGTGGGGCTGGAACGGGCTTTCGGGCGCGGCCTGTTCGAGACGCGGTTTGAGTCCAAGGGGCTAGAGTTCCACCAGCGACTGCGCGAGGGCTTCCTGCGCATCGTCGAGGCCAATCCGCAGCGGTGCGTGCTGATCGATGCTGTGGGATCGCTGGACGAGGTCGAGGCGCGGGTTTGGCAGGCGGTTCAGGACCGGCTGCTGTGAGCGAGGACCATCCCCGCGACCGGTTCGATCTGGTCCCTGATGCTGCGGCGGAGATGGCGTTTCTGGACGCCTGGGAGCGGGGGCGGCTGCACCATGCCTGGCTGTTGTGCGGGGTCGAGGGGACGGGCAAGGCGACCTTCGCTTATCGCGCGGCGCGGCGGCTGCTGGGGGCGGCGGCCGATCCGGCGCGCGGGCCGCTGGGCACCGGGCGCGACGATCTGGTCAGCCGGCTGATCTCGGCGCAGTCGCACCCGGACCTGCTGGTGCTGGAGCGGCTGGTCGAGGGCGGCAAGACCAAGAAGTCGATCTCGGTTGATCAGTCGCGCGACCTGCCGGAGTTCTTTTCCAAGAGCCCGTCCCAGGCCCAGCACCGGGTGGCGATCATCGACGCGGCCGACGACCTGAACATCAATGCGGCCAACGCCTTGCTGAAGGTTCTTGAGGAGCCGCCGGAACGGGGCGTGCTGTTCCTGGTCACCCACGCCCCGGGGCGGCTGCTGGCCACGATCCGGTCGCGGTGCCGGCGGCTGAGCTTCCCCATCTGGACGCCGGATCGGCTGGAGACCCTGGTGCGCAACCGCACGGGGGCCGAGCCAGAGGATGCCGAACATGCGGCGATCATGGCGGGGGGATCGCCGGGCGCGGCCCTGGCCCTTGCGTCGGGGGCGACCTTCGAGATGGATCAGTTGGCGCGGCGCTGGGTCGAGGGCGATGTGGACCGGGCCGAGGCCCTGGCGATTGCCGACAAGTTCCGCGGCGCCGAAGGCCAGGAGCGGTTCGAGACCCTGATGGACCGGCTGATCGCGGCGGTGCGGATGCGGGCCTTGAGCAGTCCGTCCGGCGCAGGAAACCGCTGGGCCGAGCTGTGGGAGCGGCTGCAGCCCCTGCCGGAGCGGGCGGCGGGCCTGAACCTGGACAAGGCCGATGTCCTGGCCGGCGCACTGGCGGATTTGAAACGGGTTCAGGCCCAGCAGGCGCGGATGGGCTGATGCTGATCGACAGCCATGTGAACCTGCACGCGCCCCAGTTCGACGAGGACCGGGACGCGGTGATCGCCCGGGCGCGCGAGGCGGGGGTCGGTCTGATGGTCGAGATCTCGGACAAGCTGACGACCTTTGAGGCGACCCATGGGATCGCGATGGCCAATGACGACATCTGGTGCACGGTCGGGGTCCACCCGCACGAGGCCAAGGATGCGGCGGACCTGACGGCGGCGACCCTGATCGACCTGTCGCAGCGGCCCAAGGTGGTGGGGATCGGGGAGTGCGGCCTGGACTTCCACTATGACTTCAGCCCGCGCGAGATCCAGGCGGCGGTGTTCCGCCAGCATGTGGCGGCGGCGCGGGAGACGGGTCTGCCGCTGGTGATCCATACCCGCGAGGCGGATGAGGTCATGGGGGCGATCCTGAAGGAGGAGCACGCCGCCGGGCCGGTCAAGATGTTGATGCACTGCTACACCAGCGGGGCGGAACTGGCCGGAATCGCAGCGGAACTGGGGGCCTGGTTCTCGGTCTCGGGCATCGCCACCTTCAAGGCGGCCGAGGATGTGCGGGCGGTGATCCGGGACATGCCGGCCGAGCGTATAATCGTCGAGACCGACTGCCCCTATCTGGCGCCCATCCCGCATCGGGGGCGGCGCAACGAGCCGGCCTATATCGGCCATGTGCTGGACAAGCTGGCCGAGATCCGGGGCTGGAGCGCCGAGGAGGCGGACCAGAGAACGACCGAGGCCTTCTTCGGCCTCTTTGACCGGATACCGAGACCTGCATGAGCTTCGAAGTCGTCATCCTGGGCAGCGGATCCTCGGGCGGGGTGCCGCGCGGCGACGGAGACTGGGGCGTCTGCGACCCGGCCGAACCGAAGAACCGGCGGACGCGCTGTTCGATGCTGGCGAGGAAAACCGGGCCGGAGGGTGTGACCAACGTCCTGATCGACACCTCGCCGGACCTGCGCGAACAGATGCTGGCCAGCGGGACGAAGCATGTGGATGCGGTCCTCTACACCCACGATCATGCCGACCAGACCCACGGGATCGACGACCTGCGCACCTTCGCCTCGCGGGCGCGCAAGCGGATCCCGGCCTGGATGGATGAGGCGACCCTGACGTCCCTGTCGCACCGGTTCGACTATATCTTCGAGAGCAAGTTCGGCTATCCGCCGCTGCTGGACGCCCAGGTCATTCCGCCGCACGGGACGGCTTGGTCGGTCGAGGGGGCGGGCGGGGCGATCCCGGTCACGACCTTCGACCAGGCGCACGGGCCGATCCGGTCGGTGGGGTATCGGCTGGGCGACATGGCCTATTCCAGCGACGTATCCGATCTGGACGAGGCGGCGCTGGCGGCTGTGGCCGGGTGCAAGATCTGGATCGTGGACGCCCTGCGTTATGCGCCGCATCCGACCCATGCGCATCTGGACCGGGCGCTGGAATGGATCGCCGCCGCGGATGTGGAACGGGCGGTGCTGACGAACCTGCATATAGACATGGATTACAATGCACTGTCGGTGATTGTTCCCGCCAACGTCGAGGTCGGGTTCGACGGCTGGAGCCGGATGATCGGTTGAGGCTGGCAGGTTTGGCGGAGTGGGAAGCGCAGGCAGACAGCGTGGCCGACGCGCCACCTTTTGCCTACGCCGCGACCTTCTCAACCATCGACCGGGCGACGGCTTCGGCCACCTTGATGCCGTCAACGGCGGCCGACAGGATGCCGCCAGCATAGCCGGCGCCTTCGCCGGCAGGGAACAGGCCGCGCACGTTCAGGCTCTGAAAGTCGGCGCCGCGGGTCATTCGGATCGGGGATGAACTGCGGGTTTCGACGCCCGTCAGAACCGCCTGGGCGTCGTCGTAACGGGCGATCTTGCGGCCGAAGACGGGCAGGGCCTCGCGCATGGCGGCGATCACATAGTCGGGCATCAGCGGCGCCAGGTCGGTTGGGCGCACGCCCGGTTTGTAGCTGGGGACGACCTCGCCCAGCGCGGTCGAGGCGCGGCCCGCCAGGAAGTCGCCGACCAGTTGGCCGGGCGCGAAATAGTCGCCGCCGCCGGCCGCATAGGCGCGGGTCTCCAGATCCCGTTGCAGTTCGATGCCCGCCAGCGGGTGGTCGCTCCCGTAATCCTCCGGCGAGATGCCGACCACGAAGCCGGAGTTGGCGTTCCGCTCGTTGCGCGAATATTGGCTCATGCCGTTGGTCACGACGCGACCGGATTCGCTGGTGGCCGCGACCACGGTGCCGCCCGGGCACATGCAGAAGCTGTAGACGGTGCGACCGTTGCTGCAATGGTGCGAGAGCGTATAGGCCGCCGCGCCCAGATCGGGGTGGCCAGCGCAAGGACCGAACATCGCCCGATCGATCCACGACTGCGGATGCTCGATGCGGAAACCGATCGAGAACGGCTTGGCCTCGATATGGACGCCACGGTCGTAGAGAGTCTGGAAGGTGTCACGCGACGAATGGCCGATGGCGAAGACCACATGGTCGGCCTCCAGCGTCTCGCCGGTGTGCAGGCGCACGCCCCGGATGGCGCCCTTATCCAGATCGATGTCCGTGACCCGGTGCTCGAAGCGGTACTCGCCGCCCAGCTTTTCGATCTTTTCGCGCATGGCCTCGACCATGGTCACCAGACGGAAGGTGCCGATGTGCGGGTGGGCCTCGGTCAGGATCTCCTCCGGCGCGCCGGCCGCGACGAACTCGTTCAGCACCTTGCGGGCCAGGAAGCGCGGATCCTTGATCTGGCTGTAGAGCTTGCCGTCGGAAAACGTGCCGGCCCCGCCCTCGCCATACTGGACGTTGGATTCCGGGTGCAGCTTGCCTTTGCGCCACAGCTCCCAGGTGTCCTTGGTCCTCTCACGGACCACCTTGCCGCGGTCGAGGATGATCGGCTTGAACCCCATCTCGGCCAGGATCAGCCCGGCGAACAAGCCGCACGGCCCGGCCCCGATCACGACCGGCCGAAGGTGCTCGGTCTTGGGCGCAACAGCGACCGGGCGATAGGCGACGTCTGGCGTTGGCGCCACGTGCACGTCGTCCGCAAAGCGGGCCAGCACCGCCGCTTCATCCCTCACCTCGACGTCGAGGATGTAGACTTTCAGAATCGCGGATTTCCTGCGGGCATCGTGCGCCCGCTTCCATATCGACCAAGATGTAAGATCGTGCGGCGGCACGCCCAGGCTGGCGGCGATCGCGGCGGGCAAGGCCTCCGGCGGGTGGTCGAGGGGCAGCTTGAGTTCTGACAGGCGCAACATCCGGGCCGTTCTAGCCGCTCGAGTCTTTGGATCCTAGGCACAAGGCCTAGGATGAAGGACGAAGGATGACGAGCTTAGGGCCTAGGACGTGAGCGAGGCGGCCCTTTCAATCCGCTCCCGACTTGTGGCCCTTCCAGTCGAACAGCTCCTCCAGCACCTGAACCGCCTGGCCGCGCTCTGACGTCAGGTCGGGGTCGCGGTTCAGGATCAGGCGGGCGTCGTCGGCGGCGGCCAGCATCAGGGCGCGGTGGCGGATCGGGTCGGCGAAGCGGTAGGCGGGGAAGCCGCTCTGTTTCAGGCCCAGGGGGTCGCCGCCGCCGCGCAGGCGGAAGTCTTCTTCGGCGATGACGAAGCCGTCCTCGGTGCGGCGCAGGGTTTCGAGGCGTTCCTTGGCCGTTTCTCCGAGGGTGCCGTCCTGGCCGCCGTACAGCAGGATGCAGGAGCTGGCCTTCGAACCCCGGCCGACGCGGCCGCGCAGCTGGTGCAGCTGGGCTAGGCCGAAGCGGTCGGCGTG
Source organism: Brevundimonas sp. (assembly GCF_046295075.1). Lineage (GTDB taxonomy): Bacteria > Pseudomonadota > Alphaproteobacteria > Caulobacterales > Caulobacteraceae > Brevundimonas. The sequence continues at coordinate 111,212 of NZ_JBKBOC010000005.1, read as the reverse complement.
TTCGATGACCATGATGGAGGCGTTGGGCACATCGACCCCGACCTCGACCACGGTGGTGGCGACCAGCAGGGGAATGCGGCCGTCGGCAAAGTCGGCCATGACGGCCTCGCGCTCGGCGCCCGGCATCTGGCCGTGGGCCAGGCCGACCTCGACGCCCAGCAGGCGGCGTAGGTCGTCGGCGCGGTCCACGGCGGCGGCCAGGTCGATGGCTTCGGATTCGGCGACGAGGGGGCAGATCCAATAGGCCTGGGCGCCGGCGTCGAGGGCCGTCTTCAACCGGGCGGCGACCTCGCCGATCCGCGCGAGGGGAACGACGGCGGTGGTGACGGGGGTGCGGCCCGGCGGTTTCTCCATCAGGCGGCTGACCTCCAGCTCGCCATACTGGGTCAGTTCCAGGGTGCGGGGGATGGGGGTGGCCGACATGGTCAGCAGGTGGACGGCGCCGATGCGGGGATCGCCCTTGGCCTGAAGCCGCTGGCGCTCGCTGACGCCGAAACGGTGCTGCTCGTCGATGACGGCCAGGGCCAGGCGGTCGAAGCGGACGGCGTCCTGGAACAGGGCGTGGGTGCCGATGGCGACCTGGGCTTGACCGGAGGCCAGGGCGGCCAGTTTCTCGCGCCTCTGGCCATTGGTGTCGCGGCCGGTCAGCAGGACGGAGGCGACGCCGGCCGCCTCTAGCAGGGGGCCGAGCTTTTCGTAGTGCTGGCGGGCCAGGATCTCGGTCGGGGCCATCAGGGCGGACTGGAAGCCGCTGGAGGCCGCGTCGGCCAGGGCCAGGGCGGCGACGGCGGTCTTGCCCGAGCCGACGTCGCCCTGAAGCAGCCGCCCCATCTGTTTGCCCGAGGCCAGGTCGCGACGGATTTCGGCGACGGCCTGGGCCTGGGCGTTGGTCAAGGTGAAGGGCAGGGCCTGGAGCAGGTGGTCGGAGGCGGCGCCGGGGGCGATGACGGGCGAGGGCTTGATCTCGCGGGCGCGGCGACGGCGGGCCAGGGCCAGCTGGTGGGCCAGGAATTCGTCATAGGCCAGGCGCTGGCGGGCCGGGGCGTCGGGCGTCAGGTCCAACTCGCCCGCCGGGGCGTGCAGGGCGTCGAGGGCGGCGCGCCAGCCCAGCCAGTTCTGCTTCTTCAGCCAGGCGGGGTCCTGCCATTCCGGCAGGTCGGGGGCGGCGGGCAGGGCGGCCTGGACCAGTTTGCGCAGCTGGCGCGAGGTCAGGCCTTGGGTCGCCGGATAGACGGGTTCGGAAGCCGGGATGTCGGCGGCCTTGTCCAGGGTGACGATGTCCGGGTGGACGATCTGGACCTCGCCGTTGAAGCGTTCGACCTTGCCCGAGACCAGCCGGGTCTCGCCGCGCGGCAGCAACCGGTCGATACGCTGGGGCGAGCCGCCGAACCAGACCAGGTGAACGAATCCGGTCGTGTCGCTGGCGCGGACCTTCAGCGGGGCGCCGGGGCGGCTAGGGACGAACAGGCGGTCGATGACGATCTCGAAGATCCCGACCTCGCCGTCCACGGCGGTCGCCGCCTCCATCGGCCGGCGGACGATGACGCCGGAGGGGCAGAGGAAGGCCAGGTCGCGCACCAGCGGACCCGCGACCTTCTGCACCAGGGGCAGGACACGGGGGCCCACCCCCTTCAGGCTGGAGACCTCGGCAAACAGGGGAAAGAGAATCTGCGGACGCATCGCCGGGAACATAGCGTGACCATGACGGGTGGCGAAGTGGGCGAAGGAGCGCTATCTGCGCTTCTTCCATTTTAGGACGCTAAGGTTCGCCACGCGGTGGATCGCGGCTTGAACGTCCTTCAACCTTGCCGGGCCAGGATTGCTTGTGACCGAAATCCCCCAAGACGACAGTGGCGACCAAACGGCCCTGGAGCGCAAGCAGCGGCTGGGCCGTATCCAGTTCCGGTCCTGGCGGCGCGGTTTCCGCGAGGCCGACATGGTGCTGGGCCCGTTTTCGGATCAGGTGGCGCCGACCCTGACCGACGCCGAACTGGACCAACTGGAACTGCTGATCGACGAGGAAGACCAGTGGCTCTACGGCTGGATCATCGAGCGTGACCCCACCCCGCCCGAGTTCGAGACGCCCGTGATGGCCAAGGTTCGCGCCTTCATGCGCGAGCATGTGGCCACAGAGGTCGGCAAGGGCATCGGTTGATGGATCAACAGGTCACTGTGCAGCACCGGACCGACGCCGATCTGGGCGGGGCGCCGGAGGGGCTGGACGCCCTGGTTGTCGCCGAGCGGATCGCGAAGGATGGCGGCGTCGGCGTGTTCGTGGCGCGCGACTATCAGCGGTCGGGCGGTTTCGTTCAGGCGTTCCGATTCTTTTCTCAAGAGATTGAGATCCTGGAATATCCGGCCTGGGACTGTCTGCCCTATGACCGGCTGAGCCCCACGGCGGGCATCGCGGCCCAGCGGATGGCGACCCTGACCCGTCTGGCCCTGCGCAAGCCCGACGACGCCCCGGTCCTGGTGGTGACGACGGTGTCGGCGGCCATGCAACGCACCCCGCCCAAGTCGGTGACGACCCAGGCCGGGTTCGAGACCAAGGTCGGGCGCGATCTCGATATCCAGGCGCTGGAGCGATATTTCGCCGCCAACGGCTATGTCCGGGCCTCGACCGTGTCGGAGCGCGGCGAGTTCGCGGTGCGGGGCGGGGTGGTCGATGTGTACCCGCCAGGCTTCGAGGAGCCGGTGCGGCTGGACATGTTCGGGTCCGAGCTGGAATCGATCCGCACCTTCGACCCGGAGACCCAGAGATCGACGGGCCAGATGACGGCGGTGTCGCTGGCGCCCGTGTCGGAGGCCTTGCTGGATGCGGCGGCCATCTCGCGGTTCCGCACCGGTTATCTGAACCTGTTCGGCGCGCCGGGCGACGACCCGCTGTATGCGACCATCAGCGAGGGCGCGCGGCGTCAGGGCATGGAGCAGTGGCTGCCGCTGTTCTACGAGACGCTGGATAGTCTGTTCGACTATCTGCCGGATCGGGCGCTGATCTTCCTCGACAATCAGGCCGAGAGCGCGCGGGCTGAACGGTGGGACCTGATCGCCGACGCCTATGAGGGCCGGGCCGAAGCCGCCAAGACCAAGGGGAATGCGGCGGCCAATCGCGCGCTGCCGCCGCGATCACTGTATCTGGACGCCGGCGACTGGAACCAGGCGCTGGCGGGTCGGGCGGTGCGACGGTTCACGCCGTTTTCCGGCGGTGGAGAAGATGCGGGCGGCCGGCTGGGCCGGACCTTTGCGGCCGAGCGGGCGCAGGACAGCGTCAACCTGTTCGAGGCGGTGGCGGCCCATGCTGCGACGCTGAAGTCCGCCGGCAAGCGGGTGCTGTTCGCCTCGTGGACCGAGGGCTCGTCGGAGCGTCTGGCGACCATGCTGGCCGACCACGGCCTGGATCATATCGTCGCCGTGCGCGACTGGGCCGACGTCCAGACCGCGCCGAAGGACCTGTATCTGCGCGGCGTCCTGCCGGTGGAGCATGGGTTTGCGACGGACGAGGTCGCGGTCATCTCCGAGACCGACATCCTGGGCGACCGTCTGGCGCGGCCGCGCAAGAAACGGCGGGCGTCGAACTTCCTGGCCGAGGCTTCGGCCCTGACGACCGGGGACCTGGTGGTCCACCTGGATCACGGTATCGGGCGCTACGAAGGTCTGAAGACGCTGGATATCCAGCAGGCGCCGCACGACTGCCTGGAGCTGGTGTACGCCGGTGAGAGCAAACTCTATCTGCCGGTTGAAAATATTGATCTTCTGACCCGATACGGCTCGGATTCAGAAGGCGCGCAGCTGGACCGGCTGGGCGGCGCCGGCTGGCAGGCGCGCAAGTCAAAGGCCAAGGAACGTCTGCGCGCCATGGCCGAGGGGCTGATCGCGCTTGCCGCCAAGCGGGCGCTGCGCGAGACCGATGCGGTCGTGCCGCCGCCGGGCCTGTTCGCCGAGTTCTGCGCCCGCTTCCCCTACGAGGAGACGGATGACCAGCTGAACGCCATCGGCGACGTGCTGGAGGATTTGGGCAAGGGCACGCCGATGGATCGCCTGATCTGCGGCGACGTCGGCTTCGGCAAGACCGAGGTGGCGCTGCGGGCCGCCTTCGTCGTGGCCATGACGGGGCAGCAGGTGGCCATTGTAGCGCCGACCACCCTGCTGGCGCGTCAGCACTACAAGACCTTCACCGAACGGTTCGCCGGCTGGCCGGTCAAGGTGCGCCAGCTGTCGCGGATGGTGGGGGGCAAGGAGGCGGCGGAAACGCGGGCGGGGCTGAAGGACGGCTCGGTCGAGATCGTCGTTGGCACCCATGCGGTGCTGAGCGAACAGGTCGGCTTCCGCGACCTGGGCCTGGTCATCGTCGACGAGGAGCAGCACTTCGGCGTCAAGCACAAGGAGAAGCTGAAGTCGCTGCGCGCCGACGTTCATCTGCTGACTCTGACCGCCACCCCGATCCCGCGCACCCTGCAGATGGCGCTGTCGGGCATTCGCGAGATGTCGATCATCGCCACCCCGCCGGTCGATCGCCTGGCGGTGCGGACCTATGTGACGCCGTGGGATCCGGTGCTGGTGCGCGAGGCCCTGCTGCGCGAGAAATATCGCGGGGGCCAGGCCTATTATGTCGCGCCGCGGCTGAAGGACCTGCCAGCCATCGAGAAATTCCTGCGCGAGCAGGTGCCCGAGGTGAAGTTCGTCGTCGGTCACGGCCAGATGGCGCCGACCCAGTTGGAGGAGGTGATGAGCGCCTTCTACGACGGGGAATACGACGTGCTGGTCTCGACCACCATCGTCGAGAGCGGGCTGGATATCCCGACGGCCAATACGCTGGTCGTGCACCGCGCCGACATGTTCGGCCTGGCGCAGCTGTATCAGATCCGGGGCCGGGTCGGCCGGTCCAAGGCGCGGGCCTTCGCCTATTTGACCACGGATGCGGTCAAGCCGATGACCCTGTCGGCCGAGCGGCGGTTGCAGGTGCTGCAGTCGCTGGACAATCTGGGCGCCGGCTTCCAGCTGGCCAGCCACGACCTGGACCAGCGCGGCGGCGGCAATCTGTTGGGCGACGAACAGTCGGGCCATATCCGCGAGGTCGGCGTCGAACTGTACCAGCAGATGCTGGAGGACGCGGTCGCGGAACTGCGCGAGAAGGGCGAGGGGGCCAATGTGGATCGCGGCTGGTCGCCGTCGATCAACGTCGGCGCTTCCGTCCTTATTCCAGAGGAATATGTGCCGGACCTGAATGTCCGTCTCAGCCTGTATCGCCGCCTGTCCGACGCCGAACAGGCCGAGGATCGCGAAGCCCTGGCCGCCGAACTGATCGACCGGTTCGGGCCGCTGCCGGACGAGGCGCAGCAACTTCTGAAGATCGTCGGCATCAAGTCCAACTGCCGCCGGGCCTGTATCGAGAAGATCGACATCGGGCCGCGCGGCGCGGTGCTGACCCTGCGTGACAACAGCTTCCCGAACCCGATGGGTCTGGTGGGCCTGATCCAGAAGAACCAGGCGTTCTGGAAGATCCGGCCGGATCAGAAGATCGTGGTGACGGGCGACTGGCCGACGGCGGAGGAGCGGCTGAAGGTGGCGGAGCGGATCACCGCCGACCTGGCGCGGGTGGCGGGGGCGTAAGCCCTCAGCGCGTCTTTTCGAACAGGTCGGCGGAGGCGCGTTCCAGCAGGGCGGCGGCGCTTTCGTTCGGCTGCATCTCGGCGGCGCCCACATCGAACTCGGCGACGAAGGGCGAGCGGTCGGGGCCGGCGTCGAAGGCGGTGCAGCCGATGACGGCGGCGATCCGTTCGGCCGCCAGACGCGCCGGCTCGGCGTGGGTGGCGGGCAGGGCCAGGGCGAAGACTTCCTTGGCCAGGCGGGCGGGCGTGTCCTCGACGCGGACCAGACGCGAGACCATGGCTCCGATCTGGGGCATGGCGCGGTCCAGCCAGCCGCCCTGACGCGCCCAGGTGACGGATTCGGTTTCGCGAACGCGCAGCACGCAAACGGACAGCGGGCGCTTGCGCGCGCGCGACGCCTCGGCGACGCGGCCCAGATGGCTGGCGAACAATTCGGGCGTGAACAGACCCGTCGCGGGGTCCATCAGCTCAAGGCTGCGCACCGAATCCAGGGTCTTGCGGATGCCCAAATGGGTGCGGTGGGCGCCGGCCAGGGCCAGGATGCGTTCGGCCGTCTCGCCCTCCGGCGTCTCGGCCGAGGCGACGTCGGCGAAGCCGCGGTTGAACAGCTCGGAAAGGCTGATCTCGTTCTTGCCGCGCAGATAGAGCATCAGCGGAATGTGATAGAGGCGGGTGTTGCGCTTCATGCCTGCCGCGATGGACAGGGCCGGGGCATGATCCTCGGCGCCCCACAGCACGGCGGCGTCGAACGGGCTTTCATGCAGATAGTCGAAGGCGGTGTAGGGGGTGGGGGCGGCGACGACCTCGACGCCCGCAGCGGTTAGGGCGTTGGACAGGGCCAGGAAGCGGCGATCCGCGACGCCTGCGGCCAGAACCCGCAGCGGCCCATCATCATCGAAACGGACATCCAGCTTTATGTCCTGCTTTGCAAAGGTGGTCACCCGAAGGTGAAACTCTTCCTCGGCGATGGCGGCGCGACCCAATTGCTCCAGCCGCAGGGCGGCCTGTGCCGGATGGGGCGGGGCGGACATGGTCAGGTCCGCGCCCTTGATCGAATCGGGGCGGGCGCCGATGACCATAATGGGCAGGCGGCGCGGCTCGGCCGCCGCGCGCAGGCGCATCGCCACGTCCAGGCCGAAGGCAGCGATGTCGATGACGGCGGCTTCCAGCGGAAAGTCCTGAAGCGTCATCTCGGCCGAGACGAGGTCGCGGGCCGTGACGGTGCGCCAGCCCAGCGCGTCCAGCCCCGCAGCGAGCGGCCCGATCCGGCCGTCGTCAGCCGCCAGGATCAATACACGCGCGTCGAAAGCCAAGCCGGTCGTCTCCGTAAGTCGCCGCGCTCATAGCCAGCCGGAGACGCGCAGACCATAGCGACGAGGGTGTTAAGGATGCAATGTCACGGCGGGCGGAACCAAGGCGTCCACGAGAAAGTCCGTCCTCACGCGGATGAGACTTTCGCGACCGACGAAATCCGCTAGGTTCCGCCGCTTGTTGCAACGGTTGTGGGGACCGGCTTGAGCGAACAGCTGACACGATCGGTCCTGAAGGCGCCCGGATTCTGGGGCGGACTGGCCGTGCGGGCCTTCGCCCGCAGCTGGGGACGCGACGTCATGCTCTATACGGGCGGTGTGTCGTTCTTCGCCCTGCTTGCGGTGTTTCCGGCCATCGCCATCCTGATCGGCTTCTACAAGCTGGGCTTGTCGATCAGCGAGGTCAGCGCCCAGGCGGCCGCCCTGTCGGACCTGCTGCCCAAGGCCGCGCAGAACATCTTCCAGGGCGAGATCACGCGGCTCAGCAACGCCTCGGCGCGGACTGTGTCGGCCCAGAGCGCCTTTGCGCTGTTCGTCGGCGCCTATGCGGCGCACAGGGGATTCAAGGCTTTGTTGGCGGGACTGAACCTGATCCATGACGAGACCGAGCCGCATGGGTTCTTCAAGTTCAACCTGCTGGCCTTCTTCGTCGCCATCTTCGCCTTCGCCCTGTTCACCGTGGTGTCCGGCGCGGTCGTGACGGTGCGGATCCTGGCTCATGCGTCAGCGGCCGCGGGATCGCCGATGCGCAGCGGGATTGCGCCGCTGGACGCCTTCCTGCCTGCCGTCGGGCTCGTGATCGGGCTGACGCTGCTCTATCGCTACGCCATGAGCCACCGGACGCCGGTGGCCTGGCTGCCGGCGACGGCGGGCGGCCTGGTGGCGACACTGATGTCGGTCGTGTCGTCGTGGCTGTGCGCCATCTATGTCGAGCAGATCGCGCCGTTGGGGGCCACCTATGGGTCGGTCGGCGCCGTGGTGGTGCTGCTGATCTGGCTGTCGTGGAACGTCAACGCCATCTTCTACGGCGGCGCCTTCGCGACCGAGATGGAACTGGCGGCCAGGGCTCGGGCTGTGGCCGACCAGGAACCGGCCAGCGTGGTCAATCTGTCGGAGCGTCGCGCGATTCGCCGGTCTCGACCGTAAGACGCAGCAGGCCGTCCGCTTCTTCGACCCCGATCATCCGGCCGTTCTTCTGAGACATCAGGAAGGGCACATCGATCCGCGCCATCGGGTCGGTGGCCAGCAGGACGAAGCGCGAGCCGGGCGGTGCGCCGGTCATCGCCTTCATCAACCTGAGACTGGGTACAGGGCAGCGGTGGCCCTTTGCGTCGACGACGACGGAATCGCTCACGCCAACCGGTCCGCCAGCATGTCCAGAGCGACGCGGACGCTGGCCAGGCGGACGGCGTCGCGGCCGATATCGCCGAATCGCTCCTCGCGGTGGATCAAACCGGCGGGACCACATGCCGCGAAATGCACCAGGCCGACCTGTTTCTCGTCCGACCCGCCGCCGGGACCGGCGACGCCGGTGACCGAGACCGAGACGTCGGCGCGCGACCGGGCGACGGCGCCCAAGGCCATGGCGCGGGCGGTCGCCTCCGACACCGCGCCGTGAGCGGCCAGGGTCGCCTCCGGCACGTCCAGCATCTGCATCTTGGCGTCGTTGCTATAGGTGACGAAGCCCCTGTCCAGCGCGGAAGATGAGCCGGGAATTTCTGTCAGGGCCGCCGCGACCAGGCCGCCGGTGCAGCTTTCGGCCGTGGCCAGCATCAGGCCGCGTTCGGTCGCGGTTGCGACGATCTGTTGCGCCTTGCGCTGGATGTCTTGGGCAAACATGGCCTTTTCATAGGCTGCGAGTCCCGCTCTAACCAGAGCCATGACCGAGGCTGTCGATCCGCTGCCCCCTGCCGCCAAGACATGGGATCGCACCCAGCCGATCCTGTTCGCCGTCGCCATCTTCACCTCGGCCTGTCTGGTCTTCGTCGTCCAGCCGATGGTGACGAAGCTGGTGCTGCCGACGCTGGGCGGATCGCCGTCGGTGTGGAACGCCTCGATGGTCTTCTTCCAGACCGCGCTTCTGGCGGGCTACGCCTATGCCCACCTGTTGCAGCGCATCCCGACGATGCGGGTGCAGGTGGGGGTGCATCTGGGGCTGTTGATCCTGGCGGCGCTTTTCCTGCCGTTGCAGATCAGCGGCCTGCTGGGCGATCCCGATCCGTCGCAGCCGACCCTATGGCTGCTGGCGACCCTGACTCTGTCGGTCGGCGCGCCGTTCGCGGTGCTGTCGGCGACCGCGCCCTTGCTGCAGGCCTGGTATGCGCGAGTGCGTGCGGGCCATGCCGACGGCAAGAACCCCTATGTGCTTTATGCCGCGTCCAACCTGGGCAGTTTCCTGGCGCTCCTGGCCTATCCGGTGCTGATCGAGCCGCTGGCCAGTCTGTCGGACCAGCGGATCGGCTGGAGCCTCGGCTATGGCTTGTTCGTGCTGATGGTGGTGATACTCGGGGTGCAGGTGTGGCGGCGGCGCGAGGTCGGGACCGCCGATCCGGCGCCGCTGACGGTCAGCCCGCCCATCGCCTGGCGCGAGAAGGGGATGCTGGTCCTGCTGGCCGCCGCGCCGTCCAGCCTGATGCTGGGGGTCACGGCGCATCTGACCACGGACGTGGCCTCGGCGCCCTTCCTGTGGGTCATACCACTGGCGCTGTATCTGCTGACCTTCGTGATCGCCTTCCAGACACTACCGGCCATTCCGCCGGTCCTGGGCTTGGCGTTGCAGGCGGCGGCGGTGGCGGCGTGTGCGGCCCTGATCGCGTTTCGAACGGGCGAGTGGTTGCTTGTCTTCACGGTCAATCTGGCGGCCTTCTTCTTCACGGCCTTGATGTGTCACCAGCGGTTGGCGGCACGGCGGCCGGCGCCGGATCGGCTGACGGAATTCTATCTGCTGCTGTCGTTGGGCGGGGTTGTCGGCGGGGTCTTCAACGGCCTGGTCGCGCCGGCCGTGTTCAACATGGTGTGGGAGTATCCGCTGGTTCTGGTCGCGGCGGGGCTGCTTCGGCCCTGGAGCCGGCGCGAGATCCGGCCGTGGGAGATCATCTGCTGCGTCGGGGGCGTGGTCATCGCCTTCCTGGGGCCGCTGTCGATGGAGGCGGTGCGGTATGCGCCCGACGTGCGCGCGGCCGTGCCCGATGCTCAGCTGGTGCGAATCGCGCAGGGCGTTCTGGGGATCGCGACCCTGTTCGCCTTTCTGGTGCGGGACCGGGCGGTGCTGTTCACCGTGGTTCTGGCCTCGATCGTCTGGTCCGGTTACCACCTCGCGCGGGGCTATGACTGGGCGTTGTCGGAGCGCAGCTTCTTTGGCGTAATGCGGGTGGCCAAGATCGACGATCCGCTGATGGGCGGGCCGGTCCATGTGCTGATGCACGGCACGACCTTGCATGGGGCGCAGGCGCAAGGGGCGCAGAACCTGTGTCAGCCGACCCTCTATTACGCGACCTCCACGCCCTTGGGCCAAGCGATGCTGCAGATGCAGGCGCGCCGTCTGGAAGGGGCGCGGGTCGGGGTGGTGGGCCAGGGATCGGGGGCCATGGCGGCCTACAAGCGGGCGCAGGACCAACTGACCTTCTTCGAGATCGACCCGATGGTGGACCGGCTGTCGCGCGATCCCGAATGGTTCAGCTTCATCAACGGGTGCGCGGATGGGCCGGTGCGGACGGTGATGGGGGATGCGCGGCTGACCATGGATCGTGAGCCGGCGGGATCCTACGACCTGCTGGTCATCGACGCCTTCTCGTCCGACGCCGTGCCGACGCACCTGCTGACGGTCGAGGCGATCCGGGGCTATCTGCGACTGCTGGCGCCGGATGGGGTCATGGTGCTGCACCTGTCGAACCGGAACCTGGAGATCACCCTGCCGGCCGAGGCGGCGGCGCAGGCGCTGAAGGTCCCGCATCTGCATCAGGTCTATATCGAACAGTCAGGTCAGGGGGACATGGCCGAGGCGTCGACCGAAGCCTTGCTGATCGGCAAGAGCCAGGCGTCGCTGGAGGGTTTCAGCGAGGATGGGCGCTGGCGCAACCTGTCGCCGACGACGGTTCGTCCGTGGGCGGATGATTACGTCAATCTGTTCGGCTCGCTGGTCCGGCAGATGGAGATGGCGGCGCGTTAGGGCACCGGCAGCTCGACGGTCGCCACGGCCTGGGCGGCCAAGCCTTCGCCGCGTCCGGTGAAGCCCAGGCCCTCGGTCGTTGTGGCCTTGACGCTGACGGCGTCCAGCGGAAGGTTCAGCAGGGCGGCGATGCGGTCGCGCATGGCCTGGCGATGCGGCTTCACCTTGGGTCGCTCGCAAATCAGGGTGACGTCGACGTTGACGATGCGCCCGCCGCGCTGAGCGACCAGTTCGGCGGCGTGGATCAGGAACTGATCCGACGAGGCGCCCTTCCATTTCGGATCGGTGGGCGGGAAGTGATCGCCGATGTCGCCCGCCGCGATGGCGCCCAGGATGGCGTCGGTCAGTGCGTGAAGACCGGCGTCCGCGTCGGAATGACCGATCAGCGTCTGATCGTGAGGCACCTCGATCCCGCACAGCCAGACCGAGCCGCCCGGCCCCCAGCGATGGACATCGTAGCCGGAGCCGATGCGGGTCTGACGGGGCAGCAGGGCCTCGGCCATGGCGAAATCCTCGGGATAGGTCAGTTTCATCAGGCGCGGGTCGCCCTGGATCAGGGCGACTTTGCCGCCTTTGCGCTGGACGACGACGGCTTCGTCGGCCGGTGCGTCGGCATCGGTCCAGGCGGCGTAGGCGGCCTCGATCACGCGACGGCGGAAGGCCTGGGGCGTCTGGGCGCGCCACAGGCCGTCGCGTTCCACCACATCGGTCATCACCTCGGCCTCGCCACGGCGCAGGCTGTCGGCGACAGGCAGGACGGGCAGGGCGCCGTCGGCGGTTTCGAGGGCGGACAGCAGGCGCTCGATGACGGCGCGGTCCAGCAGGGGGCGTGCGGCGTCGTGAATCAACACCGGCTGATCCAGCGCGCAGGTCAGGGCCGCCAGACCGGCGCGAACCGAATCGGCGCGGACGTCTCCGCCTGCGACGGCCCGCCATCGGGGCAGGTCGGACAGCAGGTCCGCCAAGCGATCCAGGGCGTCGGGAGCGACCACGACGATCAGTTCGTCGGCGCCGGCGTTCAGCAGAGCCTCGGCCGACCAGCGCAAAACGGGCTTGCCGCCCAAGGTGCGCCACTGTTTGTCGCCGCCGGCGCGCGAACCGGAACCAGCCGCGACGATGATGCCCGAGAATGTCATGGCGGCCTTGATAGTGCGCGCCGCGACGGGGCGAAACCATCAATCGGCCGTGGTCATGCTTGACGAAGGGGGCTGGGATGCTGCGAAAGACGCCTATGGCCAAGACCTTACAGATCGGCGACGTGACCGTGCACGGCCAGGTGCTGATGGCGCCGATGACCGGGATCACGGACCTGCCGTTCCGCGTGCTCGCCTCGCGACTGGGCGCCGTCTATGTCGCGACCGAGATGGTGGCGGCAAAAGAGCTGGCGCGCGCGCGACCCGACGTGGTGCGGCGTGCGGCCGTGGGGGCGGGCCTGCCGCTGACCGTGATCCAGCTGGTCGGGCGCGATCCCGAACAGATGGGCGAGGGCGCGCGCATGGCCGAAAAGGCCGGGGCGGACATCGTGGATCTGAACTTCGGCTGTCCCGCTAAGGAGGTCACGGGCTCGGCTGCAGGTTCTGCGTTGATGCGGACGCCCGATCTGGCCTGCCGGATCATGGAGGCGGCGGTTCAGGCGACGAGCCGGCCGGTGACGGTCAAGATGCGGCTGGGCTGGGACGACGACAGCAGGAACGCCGCCGAACTGGCCAAGCGCGCCGAGGATATCGGCGTCAAGGCGGTTACGGTGCACGGCCGTACGCGCAAGCAGTTCTATACCGGCCGGGCGGATTGGGATGCGGTCGGGGCGGTCAAGGCGGCTGTGGGCATTCCTGTCATCGTCAACGGCGACATCATCACGGCCGACGAGGCGCGCGAGGCGCTGGCGCGGTCGGGCGCCGACGGCTTGATGCTGGGGCGCGGCGTCTATGGCCGGCCGTGGCTGGCGGCGCATCTGGAGCGGGCGCTGACCGACGGCGTGGCGCTGGAGGAGCCGGGGCCGGACGAACGGCTGGCCATCGTGATCGAGCACCTGCGGGCGTCGGTCGAATTCTACGGCATGCCGCTGGGGCTGAAGATGTTCCGCAAGCATCTGGGCTGGTATATCGAACAGGCGCCCTGGCCGGCCGATCCGCAACACCGACGTGAGGCCAAGGCAAGAATTTGCCGACTGGACGAGCCACAGGCTGTTGAAGCGGCCATGCAGGACCTGTGGCGGCCGGATTTGCCGCAAATGCGCAAGTCTGCTGTTGAAAATGCGCCACAGGTGTTGGAGACTGCTGTGGCATGACGGATACGCCTTCAGCGAAGACCTCTCCGCCCGACCTCGCGTCGGATGATGGGTCGTTCTGGGGGTGGGTCGATACGGAGCGGGCGCGGACCGGGTTCGGGTTGGCGTTTTTCCTGGCCGTCGCGATCACGGCGGCGGCGATCTGGCTGGTCGCTGTAGCGCCCGGCGCGACCTCGGGCGCGGCGCGTGGATCAAGCAGTCAGATCGCGCTGATCGTGTTGGCCGGCAATCTGGTCCTGATTTCCGGTTTGGCCTTCATTGTGGGACGGCGTGTCCTAACGCTGGCCCGCAGCAAGGAAGAGGCAGGGTCACGCCTGCACCTGCGGTTCGTCGCCCTGTTCTCGATGGTGGCGCTGATCCCGTCGGTGCTGATCGCCCTGGTGTTCGGTGTGCTGGTCAACCGCGGCGTGGACCAGTGGTTCAGCCAAAACGTACAGGCTTCTGTCGAAAACGGCGCCATCGTGGGTCGCGCCTACATTCAGGACGTGTCCTCGGCTATGGACGCCGACCTTGTGACGATTTCGGATCAGTTGGGCAGCGCTCGAAGCCTGTTTAATGATCGCATCCAGTTCAACGACGCCCTGGGCCAAGTCGGCGACATCTTCGGCTATCCCGCCATCTATATTCTGGACAGCCAGGGCGAGGTGCTGGCCCGCGCCGAAAAGCCGGGCGCGCCTCCATATCTCGCGCCGCCACGCGATGAACTGGCGGCCGCCGCCGACGGGGGGCAACCACCGCAAACTGTCACCCAGAACCCGGACGCCGTAAGGTCGATCATCGCCTTGCCGGCCTATGGCGACGCCTATCTCTATCTGGTGCGTCCGCTGCAGGACGGGCTGGTGGCGCGGATGAATACGTCGATCCAGTCGATCCAGGCCTATCGCGAGGCGCAGGACAGCCGTGCGCGGATCCAGTCGGCCTTCATCCTCAGCTATCTGGAGACGGCGCTGCTGGTGCTGGTGGGGGCGGTTTGGCTGGGGATGTCGGCTGCGAGCAGCATCTCCGCGCCCATCGGGCGGCTGGTCAAGGCGGCGGGGCAGGTGGCGGGCGGCGATTTCACCGCGCGGGTGGACAGCGACGGCGCTCCGGCCGAGATCGCCACCCTGTCGGATGCCTTCAACCGCATGACCGGCGATCTTCAGGCGCAGCAGGCGGCGCTGAAGGCGGCCAGTGACGAGGCCCACGACCGGAGCCGGTTCATCGAGACCGTCCTGTCCGGCGTCAGCGCGGGCGTCATCGGCCTGGACAAGCGCGGTCGGGTTTCCGCAATCAACGAAAGCGCCCTGCAACTGCTGCACATTGAAGACGCCGAGGTGCTGGGGCACGAACTGGCGGCCCTGTCGCCCGAACTCAGCGATCTGGTGCGCCGCGCCGAGGCCCATATCGAGGAAGACATCGACGTCAGTCGCGGCGGGGATACCAGCCGTTTACGGGTCCGTATCGAGGGCGGGCTGGGCGGCGAGATGGTGCTGACCTTCGACGACATCACCCGTCTGGTGACGGCGCAGCGCAACGCGGCCTGGCGTGATGTGGCCCGCCGCATCGCCCACGAGATCAAGAACCCACTGACGCCGATCCAGCTGTCGGCCGAGCGGCTGAAACGCAAATATCGTTCGCGGATCGGCGAGGACGTCGAGATTTTCGATCGCTGCACCGACACCATCATTCGACAGGTCGGGGACATCGGCCGGATGGTGGACGAGTTCTCGTCCTTCGCGCGGATGCCGGCGCCACGCTTCGCCCCTGAAGACCCGGCCGAAATGTTGCGCGAGGCGGTGTTCGCCCAGCGGGTGGCGGCTCCGGATATCGTGGTGGACATCACCGAACCCCTGCCCAAGGCGACCTTGCATGCCGACGGCCGCATGGTGGGGCAGGCGCTGATCAACATCCTGAAGAACGCCGGCGAGTCCGTCGCGGCGCGTCGTCTGACGGCCGGAGAGGCGGCGGCGTCGGACAATGCGGGCGTGATCGCCTCCCTGACGGTCGAGGACGGCGTCGCCACCTTCGTCGTCGAGGACGACGGCGTCGGCCTGCCGGCGCGTGACCGAGACCGCCTGACCGAACCCTATGTCACCACGCGCGAGAAGGGCACCGGCCTGGGCCTGGCCATCGTCAAACGCATTTGCGAGGACCACGGCGGCGAGTTGAAGCTGGCCGACGCCGAAACGCTTCGCGGCGCGCGCGTGTGCATGATCTTCCCCCTAAAACCCCACGGCAAAAGCGGCGACGGTGCGGAGCGCAGGCTCCAGACCCTGGCCGCCGAATAGCGAGGCAAGATGCGACCAACCGGTTCCGACATTCTCGTCGTCGATGACGAGGCCGACATCCGCGACCTGGTGTCCGGCCTGCTGGAGGACGAGGGGCACGCCGTGCGCGTCGCCGCCAACTCCGATGAGGCCCTGGCCGCGATCCGAGCCAGGAAGCCGTCGCTGGCGATCCTGGATATCTGGATGCAGGGCGGTGGTCTGGACGGGCTGGAACTGCTGGAGGTGGTCAAGGAGCTGGACCCCGACCTGCCGGTGGTGATGATCTCGGGCCACGGCAATATCGAGACGGCGGTCACGGCGTTGAAGCGCGGCGCCTACGACTTCATCGAAAAGCCGTTCAAGTCGGACCGGCTGGTGGTCGTGGTCGAGCGGGCCATAGAGGCGGCGACCCTGAGGCGCGAGAACCGTCGACTGCGTGTGCAGACCATGACGCCGTCGGGCCTGATCGGCCGGTCGCAGGCGGCGCAGGCGCTGCGCAGCACCATCGCCAAGGTGGCCCAGGCCAACAGCCGGGTCCTGATCTCCGGTCCGGCCGGGTCCGGCAAGGAACTGGTGGCGCGCCAGATCCACGAGGCCAGCCCACGCGCCCGCGCAGAGTTCGTCGCCATCTCGGCCGCCGGCATGACGCCGGAGCGGCTGGATCTCGAACTGTTTGGGGAGGAGGGCCAGGACGGCCGGCCGCGCAAGATCGGCGTGTTCGAACGCGCCCACAACGGTACGCTCTATCTGGACGAGATCAGCGACATGCCGCGCGAGAGCCAGAGCCGCATCCTGCGGGTTTTGGTCGATCAACGGTTCCGCCGGGTGGGCGGAGAGCAGGACGTGCAGGTCGATGTGCGCGTCGTGACCTCCACATCGCGCGATCTGAAGATCGAGATCGCGGAGGGGCGGTTCCGTGAGGACCTGTTCCATCGTCTGAACGTGGTGCCGATCCGCGTGCCGGCCCTATCGGAGCGGCGTGAGGACATCACCGAACTGGTCGAATATTTCGTCGAGACGATCAGCGCCTCGCAGGGCTTGCCCAAGCGGATCATCGGCGACGATGCGGTGGCGGTGCTGCAGGTTCATCCCTGGCCGGGCAATATCCGTCAGTTGCGCAACAATATCGAACGGCTGCTGATCCTGGCGACCGGCGATCCGGCCGAGACGATCACCGCCGACATGCTGCCGCAGGAGGTAGCGACCTCGAACGGCGGGCCTTCGTCGCTGGGCGGCGAGCGCACGATCGCGCTGCCTTTGAAAGAGGCGCGCGAGGTGTTCGAGCGCGAATATCTGGCGGCCCAGATCATGCGGTTCGGGGGCAATATCTCGCGCACCGCCGCCTTCATCGGCATGGAGCGGTCGGCCCTGCACAGAAAGCTGAAGTCGCTGGGCGTATCCCCCGCGCGCGGCGGCGAAGAGGAAGAGCCGGCCTGATGTCCCGCGTCGCCTATGTGAACGGCGCCTACAGCGCCCACGGCGAGGCCGTGGTCCATATCGAGGACCGGGGCTTCCAGTTCGCGGACGGTGTCTATGAGGTCTGGTCGGTGTTCGACGGCAGGCTGGCCGATTTCGAAGGCCACATGACCCGCCTGCACCGCAGCCTGACCGAGCTGAAGATCGACATCCCCATGAGCGCGGCGTCTTTGGGCGTGGTGCTGCGCGAGACCATCCGGCGCAACCGGGTTCGCGATGGGCTGGTCTATCTGCAGGTCACGCGTGGGACGGCGTCGCGCGATCACGCCTTTCCGACGGACATCGCGCCCAGCGTCATCGTGACGGCCAAAAGGCTCGATCTAGCCAAGGGCGAAGCGATGGCGGCCAAGGGGGCGGCAGGCGTGACCCGACCCGACATCCGCTGGGGCCGTTGCGACATCAAGACGGTAGGCCTGCTGCCGAACGTGCTGGCCAAACAGGCGGCGCGCGAACGCGGCGCCTATGAGTGCCTGATGTACGACGAGATGGGTCTGATCACCGAAGGCGCGTCCACCAACGCCTGGATCGTGGACGAGCACGGCAGGCTGCGGACGCGCGATACGCAGGCCAACATTCTGCGCGGCGTAACGCGTGAGGCGATCCTGAAACTGATCGCGGCCGAGGGCATCGAGCTGGACGAGCGACCCTTCTCGGTCGAGGAGGCCAAGCGGGCGCGCGAGGTGTTCGTCACCGCCGCCAGTTCCTTCGTCATGCCGCTGGTTTCACTGGACAGCGTGAAGATCGGCGACGGCAGGCCCGGGCCGATCGCGACCCGCCTGCGTGAGGTCTATCTTGATCAGGCGCGCCGCGACGCTGTTTGAGGAATGACGATGCTCAAGACTCTGTTTGGTCGCACGGCCGCAAAAGCGACGCCGCGTGACACCGATGCGGATTGGGAAGAGATCGGTCGTACGAATCCCTACTACGGCGTTCTGACGGATCCTCGCTTCAAATCTGACCGATTGACGGACGAGGTTTTGGCCGACTTTTTTCGGAGCGGCGAGTATGCGGTTGAGCATGAGGTCAGCAGGCTGAAAGGGCGATACCCCGACTTCGAACCAAAGTCCGCTCTTGATTTCGGCTGCGGAGTCGGACGGCTGACGCGCGCCCTGGCTGCTAGGACAGGCGATGCATTCGGCGTGGACATCTCGGAGTCAATGCTGGCTGAGGCACGCCGCAATGTGCCCACGAGCGCCGCGTTCGGACGGGAACTGCCGGATCGAGCGTTCGATTGGATCGTCTCTTTGATTGTTTTCCAACACATCCCGCCGGAGCGTGGCTACCCTTTGTTGAAAGCCCTGCTGGCCCGGCTGGCGCCGGGCGGGTTCGTCACGCTGCAGTTCGCACTCTATCGGGATGCGCGTCATGCGTCCGTTCCCGGTGGACGCATCGTGATGGGCGATGACTTCACCACGGTATCGAACGTCGGCGCCCTGCGCGATCTGTCCAAAGGGGAAATGGTCATGTTTGACTACGACCTGACAGTGATCGCCGCCATACTCTTCGCCGCAGGCGTAACAGACATCGATCTGTCCCACACCGACCACGGCGGGTTTCACGGCGCCTCCATTCATGGCCGTCGGTTCATTTAACGCTCTTGAACAATACGCTTGTCGTGATGATCTAGAAAAACAGGCGCCGACCGTTGCGGGTGCGGCTAGGCGGCGGTTAAGGTCGCGATTGGCCGCATCGGCCACGCCGCTCCCACGGCGACGAACAATGAAGAACAGGAAAAACCTGCCATGTCGCAAGACAAACGTCAGAACCTTCAGGACACCTTCCTCAACTCGGTCCGTAAGACCAAGACGCCGCTGACCATCTTCCTGGTGAACGGGGTCAAGCTGCAGGGCATCGTAACCTGGTTCGACAACTTCTGTGTGTTGCTGCGCCGCGATGGCCAGTCCCAGTTGGTGTACAAGCACGCCATCTCCACCATCATGCCGTCCGCGCCCGTGCAACTGTACGAGCCCGACGCCGAAGAAGATTGATTGACCCAAAAACTGATCGACCATTCCGTTCCGCTGATCCGGGCGGTCGTCATCCATCCCGACCGACGCTCGGACAGCCCTCGGCTGGCGAGCGAGCGCCTTGAGGAAGCCGTGGGCCTCGCCCGCGCGCTGGACCTTGACGTGCGCGCCGAAGAGATCGTGCGACTGCGTGGAACCACGCCTGCCACCCTGTTCGGAAGCGGCAAAGTCGAGGAACTGGCGGCCCTGGTTCGCGCCGCAGACGCAGAGGCTGTCATCATCGATGACGCCCTTACGCCGGTGCAGCAACGCAATCTGGAGAAGGAATGGGAGGTGAAGGTCATCGACCGCACCGGCCTGATCCTGGAAATCTTCGGACGACGTGCGCGGACCAAGGAAGGTCGATTGCAGGTCGAACTGGCCCGTTTGGACTATGAAAAGTCGCGGCTGGTGCGGACCTGGACCCACCTTGAGCGGCAACGCGGCGGCACCGGCTCGACCGGCGGTCCCGGCGAAACCCAGATCGAGCTGGACCGTCGACTGATCGGCGACCGGATCGTCAAGCTGAAGGCCGAGCTGGAGGACGTGCGCCGGACGCGTGGTCTGCACCGGAAACAACGCCAGAAGGCGCCGTTCCCGACCATCGCCCTCGTCGGCTACACCAATGCCGGCAAATCGACCCTGTTCAACCGGCTGACGGGGTCCGAGGTCTTCGCTAAGGACCTGCTGTTCGCGACGCTGGACACCACCCAGCGCACCATCCGCCTGCCACAGGGCCGTCCGGCCATCGTGGCGGACACCGTCGGCTTCATCTCCGACCTGCCGCACGAACTGGTCGAGAGCTTCCGCGCAACCCTGGAAGAGGTGGGCGAGGCCGACCTGATCCTGCACGTCCGCGACATCGCATCGGCCGACAGCGACGCCCAGGCCAAGGATGTCGAGGCGGTGCTGAAACAGATCGAGACGCCCGAGGGCAAGACCCGTCGGGTGCTGGAGGTCTGGAACAAGATCGACCTGCTGGACGACGAGGCGCGCGAGGCCGTGCTAGGCCAGGCCGAACGTCTGGCCAAGGAAGGCGAGGCGGTCGCCGTTTCGGCCTGGACGGGCGAGGGGATCGAACCTCTTCGCCAGATCATCGCGGGCCTGATCGACGACGACCCCGAGACCCGACTGACCCTGGAGCCCGAACAAGGCGAGGCGCTGGCCTGGCTTTACGAGCACGGCCGGATCACCCAGCGCGAGACGGACGAGCTTGGCCGTACTCATGTCATGGTCCGGCTGCATCCTGCGGCGCTCGGGCGATTCGAACGCCTGTATCCCGACCTGGCCGACTGAGTTCCCATGCATCTGATCGAAACCGTCCTGCTTCTGCTTCTGGCCGTAGTGGTGTCGGGTTCGATCGCGAGGATCACGCGCGTCGCCCTGCCGCTGGTGCAAATCGGGCTGGGGGCCGTCATCGTTCTGGTGACTGGCAAGACGGTCGATCTGGAACCGGACATCTTCTTCCTGCTGTTCCTGCCGCCGCTGCTGTTCCTCGACGGATGGCGCATTCCCAAGGAGGCCCTGTTCCGCGACCGAGCCGTGATCCTGGAACTGGCCCTCGGGCTGGTGCTGTTCACCGTTGTCGGCCTGGGCTTCATGATCTGGTGGATGATCCCGGAGATGCCGCTGCCGGTGGCCTTCGCCCTGGCCGCCATCCTGTCGCCGACCGATCCTATCGCGGTCCAGGCCATCGCCTCGCGCGCGCCCATTCCCAAGCGGCTGATGCATATCCTGGAAGGCGAATCGCTGCTGAACGACGCGACCGGCTTGACCTGTATGCGGATCGCGGTGATCGCGGCGACCACGGGCGCTTTCTCCATCGGCAGCGCCATCGGGACCTTCGCCTGGCTGGCGCTGGCGGGCGTCGCGGTCGGGGTGTTGGTGACGATGGCCATCGGCTACGCCAAGGCCTTCGTCAGCCGCCGTTGGGGCGAGGATGTCGGGGCGCAGATACTGGTCAGCCTGTTGATCCCGTTTGCGGCCTATCTGGTGGCGGAAGAACTGCATGCCTCGGGGATTCTGGCGGCGGTGGCGGCGGGCGTGACGATGAGTTTCACGGAACGCGGCAAGGTTGGCGGACAGTCGATGGCGATGACGCGGATCCGGCGCAGCGTCGTTTGGGATACGGTGCAGTTCGTCGCCAACGGCATCATCTTCGTGATTCTGGGCGAACAGATGCCTTCGATCATGTCGCGCGCGGCCGAGGTGGTCGCCGGCACCAGCCGCCCGGAGGTCTGGTGGCTGGCGGTCTATGTCTTCGGCATCGTCGCGGCTCTGGCGGCGTTGCGGTTCATCTGGGTCTGGACCTCGCTGAAGCTGACCCTGTTTCGTCGCCGACATCGCGGGCCGCCGGCCAAGGTCGGCTTGCGGCTGACGATGGTGATGTCGCTGGCGGGCGTACGGGGCGCGATCACCCTGGCCGGTATTCTGACCCTGCCGTTCGTCCTGGCCGACGGATCGCCGATGCCGTCGCGCAGCCTGGCCATCTTCCTGGCGGCGGGCGTGATCATCGTGTCCTTGGTCGTGGCGACTTTCGCCCTACCGCGGCTGCTGAAGAACGTCGAACTGCCGCCGGAGCCCACGCACGAGCAGGACGAGAACCGCGGTCACATCGCCGCTGCGACGGCCGCCCTGCGCGCGATCGAAGATGTGTCGCACGCCATGGCCGAGGGCAAGCCGAACCCCGATCTCTATTCCGACATCGCCAGTCGGATCATGGAGGTCTATCGCCAGCGCATCGAGACGCATACGCTCACCGAAGAGGACGATGCGGCCCTGACGCGAAAGATGGATGCGGTGGAGCGAACGCTGTGGCTGGCGGGTCTGGCGGCCGAGCGGGACGAACTTGCCCGTCTGGCGCGCGCGCGCAAGATCGACGAGGCCACGGCGAAGAAGATGATCCGAGAAGTGGATCTGCAGGAGCTGCGGTATCTGTAGGCGTCAGCGGTCCATGAAGGCTGCGACCGCCGCGTAGCTGTCGGCGATGTGGTGCGCGCCGCGCGCGACCAGGCGCTCGGCATGTCCTTCGCGGATATGGCCGCCGGCGGTCAGGCCGACGACGGTCATGCCCGCCGCGACGCCAGCGGTGACGCCCGCCTCGCTGTCCTCGATCACCAGGACGCGAGCCGGGTCTACGCCCATGTTTTCAGCGGCGTGCAGGAAGATGTCGGGGTGGGGCTTGCCGCGCTCGACCACCAGGCCGGTGAAGACGGCGCCGTCGAAATGATCGGTCAGGCCGAACAGGTCCAGGCCGACGCCGATCCAGTCGGGGCCGCTGGACGAGGCGATGCAACGGGCCTCGGGGCGGGCGCCGACGAAGTCGAGCATCCCCGGCACGGGCTGAAGCTGGTTCGGTGCGCGTTGGCGACAGGTCGCGAACCAGGTGGTGTGAAAGTCGTCGGGGCAGGCGCGGCCCAACGCGGCCTCGACCGCCGGCCGGTTGTCGCGCCAGCGCTTGCCCGTATAGGCGGCCAGGACGTCGTCCAGGCTGGTGGGCAGGCCGATGGCGGTCAGTTGTTCGGCCATGACGGTGCTGTTCAGCACCTCGCTGTCGGCCACGACGCCGTCGTAGTCGAAGATGATCAGGTCGTGGGTCATGGGCGGCTCAGTTCGCGGGAGCGGCCTTCTCGGTGACCTTTGCGGCGTCCCAGAGGCGGTCCATCTCCTCCAGCGTCGATTGGTCGGGGGTGCGGCCGGACTTGGCGAGTTCGGCCTCGATGAAGCCGAAGCGGCGCACGAACTTGGCGTTGGTGGCGCGCAGCGCATCTTCGGGCTCGACGTCCAGCTTGCGGGCCAGGTTGGCGACGACGAACAGCAGGTCGCCCAGTTCCTCGCGCGCCTTGGCCATGTCGCCGGCGGCGATCTCGACGCGCAGTTCCGCCACCTCTTCGGCCAGCTTGTCGAACACCTCGTCGGTCGAGGGCCAGTCGAAGCCGACGCGACCGGCGCGCCTGGTCAGTTTGGCGGCGCGGGTCAGGGCGGGCAGGCCGACGGGGACGTCGTCGAGGACGCCGGGCTTTTTGCGGTCCTTGCGCTCGGCGGCCTTGATGGCTTCCCAGGCGACGGTCTGTTCTTGTGAAGAGCGTTGGGCCTCGTCGCCAAAGACGTGGGGGTGGCGGCGCTCCAGCTTGTCGGCGATGGCCGTGACCACGTCGTCGAAGGCGAACAGTCCCTGTTCCTCGGCCATGCGGGCGTGGAAGACGACCTGGAACAACAGGTCGCCCAGCTCGCCCTTCAGCTCGTTCAGGTCGTTGCGCTCGATGGCGTCGGCGACCTCGTAGGCTTCTTCAATCGTATAGGGGGCGATGGTGGCGAAGGTCTGCTCCACATCCCAGGGGCAGCCGCCGTCCGGGTCGCGCAATCGCTCCATGACGCCGAGCAGACGGTCGATGGGTCTCAAGTGCGGGCTCCGTCGCGGGCTTCCAGCGCGAGACGGATCTCGTCGTGACGTTTCGGCGTCAGGGGATAGCCCTTCAGCACCCATGCGGCGGCGGCCAGCAGCAGGCCGGGGACCAGGATGAACAGGACCTGGAGCGTCAGCAGGGAGAACTCGCTGTTGCCGCCTGCTTCCGGGATCGCCTTGAAGCCTACCCATTGCAGGATGAGGTAGGGGATCAGGGCGACGACATGGCCGATCTTGGTCGTCGCCGACAGGACCGAGAACATCAGGCCGGTGCGGTCCACGCCGGTCTCCAGACGCACCTGGTCGCCCGCATCGGCCATCATAGCCCGCAACAGGAACAGGCCGGCGGCATAGGGCAGGCCGGCTATGAACATGGCGCCCGCCGTCAGCGCGAAGTTGCCGCCGGGGACCAGGGTGGCGGCGATATAGAGGCCGGCGAAGATCAGGCTGGCGACCGCCAGCGCCTTGTCCTTGCCGATGCGTGTGGCCAGCCAGGCCCAGATCGGCGCGCCGCAAAGACCCGCAACGAAATAGAACAGCATGAACAGGCCCGCCTGGCTGTGGTCGTAGCCCTTGATCTGGCCGAAGAAGAAGAACAGCAGCGAGCCGGTGATGCCGGGCGCGACGCCCAGCAGCAGGTCTGCGATCAGCAGCTTCCTGACCGTCGGCATCTTCAACAGGGCCAGATAGGCGCCGGCGCCGCCGTGGGGCTGGTCGCCCGCATTGACCGGCTCGGGCACAGCGACCATGGCCAGGCCTATGGTCAGGGGCAGGGCGATCAGGATGGCCCAACCCATGATCCGCACGCCGTCGGCATAGGTTCCGATGCCGGTCTGGACCACCACCGTCGGCAGGATCAGGATCAGGATCACCCCGATGATGTTGAACACCTGCCACCAGCCATAGACACGGCTGCGCTGGTCATACTGGGGCGCTAGGACGGCGGCCCAGCCGAGCTGACCCAGGGTGCCGATCGAGAATCCGAGGTAGAGGACCAGCAGCCAGCCGAACAGATAGGCCGGTCCGGCGCCCGGCTGGACCACCACGAACATCATGAAGGCCGAGAGCATCAGGATCGGCGTCGAGAGCGCCATCCAGGGTCGATAGCGGCCAAGGCGCGTCCTGGTCTTGTCCATGCCCCAGCCGATGAAGGGGTCGAAGACGATGTCGATCAGGCGCACCGCCATGAAGACGGCGGCGACGACGCCCAGCTCCAGACCCACATGGGTGGCGTAAAACTCGGGCAGGGTGACGGGCAGGGCCACGCCGAAAGCCGCCAGCGGCAGGCATGGGCCTGAAAAGGCGGCGAGCACCGCATTGGAGCGGCGGGGCGCGGTCGGCGCGGCGGTGGACATGCGTCGGTCCGAAAGGCGCGGCGCGAGTCGGCCGCGCGTCACCATGCCAGCGATCGGCGAAGCATGCACTTGTGAGATCGACCGGCTTGAGGCTTCCTGTGCGCCATGTGGCGAAGCCTTCTTGCGTTCCTGTCCCTTTGCTTTGCGTTGGTCTTCGCCGGCGGCGCGTGTGCGGCCGGCCCCTGCCACACCAATGCCGACGGTTGGCAGGCGCAGGGACTGGCGAATGCGGCCTCGGCCTATGGGATGGAGTGGGCGCCGTTCGGGGCGGCGGAGTGGGGGTGGCAGGCCTATCTGCCGCTGATCCAGCACGAGCTGCATACGCCCTGCGGCCCCGGTACGCCGATCTTCGCGTCGCAACTGGCGGGGTTCCAGCAGACCCACGGCCTGGCGCCCACAGGCCTGTTCGACGCCGCGACGTTTCAGGTGTTCAGGGGGCTATGGCAGGAGCGACGGCCATTCGTGATGGCGCGGGTCGGCGGCGCCTGTCCCGAGCCGCCGCCGATCAACCAACTGGGCTATCTGGTCGCTTCCGAGGAACATGCCGACCGTCTGACGCGCCTGTTGCGCCGCGACGTGCTGGACGCCTATCGCCGGCTGGTCGCCGCCGCCCGCGCCGAGGTTCCCGAGGTGGCGTCCAATCCCGAGCTGTTGCAGATATTCTCCGGCTTTCGCGACCCAGAAGCGGACGCTGCCCGCTGCGCCCGGCAGGGCAACTGCGACGGACTGCGCCGCGCCGTCTGTTCGCCGCACAGGACCGGGACGGCGGTCGATCTCTATGTCGGCCAAGCGCCGGGGCAGGGCGTAGATTCCACCTCGCCGGCCAGCCGCGAACATATGGCGCGGACTGCGACCTATAGTTGGCTGGTGGCGAACGCTGGACGGTTCGGGTTTACGCCCTACGTCTATGAGCCTTGGCATTGGGAGTACGTACGGCCGTGGGATCCTTCGTTCGCGCCCTGACCGCGGGTGAGGCGGCCCTGGGGCGCGAGGCCTTCGGGGCGGCCTTGCGCCTGGAGACCGTGCGTCTGATCGGCTGGCCGTTCCGGCGCGCCTTTGTCGCCGGGCGCTGGTTCGGGCGCGACTGGATCGTCTGGCCGCACAGGGCGATGTCCGGGGACTTCGCCTCGGCCTCGCTGCATCTTCAGGGCGTGCTCGTGCATGAGCTGACCCATGTCTGGCAGGCGCAGCAGGGGGTGAACCTGTTGTTCGCCAAACTGAAGGCGGGAGACGATGCGGCCGCCTATGCCTATTCGGCCGATCCGAACTGCCGTTGGGATTCGCTGAACATCGAGCAGCAGGCGATGGTGATGGAACATCGCTTCCATCGGATGCGTGGGGGCAGGGCGCCGGGCAGCGAGGCCTTCTATGACGCGGTCTGTCCTTTCGTGCGTTGAAACCCTGCCGGGGGCTTGCATGGGCCGAAGGGACACGCCAAGTTAGCAACGGTCGTTGTTGCGAATGACGGCCGGTCATTCAACGGAGCCTCCCAAATGCCCAAGATCCTCGTCCTCTATCACTCGACCTATGGCCACCTCGAAACCATGGCCGAAGCCGTCGCCGAGGGCGCGCGCGAGGTCGAAGGCGCGGTGGTGGACATCAAGCGCGTGCCGGAAACCGTGCCGGAAGACCTGGCCAAGGCCTCGCACTACAAGCTGGATCAGAAGGCGCCGATCGCCAAGATCGACGACCTGAAAGACTATGACGCCATCATCATCGGCGCGGGCACCCGCTTCGGCTCGGCCGCGTCGCAGATGCGCGCCTTCCTGGACCAGGCCGGCGGCCTGTGGTTCAGCGGCGCCCTGATCGGCAAGATCGGCGGCGCCTTCACCGCCACCGCGACCCAGCACGGCGGCCAGGAAACCACCTTCCAGGGGCTGCACAACTTCTTCATGCACCACGGGATGCCGGTCGTGGGGCTGCCCTATTCGTATCAGGCGATGATGACGCTGGACTCGGTCGAGGGCGGTTCGCCCTATGGCGCGACGACCATCACCGGCGGCGACGGTTCGCGTCAGCCCAGCGAGATCGAGCTGGGCGGCGCCAGGTTCCAGGGCAAGCACATCGCCGAACTGGCCAAGAAGCTGCACGGCTGATCCGATGCGCCAGCCCGCCGTCTTCTTCGGTCACGGTTCGCCCATGAACGCGCTTGGCGGTCCCTACGGGGCTGCGTGGCGCGCGCTGGGCGAGGCCATCGGCAAGCCCAAGGGGGTGGTGATGATCTCCGCCCATTGGGAGACGCGCGGGCTGGGCGTCACCGCGCAGGAGCAACCTGAAACCCTTCATGATTTCGGTAACTTCCCGCGTGAACTTCACGAGATGCAATATCCCGCACCCGGGTCGCCCGAACTGGCGGCGCGGGTGGCGGAACTGACCGGCGCGGTGCAGACCCAGCAATGGGGGCTGGATCATGGGACCTGGTCGGTGCTGTGCCATGTGTGGCCGGACGCCGACGTACCGGTGGTGCAGCTGTCGCTGAATCACGAGCTGACGGCGCGCCAGCACTACGAACTGGCCAAGGCCCTTCGGCCGCTGCGGGACGAGGGGATCGTCATCGCGGGCTCGGGCGACTTCGTCCACAATCTGCGGACCTGGAAGCGCGAAGACGGGGCCGAACCCTATGCCTGGGCGACCGGGTTCAACGAGGCGGTGAAGACCGCGTTCGAGAAAGCCGACCACGACGCCCTGATCGACTGGGTCGGCCTGGCTGAGGACGCCCAGCTGAGCGTGCCGACCGACGAACACTATCTGCCGGTGCTCTATGTCGCCGCCCAGCAGGAGCCGGGCGAGGCGGTCAGCTTCTTCAACGACCGCATCGACGGCGGCTCGATCTCGATGACCGGCGTCAGGATCGGCTGAACTTCACCTCCCTGTCGGCGAAGGCCGACGGGGAGGACAGGTGCGCCTTGCGCACCAGGTGGGGGCGACTCGGCGTCAAACATGAGTTGTGTTTTAGTCGCGCCATGGCTGACGGCTTGAGTTTCACACGAGCAAAGGCGTTTCGGAAGGCGTTGACGCCGCCGGAGTTTCGGCTGTGGCAAGCGCTGCGTCGCAACAGCCTCGGCAAGTTTAAATTTCGCCGTCAGCATCCCATCGGCCCGTACATCCTCGACTTCTATTGCGCGGCGGCGAAGCTGGCTATCGAAGTCGATGGCGCCGTCCATGATGAGCCGGCGCAGATCACGCATGATCGTCAGCGGACAGATTGGCTCCATGAGCGCGGCGTTCGTGTGGTGCGGTTAAGCGCCGTGAGCGTGATGCGAGATCATGCGGCCGTGGTCGATTTTATCTATGATTTGGTAAGCGCGTGTCTGGCGGCGGAGTCGCCCCCTCCTGACCGCTGACGCGGTCTGTCCTCCCCGTTCGCCTTCGCGAACGGGGAGGTGATGTTTATGTCAGGCGCTTTCGACCATCTTCTGGATCGAGACATAGTCCGTCTTGCCGGTGCCCAGGACCGGCACCTCAGCGACCTTGACGATCTTCTTGGGCACGATCAGCTCGGGCGCGCCGTTGGTGCGGGCCCATTCGGCCAGGGGCGCGACTTCGGCCCCGGCGTGATCGGTGACCAGCACCAGTTTCTCGCCCTTGCGGCTGTCGGGGATGGAGACGACGGCGTGGCGCTGATCCGGCCAGACGGCGCCGGCGATGCCTTCCACGGCGGTCAGGGAGACCATTTCCCCGCCGATCTTGGCGAAGCGCTTGGCGCGGCCCCGGATGGTGACATAGCCCTCAGCGTCCACATCGACGATGTCGCCGGTGTCCAGCCAGGTGTCGCCGATCGGATCCCAGGCCAGGGGTTCGGCCGAGGTGACATAGCCGCTCATGACGTTAGGACCGCGCAGCATCAGACGGCCGCCCGCGTCGATGCCCTCGACCGGCTCCAGCGTCCAGTCGATGCCGGGCAGGACCTGGCCCACGGTGCCGGGCGCGTTGCGGTGGGGGTGGTTCACGGCGATGACCGGCGAGGCCTCGGTCGCGCCGTAGCCTTCCAGCAGCACGACGCCACCGAACTTTTCGTCAAAGAGGGCGCGGGTTTCGGGCCGCACCTTCTCGGCGCCGGCGACCACGAACTTCAGCGTCGAGAAATCGTTCGGCTCGGCGACGCGACCGTACTGGTTCAGGAAGGTGTCGGTTGCGAACAGGATAGAGGCGTTCACCTGGGGCAGCAGGTCGGTGATCTGTTTGGCATGCAGCGGCGAGGGATACTGAAACGCCTTCAGCCCTTGCAGCAGCGGCAGGATGACGCCCCCGGTCAGGCCGAAACAGTGGAAGGTCGGCAGGGGATTGAACATCACCCATTCCGGCAGCAGGTCGATATGGGCTGCGACCTGACGGGCGTTGGCGACCAGATTTTTCTGGCTCAGCACCACGCCCTTGGGCGTGCCGAAACTGCCGGAGGTGAACAGGACCACGCCCGGCGCGTCCGGGTCGGTCTTGACGCGGAACCGCTTGGGCGCGGCGCCGGCGGCGAGGCCATACAGCTTGTCGGCCAGGCCGATGGTCTTGCGAACGTCGTCCAGCCACACGATGTCGGCCACCGTCTTCAGGTCCGCGATCAGGTCGTCCAGCTTGGCCTGTTCGATGAAGCGCCGGGCGGTCAGCACCTTCTTGACGCCCGACGCCTTGATCGCGGCCTTCAGATTCGCCTCGCCGGCGGTGAAGTTCAGCATCACCGGCACGCGGCCGTGGGCGTGCAGACCAAAAAAGGTGACGACGACGCCCATCGACGACGGCAGCAGGATGGCGACCCGCTCGCCCAGATCGGTCATGTTGGCGATCTTGCGGCCCAGCACGAAGGCGGCGCGGATCAGGCCGGTGTAGGTGAGGGGGTGGCGATCCTGATCCTCCAGAATTTCCTTGTCGCCGAACCGCGCCCGCGCATCGATCAGGGCGTCGATCAGGGACGAGTCGTAAAGCGAGGGATCCAGGGCCTGGCGCAAGCGCGTCTCCTACGGAGGGCGCGGACGGCCCTCTCTGTTGTTCGGGCGACTGTCATTAATGACGCCGTGTCATCTTGAAAAGATGCGTAACGTCGCGTGAGTTCCGCCGTGCGATCACGCCTGCGGCAAGTCTGTTACCCGGTGTGCCTTGCCTTAGCGCCTTCAAAGTCCGAAATACCGGGAATGGTCACCCTGATCGACACCCTTCAGCGCAAGCCTTCCGAGCTGCGTCACCCCGAAAAGCAGAACCGGCCCGAGTCGGTCGTTCTGAAAAAGCCCGACTGGCTCAGGGTCAAGGCGCCCGGTTCGGGCCAGTACAATGCGACCAAGGAGATCGTGCGCTCCAAGGGGCTGGTGACGGTTTGCGAGGAAGCGGCCTGCCCCAACATCGGCGAGTGCTGGAGCCAGAAGCACGCCACCCTGATGATCATGGGCGACACCTGCACGCGGGCCTGCGCCTTCTGCAACGTCAAGACGGGGCTGCCCCAGCCGCTGGACCCGGAAGAGGCCGGCAAGGTCGGTCTGGCGGTCCAGCAGATGGGCCTGAACCACGTCGTCATCACCTCGGTCGACCGCGACGACGTGTCGGACGGCGGCGCGGCCCATTTCGCCGAGGTGGTGCGCCAAATTCGCATCCAGGCGCCGGGCACCACCATCGAGATCCTGACGCCCGACTTCCTGCGCAAGGACGGGGCGGCCGCCGTGATGATCGACGCCAAGCCGGATGTCTTCAATCACAACCTCGAAACCGTCCCGCGCCTGTATCTGAAGATCCGTCCCGGCGCTCGCTACTTCCATTCCTTGCGCCTGCTGCAGATG
Source organism: Brevundimonas sp. (assembly GCF_046295075.1). Classification (GTDB taxonomy): domain Bacteria; phylum Pseudomonadota; class Alphaproteobacteria; order Caulobacterales; family Caulobacteraceae; genus Brevundimonas. The sequence continues at coordinate 80,591 of NZ_JBKBOC010000005.1, read as the reverse complement.
GTCAAGGAGCGCGACCCCGAGCAGTTCACCAAGTCCGGCATCATGGTCGGCCTGGGCGAGACCAAGGAAGAGGTCATGCAGGTGATGGACGACATGCGGTCCGCCGGCGTCGATTTCATCACTATCGGCCAATATCTGCAGCCGACGCGCAAACATGCCGCCATCGACCGTTTCGTCACGCCGGAAGAGTTCAAGGCCTATGAGGCGATCGCCCGGGCCAAGGGCTTCCTGATGGTGTCCTCGTCACCGCTGACGCGTTCGTCGCACCACGCCGGCGACGATTTCGCCCGGCTGAAGGCGGCGCGCGAGGCGCAGCTGCGTCGCTAAGTCCCGAATGGCCGTCCACCGCGTCACACGCATTCTTCCCTATGCGCCCGAACAGCTTGCCGATCTGGTCGCCGACGTGCGCGCCTATCCCGACTTCGTGCCCTGGGTCACGTCGATGCGCGTCTGGAACGAGCGGGCCGAGGGCGAGGGCGTCACTGTGCTGGACGCTGAGGCGGGGGTCGGCTTCTCCTTCCTGAAGGAGCGGTTCTCCACCTGGGTCCGGCATGACCAGAACGCGCCCAAGGTCGAGGTCGGGCTGCTGCGCGGCCCGTTCAAGCACCTGAAGAACCGCTGGGAATTCTTTCCGCACCCCGACGGGGCGCGGCTGGAGTTCATGATCGACTTCGCGTTCAAGTCGAAGATGCTGGACCTGATGCTGTCGGCCAACTTCGACCGGGCGGTGGAAAAGCTGATCGGCTGTTTCGAGGCCGAGGCGAAGCGGAGATACCCCAGGTCATGAGTTTCGATTTCGACGCGACCGTCGTGGGCGCCGGGGCTGTGGGCCTGGCCTGCGGTCGGGCGTTGTCGAAACGAGGCCTGACGGTGCTGGTGCTGGAGAAGGAAGGCCATGTCGGCCAGGGCGTCTCGTCGCGCAATTCGGAGGTCATTCACGGCGGCCTCTATTATCCGACCGGATCGCTGAAGGCGCGGTTCTGCGTCGAGGGGCGGCGCGCCCTCTATGACTTCTTGGCCAGCCGCAAGATCGATTATCGCAAATGCGGCAAGCTGGTCGTGGCGACGCAAGAAGACAAGGTCGAGCGGATCGAAGCCATCTTCGAACAGGCGACGGCGAACGGGGTCGAGGGACTGGCGCATCTGACCGGCGCCCAGGCGCGGGCGCTGGAACCCGAGCTGAACGCCCACGCCGCCATCCTGTCGCCCGAGAGCGGCCTGTTCGACAGTCACGGCTATATGCTGGCCCTGCAGGGGGAGATCGAGGATGCGGGCGGCTCGGTCGTGGTTTCAGCGCCGTTCGAAGGCGCTGAGCCTCTGACGGGCGGAGGCTTTTCCGTTCGTGTCGGCGGGGAGGGGGCGATGCAGGTCACCAGCCGCCTGTTGGTCACCGCGCCCGGCCTGGCGGCTCAGGCCGTGGCTGCGGCCATCGACGGCTATCCGGCCAGCGACATTCCGGCGGGCCATTTCGGCAAGGGGGTCTATTTCCGTCTGGTCGGCAAGGCGCCGTTCGACCGGCTGATCTATCCGCCGCCCATCCCCGGCGCCCTGGGCACGCACTATCGCAAGGATTTGGGTGGGCAGGCCGTGTTCGGTCCCGACCTGGCCTATGTCGAGACCGAGGATTATTCGGTCGATCCGGCCAAGGCGGAGGTCTTCGCCGCCTATATCCGCCGCTTCTGGCCCGGCCTGCCCGACGGCGCCCTGACGCCCGACTACGCCGGCATCCGGCCCAAGCTGCATGGGCCGGGCGAGCCGCAACCGGACTTTCAACTGCACGGACGCGAGCATCACGGCATCGACGGCCTGATGGCGCTGTTCGGCATCGAGAGCCCCGGCCTGACCAGCTCCCTGGCCATAGGCGAGGCCGTGGCCGCCGCCCTGACGGAGACCGCATGACCGAACGCGAGAAGATGCTGGCGGGCCTGCCCTATGATCCGGGCGATCAGGACTTGCGGGACGGTCGCGCCCGCGCGGTCGGCCTGACCGTCGCCATCAACGCCGAGCCGGATCGCGAGCGGCGCGGCGCCCTGGTCAATGAGCTGGTGAACGCCGCCGACGGCAAGGCGGTGATCATGCCGGGCTTCTTCTGCGACTACGGTGTCAACATCCACCTGGGCGCGCGGGCCTTCGCCAACGCCAACTGCGTGTTCCTGGACTGCGCCGAAATCCGCATCGGCGACAACTTTCAGGCGGGGCCTGGGGTGCAACTTCTGACGCCGGAGCATCCGCTGGACGCCGTTGCGCGTCGCGGCGAGGAGACGGCGCGGCCCATCGTCATCGGTGATGATGTCTGGATCGGCGGCGGCGCCATCATTCTGGCCGGCGTCACCGTCGGGGATCGATCGGTGATCGGGGCCGGTTCGGTGGTGACCAGGGATGTGCCGTCGGATGTCGTGGTGGTCGGCAATCCGGCGAAAATCGTGCGTCGCCTCACACCTGCTTAAACGCCTTGAAATCGTCGCGGGGTTCATGCATAAGCCGCGCCTCGCGTGGCGGTCCCCCGTTCTTCCTTTGAAGGGTTCAGGGCCGCCGCTATCGTTTTCGCGCTTGATCAGGCTTCGGCTCTGGGCGGCGCCCGACTTAGAAGATTGAGACGGACATGGCCGTTCCGAAGCGGAAAGTATCCCCCTCGCGTCGCAACATGCGCCGCGCCCACGACGCCCTGACCTCGAACGTCTATGTCGAGGACAAGGACACCGGCGAGCTGAAGCGCCCGCACCACATCGACCTGAAGACCGGCACCTATCGCGGTCGCCAGGTCATCACGCCGAAAGAAGACTAGTCTTCGACTTGCGCCCGGCTACGGCCGGATGACGATTTTAACGGCGCGCGGTGACCCGCGCGCCGTTTTCGTGCGTTCAATGCGGTGAAGCTTCCTCTGGAGACGCCGCATGATGATTCGTTTCACCGCCGTCAGCGCCTGCGCGCTGCTGACGCTCGCCGCCTGTGACCGCCAGAAACAGCCTGCCGCTCCGGCTCCCGTGACCGCTGCGCCGGCTGTGGAGACGCCCGCAGCGCCCGCTGCAGACCCCAACGCCCTGACGGCCGAAGGGCTGGGCCCCGTACGAATCGGTATGACGCGCGCCGAGCTGGTGACGGCCTGGGGTGATGATTCTCAGCCGAACGCCGTCGGCGGCGCCGATCCGGAGGCCTGCGACGAGTTCCATCCGGCCAATGCGCCGGCGGACGTGCGGATCATGATCCAGAACGGCGTCCTGACGCGAATCACTCTGGCGCGCGGTGCGGCGACCAAGACCGATCGTGGATTTGGCGTCGGCGACGCCGCCATGGCGATCAAACAGGCTTATGGCGGCGCCCTCTTCGCCCAGCCGCACAAGTACCAGGATGCGCCGGCCGAAGATCTGTTCGTCTGGTCGCGTGGCGGCTCGACGTCCTATGTCACCGATCCGGCGGCGCGCGGCGTGCGCTACGAAATCGGCAGCGACGGCAAGGTGATGATGGTTCACGCCGGCGACCCGTCGATCCAACTGGTCGAGGGCTGTTCCTGACGCCAGGCGACGATGTCGGCATTGGCGTTTTGCGGGGAGGCGGCTAAACCGTCGAACCTCCCTTGCCCCTTGAGCCAAAGAGCCGAGCCATGACCGACATCGCCGACATCGTCGCCCGCCAGATCCTCGACAGCCGCGGCAATCCGACGGTGGAAGTCGATGTCACGCTGGAAGACGGCTCCTTTGGCCGGGCCGCCGTCCCGTCGGGCGCCTCGACCGGCGCACACGAAGCCGTCGAACTGCGTGACGGCGACAAGGATATGTGGGGCGGCAAGGGCGTGCAGAAGGCGGTCGACGCCGTCAACGGCGAGATCTTCGACGCCCTGTCCGGCATGGACGCCGAGCAGCAGCGCCGCATCGACGAGGCGATGATCGATCTGGACGGCACGCCCAACAAGGCGCGTCTCGGCGCCAACGCCATCCTTGGCGTGTCGCTGGCCGTCGCCAAGGCCAGCGCACTGTCGGCCAATCAGGAGCTCTATCGCTACCTGGGCGGCGTTTCGGCCCGTGTCCTGCCGACCCCGATGATGAACATCATCAACGGCGGCGCACACGCCGACAATCCGATCGACATTCAGGAGTTCATGATCCTGCCGACCGGCGCGGAGACCTTCTCGGACGCCGTGCGCATGGGCGCCGAAATCTTCCACGCCCTGAAGAAGCAGCTGAAGGACGCCGGTCACAACACCAACGTCGGCGACGAGGGCGGCTTCGCCCCGAACCTGGCCTCGGCCGACGAAGCGCTCAGCTTCATCACCAAGGCGGGGCAGGCGGCCGGCTATCTGGCGGGCGAGGACTTCCATCTGGGCCTGGATGTCGCCTCGACCGAGTTCTTCAAGGACGGCAAATACATCATGACGGGCGAGGGCAAGACCGTAGATTCCGACGGTATGGCCGCCTATCTGGTCGATCTGTGCGAGCGTTTCCCGATCGTCTCGATCGAGGACGGCATGGCCGAGGACGACTTCGACGGCTGGCGGTTGCTGACCGAACGCCTGGGCGACCGGGTCCAACTGGTCGGCGACGACCTGTTCGTGACCAACCCGGCGCGTCTGGCCGCCGGCATCGGCGAAGGCCTGGCCAACTCGATCCTGATCAAGGTCAACCAGATCGGCACCCTGTCCGAGACGCTGGACGCCGTCGATATGGCCCACCGCGCAGGCTACACCGCCGTGATGAGCCACCGCTCGGGCGAGACCGAGGACTACACCATCGCCGACCTGGCCGTCGCCACCAACTGCGGGCAGATCAAGACCGGCTCGCTGGCGCGTTCGGACCGGGTGGCGAAATACAACCAGCTGCTGCGCATCGAAGAGATGCTGGGTGACCAGGGCGTCTATTTCGGCGACGGCATGCTGCTGAAGTAAGAACTGAATTGTCGGCGGAGAATCAGTGTTCTCCGCCGATTATCTTACGGTCAAGCTACATTTCGTTAGGCATTTTCGAGCACAGTCCATGAACTGTGTTTTCGCGCTCAGAAGGAGCGTTTTAAGTGCCCGAACGGATGAAACCTTACCGCCTGTCCTTCGCCCTGTTGTTGTTGCTTGCCTATCTTGGGGTGCAAGCGCTGACGGGCGAGCGCGGCTTGCTGAGCGGCTCTTCCCGCGATGCCCTGCTGGGGCAGCGTGAGGACCAATTGGCGCATCTGACCGAACAGCGTCGCGACCTTGAGACGCGCGTTCGCTATCTGCGCACCGACAGTCTGTCCCGTGATCTTCTGGAAGAGCGCGCGCGCGCCGTCTTGGGCTTCTCGGACCCCCGCGACTATGTGATCCGCGTGCAAGGCCCCGCCGTTCAAGGGTGAAAACCCTCGCCACTTGAACTATTGTTACAGGGCGGCTCCCACCCCTTTGCGTTCCGGGAAGGAAGGCTGCTAAAGCCCCTTTCCGTAACGATAAGAAGGCGTCGGTTCTCGACGCCTAGCCGGGAGATACCGGATGGCGAAAGCCCCAGCCAAATCCGCTCAGACGACTTCGCCTGACAAACTGCCCAACACGCCGACGGCGTCCAAGGAGGACCTGCTTCGCTTCTATCGCGAGATGGTCCTGATCCGTCGCTTCGAAGAGCGTGCAGGCCAGCTCTACGGCATGGGGCTGATCGGCGGCTTCTGCCACCTGTACATCGGCCAAGAAGCCGTGGCCGTCGGCGTTCAGGAGAGCGTCAAACAGGGTCACGACAAGATCATCACCGGCTACCGTGACCACGGCCATATGCTGGCCGCCGGCATGGATCCCAAGGAAGTCATGGCCGAGCTGACCGGCCGCAGCGGCGGCTCGTCCAAGGGCAAGGGCGGTTCGATGCACATGTTCGACGTGCCGACCGGCTTCTACGGCGGTCACGGCATCGTCGGCGCCCAGGTGGCGCTGGGCACCGGACTGGCCTTCGCCGGCAAATATCGCGGCGACGATTCGGTGGCCTTCGTCTATTTCGGCGACGGCGCCTCGAACCAGGGTCAGGTCTACGAGAGCTTCAACATGGCCCAGCTGTGGAAGCTGCCGGCCATCTACATCATCGAGAACAACCAGTACGCCATGGGCACGAGCATCGAACGCTCGTCGTCCACGACCGAACTGTATCAGCGCGGCGCCAGCTTCGGCATTCCGGGCGAACAGGTGGACGGCATGGACGTGCTGGCCGTGCGCGACGCCACGGCGCGTGCAGTCAAGCGCGCCCGCGAAGGCGGCGGTCCCTTCATTCTGGAAGTGAAGACCTATCGCTATCGCGGTCACTCGATGTCCGACCCGGCGAAATACCGGACCAAGGAAGAGGTGGACGAGGTCAAGAAGACCCGTGACCCGATCGATCACCTGAAGATGCTGCTGTCGGCCGCCAACGCGACCGAGGACGAGCTCAAGGCCATCGATACCGAAATTAAGGCGATCGTCGCCGAAGCTGTTCAATTCGCCCAAGAGAGCCCGGAACCCGATCCGTCCGAGCTCTACACCGACGTCTACGTGGAGGCCTGATCCGTGACCGACATTCTGATGCCGGCGCTGTCCCCCACGATGGAAGAGGGCACGCTGACCAAATGGCACATCAAGGCAGGCGACACGGTGTCGGCCGGCCAGGTGATCGCCGAGATCGAGACCGATAAGGCCACGATGGAAGTCGAGGCCGTGGATGAAGGCGAAGTGCTGGAAATCCTGGTCGCCGAAGGTTCGGAGAACGTGAAGGTCAATACGCCCATCGCGCGTCTGGCTGGCGAAGACGGCGCAGCCGCGCCGGCGCCCAAGGCTGAATCGACCAAGGCCGAGGCCGATGCGCCCAAGGCGACGGCCGAAGGCAAGACGGGCGATCCCGAAAAGGCTCCGGCCCAGACCTCGACCCCCAAGGTCGAGCTGCGCGACCCGGAAATCCCGGCCGACGCCAAACTGGTCAAGACGACGGTGCGCGACGCCCTGCGCGACGCCATGGCCGAAGAGATGCGTCGTGACGATCGCGTCTTCCTGATCGGCGAGGAAGTCGCCCAGTACCAGGGCGCCTACAAGGTCAGCCGCGACCTGCTGCAGGAGTTCGGCGACCAGCGCGTCGTCGACACCCCGATCACCGAGCACGGCTTCGCCGGCCTGGGTGTCGGCGCCGCCATGTCGGGCCTGAAGCCGATCGTCGAGTTCATGACGTTCAACTTCGCCATGCAGGCGATCGACCACATCATCAACTCGGCCGCCAAGACGCTGTATATGTCGGGCGGTCAGATCCGCGCGCCTATCGTGTTCCGCGGCCCGAATGGCGCCGCCTCGCGCGTCGGCGCCCAGCACAGCCAGGACTATTCGGCCTGGTATGCCCAGGTTCCGGGTCTGAAGGTCATTGCGCCCTATGATGCAGCCGATGCCAAGGGCCTGCTGAAAGCTGCGATCCGCGACCCGAACCCCGTCGTCTTCCTCGAACACGAGATGATGTACGGCCTGGAGTTCGACGTGCCGGACGTCGAGGATTATGTCTTGCCCATCGGCAAGGCCAAGGTCCGTCGCGAAGGCAAGGACGTCACCATCACGGCCCACAGCCGCATGGTCGGCTTCGCCCTTCAGGCCGCCGAGAAGCTGGCTGAAGAGGGCATCGAGTGCGAGGTCGTCGACCTGCGCACCCTGCGTCCGCTGGACACCGACACCATCGTCGAGAGCGTCAAGAAGACCAGCCGTCTGATCTCGGCCGAAGAGGGTTGGGGTCCGATGGGCGTCGGCGCCGAGGTCGTGGCCCGCGTCATCGAACACGCCTTCGACTATCTGGACGCCCCACCGTTGCGGGTGCACCAGGAAGACGTGCCGCTGCCCTACGCCGCCAACCTGGAAGTGCTGTCGCTGCCGGGCGTGGACAAGATCATCGCGGCCGTGAAGCAGGTGATGGCATGACCGAAGGTTCGGAATTCATGCTGGTGACGCCCGAGAGCGTTGCTGCTGATCCCGACGCGATCGAAGTCCTGCGTATGTGGTGGTCGAAGAACGAACCGGTGATGTCGGTGAAGCCTGCCTTCAACGACCCGATCCAGTTCGGCCACATGCTGGCCTATGCCGCGCGTCATATGGCGCACGGCTATGCCGTTCGTCACAACCATGATGAAACTGCGGCCTACAACCGCATCCTCGAAGGCGTCAGCGAAGTGGTGAAGGCGGCGAACGTCCGAACCGTCGCGGAGCCGACCACCAATACCGGGGGGAACGCCTGATGACCGATATCCTGATGCCCGCCCTGTCTCCGACCATGGAGGAGGGCGTTCTGGCCAAGTGGCACGTCAAGGTCGGAGACGTCGTCTCGGCCGGCGACGTGATCGCCGAGATCGAAACTGACAAGGCCACGATGGAAGTCGAGGCCGTGGATGAGGGTGAGATCACCGACATCCTGGTCGCCGAAGGCTCGGAAGGCGTTAAGGTCAATACGCCCATCGCCCGCCTGAAGGATGAAGGCGGAACCGCCGCGCCCAAGGCAGCGGAAAAGCCCGCCGCCAAGGCCGAGGAAGCGCCGAAGGCCGAAGCCTCTCCCACCGCTGAGGCGCCCAAGGCTGCTGCTGCTGCCGTTCCGGCGCCCGCTGCGCCGAAGTCCGAAAACGGCGAGCGCATCTTCTCGTCGCCCCTGGCGCGTCGCATCGCCGCCCAGAACGGCGTCGATCTGAAGTCGATCAAGGGCACCGGCCCGCACGGCCGCATCGTCAAGCGTGACGTCGAGGGCGCGCCGAAGGGCGCCGCTCAACCTGCCGCCTCGACGGCGACCGCCGCCGCCGCGACCTCGGGCATCGAACCGCGCAAGGCTCAGTCCTTGGCCCAGATGGGCATACCGGACGGCAGCTACGACCTGATTCCGCTGGACGGGATGAAGAAGGCCGTGGCGCGTCGCATGGTCGACAGCATACAGAACGTCCCGCACTTCCCCCTGTTCATCGACGTCGAGATCGACCAGCTGATGGCCGTCCGCGCGAAGGTGAACAAGATGCTGGAGCCGCAGGGCATCAAGGTTTCGGTCAACGACTTCGTCATCAAGGCTGCGGCCCTGGCGCTGAAGATGGTGCCGGAGGCGAACGCCTCCTACACGCCCGAAGGCATCGCCATGCACCACAACGCCGACGTCTCAATGGCTGTGGCCATCGACGGCGGCCTGATCACTCCGATCATCAAGAAGGCCGAGACAAAGGGCCTGGCGCAGATTGCGACCGAGTCCAAGGATCTGGCCAAGCGCGCCCGCGAACGCAAACTGAAGCCGGAGGAGTTCCAGGGCGGCACCTTCTCGGTGTCCAACCTGGGCATGTTCGGCATCAAACAGTTCACCTCGATCATCAACGAGCCCCAGGGCTGTATCATGAGCGTGGGCGCGGGCGAGCAGCGCGCGGTCGTCAAGAACGGCCAGGTCGTTGCGGCCACCGTGATGACCGTGACTCTGACCTGCGATCACCGCGTGGTGGACGGCGCAACCGGCGCCCGCTTCTTGCAGGCGTTCAAGCCGCTGATCGAAGATCCCGTCGCGATGCTGGCGTAAGGGGAGGGTGAGGTCATGACCTCGGTCTATGACTTCTCCGCCCGCGCCATCGACGGCACGGAGGTTTCGCTGGACCGTTTTCGCGGTCAGGCGCTGCTGATCGTCAATACGGCGTCCAAGTGCGGTTTCACCGGCCAATATGATGGGCTGGAAAAGCTGCACCGAACGTTCGCCGACCAGCCGTTCGAGGTGCTGGGCTTTCCCTGCAACCAGTTCGGCGAGCAGGAGCCGGGCAGGGCGGCGGAGATCGCCGCCTTCTGCGCCACCAGTTTCGACGTGACCTTCCCCCTGTTCGACAAGGTGGAGGTCAATGGACCGAACCGGCATCCGCTCTACGCCTGGTTGACGCAACAGAAGCGGGGCTTCCTTGGCTCGCAATCCATCAAGTGGAACTTCACCAAGTTCCTGACCGACCGCGAGGGCAGGGTGGTCGCCCGTTACGCCCCGCAAACAGAACCCGAGGCCATCAAGGCCGACATCGAGAAGTTGATCTGATCATGGCTGCTGAATTCGATCTCGTCGTCATCGGCTCGGGCCCCGGCGGTTACGTCGCGGCCATCCGCGCCAGCCAACTGGGCCTCAAGGTCGCGATCATCGAGCGCGAAAACCTGGGCGGCATCTGCCTGAACTGGGGCTGTATCCCGACCAAGGCGCTGCTGAAGTCCGGCGAGAAATTCGAAAGCCTGAGCCATCTGAAGGAATACGGCCTGTCCACCTCGGGCGCGTCGTTCGACTTCGACGCCATCATCCAGCGCTCGCGCGGCGTCGCCAAACAGCTGAATCAGGGCGTCGGCTTCCTGATGAAGAAGAACAAGATCGAGGTGATCGAAGGTTCGGCCAAGCTGGAGAAGGGCGCCACCGCGCCCAAGGTCGTCGTCGATCTGAAGGCGGGCGGTTCGCGCACCCTGGAGGCCAAGTCGGTGATGCTGGCCGTCGGCGCCCGCGCCCGCGCCTTGCCGCAGATCGGTCTGGAAGCCGACGGCGACCGGATTTGGGCCTACCGCGAGGCCATGGCGCCGAAGTTCCTGCCCAAGTCGATCGTCGTCATCGGCTCGGGCGCCATCGGCATCGAGTTCGGCAGCTTCTATCGCGCCCTGGGCTGCGACGTGACCGTGGTCGAGGCCGTAGACCGCGTCATGCCGGTTGAGGACGAGGAGGTCTCCAAGGCCGCCCAGAAGTCGTTCGAGAAGCGCGGCATGAAGTTCAAGCTGGGCGCTAAGGTCACGAAGGTGAGCAAGGACGCCAAGGGCGTGAAGGTCGCCGTCGAGATCGGCGGCAAGGCCGAGACCCTGGAGGCTGAAGTTTGCATCTCGGCCGTCGGCATCACCGCCAACACCGACGGCATCGGCCTGGAGGCCCTGGGTCTGGAAATGGACCGCGGCCACGTCAAGATCGACGGCCACTGCCAGACCAACGTCAAGGGCCTGTACGCCATCGGCGACTGCGCCGGCGCGCCCTGGCTGGCGCACAAGGCGTCGCATGAAGGCATCCACGCCGCCGAGTTCATCGCCGGGTTCAAGACGCCCAACGTCCATTCGCCCATCGCCGGCTGCACCTACGCCCAGCCGCAAGTCGCCTCGGTCGGCGTCACCGAACAGGCCGCCCGCGCCGAGAAGCGCGAGGTCAAGATCGGCCGCTTCCCGTTCCGCGTGAACGGCAAGGCCATCGCCTCGGGCGACACCGACGGCTTCGTCAAGGTGATCTTCGACGCCAAGACCGGCGCCCTGATCGGCGCCCACATGATCGGCCACGAAGTGACCGAGATGATCCAGGGCTATGTCACCGCCATCACGATGGAGGCGACGGAAGAAGACATCCACGGCATCGTCTATCCGCACCCGACCATGTCGGAAGCCATGCACGAGGCGGCGCTGGACGTCTACGGCCGGGTGATCCACATCTGAGTCAGAGACTGAAACGGCCCCGGAGCGATCCGGGGCCGTTTTTCGTGCAGCGGGGAGGCTCAGCGCTTCTTGCCCAACTCCGCCGCGATGTCCTTGGTCATGCGACCGACCTTGCGGTGGGCGGCGGTGATCTGGTCGCGTGTCACGCCCCAGCGTTTCATCCAGTATTCGACCGACTGCCGTTCCGACAGGTCGATGCGTTCCTTGTCGATGAAGCCGCGCTTGTCCTTGAGGCCAGCCATAGTCGGCTCCGTCTGCTGAGATTGAAGTTGGAGTTAGGCCTTCTCGACGAAGCTGTCGATCACGCGCTTCTCGCCGGCCTTCTCGAAATCGACCAGCAGTTTGTTGCCCTCGATGATGCGGACGTTGCCGTAGCCGAACTTCTGATGGAAGACGCGTTCGCCCTTTTTCCAGCCGGAACTCGACTTGGGATCGCCCGTGGCGATCAGGCGGCCGTCGCCCTCGATCACGGCCTTGCGGGCCGGGATCTTGTTCGGGGTCTGGGCGGCGGTGAAGGATTGGGCGCGTTTCCAGCCGGGGGAGGAATAGCCGCTGCCGAACGAGGGCGCGTCGTCCCAGCGGCTCTTGGCCTCTTTCATACCGGCCGAGGCGCCGTAGTAGCCGGTGTCGGACTGGGGATCGACGTGGGCGATGGGCAGTTCGTCGACGAAGCGGCTGGGCAGTTGCGAAGTCCAGCGGCCATAGACCAGGCGGTTGGCCGCGAACGAGATGCGCGCGTCCTGTTTGGCGCGGGTGACGCCGACATAGGCCAGACGGCGTTCCTCCTCCAAGCCCTTTTCGCCCTTTTCGTCGATGCTGCGCTGGCTGGGGAAGACGCCTTCCTCCCAGCCGGGCAGGAAGACCAGTGGGAACTCCAGCCCCTTGGCGCCGTGCAAGGTCATGATCTGAACCGCCCCGTCGCCATTGGGATCGTCGCTGGTCGCGCGCTCCAGGTCCATGACCAGGGAGACGTGTTCCAGATAGGCCTGCAGCGTCTCAAACTGCTGCATCGACTGGGTCAGTTCCTTCAGGTTGTCCAACCGGGTCTGGCCGCTGGTCCGGTCGGCCTTTTGCATGTCGGTGTAGCCGCTTTCTTCCAGCACCGTCTCCATGACCTGCCAGTGGGGCGTGGTCTCGGACAGGGCGCGCCAGCGGTCGACGTCACGCACGAAGTTGGACAGGGCGGTGCGGGTGCGGGCCTGAAGCTCGTCGGTGTTGATCAGTCCGCGCACGGCGGTCAGGGCGGACAGGCCGTGCTGGCGGGCGAGTTGCAGAACCTTCTGCACGCTAGTGTCGCCGATGCCGCGCTTGGGCACATTGACGATCCGTTCGAAGGCTAGGTCGTCGTCCTCGGACTGGATCAGCCGCATATAGGCGTGGGCGTCGCGGATCTCGGCCCGTTCGAAGAAGCGCGGGCCGCCGATGACGGCGTAGGGGATGGCCAGCATGACCAGCCGCTCTTCGAACGCCCGCATCTGGAACGAGGCGCGGACCAGGATGGCCATGTCCTTGTATTTCAGTCCCGGCTCGCCGGCGTGGGGACGGCGCGCGGTCTCGATCTCGTCGGCGATCAGCCGGGCCTCGGCCTCGCCGTCCCAGACGCCGCGCACCCGCACCTTGTCGCCGCTGTCGTCTTCGGTCCACAGGGTCTTGCCCAGGCGGTCGCGATTGGCGGCGATCAGGCCCGAGGCCGCGCCCAGGATATGGCTGGTCGAGCGATAGTTCCGCTCCAGCTTGACGATCTTGGCGCCGGGGAAGTCGCGCTCGAAGCGCAGGATGTTGTCCACCTCGGCCCCGCGCCAGCCATAGATCGACTGGTCGTCGTCGCCGACGCAGCAGACATTGCCGGTCGAGGCTGTCAGCAGCCGTAGCCACAGATACTGGGCGACATTGGTGTCCTGATATTCGTCGACCAGGATGTAGCGGAAGCGGCGGCGGTATTCCTCGGCCAGGTCCGCGTGCTGCGACAGGATGGCGATGTTGTGCAGCAGCAGGTCGCCGAAGTCGCAGGCGTTCAGGCTACGCAGGCGCGCCTGATAGGCGGCGTACAAGCCCTGGCCCTTGCCGTTGGCGAAATCCTCGCCGGGCGGCAGTTTCTCTGGCGTCCAGCCGCGGTTCTTCCAGTGGTCGATCAGGCCGCTGAGCGACTTGGGTGTCCAGCGCTTGGTGTCGATATTGGCGGCTTCCAGCAGCTGTTTCAGCACCCGTTCCTGGTCGTCCGTGTCCAGGATGGTGAAGCTGGATTTCAGGCCCACCAGTTCGGCGTGACGGCGCAGGATCTGGGCGGCGACCGAGTGGAAGGTGCCCAACCAGCGCAGGCCCTCGGCCGACGGACCGATCAGGTGGGTGATCCGCTCGCGCATCTCGCGCGCGGCCTTGTTGGTGAATGTGACGGTCAGCATTTCCCACGGCTTGGCCCGGCCGGTCGCCAGGATGTGCGCCAGTCGCGTGGTCAGCACCCGCGTCTTGCCGGTGCCGGCGCCGGCGAGGACCAGAACCGGCCCTTCGGTCGTCTCCACCGCTTCACGCTGTTCGGGGTTCAGGCCCGCCAGGTAGTCGCGCGACGCCTCACCCTCGGGCGCGCGGGCTCGCGCCAGGTCGGAAATGCGGGGGGCGGGGAGATCGGTCACAGGCGCAGAAACATCCGTCAGTCAGATTCGAAACCGGAGCATAAGGAGACCGCGCGGCAATGTCAGGGCGGACGCCACAATGAAACCTCGGAACCGGCAGGGCGACGGCAGGTTCCTAGGTGCGATGCAGCGAAACACGGACACGAGGAAGGCGGCGTCAGACCGCAAACGGCAGGGCAAGACGTCCGGTTGGCTGGCCTTCGTTCTGGGGATGGCCGGGATGTTCGTGATCATGGCGGTATGGGTCGCCCTGGTCGAAATGGGCCAAGACCCACACGCCGACGTCGAATTCATCGGGCGACCGCAATCCGCCGACGCGGGCTCTCGCGAGACTACTTCAGACTATAGGTGATGGTCGTGACGACCCTGACCTTCTTGTCGATGGACGCGGCCTCGTCGCCGCCTGAGCCATCACGCGGCAGGATTTCGAACGAGCCCTGGGTCGCCTGACGGATAGGGCCCAGCGGCGTGCCGCTGTCCTTGGCGAACTGTTCCGCGCCGGTGCGCGCCGCCGCCGTGCCCTCGGCGATCATCTGCGGCCGCACGTCGTTCAGCTTTGTGAAGATGTAGGATGGTCCCTGGAAGTCCTGAAGCACCACGTCCTGACGCACCAGGTCGTTGAGCAGCCGCGTCGTGGCCTGAACCCGCGCCACATCGTTGGTTCGCACGATCACCGTCTGGGCCAGGATGAAGCGGGGACCGCCATTCTGTGCGGCGTATTCGCGCGACCGTGTGTCCGCGACCTCCAGCCGGCCCAGTTCGATGGTCTCGGCAGGATAGCCCTGGGCGGCCAGGAAGCGCCGTACAAGCGCAAGGTCGCCGTCGATCTTGGTCTGCACTTCCGACAGAACATCGCCCGATGCGGTGAAGCGCAGCGGCAGGACGGCGAGGTCGGCCTTCACATTGCGTTCGGACAGGCCGCGCACCGTCACCGTGCGGTCGCCTGCACGCGCATGGATGACGCCCTGACCGATCAGGGCGCCGGCCCCGATGAAGCCGAGGGCCAGAAGGCCGCCCATCACGGCGGCGGGGATCAGACGATTGTCGGTCATGACGCGGTCTCCATTCGGCTGACGCTACGCCTGTCGTCCATGATCCGCCACCCAGTCCAGGGCCAGCAGACGACAGGCGGAGGCGAGGGGGCGGCGGCCGCGATTGGCGTCGATCTCGGCCAGAAGCTGAGCCTTGCTGAGTTCACGTGCGGCGGCGATCCGGTCCAGCACGGCCCAGAACTCGGGCTCCAGCGCGACTGAGGTGGCATGGCCCGCCAGGGCGACCGAGCGTTTGCTCAGGCTGCTCAACGCGCGGACTTCAACACGATCTCGGCCGAGGCCGGTGCGTCGTGGGTCAGGATCGCGTGACGGGTGTCTGTGACGAAGACCAGGGCGCCGGCAGCGTCGCGGATTTCGGCGCGGGCGGCATAGGTGTGGCGCGGATCGATCTGAGATGTCGGGAAGCCCAGGGTGACGCGATAGGGCGGGGCGCCGGTCAGCGGCTCGCTGGCCTCGGCCAGCACCTGGGCCGGGGCGTCGGCCAGGCTGACATCCTCGACCTTGACCGTCAGGACATGGCCGGGCGGCAGCATGATCCGCTCGCGATAGGTGGCGGTCACGTTCACGACGGTCGTTCCCGTCGTCATTTCCGGTGCGGTCGCGCAGGCGGCCATGACCAGGGCGGCGGGCAGGATCAGGGGGGCGTTTCGCATGACGATCTCCTTTGTCGGGCCAGTGTGTCACACTCCGGCGCAAGACGTGAGCGGCGCCGCCGGCTTTGCGATGATAAGCGAACTGTCCGCCGCCGGAGATCGACCTTGAGCCGCCCTTTCACGATCGCCGCCATCGCCATCTGCGCCCTGATCTGGGGCACGACCTGGTATGCGATCACCCTGCAACTGGGGCCGGTCGATTTGATCGTGTCCATCGTCTGGCGGTTCGGTCTGGCGTCGGCGGTGCTGTTCGCCTTCTGCGCCGTGACGCGACGGCCTTTGCGCCTGACCCGGCCCCAGCATCTGGCGGCCATCGGGCAGGGCGCCTTCGTCTTCGCGGTCAGCTATGGTTTCGTCTATGCGGCCGAGGGGCAGGTCGCGTCGGCTGTGGTTGCGGTGATCTTCTCCGCCCTGGCCTTCGTGAACCTGATCCTGTTCCGGCTGATGGGCGGACAGAAGGCGGCGCCTGCCGCGTGGATCGGCGCGATCCTGGGCGTCATGGGCGTGGGGGTGCTGTCGTTCGGTCAGATCACGGCGGCCGGCGCAGGCCTCAATCCCGGGCTGGGGGTCGTCTTCGCCCTGACCGCCGTCCTGGCGTCGGCGTTCGGCAACTGGTTCGCCTGGAAGGGACAGCAGGCCGGCGCGCCGGTGATGGCCGCCACGTCCTGGGCCATGGCCTATGGCACGGGGATGTTGGCGCTGTATGGCGTGGCGACCGGCGTGACGTGGCGGATCGAGCCGACGCCGCACTATGTGCTGTCGCTGCTCTATCTGTCGCTGTTCGGGTCGGTGATCGCGTTCGGCCTGTATTTCACCATCGCGCGTCAGCGTGGCTATGCCTTGGCCAGCTACATCTCGGCGCTGACGCCGCCCATCGCCATGCTGGTGTCGGTGATCTTCGAGGGCGCTCGCTTCGGGTGGAGCGCCCTGATCGGACTGGCGCTGGTGCTGGCGGGGCAGGTGATGCTGATCCGCGCGCCCAAGACCTGAAGCATCAGTTGTCCGACTTCGGATCACGTTTCTGACCGTCCAGCAGTTTGTCTGCCCGATGACGTTCCAGAGCGGTCAGCGCCTTGTCGGCCTTGGTTCGACCGTGGACGACGCGATTGGCGGCGGCTTGGGCCTTGTTCTCGGCCTTGGCCCGCGTCTTTCGCGCCCGGTTCAAATTGACGATCTCGCCCATGATCAGTTCTTCGGCGGCTCTGCCGGCGTTTCTGCCGGCGTGGGCGGCGGCGCCAGCACCGCAGGAACCTGCGAGTCCGAGATGGTCGTCTGGGGGATGAAGGGCTGGTTCGCCGGACGCTCGCCCAGCCGGGTCCAGGCGTCGGGGCCGAGCCCGCGCTGGCGACCCAGTTCGAACATGGCGGTCATGGTCTCCTGGTCGAACTTCAGGCTTGAGGCGGCGACATTGTCGGGAATGGCCGACAGGGCCATGTCCAGGCCGTTGCGTCGTGCGAAGGCCGCCGTCACCGCCAGATGGATGCGCAGCGACGACTTGCTCATGCTGTCATAGGTTCGCGCCAGGATGCCGGACAGACGGCCCGGCGTGACGCCGTCGTTGCGACCGACCTGACCGTTGACGATGACATAGAGGGCGCCGACACGCCCCTCGTCCTCGGGCCGGGTCCAGAGCATCAGGTCTTCCGGTATGGCGAGGAAGGGCGTGTTGACTCCGCCATCGACGTGCATTTCCAGCACGACCTTGTCGTCGTCCTGAAGCCCCGCGATCAGCACGGGCGGAAAGACGCCGGGGATGCTGGCGGACGCGACCAGAACCTCCTTGAACAGTTCGCGAGCATTGTCGTCGCCCTGGGCGGCCAGCAGACCCATGTCCCAGATGACGGTCTCCTCGCTGTCCAGATCCGTCGTGGCGACCAGCAGCCGACGACCCTTGGCGTTCTCGCGTGCGACGGCCTGCATCAGTTCGGGCGTGACGTTCTCGTCCACCAGGTTTCGCAGCGCCTGCGACGAGAACAGGCTGGGGTTCAGGAAGGCGGCGAAACTGCGCCAGCTCAGCAGATTGTTCGCTCCGCCGCTGGTGTAGGCGTGCTGAAGCTCGTCATCCCATTCCGAGCCCAGGAAGGCGAAGGGGGCGGCGAGGGCGCCGGTGCTGACGCCGGTCACCACGTCGAACACCGGACGATCTCCATGCTCGGTCCAGCCGACCAGCAGCCCGGCCCCATACGCGCCGTTGGCTCCGCCGCCGGACAGGGCCAGGATCGAGGTCGGATGATCGGGCCGCAACCGTTCGCCGATTTCTCGGGTGAAGGCCTGCAAGCGTGCGCTGTCGTTGGCGCGAATGCGGGGGTCCTCGGCCTTGATCAGCGTGCCGTCGGTGATCCTGAGCGGCCCGGTCGGCCGATCCAGGGTGCCGCACGCGGTCAGCGCCAAGGCCATGACGATGCCGAACAAGCCTGATCCGATCCGTCGCATGCGCTTGTATCCAACCATGTCTGGAGAAGTGCTCTCTACCGCGTCGCCATGGGGGCTGTCATCACATCAGAGAACAAGCGTCGCCGTTTGAAACCCGCCCTGACGCCGCGTGTTCTCACCGGCAGGACTAACCGAACTGTTGGAGACAGACATGGTCGACGTTTCGCTCATCAAGGAACATCTCGAAGTCGTAGGCTCGGACGGCGGCCATGTGGGGCGTGTCGATCACGTCCTGGGCAACCAGATCGAGCTGGCAAAGCTGGATTTCGCCGGCGGCTTCAAGCACCACCTGATCCCGGTCAGCTGGGTCGAGAAGGTCGATGACAAGCACGTCCACCTGAACCTGACCCAGGAAGACGCCAAGGCGCGCTGGACGGAAAAGCCGCACTGATCACGGCGACTTAACGCGAATTCATCGAAGGCCCCGCTGCACAAGCGGGGCCTTATCGCTATCTAGGAGGCGTCGCATGAGGCGGCGCTGGAGCTTCGACTTTGATCCGCCTGATCCTGAATATCCTCTGGCTCATCTTCGGCGGCTGGATTTCCGGCCTGCTGTGGCTGTTGGGCGGCGCGATCCTGGCGCTGACCGTCGTCGGCCTGCCGTGGACATTCGCGGCGTGGCGCATCGCCAGCTATTCCTTCTGGCCTTTCGGCCGTGAGGTCGTGTGGCAGGACGCCCATCCGGTGGCGGGCTGCCTGGGCGTCGTGCTGAACATCGTCTGGTTCGTCGTCGCCGGCTGGTACATCGCCCTGACGCATCTGCTGATCGCGGTCGTGGAGTTTGTCTCCATCATCGGCATTCCCTTCGCCCTGAAGGATCTGGAACTGGCCAAGTTGGCGCTGGCCCCGGTCGGCCGCACAATTCGCGACAAGGCTTGATCCGAACGAAAAACGCCGACGTCGCGGGACGTCGGCGTTTGATCTGACCAGCGGCAGACAGTCTTCAGCCCGGCGAGATCATCTTCTCGGGCCGGACCGCCTCGTCGAACTCGGCGTCGGTCAGATAGCCGCCGCCGACGGCTTCCTCGCGCAGGGTGGTGCCGTTCTTGTGTGCAGTCTTGGCGATCTTGGCGCAGAGATCATAGCCCAGCTTGCCGTTCAGTGCCGTGACCAGCATCAGCGAGTTGTTCAGGCCGCGGGCGATATTGTCCTCGCGCGCTTCGATGCCGACGACGCAGTTGTCGGTGAAGCTGATGGCGGCATCGGCGACCAGGCGCACCGATTGCAGGAAGTTGTAGGCCATGACGGGGTTGTAGACGTTCAGCTCGAAATGCCCCTGGGAGCCGGCGAAGGTGATGGCGGCGTTGTTGCCGAACACCTGGACGCAGACCTGGGTGAGGGCTTCGCACTGGGTCGGATTGACCTTGCCCGGCATGATCGACGAACCCGGCTCGTTCTCCGGCAGGGCCAGTTCGCCCAGGCCCGAACGCGGGCCGGAGCCCAGGAAGCGGATGTCGTTGGCGATTTTGAACAGCGAGGCGGCGACCGTGTTGATTGCGCCGTGGCTGAAGACCATGGCGTCGTGGGCGGCCAGGGCCTCGAACTTGTTCGGCGCCGTGGTGAAGGGCAGGCCGGTGATCTCGGCGATCTGGGCCGCGACCTTTTCCGCGAAGCCGACGGGGGCGTTCAGGCCGGTGCCGACGGCGGTGCCACCCTGGGCCAGTTCCATCAGCTTGGGCAGGGTCTGTTCGATCCGCTCGATGCCGTTGGCGACCTGTTGCGCATAGCCGCCGAACTCCTGACCCAGGGTCAGAGGGGTGGCGTCCTGGGTGTGGGTGCGGCCGATCTTGATGATGTGGGCCCAGGCCTTGGCCTTGGCGTCCAGGGCGGCGTGCAGGTGCTTCAGCGCCGGGATCAGGTCGTTGACCACCTGTTCCGCGCAGGCCACGTGCATGGCTGTGGGATAGGTGTCGTTCGACGACTGGCTCATATTGACGTGGTCGTTGGGGTGGACCGGCTTCTTGGAGCCCATCTCGCCGCCCAGAATCTCGATGGCGCGGTTCGAGATCACCTCGTTGGCGTTCATGTTCGACTGGGTGCCCGAACCCGTCTGCCAGACGACCAGTGGGAAGTGATCGTTCAGCTTGCCTTCGATCACCTCGTTCGCGGCCTTGACGATGGCGTCGGTCAGGGCCGGATTCAGCTTGCCCAGGTCGCGGTTGGTCTCGGCGGCGGCGCGCTTGACGATGCCCAGGGCGCGCACGACCGGCAGGGGCTGTTTCTCCCAGCCGATCTTGAAATTGCCCAGCGACCGCTGCGCCTGGGCGCCCCAGTAGCGATCTGCGGCCACTTCGATGGGGCCGAAGGTGTCGGTTTCGGTACGGACGTTGCTCATGCGCGGAATCTCGTCTCTCAGGCGTGGCGATGGGTTGCGCGGCGGTGTAGCACGGGACGCATGCAGGGCAAGACGAGCGCAGACATCCTCAGATCGGCAGGCGTCGCATGACCGCCGGCTGGATCGGGACCGGCAAGGTCCGGGCGCGCGAGGATGGCGACGCCGTCGAGATCGTCATCGACGGTCTGACCACCCAGGCCAAATATTACAAGCCGTTGGTCTATGAGTTCATGCGCAAGGAATGGCGCGCCGCGCGGCCATCATGGGGCGACCATGTCGTCGAAATCCGCATGGAGCATGTCGGCGAGCCGCCGTGGATGGATCTGGACAACCTGGCCAAGGCCCTGCTTGATTCCATCAAGGGCTATCTGTTCCACGACGACGCCCAGGTCGCGCGGTTGCTGGTCGAACGGCGCGAAGGCGAAAGAGAGCGGATCACGATCCGCTCCTATCCGCGACGGGACTGACGGCGGTTATTTCTTGCGGAACTGGTCCAGCGAGACGACCTTGGGGCCTTCCGAGGATGGGTCGGTGTCCTGCGGCGGGATCGGCTCTTCCACGACCGCTTCCAGAAGCTGCGGATCCTCGAACTGCAGCAGGAACTGGACGCTGGGATCGTAGAAACGCGTGACGGCCGAATAAGGAATCACCAGGCTCTTGGGCATGCCGCCGAAACGCAGCTTGACCGAGAAGCGTTCGGGCTCGACGCGCAGATCGTCGTACTGGTGCTGCAGAACGACCGTCATCTCTTCGGGGTATTTCGCCAGGATATCGGGCGCGACGCTGACGCCGACGGCGCGCGTCTTGAAGGTGATGTAGAAGTGATGCGCGCCGGGCAGGCCTTCGGCCAGCACCCGTTCCAGCGCTGCGCGCATGACGCCGCGCAGCGCCTCTTGCGCCAGCTGCTCGTAATGCATCTCATCGACCGGAGGGGCCTGGTCGCTCATCGTCACCTCGCAATAGAGCGCGACTGATAGACGTGCGGATGCGATGGCGAAAGATGCCTTGAGGGTTAAGCGAACCGATTTGTCGCCATACCGATGATTTGGAAAAGCGCCGGGATTCTGTTGCCAGGCTCCCGACAGGCCCCGCCCAAGGATCTGAACCCCTAGGACTTAAGATTCGAAATCACCCGAACCGCATTACGCGGCGAGAGCGACTTCTCCAGCGAAGTTATCGTTCGCAGTTAGAAAATGGCCCGATACGGTGGGCCAGGACGAGCGAAAGCAATCCTCTTTACACGTCCGTCGATGCTAGTCGGCCCCATGCTGCCTCCGCCGATAACGCGGGGAGAAAGTTGGTGGAGCCGCCGGGAATCGCACCCGGGTCCGGTCCGCTTATTACAAGCGCGTTTATCGCTATAGTCCGGCCGAAACCGGACAGGATCAATATAGGCGCTGACTGGATGCATTCCAAGCGCCGCTTTCAAGTCAAACGCGCGGCCAGTCCGGCGTCTGTTGACGAAACCAGGTCAACTGGCGTTTGGCATAGTTCCGCGTGGCCTGTTTCAAAGCGGCGACGGCGTCGTCACGCGTGAGCGCTCCAGTCAGATAGTCAGCCAGTTCGCGCACGCCGACGGCTTTCATGGAAGGCAGGCTGTCGGATAGACCGCGCGCGGCCAAGGCGGCGACCTCATCCACCGCTCCCTGTTCAAGCATCAGGTCCACGCGAGCGTCACAGTTCTGATAGAGGCGCTGCCGGTCAGGCTCGACGACCCGCCCAGTCCAAGACCCGTATGGCAGCAGGGGTTTCGTATCGGCCTTCCAATCGCTGAGCGATCGGCCGCTGGCGGAGAAGACGCTCATGGCCCGCACCAATCTTTGCCGGTCGCCCCGTTCGATGGCGCGCGCAGCGTCGGGATCGGCTTGGGCCAGTCGCGCACGGAATGCCGTCTCGCCCTTGATCGCATATTCCGCCTCGACCGTGTCGCGCGTCGCCAGGGGGACGGGAGGAATGTCCGCCAAGCCCCGAGTTAGGCTCATGAAGTACAGGCCGGTGCCACCGACGAGGATCGCCGAACGCCCGTCCGCGCCAAGTTCGTCGAGTATTTCCAAAGCCGCACGGCTCCAGCGCCCGACCGACCAGGCGTCGGCCGCGTCGGCGACGCCGTAAAGGCGATGATCGGCCTGAGCCTCGTCCTCAACGGACGGCCGCGCCGTCAGGATGCGCAGGTCCGCGTAAAGCTGCTGGCTGTCCGCATTGATGATCACGGCGCCGGTTTCACGCGCCATCTTCAGCGCGAGCGCCGATTTGCCCGAGGCTGTCGGGCCGGCGATCAGGGTGATTGAGGGCGGCTGGGACAAATCGTGGCTCGCGGGACGGGTTCGAGGGCGATAGAACGCGCGCATCATCGCCTGCAAGTCTTCTGGAGACCGCCTTGGCCGAACGCACCGCCGTCATCGCCGCCCTGGACGCGATCATTGATCCGGTTTCCGGCCAGGGGCTGGTCGCCGCCGGTCTGGTTCAGGGGCTGGTGGTGGCCGACGACCGGGCGGGTTTCGCGCTGGAAGTCGATCGCAGCCAAGCCGCCGCCTATGCCCCCGTTCGCGATGCGGCGGAGGCGGCGCTGAAGGCGCTGCCCGGAATGGCGCGCGTCTCCGTCATCCTGACCGCCGAGACCAAGCCGGCCGCCGCGCCGCGCACCGCCGGTCTGTCCAAGGCGGCGGTCGATCAGGGGCGGGTCAAGGCGCCGGTTCCGACCGATCGCCCGGCCCATGTCCGCCGTGTTCTGGCCGTCGCCAGCGGAAAGGGCGGGGTGGGCAAGTCTACGGTAGCGGTCAATCTGGCTGCGGCGCTGGCGGCGCGCGGGCTGTCGGTCGGGATTCTTGACGCCGACGTCTATGGGCCGTCGTTGCCGACCATGTTGGGGATCAGCGGGCAGCCAGCCTATGAGGATGGCGCCATCGTTCCGCACGTGGCGCATGGCCTGAAGGCCATGTCGGTCGGTCTGTTGACCAAGATGGACGACGCCATGATCTGGCGCGGCCCCATGGCGTCGCAAGCCATTACCCAGATGCTGACCCAGACCCGCTGGGGGACTGAAGACGCGCCGCTGGACGTGCTGGTCGTCGATCTGCCGCCCGGCACCGGCGACGTGCAGCTGACCCTGATCCAGAAGACGCCGCTGGACGGCGCCGTCATCGTCTCGACGCCGCAGGAGGTGGCGCTGGCCGATGCCCGTCGGGCGCACACGCTGTTCCAGCGGGTCAATGTGCCGACGCTGGGCCTGATCGAGAATATGAGCGGGCCCATCTTCGGTCAGGGCGGGGCGAAAGCCGAGGCCGAGCGACTGTCGATCCCGTTCCTGGGCGACCTTCCACTAGACGCGGCGTTGCGGGAAGGGGGAGACGCCGGTCGTCCGCCGGTTTCGGTTGATCCGTCGGGCGAAATCGCTGGACGGTTCGACTCCATCGCTGGCCATATCGTGGCTGCTCTCGACCTTTAGAAAATATCTACGAGGGCGGGGTTTTCAAACGCAACCCTATTCGCCACCTTGGGTCTTACCGATACCCAAGGAGATCCGATGAGCGTCGACGCCCTGTTCAGCCCATTCACCATCAAGGGGCTGACCCTGCCCAACCGCATTGTCATGGCGCCCATGACGCGGTCCTTCTCGCCCGACGGGATCCCGACCGAGGATGTCGCCGGCTATTATCGCCGCCGGGCTGAGGGCGGCGTGGGGCTTATCGTGACCGAAGGAACGGTCATTGAGCGGCCCGCCGCTCGCAATGACGCCAATGTGCCGGTGTTCCATGGCGAGGCCTTGCCGCAATGGAAGACGGTCGTGGATGAAGTTCACGCTGCGGGCGGTTTGATCGCGCCGCAGATCTGGCATGTCGGTTCCGCGCGAGGCCAGGGCGAGGACTGGAAACCGCTCGGCAAGGTAGACAGCCCGTCGGGACTGACGGCCCCTGGCAAGATCAAATATGAGCCGATGACCGAAGAGGACGTCGCCGACACCATCGCCGCCTTCGGTCGCTCGGCGCGCGCGGCGCGCGAACTCGGCTTTGACGCCGTCGAGATCCACGGCGCCCACGGCTATCTGATCGACCAGTTCTTCTGGGGCGGCGTCAATGTGCGCGAAGACCGCTGGGGCGGCCCCACCATCGCCGACCGCGCCCGGTTCGGCGCCGAGGTGGTCAAGGCGGTGCGCGAAGGCGTGGGCGACGACATCCCCGTCATCCTGCGCCTGTCGCAGTGGAAGCAGCAGGACTTCACTGCCCGGATCGCCGAGACGCCGGACCAGATGGTTGAATGGCTGACGCCGCTGTCGGACGCCGGGGTCGATGTCTTCCACTGTTCGCAGCGCCGCTTCTGGGAGCCGGAGTTCGAAGGTTCCGACCTGAATTTCGCCGGATGGACCAAGAAGCTGATGAACAAGCCGACCATCACCGTCGGTTCGGTCGGTCTGGACGGCGAGTTCATCGCGGCCTTCGGCGGCGAGGGCTCCAAGCCCGCATCGCTGGACGGCCTGCTGCGTCGTCTGGAGAACGAGGAGTTCGATCTGGTCGCCGTGGGCCGCGCCCTGCTGGCCGACCCTCAATGGGTCAACAAGATCCGCGACGGCCGTTCGGACGAACTGCGCAACTTTGAACGCGCGGACCTTATGACCCTATCCTGACCCGATCAGTCGAGCCGGCCCGGTCTTTGTGAAGGTTAGGCCGGCTCGACGATCACCCCCGTGCCGTAGCACAGCACCTCGGTCACGCCCGGCATGATCTCGGTGGCGTCGTAGCGGACGGCGAGAATGGCGTTGGCGCCGTGCTCCGTCGCGTGTTTGACCAGTTCGTCATAGGCTTCCTGACGCCCGGCCTCGGCCAGCTTCACATAGGCCCCGACCCGTCCGCCCAACATCGACTGGACCCCGCCGATGGCGTCGGAGATGGCGTTGCGCGAGCGCACCGTCACGCCGCGCACCAGGCCGATATGGCGGGTGACGCGAAAGCCGGGCAGGTCGTTGGTGGTCGTGACGTACATCTGTCTCTCCTAGCGGCGTTCCAGCACGCGGAAGGTGAAGGCGTGATCGTCCTTCTCGCCGGCGGGGTGCGATTCCGACGATACCTCCACCCAGGCGGTTTCGTCGAATGCGGGGAAGACCGCGTCACCGTCGGGCGAGGCGTCGACTTCGGTGATGTAGAGGCGTCTGGCGCGGGGCAGGGCGGCCTCGAACAGGGCCGTGCCGCCGATGATGCAGATCTCGTCCACGCCGTCCTCCTCAGCCGTTTCGCGCCCGATCTCGATGGCTTCGTCCAGGGTGGCGCAGACCAGGGCACCCTTGGACATGCCGGCGGTTTCGTAGGATTCGTCGCGTGTCAGCACCATGTTAAGCCGACCGGGCAGGGGTTTGAGTGGCAGGCTCTCCCAGGTCTTTCGGCCCATCAGGCAGGGCTTGCCCACGGTGATGGCCTTGAACCGCTGCAGGTCCGAGCGCAGCCGCCAGGGCAGGTCGCCGTCGCGGCCGATGACGCCGTTGCTTCCGCGAGCGACGACCAGAGAAATGATGGGCTGGGGCAAGAACCTTGACCGTATCGATGCGTTGAGGTGGCCCATCCCATGAACGCGAGCCCTGTCATGAGCAAGTACATCCCCGCCATCGTCGTCGGTTTCCTGGTTGCGCTCCTTGTCAGCGGAGGCTTGGCCTTCTTCTTTTCGTCAGCAGGCGCGGACGCCGGCTATCTGCCGATGATGGTCGGGGCATTCCTGGGGATATTCACGGCCTATATCATGGCCAATCTGGCGGGGACCAAGCTGGGCAAGGCCGCAACGCCGGAGCAGAAGCAGGCCGTGCTGGATTTCCGGCCGCAGTTCCATGATCAGGCGCTGCTGATCGTTTATCGCGAAGGCTTCGTGGGTAAGGCGGCGGGCATGGACCTGTCGGTGGACGATCGGTTCGTGGCCCAGCTGAAGAGCCCGCGCTTCACCGCCATTTCCGTCTCGCCGGGCGGCCATCAGCTGTCGATGGCGTTCGGCGGTCTGGCTGGCAAGCAGAACAAGCCGACGCTGGAGGGCTTCATCGCCGCGCCCGGCGACGTGATCGCTTTTCGCGCCACGATGCAGATGGGCATGATGAAGAACCGGATCGTGGTCGAGCGCATCCAGAGGGACGACGCCTTGGTCCAGCGCCTGAAGCCGATGATCATGATCGCGCCGGAGGCTTAGGTTTCGGCCGCGACCTCGGTTTGGGGCTCCAGCCACTTCAGCCATTTGCGCTGCATGGCCTGATCCAGATCGACGCCGGCCCGGTCGCAGTAGATCAGCAGCATGCCCAGCACGTCCGCCGCCTCGTCTCCCAGCGCCTGGGCGTCGGGCGTGCCCCGCGCGCGGCCGGTCAGGCGCAGATGCTCGGCCGTCAGTTCACCTAGCTCCTCCTGCAGTTTCAGCAGCGCCCAATCCTGGTCGCGGTCGATGTCGTGTTCGGCCGCGTAGATGTCGGAGATGCGTAGGACATCCGCCTGCAAGGTCTGAAGGTTCACCGCCTTACGACGCTCTGTTCAATCAGACGCAATATGCGATCAATGAAACCGCACACGCTTAGAGCATCCTCGCGACTGAAGGTGTCAACGACGGTGTGATGAGTTTCATTTCGGAGCGCTTGCATCAATCCACGAATGATATTTGCATAGCCTTCCTGTTCCGATCGAATATCGGAGAAGACAATTAGTGATTCAGTTGGTTCAGCTTTTATAGCCGCATTTACTAAATTTGAGCCTACCAAGGTACGATCGAAGCCAGCACGAGTCCGGATTCGATCTTCAAGTACAAGCGTAGCTTGATTTATTGCGCGATCGAATGCGCTTGATGCAAGAATTAGGTCGCCGCAGCGTTCTTGCAATTCTCTATCGTGTATCGCTTTAAACAAGGACTCGACCTCGATCCTGCGATCCTCTACTCCGTATCCGTATTCAAGATAACTAAGGAGTTGCTTAGCTTTCGATCTAACCTGTGCTGCTTCGCACCAGTTCTGTCGTTCGGTTGACCAAACTCGAACTGTGCTGGGCGCGAAATCTTGAAGTGGCTGATTTAGAGACCGTTCAATGGCCGAATGGATGCGGCCATAGTCATCTACGAATGAGCCATTGATATTTGGTGGGCCATCTGAGGGGATGCTTTCCAGAAAGCCTTTCAGCCATCCGTAGTTACGTCTTAGTCCATCTATAGTTTCGGTCAAACTGCCACCTTCGCCTTGATGTGCGGCCAGGCTTCGTAGCCTTCGAGCGTGAAGTCGGACAGGTCGAAGGCGAACAGGTCGGTTTTGGGCGCGATGTGCATGACCGGCAGAGGCAGCGGTTCGCGGGTCAGTTGAAGCTCGGCTTGGTCCAGATGATTTAGATACAGGTGGGCGTCGCCGAAGGTGTGGACAAAGTCGCCGGGCTCCAGCCCCACGACCTGGGCCAGCATCATCGTCAGCAGGGCGTAGGAGGCGATGTTGAACGGCACGCCCAGGAAGACATCGGCGCTGCGCTGATACAGCTGGCAGCTCAGTTTTCCATCCGCCACGAAGAACTGGAACAGGCAGTGGCAGGGCGGCAGGGCCATGTCGTCGACGTCGGCCGGGTTCCAGGCCGTGACGATGTGACGGCGGCTGTTGGGGTTGGTCTTCAGGCCGTGGACCAGTTTATCGATCTGGTCGATGACGCGGCCGTCCGGCGCGGTCCAGGAGCGCCACTGCTTGCCATAGACCGGACCCAACTCGCCCTCGGCGTCGGCCCATTCGTCCCAGATACGGACGCCGTTGTCCTTCAGATAGGCGATGTTCGTCTCGCCGCGCAGGAACCACAGCAGTTCGACGATGATCGAGCGCAGGTGTAGCTTCTTCGTCGTCAGGACCGGGAAACCCTTGGACAGGTCGAACCGCATCTGGCGGCCGAAGACCCCCAGTGTGCCGGTGCCGGTGCGGTCGTCGCGACGCACGCCATTGTCCAGAATGTCGCGCAGCAGGTTCAGATACTGCCGCTCGGGATGATCGGCGGGCGCGGCGGCGATGCGGGCCTGGACGTCGGCCTGAAGCGTGGCGTGGATCATCTGAACGGTCATGGATTCAAGGTGCCTCAGAATTCGATTCGGGGTCGCGGCAAATCGGCGTCGTCCACAGGAATTGATTCGCTTGGACACGGGTGATCAGCCTCGCGCTTTCGCTGCGAAGTTATGGAGGGCTGGGCGGAGCGCCGGGCCTTCGCCCGGAGTGTGAGTTTGTAAGTACCGTTTCGACGAAGGGTTGACGCTCCGCGCGGTTGGTTGGCCTGCAAGCTCGGGGCGTCGAGCGGTGGCGGTCTTATCGCCTAACCCCATAAGCCTGCGACGGGTCGGCAGCCCCTGCGAGGACTGTCCCGAGTGCGATCGAGTATCCCCCTCGACCCTCCGACACCGCTCCATGAGTCGATGTCAGCGCGGGCCGTTTCAGACCCGCTCCCGTTCCATCCGCTCCCGCCGCCGCAAGGTCGCAGGCCAAGCGAGCCCTCCGATGCGACGGGACGGGTTTAGAATACGCGCGTTTCGGAGGGGGGATGGCAGAACGGGGACATAAATCGGCAAGCGATTGGATTCGCTGCGAATGAACCAGCGTCATTGTGCGGGTTGGCGCGCATTTCTCCCTCCCCTTCATGGGGAGGGGCGGCGGAGCGGAGCGCAGCCGGGGTGGGGGCGTGTGAAGCCCTGCGCCCGCCCTTACGGCCCCACCCGGCTCGCTGCGCGATCGTCCCTCCCCATGAAGGGGAGGGAGAGGCGTCTGTGGGGCTTTGAGAGCTCCTCCACCGCTTGTGGGCAGGAGGCGGTGCGCTTCAGCCGCCGAAACCGCCTTCGTCGAGGAAGGCCTGTTCTTCTGCGGTCGTCTCACGGCCCAGGGCGGCGTTGCGGTGGGGGAAGCGGCCGAAGCGGACGATGATGTCGCGGTGGAGTTTGCCCCATTTCTCCAGCTCTTCGTCGCCGGCGATCAGGGCCATGTAGCGGTCCTGGTCCTCGATCCGTTCGGAGTGTTCGAAGGGCAGCAGCAGGAAGTTCTTCAGCTCGGGTTCGACCTGAATATGAAGATCGCGCGCCACGGCCTGATTGGCGAACATCAGGGCCAGCGGGTCGGTGGCGAACTGATGCGCCGTGCCGCGAAAGCTGTTTCTCGGATACTGGTCCAGCAGGATCAGCAGGGCCAGGGCCCCTTCCGGCGTATCCATCCAGCCGTCAAGTTCGCGGCGCGCCGCCGCCCAATGGACCGCGCGGCCACGGTCGCGGAAATCGGCGTCGAACGCCTCGTCCTTGGCGAACCACTTTTCGGGACCGGCCTCTTTCCAGAAGGCGACAACGGAGGAAGGGGTTATGAAGACGGTCATGACCCAGACCTTATCCAATCCGCTGCCCGTCTTCCATGACCGCGACTGCGACCTTTCGATCATACGCGGCAAGCGCGTCGCCATGATCGGTTACGGCAGCCAGGGGCGGACCCATGCGCTGAACCTGCGCGATTCGGGGGTGGCGGACATCGTCGTGGGGCTGAAGGCCGGCTCGAAGACTCGTGAACTGGCGCGGGCGGATGGGTTCGAGGTGATGACGGCCGGGCAGGCTGCCGCCGGCGCCGACGTGATAGCGGTCATGACCTCGGACGAGGCGCATCGCGACCTGTGGCGCGACGAACTGGAGCCCAACGTGCGGCCGGGCGCCGCCCTGGTGTTCGCCCACGGCCTGTCGGTCCGGTTCGGCCTGGTGGAGCCGCGCGCCGACCTGGACGTGATCCTGGCGTCGCCCAAGGGGATCGGGCCGCGCATTCGCGACCTGTACGAGGCCGGGGAGGGGGTCTTCTGCCTGTTCGGGGTGCATCAGGACGCGTCAGGGGGGGCGCACGCCCTGGGCCTGTCCTATGCGGCGGCGCTGGGGTGCGGACGCAAGGGCATTCTGGAAACGACGATGCGCGACGAGTGCGAAAGCGACCTGTTCGGGGAGCAGGTCGTGCTGTGCGGCGGGATCGCCGAACTGATAGACGGGGCCTTCATGAAGCTGGTGGACGCCGGCTATCCGCCCGAAGTGGCCTGGTTCGAATGTTTCTACGAGACCAAGCTGGTGACCGACCTGATGTACGAACGCGGAATCGCCGGGGCCTTCGCCAAGATTTCCAACACGGCGGAATACGGCGCCTATCTGACGGGGCCGCGCATCATCAACGCCGCGTCGCGCGAGGCGATGGATCAGGTGCTGGCCGAAGTTCAGGGCGGAGAATTCGTGCGCCGGCTGATGGCGGATTACGACGCCGGGTCGCCGGATCTCTTGGCGCGTCGCAAGGCGCTGAGGCTGCGGACCATCGAATCGGTCGGCGCGCATCTGAACGCCGTGGCGCGTCAGGCGATGGAGACGGCGGCGAACGACGATGATGAAAACAGCATGGGCGGCGGGTGAAAACCCGCCGTCGCGCTGTCGATATCTCTAAAGAGAAGATGGTCGGAGTGAGAGGATTCGAACCTCCGACCCCTGCGTCCCGAACGCAGTGCTCTACCAGGCTGAGCCACACTCCGACCGTGGGGGCTGGCCTGGCGGCGTCGCCCCGAAGTGAGGACGCGGCTTATAGCTATGGGTTCGGGAGGCCGCAAGCGTCCATTTCACCCCAACTTCGCGGTGCGTGAAAATAGTCCTGAAAGAGGGTGTTGCATCCCAAAACCGCTTGGCGTATCTGACCGCCTCCGCCGCACAGAGTGCTTCGGAAACGCCGGTCCTGCTGGGGAATGGTGTAATGGTAACACTACGGTTTTTGGTACCGTCATTCTAGGTTCGAGTCCTAGTTCCCCAGCCATCCGCCGACAAAGGTCGGCGCCGCCGAACCCTTTCACAGCTTCAGCATTATGATCTGCATCAGGGCTTCCGTTCGGACGCCCGGCTTCCTAGCTTGACTGCAGACTGTTGAGGAGAACGACGATGGTGACCGCTCGTGAGAAGCGCCTTGCGCCGCTGAGAACGCCGACTGGCCTGTCGGAGGAGGCGACGCGCGATATTTCCGCTGCGTTGACCACCCTGCTGGCCGATACGTTCGCCCTCTACATCAAAACCAAAAACTTCCACTGGCACGTGTCGGGCCCGCATTTCCGCGATTATCACCTGTTGCTGGACGAGCAGTCGGCGGAAATCCTGGCCATGACCGATCCGATGGCCGAGCGCGCGCGCAAGATCGGCGGCACGACGTTGCGGTCCATCGGTCAGATCGCCAAGGAATCGCGCGTCGCGGACAATGACGCCGACTATGTCGATCCGCTGGACATGCTGGCCGAGCTTCGCGACGACAACGGCGAGCTGATCGCTCGGATGCGCGAGGTGCACGACCTCTGCGACGAGCACAACGACATCGCCACCGCCAGCCTGTTGGAGAACTGGATCGACGAAAGCGAGAAGCGCGTCTGGTTCCTGTTCGAATCGGGTCGTCGCGGAAACGTCTGATTGAGGAACCGCTTCGCTTGCGCCGTCTTATGTATCGTCGATAGTCGATGCAGAGACGGCGCAGGAGAGGCGTGTGAGGCAGGGTGTGTTGATATGCGGATTGGTCTTGGCAGGCGCCCTGGCGGCCTCGCCGGCTTACGCTGACATGTCCAAGGCGTTCGGCAATACAATCGTTTCCCACTATCCGAACGGGCAGTGGGTAAAGCATTTCTTCGAGCCGGACGGGCGCTACACCTCGCAGTTTTCGGACGGGCGGCGGCTGGCTGCGCGCTGGTCGGCCGAGGGGGACAAGATCTGCCTCAGCGGCTTCAGCCCGCGTCAGATCTTACCACGCTTCTGTAGTCGTGTGGTCGAGGCCGATGTCGGAGATACCTGGCAGGCGCGCGATCCGCTGGGACGGTCCATTCGCAACGAACTGGTCGCGGGGCGTCGCTGAGGCCTTGCCCTGACCGTCGTCACCCTCTAGAGGCGACGGCCTGCCCATGCGGATGTGGCGGAACTGGTAGACGCACTAGATTTAGGTTCTAGCGCCGAGAGGCGTGGAGGTTCGAGTCCTCTCATCCGCACCAAAGCAAAAAGGCCCCGGAGCGATCCGGGGCCTTTTCTTTTTTAGTGGGCCTATCGCGCTTCGCGCTACTTGAGGCCGTATTCCGGGGCCTATCGCACCTGCGCAACAGGCCCCGGAACTTTCACTTAGCGGATCGGCGGGACGGGCGGCGGCGGCAGGTCGCTGTCGGTCTCGTGGACCTCGATCAGGCCGCGACCCAGGTGGCTCTTGCGATAGCCATACAGGAAGTAGATCACCAGGCCGATGCTGCCCCAGATCGGCAGCACCATCTTGGCGTCGTGCGGCAGGTTCCAGAACAGGAAGGCGCAGCCGAAGGCCGACAGGGGCGCGAAGACCCAGATGAACGGCGTGCGGAACGGACGCTTGCGGTTCGGCTCCTTGACCCGAAGGATCAGCACGGCCAGCGACACCATGAAGAAGGCGAACAGGGTGCCCGAGTTCGAGATGTCGGCCAACTGACCGACCGGGAACAGGGCGCCGCCGATGGCCACCGCGATGCCGGTTGCGGCCGTCACGATGTAGGGCGTCTTCCACTTGGGGTGGATCTTGGTCAGGCCTTCCGGCAGCAGGCCGTCGCGCGCCATCACGAAGAAGATGCGGGTCTGGCCGTAGATCATCATCAGGATGACCGAGGGCAGGGCCAGCAGGGCGGCGGTGCCCAGGGCATTGCCGATCTGCGGATGACCGATCACGCGCAGGACATGGGCCAGGGCTTCATTGGAGCAAACCAGGGCCTCGGCGTTGGCCGGCAGGGCGCAGGCGGCGATGAAGGCCGGCGAGCCGGGCTGGACGGCTTGGCCCGCAGCGCCGAGCACCGGCTGTGCGCCGATGGCGCCCGCTGCACCCAGGGCGACCAGCAGATAGAAGACGGTGCAGATGGCCAGGGAGCCGATCAGGCCGATCGGCACGTTGCGTTGCGGATTCTTGGTCTCTTCGGCCGCCGTTGAAACCGCGTCGAAGCCGACATAGGCGAAGAAGATCGAGGCGGCGGCGCCGACGATGCCCATGCCCGAGAACTCGCCGAACAGGCCGTTTGGCGCGAAGGGCGACAGGTTCGCCGTCTTGATCGCCGGCAAGGTGATGACGATGAAGACCGCCAGGGCGGCCACCTTGATCAGAACCAGCACGGCGTTGACGCGCGCCGATTCGGTCGTACCCAGCATCAGCAGACCGGTGACCAGCAGGGCCACGATGATGGCCGGAATGTTGACGATGCCGACCGAGAAGTCGGGCGTGGGAATGAAGCCGTTCATGGCCCAGGCGGGCCCGGCGGATAGGAGGTCAGGGAAGTCGAACCCTAGCCCCTGTTCTATCAATCCCAGGACATAGCCTGACCAGCCGACTGACACGGCGGACGCCGCGACCGCATACTCCAGGATCAGCGCCCAGCCGACCGTCCAGGCCAGCAGTTCGCCCATCACGGCGTATGTATAGGTGTAGGCCGAGCCCGAGACCGGGGCCATGGCAGCCAGTTCGGAGTAGCAGAGCGCCGCGACGGCGCACACGGCGCCGGCGATGACGAAGCTGACCATCATGCCCGGCCCGGCTTTTTGCGAAGCCGCAGCCGTCAGGACGAAGATGCCGGTGCCGATAATGGCCCCGATCCCCAGAAGCGTCAGTTGAATAGGACCAAGCGACCGATGAAGAGATTTCTTCTCGGCCGTGGCAAGGATCGCGTCGAGCGACTTAACGCGCCACATAAAATACCCCCACGGTTTTGATACAGCCCCTCGGCTGCTTGAGGCGGACGCTAGCGACGGATGAGGCGGCGCGCAACGCGCATGACGAGGGGGTTAAGGCGTGACGACGCTTTCGTGATCAGGGTGCATCGGGCTAGAGGCGGGGCATGCTGCCTATCCACGCCGTTCTGGAACCGCTGAAAGCCGCCCTTGCGAGCGGCAATACGGTGGTGCTGGTCGCGCCTCCGGGGGCCGGCAAGACGACGGTCGTGCCCCTGGCCCTGCTGGATCAGCCGTGGCTGGAGGGCAAGGTTCTGGTGCTGGAGCCGCGACGCCTGGCCGCACGGGCGGCGGCGGACCGGATGGCGAAGACGCTGGGCGAACAGGCTGGCGGGACCGTGGGCTATCGCACCCGGTTGCAGAGCCGCATCGGACCGAAGACGCGGATCGAGGTGATCACCGAGGGCGTGTTCACACGGATGATTCTGGACGATCCGGGTCTGGACGGCGTGGGCGCGGTTCTGTTCGACGAGTTTCACGAACGCAGCCTGGACGCGGATCTGGGGCTGGCCTTGGCGCGCGAGACGCAAGGCCTGCTGCGTGAGGATCTGCGTCTGCTGGTCATGTCGGCGACGCTGGACGTCGTGGGGGTGTCGCGACTGCTCGACGGTGCGCCGGTCATCGAGGCCGAGGGGCGGGCCTGGCCGGTCGCGACCCGGTATCTGGGCCGCAATCCGTCGGAGCGGTTCGAGGAGGCCGTGGCGCGGGCCTGTCTGAACGCTCTGGGCGAAGAGACGGGGTCGGTGCTGGTCTTTCTGCCGGGTCAGGGCGAGATTCACCGGGTCGCACGGCTGGTGAACGACCGGCTGCGACTGCCGAACGTCGATGTCGTGCCTCTGTATGGCGGTCTGGACCGGGGCGAGCAGGACCGGGCAATCGAACCGGCGGCGCCGGGGCGGCGCAAGCTGGTGCTGGCGACATCGGTCGCGGAGACCAGCCTGACCATCGAGGGCGTTCGGGTGGTGATCGACGGCGGATTGTCGCGCGTGCCGCGTTTCGAGCCGTCCAGCGGCCTGACCCGTCTGGCGACGGTCAAGGTCAGTCGGTCCTCGGCCGAGCAACGACGCGGCCGGGCCGGGCGCACCGAGCCGGGCGTCTGCTATCGCCTGTGGGACGAGGAACAGACGCGCGGTCTGGTTCCGCATCAGCGGCCGGAAATCCAGGAGGCGGACCTGACGGGCCTCGCGCTGGACCTGGCGCGATGGGGCGCGCGGTCGGTCGAGGGGCTGGCCCTGCTGGACCCGCCGCCGGCCGGGGCCATGGCCGAAGCGCGCAAGGTGCTGACGCGGCTGGGGGCGCTGGATGCGGACGGGGGGCTGTCGAAACACGGCCTGCGGCTGACGCGAATTCCGCTGTCGCCGAGGCTGGCGCATATGGTCGCCGTGGCGTCGGACGGGGGCGATGCGATGACGGGCGCGCGGATCGCAGCGGTGCTGAGCGAACCGGGGCTGGGCGGATCAGGCGTCGATCTGGCGGATCGGCTGATCGGGCTGGAGCGGGATCGGTCGCCGAGAGCGCGCGACGCGATGAAACTGGCGGATCGCTGGGCGCGCGCGGCGGGCGGCGGGGCGGGTCGCATGATCGATGCGGGCCTTATGCTGGCGGAAGCCTTTCCAGAACGGATCGCCAAGGCGCGCGGCAAGACGGGCGAACTGTTGCTGGCCAGCGGACGCGGGGCCGTGCTGGACGCGACCGATCACCTAGCGCGCGAAACCTGGCTGGCGGTGGCGGAGCTGGGCGGAGGGGAGGCGCGCGACCGGGTGCGGCTGGCGGCGGCGCTGGACGGGACGCGGATCGAGGCGGACCTGGGTCGGTTGATCGAGATCGAGGATCGGCTGGTCAAGGAGCCGTCCGGCCGGATGGTGATCCGGCGTGCGCGACGCATCGGCGCCCTGGTGCTGGATGAAAAGGTGATCGGGGCGCCGGACGCCAAGACCATGACGGCGGCTCTGCGGGCCGAAATCGAGGCCGAGGGGCTGGGCGCCCTGCGTTGGGGCGAGCAGGCGACGGGTTTGCGGGCGCGGCTGGCCTTTTTGCACGGGCTGGATCCGAGCTGGCCGGATGTTTCGGACGCCGCCCTGCTGGAGGCGCGGGAGGACTGGCTGTGGCCGCTGCTGGAGGGGGCGAAGTCGCTGGAGGCGATCAGCGACGGGCGGCTGGCCGAGGCCTTGCGGGGGCTGATCCCCTGGGATCTGCAGCGCAGGCTGGATGAGCTGGCGCCCGGTCGGCTGGACACGCCCCTGGGCTCGGCGGGGATCGACTATGGCGCCGAGGGCGGGCCGCGGGTGGAGATCCGGGTGCAGGAGCTGTTCGGCGTCGTCACCCATCCGACGGTCGGGGGCGGACGGGTTCCCCTGACCCTGTCGCTGCTGTCCCCGGCGCGGCGACCCGTTCAGGTGACGAAGGATCTGCCGGGTTTCTGGGCCGGGTCCTGGGCGGCGGTGCGGTCGGACATGCGGGGCCGCTATCCGCGCCATCCCTGGCCCGAGAACCCGGCCGCGGCCCAGCCGACCAACCGGGTCAAGCCGCGCGGGACCTGAGCGTTCAAAACAGCCAGCGCAGCCGAGGCGTGTAGAGAATGGATCCAGGCGATTCTGTCACTTCCGTGTACTGCAGGACGATACCGGCGCCTGAAACCCCGATTCCCGAGGGATAGACCTGCGTTGCCTGAGGGGAGATCACTTCTTCGTCGCGACAGGCTGGGTTGACAGTGTTTGTCACACACCGAACCCTGACCAACTGTCCGATCTTCTCTGCGCTCAAATCCATGTGCGCACCTGCGCGGCGCAAGACGACGCCGGAACCGTCTAAAGGGTCATAATCGATCCAGTGACCTTCCTGATCGACCCATTGCAGTGTCGGCTGGTCCTTGGATAAGTCGATTAGCCCCAAATGGCCGGTCCGGCCGTCGATGAGTGCGATCCGGTCTCTAGTCTTGCGCCACAGCAGCCGCCATTGAGTATGCCCCTGGTAAAGCCGTTTCGGCTCGGCCCCTGCGACATGCAGCTCGAGTGTCGATTCAACGCCTTCTGGACCCAGTGGGCGCAGCCGCGTCAGCAGCAGGGCTATACGGCCTTGCGCATCTATGACGCAGCGCGAGGAGCCAAGACTTAGGTGGCCAACGCTGCTGGCTTCATTGCCTGTGACTTCTACACGTATTGAAGGTGGGGCGTTCAAGGCTTCGGCGATGTCTCTCTTCGGGCGAAGGTCATGTGCGGTGATAGCGTAATGTGTAGGCGTGGAGCCGTCGGAGCGTGAGGCCATGAAACAATCGCCGTCGGCGCTGACCTCCAGCGAATCGACATCGGTCGACCCGTCGATGATGGTGTCCGACAGGGCACCCGATAGCAGATTGATATGCCGCACTGATGCAGGTTCGCCGTCGTCCTGGGCCGGACGGAAGGCGAGGGCGGTCAGAGCATTGTCGGTGTCGCTGACGGACATGACATCCAGCACGAAGGTGTCGGGAATTCTTCGGGACGGTGCATTGAAAGCGGCAACCGGCATACTTCCATCGTCGCACCCGAAGGCGACGAGGCCATGATTTCTGGAATGGACCATGGGTACGCCCGGACAAGTCGAGGCCAGATTTCCCATCGGTGTTGCCAGCGTAGTGTCGCTATCCTGTCCCTCGGCGCAGCCTGTGGTCAGAAGCGAGCAGGCCAAGACAAGCACCGCAGCATGTCCGAGACCTGAAGACGTCGAGTGTAGTCCGATCATGATTGGATGACTGCCATAGGCTTGTGAGATTGTCCTGTGAAGTTTGCCTACCCTCTGGCTTGACCTGTCCGGCGCGGGCAGCGCATCCCTCGCTCATGCCTTCCAAGGAAAAGCCGTGAACGATACGCCACACGCCGTCCTGCCGAAGAACTCCACCGGTCGCGTGCTGTTCGCCAGCCTGATCGGCACGACGATCGAGTTCTTCGACTTCTACATCTACGCCACCGCCGCCGTGCTGGTGTTTCCGGTGCTGTTCTTCCCCGGCGAAGATCCGGGCACGGCGCTGCTTTCATCGTTCGCCACTTTCTCCATCGCTTTTTTCGCGCGGCCCATCGGCGCCCTGGCTTTCGGGCATTTCGGAGACCGGGTGGGACGCAAGGCGACGCTGGTCGCGGCCTTGATGACCATGGGGCTGTCGACCGTGGCCATCGGCCTGTTGCCGACGCACCAGCAGGTCGGCCTGCTGGCGCCGATGCTGCTGGCCCTGTGCCGGTTCGGTCAGGGGTTGGGTCTGGGCGGCGAGTGGGGCGGGGCGGTCCTGCTGGCGACCGAGAATGCGCCTCCGGGAAAGAAGGCCTGGTTCGGCATGTTCCCGCAGCTGGGCGCGCCCATCGGCTTTATCCTGTCGACGACCTCCTTCATCATCCTGACCTCGACCATGAGCGAGAGCGCGTTCGAGAGCTGGGGCTGGCGCATCCCCTTCCTGGCCAGCGCCATCCTGGTGTTCGTCGGCCTGTGGGTGCGGCTGAAGATCAGCGAAACGCCTGAGTTCCAGAAGGCCATTGATCGCGACGAGCGGGTCAAGGCGCCGGCCGTGACCCTGTTCGCCCATCACAAGGCGGCGCTGGTGCTGGGCACGTTCAGCGGGGTGACGACCTTCACCCTGTTCTATCTGATGACAGTGTTCGCCTTGGGGTGGGCGACGACGGGGATGGGGCTGGCGCGGGCTGATGTCCTGCCGATCCAGTTGATCGGCGTGCTGTTCTTCGCCGCCTGTATTCCGGTGACGGCGCTGCTGGCGGACCGATACGGGCAGGTGAAGGTGCTGATCTGGTCCTCGGTGGGGATCGGCCTGTTCGGTTTCCTGTTCGCGCCGCTGTTCGGGGGCGGTCTGACCGGGCTGCTGATCTTCTTTGCGCTGGGGTTCGCCCTGATGGGCTGCACCTATGGCCCCATCGGCGCGGCCATGGCGCGGCCGTTCCCGACGGCGGTGCGCTATACCGGCGCGTCGATGGCGTTCAACCTGGCCGGCATCCTGGGGGCGTCGTTGGCGCCCTATATCGCGCTGAAGCTGGCGGAACGGTTCGGGCCGGGGGCCGTGGGCGGCTATCTGGTGATTTCGGCCCTGGTCAGCATCGTCGCCCTGTGGGGCATGGGGCGTGTGGCGCCCGAAGAGAAGCGTTAGGCCTCGTCGGTCGCGGCATAGACCATGATGCCCGTGGCGATGGCCAGGTTCAGGCTGTCGGCCCGGCCGCGCATCGGGATCTTGACGTTGACGTCGCAGGCGGCGGCGAGATCGTCGGTCAGGCCGGCCTGTTCATTGCCCATCAGGATCAGCGACGGCTTGCGCATCACTGCGGAGCGGTGGCTGACCTTGGCGTCCAGGCGGGTGCCGACGACGCTGCCGGGCCAGGTCTTGCGCCAGGCCAGGAAGGCCTCGGCCGTGGTCCTGGTGATCGAGACGGCGAAGACCGAGCCCATGGTCGCACGCACGGCCTCCACGGAATAGGGATCGACGCAGTCGCCGATCAGGATGACGCCGCCGCATCCGGCCGCGTCCGCCGTGCGGATGATGGTGCCCAGATTGCCGGGATCGCGCACCTGCTCCAGCGCCACCCAGCAGGGGGCGGAGGCGGGGTTCAGGCTGTCCAGCGGGGCATAGGCCTGTTCGAACACGCCCAGCACGGTCTGGGGATTGTCGCGTCGGCTGATCTTTTCGAGGATGGCGTGGGTGACGACGACGATGTCGCCGCCAGCCTTGCGCGTTTCGGCCTTGGCCCGGTCCAGCAGCGGGTGGGGGCGGGCGTCCTCGCCGACCAGCAGCATCCTGGGCGCGCGACCCTGGTCCAGCGCCTCGCCGATGAACTTCAGACCCTCGGCCAGGAAGGTCCCGGTCTGGTCGCGTTCCTTGCGCATGTGCAGGGCGCGAACGGCCTTGACCGTGTCGTTGGTCAGGGAAGTGATGACGCGTTCGGTCATTTGCTCCACCGGGCGAAGAAGGACAGGCCGATGGCGCGGGCGTCCGGGCCGTCTTCGGACAAAGCCAGTTCGCCCCAGTCGATGCGGCCGCCGCGATTGTGCGTCGCCTCGACCATCAGGTGCGCCAGCGACAGGCCCGAGACGCGGGCGGCATAGGCGTTCAGCAGCAGGAAGTCGGCGTCGTCGGCCAGTAGGGCGGCGCAATCCTTCAGCAGGGCCGGCATGTCCTCGAACAGGCGCCAGACCTCGCCGGTCGGCCCGCGTCCGTATTTGGGCGGGTCGAGAATTATGCCGTCGTACTTGGAGCCGCGTCTAACCTCGCGGGCGACGTACTTGCGGGCGTCCTCGACGATCCAGCGGATCGGGTGCTGGCTCAAGCCGGACTGTTCGGCGTTCTCGCGGGCGTAGGCCACCGACTTCTTGGACGCATCGACGTGGGTGACTTCCGCCCCCGCTGCGGCGGCGGCCAGACTGGCGACGCCGGTGTAGCCAAACAGGTTGAGGATCTTCGGCGCCCGGCCGGCTGTGCGTGAGAAGTCGCGCACCCGATTGTCCAGCCATTCCCAGTTGGCGGCCTGTTCGGGGAAGAAGGCGAGGTGGCGGAAGGGGGTGAAGCGGCCGGTGAACTTCACGTCGCGCCATTTCAGGGGGAAGGCGTCGATGGGGCCGTGGCGGTCGAACTTCCAGCGGCCGGAATCTTCCTCTTCTTGCTGGGGGTCGAAGGTGGCGGTGGCGTTTTCGAAGGCCGCCGGATCGCGTGGCGACCAGAAACATTGCGGCTCGGGCCGGACCACGGTGTAGCGGCCGTAGCGTTCCAGCTTCTTGCCGTCGCCTGAATCGAGCAGGGCGTAGTCGGACCAGCCGCGGGTCACGAGCGTTTCGGGAGTTTTTGAAAGGACAGGCGCCATCGTCGGGCTGATAGGCGCTCAGGCGGCCTCGCGTCCAGACTCCTGCGCCACGACGGTCAATTCCGGCGCTTGGGCGTCGCCATCGTGCGGGGTCTTGTCCCAGACGTGAGGTTCCACGATCAGGCGCCAGGCGGCATGGACGAAGGCGAGGCTGAGCAGCGACCAATAGGCGGGGGCGGCCAGCATGTCGCCGAGCCGATAATCCAGCCCGGCGCGCTTGGCGCCGACGGCGCAGCCCATCCAGGCGGCGATGACGCCCAGGGCCAGCACGCCCAAGGAACCCACAGGCGTCGCCGGCGCGATTCCGGCGTGAAGCCCGACCATCAGCGCCGACGCCAGCCAGGCCAGGGTCGGGGCATGGGCTGCGGCCGACAGGATGCCGGCGCCCAGCGTCATGACCAGGGACAGCAGGCCGCGTCGCCCCAGGCCGAGCGGGCGTCGGGTGTGAACGCCCCAGGTCTGCATATAGCCCTTCAGCCATCGCGTTCTCTGAGGCAGCCAACGGTCCAGGGCGCCGGGCGGGGTCTCCCAGGTCGGGCAGTCGATGACGTCCAGCCTCCAGCCCAGCGACCACAGTCGAAAGCCGAGGTCGGCGTCCTCGGTCACATTGTGCGCGTCCCATCCGCCGGCGGCGCGAAGGGCGGTCATGCGGATGTGGTTGCTGGTGCCGCCCAGCGGAAAGGGGAGACCCAACCGCGCCATCCCCGGCAGCGTCACCTCGAACAGGGCGGCGTATTCGAAGGCGAACTGTCGATCCAGAAAGGCGGAGCCGGGCCTACCCGAGGGGCGGATGCGCAGCGGCGCCTGGAGGCACCCCAGCCGAGGCTGAGCGACGAAACGCGCCGCCGCCTGGCGCAGTTGTTGCGGAAGCGGTCGGTCTTCTGCGTCGTAGATGGTGACCAGATCGCCTGAGGCCTGTCTCAGGGCGTGGTTCAGCGCGCGAGGCTTGGTCAGGGGCGAACCCGGCGGGACGACCAGAATCTTGATCCACGACGGGCGTGGCGTGGCCTGGGCGGCGGCTAGGGTGGCGTGGTCGTGGGTTTCGAGGACGATGAAGGCTTCGAGTCGATCGGGCGGATAGTCGATGCGGGACAGGTTGGCGATCAGTTGCGGCGTCACCGCCGCCTCGTCGTGCAGCGCCGCCAATATGGTGTAGCGCGGCCATACGATGGGGCGGGCGCTGGGCCTGGGGCGGCGCAGGCTGGCGATGGCGATGACGGTCTTCCAGATCGCCGAGACGACGAAGGCGGCCTGGAACAGAATGAGCAGCGTCAGGAAGGCGACCTGAGGCCAGCGGACCAGAGCAGCGGCAGAGCCCAAGGAGAGCAAGATCATCGCCGTGATCTGGAAGCCGCTGGGCATGCGCCGTGCGGCGCCGTTCCTGCGAGGCGTGATCCCCGGATGTGTCCAGACCTCCATGTCGCCGCCCCCGCACCTCCACAACCTCTAATCGCTATTTGAAACAACTGTGTTCGGCAAGCTGGTTGGCGTCTGGGACGGATTGTCGCTATTCAGGGCGCCTCACCCGGAGCAGCCGCTTGTCTGACGTTTCGAAC
Organism: Brevundimonas sp.; assembly: GCF_046295075.1. Classification (GTDB taxonomy): domain Bacteria; phylum Pseudomonadota; class Alphaproteobacteria; order Caulobacterales; family Caulobacteraceae; genus Brevundimonas. Next base: position 38,012 of record NZ_JBKBOC010000005.1, on the reverse strand, counting down.
TCTTCGCGCACGACCCGAAAGCCCAAGGGCGAAGGCCATTCGCGGCGCGGCGAAATCCTGACGGCGGCCGAGCGAATCTTCGTCGAGCATGGCTATGAGGGCGCAACGATTCGCAAGATCGCGGACGAGGTCGGCCTGTCTTCCACGGCGCTGTACATGCATTTTCCTGACAAGGGCGCGATCCTGCAGGAAATCTGCCGCGACGCCTTTGCGCGCCTGATCGCCGCCAATGCGGCGGTGGCGGACGAGGACGCGCCGCCGGTGCGACGGCTGCGGCGGATGATCGAAGGCTATGTCGCGTTCGGCTTCGCACATCCCAATGCGTATCGGTTGATCTATCTGACGCGGCCGGTCGAGGCGCGAGAGGGCGCGCAGGACATGGCGCGCGAACTGGGCAGCGGTCTGTTCACGACGCTGGAAGCGACGGTGGCCGACGCGGTGACGGCGGGCGACCTGAAAGGCGATCCCAGTGTGCTGGCCCAGGCCATCTGGGCCACGGCGCACGGGGTGGTGTCGTTGATGATCACCAAGCCGTATTTTCCGTGGGCGGATCGTCAGATGCTGGTCGATACGATGTTGGACGCCATGTTCTCGGGCTTGCCCCGGCCATGAAGCGGAGCCTGGGGGCGTTCGCGGCCCTGATCTTGATCGCCAGCGCAGGCGTGGTCCAGGCGAGGCCGTTGCGGGCCATGGCGCTTGATCAGTGTGCGGATCAATATGTTCTGGCGCTAGCGCCGGATGCTGAACTGGCGCTGTCGCCCCGAGCCGACGATCCCGACGCCTGGTTGCGGCGCGAGGCGGCCGGACATAGGCGGTTGCGGCCGACACTGGAGGCAACTGTGGGTTTCAGGCCGGATGTGGTGGTCCGCTACTGGGGCGGCGAGCCTCGATTGCTGACGGCGCTTGAACAGCGCGGGGTCAAGGTGATCACGATCAATGACGCCGTCGATCTGGAGGGCGTTCGCCAGAACATCCGCACGGCGGCGCGCGATCTGGGCGAGGTCGAGCGAGGGCGCCGGCTGGAGCAGCGGATGGACGCCAAGCTGGCGCGAGCGGCGCCGGTCAGCCAGACGACGAAGGCGCCGGGGGCGGTCTATCTGACCTCGGGGGGCTTCACCTCCGGGCCGGGCACGCTGATGGATGCGATGATGCGCGCGGCGGGATTTCGCAATCTGACTACGGCCCCCGGTTTCGGCGCCGTCAGCGTGGAGCAGATCGCCCTGAATCCGCCGGCGCGGTTCATCCTGGGCTTTTTCGATCAGTTGAGGGCCGACCTGCGCGGCCCCGGTCGCCATCCGGTCGTTCGCCGGGCGGCCGAGGGACGGACGGCGGCGCGGTTGCCAGCAGCCAGCCTGACCTGTCCCGCCTGGTTCGCGGCCGATGCTGTGGAGATGATGGCTGAGGGCCGGCCGTGATCGCGACGATGCGACTGTGTCTGATTCTGGGACTGTTGATCGTGACGGCCTTGGCGCTGGCGATCCTGGCGGGCGAGACGGCGTTCAGCGGAGCGCAATATGCCGCCGCGTTCGGCGATCCGAAGTCGGGACCGGCCGAAGTGCTGTGGCAGGTGCGGGCGCCGCGCGCGGTCTGCGCCCTGGTCGTCGGTGCAGCCCTGGGTCTTGCCGGCGCAGTGATGCAGGGGCTGCTGCGCAATCCCCTGGCCGATCCGAGCGTGCTGGGCGTGTCGGCGACGGCGGCCCTGGGCGCAGCGTTGGCCATCGTGCTGGGTGCGGCGGCCGTGCCGGGATTGGTCGAGGTTTCCGCTTTGGCGGGTGCGAGCCTAGCGGGCGGACTGTTGATCGCGGCGTCCAGAGCCATGCGCGCGCCCGAAGCGCTGATCCTATTCGGGGTGGCGCTGTCGAGTTTTGCTGGCGCCGCGACCGCATTGATCTTCAACCTGTCGCCGTCGCCGATCGCCTCGGCTGAGGTGATGTCATGGCTCTTGGGATCAGTGCAGAACCGAAGCTGGGTCGATGTGGCCTGGGCGGCTCCGGCGGTGATCGTTGCAGCGGTGTTCGCCGGTCTATCCGGATCGGGCCTGCGGATGCTGACCCTGGGCGACGAGGGGGCGGCGACGTCAGGATTGAACATGGGGCGAATTCGATTGTTCGCCCTGATCGCGGCGGCGGTGGCGACCGGCGCGGCGGTCGCGGTAGCGGGTGTCATCGGTTTCGTGGGCTTGGCCGCGCCGCATCTGGTGCGGGCGGCGGTGCGGGGCGACGCCAAGCGTATATTGGCGCCGTCGGCGCTGGCGGGCGGGCTGATGCTGATCGTCGCGGACCTGCTGGCGCGGCTGACGCCGACGGATCAGGAGTTGAAGCTGGGCGTGTTCACGGCCCTGATCGGCGCGCCGTTATTCGCCTTGATCGCCTGGCGCGCGGCGCGGGAGTGGCGGCTGTGAGCCTGTTATCCCTGGAACGGGTGCAGGCGCGGCTGGGCAAGGCTGTCGTGCTGGACGGCGTGGACCTGTCGGTTGCGGCCGGCGAGGTCGTCGCCCTGTGCGGGCCGAACGGGGCGGGCAAAAGCAGCGTCATTCGTGTGGCCGTCGGCCTGCTTGATACCACCGGCGGTCAGGTCAGGCTGGGCGGGACGCAGATCGCAGACCTGTCCCATCGTCAGAGGGCGGAATGGGCGGCCTATCTGCCTCAGGAGCGGCGTATCGCCTGGAACCTGCCGGCGGTCGAGGTGGCGGCCTTGGGTGCGCCCTTCCTGTCGGGCGCAGAGGCGCTGACGCGGGCCGTGGCGGCGCTGGACGAGGTGGGCGCCGGTCATCTGGCCGACCGCGGCGTTGCCGAAATGTCGGGGGGAGAGCGGGCGCGTGTGCTGCTGGCCAGAGCCCTGGTGGTCGATGCGCCGCTGCTGCTGGCCGACGAACCGATTGCGGGGCTGGACCCGGACGCGCAGCGGTTGGTGCTGGAGCTGCTGAGGGCGCGGGCTGATGGAGGAGCGGGGGTGCTGGTCAGCCTGCACGATCTGACGCTGGCCGCGACGATGGCGGACCGTGTCGTGGTGCTGGATCAGGGCAGGGTGGTCGCCGACGCCGCACCGATCCAGGCCCTGTCGCCCGCCGTCCTGCGCGAAGTGTTCGGCCTGGACGGCGGCTGGATCGATGGGCCGAACGGGCCGCTGTTGGCGGCCCGCCGGGCTCAGTAGGCGGCGTAGGGTCGAGGACCGGCCGCCGAACCGCGCGAAATGTCGGCCGACGGCGTCAGCGGCGCCGTTCCGCCGTTCAGGCGCGCCTTGTAGACGGCCATGTTTTCCATCACCCGCATCATGTAGTTGCGCGTCTCGGTGAAGGGCGCGCATTCGATGAAGTCGATGGCGGCGGTGGCGTCGCCGCGCGGATCGCCGCATCGCGACACCCACTGGCCAGATCGCGCCGGTCCGGCGTTATAGCCCACCGTCGCCAGCAGCATGGAGCCGCTGTTCGACGCCATCAGCTCACCCAGGTGATAGCTGCCCAGGGTCATGTTGTAGTCGGGATCCCACAACTGCTCGGCCGAATAGCTCATGCCTAGACGGCGCGCGACGCCCGAGGCGGTGGACGGCAGGAACTGCATCATGCCGCGCGCATCGGCGCCGGAACGGGCGCGGGGGTCGAAGCTGGATTCCTGGCGCGTGATGGCCTGGGTGAACTCCAGCGGGGCGGCGCCGCCGACCTGGGGCGGGACGCGGATGGGATACATGCGCTCGGGCATGACGAAGCCACGCTGGCTGGCGGCGCGACCGACCATCATGGCGGTGAAGCCTTCGCCATAGCCGCGCGACAGGTCCATCAGCAGGGCCAGATCTTCGATGGTCGGCAGATCATTGTCGAGCTGATAGGCGAAGACACGCATTAGGCTGGTCTCGCCGGTCTCGCCCAGGATGCGCGTGGCGCGTACGATCTCGTTGCCTTCGAAGCGGGCGATGTCCGACTGGGACGGGACGGGTTCGCCCGGCAGCTGAAGCGTCGTCATGCCCGCTTTCTCGGCCGCCAACTGGCCGTAGAAGGTCTGCCAGTGCTGAGCGCCGTTGCGATAATAGGCGAGGGCGGCGTCGCGTTCGCCCCGCGCCTCTGCGGCCCGGCCCAGCCAGTAGTAGGCGCGGCCTTGGGTGATCGGGGTGGAGGAGGCGGTGCGCAGGGCCTCGAAGTGGCGGGCAGCGACCTCGGGCTGGTTCAGCTTGGTCAGGGCGACCCAGCCGGCGAAGAAGTCCGCATCCACCATCCGGTCGCCCGAGGTGAAGCCGTGACCGTTCATGGCGTCATAGGCGGCGCGCCAGTTGCCCTGTTGCAAGGCGTCGAGGAAGTAGTTGCGACGCTCGCTCCACAGGGTGTTGTCGCCCGCCGTGTGGGCGGGGGCGGCCGGCAGGTTGGCCAACAGGGCGAAACCCTCGGACTGGCGGTTCTGCGAACGCAGCAGGCGGACGCGTTCCAGAACGACGGCGGGATCGGCGGCCTGGGCAGGCGTCAGATTGGCGATGACGGCGTCGGGGCTGTAGGCCGAGCGCAGGGTCATGACCGTGTTTGCGATGGCGGCGCGATCAGGCGAGACCAGATTGACCATGCTGCGCGTCGCCGGGCCATGCGGGCCGAGCAACAGCATGTTCAGCCGCGCCTCGTGATCGGCGGGCGTCAGCCAGGATCCCCACTGGCCCAGGATGCGCGACTGGGGCGCGTCATCGAACGAGCGGGTGCGCCACCAGTCGCGAACTAGGGCGCGGGCCTCGTCCTGACGGCCGCGTTGCTCCAGGGCCGAGGCATAGGCTATGGCGCCTTCCACCGTCGTGGGCTTGCCGTCGGACATCAGGGCCAGGGCCGCATCGGCGCCCATGCCGGAACGGTCGAGAACCTTTTCGGCGGCGGCGCGGCGTGATTCGTTGCGGGGCCAGCCGGCGAGATCGCTCTGGCCGCGCGCGAGGTCCGCATAGGACAGTTGCTCGCCCGAGGTGTCGATCAGCGCCCATTCGACCAGTTTGCGCGCCGAGGCGTCGCGGATCTGGGACATGGCGGACTGGGCGCCGAAGACGTCGCGTGCGCGGGCGGCGGCGAGGCCCTGGCGAAACAGCGCCGTGTCCTGATCGTTCAGCACGCGCCCCTGATAGGTCGCGGAATAGCCGGGCACGGACGACGACGCCGACGCGTAGGGAACAGGCTGGGTCGGCAGGACGTCCTGCGGGTTCGGCGCAAGGACGGCGAGGGCCGCCGCCAGACTGGTCGCTATCATGATCTGTCCTGTTCTCATTCAATCCGGTTGCGGCGGAGCCGCTGGCGACCTAACGTCCCGCGCTCATTGCAAAGGCGATGAACATCCGTCCATCGTCCCTCCCCACGCAGGCCAAGTTTAGTCCCATGACCGCCCCCTTGTTCAAGGGCGTGATCACCGCCCTGATCACACCACTTCGTGACGGAAACGTGGACGAAGCCGCATTCGCCAGATTGCTGGAGCGCCAGATCGCCGCAGGGGTCCACGGCGTCGTGCCGATGGGCACGACGGGCGAGGGCGCCAGCATGGATCTCGACGAGCACAAGCATGTGATCGAACTGTGCGTGCGGTTGGCGGCCGGTCGCGTCAGCGTGATCGCCGGCACGGGCTCGCCCTACACCAAGGAAGCCATCGACCTGACCCGCCACGCCAAGACGGTGGGCGCGGACGGGGCGCTGATCGTGACGCCCTATTATATCCGGCCGTCTCAGGCGGGGATGGCGGCGCATTTTGAGGCCGTGGCCGACGCGGTTCAGTTGCCGATCCTGCTCTACAATGTGCCGGGTCGCACCGGGGCCGACCTGTCTAATGAGACGGTGGCGCGGCTGGCGGCCCATCCGAACATCGTCGGCATCAAGGATGCGACCGGCGACATGAGCCGGGTCAGCTGGATGCGGACCAACATCGGCGGCCAGTTCGACCTGATCTCGGGCGATGATCCCAGCTATCTGGGCTATCACGCCCATGGCGGGGTCGGGCTGATCTCGGTGGCGTCGAACGTCGCGCCGGAAGCCATGGTCGCCCTGCACAATGCGGCGGCGGCGGGCGACTACGCCACGGCTCGCGACTGGCAGGACCGGCTGATCGGCCTGTGCAAGGCGCTGTTCCTCGACAATTCTCCGGCGCCGGCCAAATACGCCTTGGCCAGGCTGGGGCTGTGCGACGAAGAGGCGCGTCTGCCGCTGTCGCCGACCTCGGATGCGGTCAAGCCGCTCATCGACCGCGCCATGGCGGATGCGGGCGTCGGCTGATGGCGCCGCAACCCCAATCCAAATCCAAGGTCATCGCCGAGAACCGCCGCGCAAGATTCGACTATTTCCTTGAGGAGAATATCGAGGCCGGGATCCAGTTGCTGGGCACCGAGATCAAGGCGCTGCGCGACGGGCGGGCCAATATCGCCGAAAGCTATGCGGCGGTGGAGGGACGCGAGATCGTCCTGATCAACGCCGACATCCCGCCCTATAAACAGGCTAACCGCTTCAACCACGAGCCGCGCAGGCCGCGGAAGCTGCTGCTGCACAGAAAGCAGATCGACCGTCTGATCGGGGCTGTCCAGCGCGACGGCCAGACGATCATTCCGCTGAAGCTCTATCTGAACGACGCAGGCAAGGCGAAGCTGGAGATCGCCCTGGCCAAGGGCAAGAAGCTGCACGACAAGCGTGAAGCCTCGGCCGAACGCGACTGGCAGCGCGACAAGGCCCGGCTGATGCGGGACAAGGGCTGAGCCTCAGGCGTCGATCAGGGGGCGGACGCGGTCGAAGATGTCCTCGAACATCTGGGGCGTCAGGCGGCCGGTGTTCGTGTTCAGCCGTGAGCAGTGATAGCTGTTCAGGATAACGTAGCCGCCGGCCTCGCCCTGGGCGCCATGGCCTGCGGGCATGGCGGAGGCGGGACGGCCGAACGCCTTGAGGATATTGCGGCGTGAAACGTCGCCCAGGGTCACGATCACCTTTAGATTGGGCAGCAGGGCCAGCCGGTCGATCAGGAACGGCCGGCAAGTGGTTTCCTCGATCGGCAGCGGCTTGTTGCCGGGCGGAGCGCAACGGACGGCGTTGGTGATCATGCAGTCCGTCAGCGTCAGGTCGTCGTCGCCGTTCGGGTCATAGTGACCCTGCGCGAAGCCCGTTTTCTTGAGGGTGTCATAGAGCAGCCAGCCGGCATGATCGCCGGTGAAGGGGCGGCCGGTCCGGTTGGCGCCGGTGCGGCCGGGGGCGAGGCCCGCGATCAGCAGGCGCGCGTTCGGATCCCCGAACGAGGCGGCGGGACCGTTCCACCAGTCCGGGTTCTGGCGCGCGTTTTCCTGGCGATAGGCGACCAGGCGCGGGCACAGCGGACAGTCGCGGGGCGGCTCGGGCGTCAGCATCATTGGGCGCTCTTGGGACGGCCGAAGTCGGCCATCATGTCGTTCAGATCGATGAAGGCGTCGGCCTGGCGACGCAGTTCGTCGGCGATGTGCGGCGGCTGGGTCTTCTGCGTCGAGACGACGGTGACACGCACGCCACGCGCCTGAACCGCCTGAACCACCCGCCGAAAATCGCCGTCGCCGGAGAATAGGACAGCGTGGTCGATGTGCGGGGCCAGCTCCAGCATGTCCACCGCGATCTCGATGTCCATATTGCCCTTGATCCGACTGTGGCCCTGGCCGTCGGTGAAGCGCTTGACCGGCTTGGTCACGACCGAAAAGCCGTTGTAGTCCAGCCAGTCGACCAAAGGTTTCACGGGCGAGAATTCTTCGCCTTCGACCACGGCCGTATAGTAATAGGCACGCGTCAGGATGGATTTCTCGCGGAACCAGTCCAGCATCCGCCGGAAGTCCATGTCATGCTGCAAGGCGCGCGCGGCGGAATAAAGGTTCGAGCCGTCGATGAAGATCGCCAGCCGGTCGGTGGGATGAAACATGGTCGATGCCGTCGAAAGAGATGAAAAATCGGACTGCGCGGCCGCGCTCGCCGTCGATGTCGGAATCGACGACGAGTTTGACCTGAATGATGCAGTCATCGTGGCGCTGGGCTGCAATGACAAGGGGGTTTGGTCCTCATGCCGCGAAGCGCTGGAGGCGGCGCTGGCGCGTTTTCGCAGCGAGGGGATCGATGTCGTGGCGCGGTCGTCGTGGTGGTCGTCGCTGGCTTGGCCCGATCCGCAGGACCCGCCCTTTCTGAACGGCGTCGTCATGGTGCGTACCGCCCATGATCCGCACGAACTGATGGCCGCGTTGGGACGGATCGAGGACGCGTTCGGTCGCGAGCGGTCGGTTCGCAATGCGCCGCGAACGCTGGATCTGGACCTGGTCGCCTACGGGCGACTGAGCGGTGATCTGGACGGGTTGATCCTGCCCCATCCCCGCGCAGCCGAGCGCCGGTTCGTCATGGGGCCGATCGCTGAGATCGCCCTGGCCTGGGTGCATCCGACGCAGGGTGGGACGGCGAGCGAACTGGTCGAGACCGCGTCGGTCGGTCGCGACGCCCATCCCTTGAAGTAGGTGGCAGTTCGTGAGCTGATCTCGGTCCTGACACCGGGAGACATTTCATGCTCGTCCTTTCTCTGGCCGTCCTGCTCGCTGCCGGAGCGGTGCAGGAATCGCATCCTGCGCCTGCCTCGCCCCCGGCTGGCGTCGGTCTGGTGATCCATGAGGCGGATACGATGGTTCGCCAGCCGCCGCCCCATAACGGAACGGGGATGAGCACCGCCTATCGAATCTCGGATGTCGCGCCGAACCGGTCGATGGAGTTCAGGAAGCGCGTGATGCACCCCGGATCGTCAATCGGGCTGCACGTCATCGCCCATGACGAGGTCTATCATGTCGTCAGCGGGGAAGGGGATGTGACGAGCGACGGCGTCACGACGCGCATGAAGGCCGGGGACACCGCCTATCTGTACGATGGTGGAAATGTCGGTATTACGCAGGTCGGCGAGGCTGACCTGGTGCTGATCATCGCCTATCCGCTGGCGCGGCGGACCGACTGACGCCGCAGTTTCGCCCCTGTGACGTTGCAAAAGTCAGTCCTCATCTGTATTTGACGCGGTTCTCCCCCGCGTTCGAGGAATTTCATGGCCCGCGTCACCGTCGAAGATTGCATCGAGAAAGTTCCGAACCGCTTTGGTCTGGTGCTGATTGCCGGCCACCGTGCTCGTAGCATCGCCAATGGCTCCGCCCTGACGATCGACCGCGACAACGACAAGAACCCGGTCGTCGCCCTGCGTGAGATCGCCGACGACACCGTCGTTCCGGACGAACTGCTGGAGACCATCATCACCACGCTGCAACGCGTCGATGAGCGCACGGAAGCCGAAGACGAGGCGGAAACGGTCGCCCTGCTGGCCGCGCCGCAGCACATGAACATGGCCGAGGCCGAACTGATCCGCGCCCTGCAGAGCGACCGCGACGGCGGTCAGGAGGAGCGGTACTGACGCCCGAGGGAGCCCCTGGCGTCACTATCCTGCCGGCGCGGACCGAAACGGTTCCGCCGGCGCCCCAAGCTGCAAACAAAAACGACCCTAAATCGGTCGCCGCCGATTCGGGGCGGCCGATCAAGCGCGCGCCGATCCTGCGCCAGTTCGAGCTGATCGAGGCCGTAAAGGCTTATGATCCGACAGCCGACGAAGCGCTTCTGAACCGCGCCTACGTCTATGCGATGAAGATGCACGGCTCGCAGTTGCGAGCCTCGGGCGATCCCTATTTCGCCCACCCGATCCAGGTCGCGGGCATTCTGACCGACTACAAGCTCGACACCGCCACCATCGTCACAGCCCTGCTGCACGACGTGGTCGAGGACACCTCGGCGACCCGCGACGACATCGCCGGCATGTTCGGCGAGGAGGTCGCGGTCCTGGTCGAGGGCGTGACCAAGCTGTCGCGGCTGGAGCTTCAGGCTGAGCACACGCGCCAGGCCGAGAACCTGCGCAAGTTCATCCTGGCAATCAGCCGGGACGTGCGGGTGCTGCTGGTCAAGCTGGCGGACCGCCTGCACAACATGCGCACGCTTCAATATGTGAAGCCGGAGAAGCGCGAGCGCATCAGCCGCGAGACGCTGGAAGTCTATGCACCGCTCGGCCGGTCGATCGGCATCCACTCCATCGCTTCCGAGCTGGAAGAGCTGGCCTTCACCCACCTGAATCCGACCGCCAAGACCGCCATCGAGCGGCGGCTGGAGGCGCTGAAGCTGGAGCATGGCCGCGCCATCGAGGGCGTGGCGGACGAGGTCGAGCGGGTGCTGTCCGAGGCGGGCCTGAAGGCCAATGTCTATGGTCGCCAGAAGACGCCCTATTCGATCTGGCGCAAGCTGCAGCGCAAGTCGGTCGGCTTTTCGTCCTTGTCCGACATCTATGGCTTCCGCGTCATCGTGGAGGCGGAAGACGACTGCTATCGCGCGCTGGGCGTCATCCACCGCGAATGGCCGATGGTGCCCGAGCGGTTCAAGGACTTCATCTCGACGCCCAAGTCGAACAACTATCGCTCGCTGCATACGACCGTCGTCGGGCCGCGGGGCCTGCGCATCGAGATGCAGATCCGCACCGAGGAGATGGACCGGATCGCCGAGGACGGTGTCGCCGCCCACTGGCGCTACAAGAACAAGTCCTATGGCTTCGACCGCGAGGCGATGGAGCAGGGCGGCGGCCGAGACCCGCTGCAGAATCTGCGCCATCTGGTGCAGGTGATCGAGCACGGCGAGGGCGGCGAGGATTGGGTCGAGCACGCCAAGCTCGAAATGTACCTGGATCAGGTGTTCGTCTTTACGCCCAAGGGTCAGCTGGTGACGTTGCCGCGCGGCGGCATGCCTCTGGACTTCGCCTATGCCGTCCACACCGAGGTCGGGGACACGGCGGTCGGGGTCAAGGTCAACGGCGAGCTGAAGCCGATGCGGACGCCGCTTCAGAACGGCGACGTGATCGAGATCATTCGGGGCTCCAAGCGCGAAGTGCCCGCCGACTGGCGCAGCCTGACCGTCACCGGGCGGGCGCGGTCGGCGATCCGTCGCCACATCCGCACGTCAGAGCGGGAGGAGTTCATCAAGCTGGGCCGCGTTGCGCTGGATCAGACGCTGGGCCGCGTGGAGAAGTCCCTGGCCGACGTGTCGCTGAAGCCGGTGCTTGAGATGCTGGCTGTCGCCAATGACGAGGATCTGTTCGAGGGACTGGGGCGTGGACGGTTGTCGCCCACCACTGCGGCCGAAATCCTGTTCCCTGCGCTGAAAGGGCGGCTGAAGGCCGGGCCGGAGAAGCAGCGGATCGAGGGCGACAAGGCGCGGCTCTTCGTGCGTGGCGGCGGGCTGACGCCGGGCGTGACGGTGCATTTCGGCCAATGCTGCACGCCGGTGCCGGGCGATCGGATCGTCGGCATTCTGGAGCCTGAATCCGGCCTGACGGTGCACACCATCGATTGCCAGACCCTGGCCAACTTCGCGGATGACGATTCGGTCTGGCACGACCTGCAATGGACGCCGCAGGCCGAGACGGACGCCGTCGCCGCCGCCCGTATTCGCGCGACGATCCGCAATGCGCCGGGCGTGCTCGGCCAGGTCACGACCCTGATCGGCGAGGCCGGCGGCAATATCATCAACCTGTCGATGGCGCATCGGCAGCAGGACTTCTTCGACGTCGACGTGGACGTCGAGGTCGAGGACGCCAAGCACGCGACCATGATCATGGCGGCGCTACGAGCAAATCCGTCAGTCGATTCCGTCGAACGCGCGCGGGGCTGAATCTTTCGGGGGCGTCCCTAGCTAGGGACAACCCCGATTGCGCCGCACGGTGCGAAAGCGAACTCTGAGGCGGTCAAAGACTGTTCGAGAGTAGCTCCGATGTCCGTCAGCGCCGTTTCATCGTCTCAAAACCAAAGCGCCTCACCTGCCGACGATGACTATGTCGTCAAATCCGGAGACACCCTGTCCGGCATCGCCGAGCGTGCAGGCGTGTCCCTGTCTTCGGTGATCGCAGCCAATCCTCAGATCAGCAATCCGCATGTACTGCGTATCGGCCAGAGCGTGACCATCCCGGATCGGACGGGTCCTTCGCCCGATGTCGAGCCGCGCAGCTACGCCATTCGCGCTGGCGACACACTGTCCAGCATCGGCGACAAGTTCAATCTGGACTGGCGGATGTTGGCCCAACAGAACGGGATATCCAATCCCAACCTGATCCGGCCCGGTCAGGTGCTAAGCATCGACACCGGCCCAGAGACCGCCAACGCGACGGTCGTCGGCAACGTACAGTCGCCTGCGACGGCCCAATCGGCCGGGGGTTCGGGTATGTCCGAGGCCGGGGTAAAAGCACTTTATGATCGCGAAGCGCAGGCCGGTGTCAGCAACCGACCGCACTGGCCCGGCGGCTCTAGTGGCGTGACGGTCGGGCCGGGATATGATCTGGGCGGACGGTCGGCCGCAAGCGTCATTACCGACCTGACCAGCATAGGCGTGGATCGCGCCTCTGCCGAGCGATTGGCCGCAGGCGCGGGTCTGAAGGGAACGCAAGCCCGTGACTTCGTCGCCGACAACAAGGACGCCGTGAACCTGACCGCGACACAGGAACGCGCCCTGCTGGACAAGGCGATGGTTCCCTACGCCGCAGCCGTGAAGGACAACGTCAAGGTGGCTGTGACGCAGAACCAGTTCGATGCTCTGGTCTCGTTCGCCTACAACATCGGCGTCGGCAAGGGCGGTTTTCCTGACTCGACGGTGCTGCGCCGCCTGAATGCGGGCGACTCGGTTGGCGCCGGTGAGGCCATGGCGATGTGGAACAAGTCGGACGGCCAGGTGAACCAGGGGCTGATCAATCGACGCGAAGGCGAGATCGCTCAGTTCAACCGCCCAAGCGGACCGGCGAACTTGAACGCCGCCTCCTCGACCACAGTGACGCCCGCGACGACGAATGCGCCTGCGGGTTCCCCCGCCGCCTACGCCGCAATCATCCAATCTCAAGGCTCGGCCCAGGCGAAGGCGGATCTGGACGCCGGCCGCGCCGTACTGTTGGGCGTGCGCAGCCCCTCGAACTTCACCGTCAACGGCGGGGAGGGCGAGTACAACGACACCATGGTGATCGTCCAGAAATCCGGCGATGGCTATACCGCCCAGACCTTCAGGTTGAACACCGAGCCCTCCAGCCAGTATCTGGACGCCGGTCGTCCAAAGCCGCCTGACGTCAATGGCGACGGCAAACCTGATCTGGGTCAGTTGCAGTCTGGCCAGACGATCCAGTACCAGGTCGGTACGTTCCTGAACGCCCGCGCGCTGAAGGCTGTCGGCAATCAAACCAATACCGTCCAAAGAGATATCGACGGAGACGGCCGGATCACCTCGTCCGACATGAATCAGCAAGTTCGCGGTGCGGCGGGGATGCACATCCACATCGGCGGTGCGGCAGACACCTATTCCATGGGCTGCCAGACCTTGCCCAAGGCCGAACATGGACGCTTCTTCGACGCTCTGGCGAATCTGCCGCAACAGTCCCGCTTCTCCTACGTTCTTGTGGACGCCCCGCGATAGGCGGCGACATGACAAGGAGCAGGAATGCGACTTTTGATTCTGGGCGGAGTCGTCTGCCTTGCCTTGGCGGCCTGTTCGAACGGCGAAGCCGAGAGCCCGGGTGCGCCAGCTTCGGACACGTCCTCGTCGGTCCCGATTTCCGAGACCAAGCCCGCCGAGACTGCGGTTGAGCCGGGCAACGGCATGCTGACCATTGGCAGGATTTCGGGCGAATGGCGCGTCGCGAGCGTCGGTGTTCTGGTCAGCGGTCCCGTCCAGGCGCTTGGGATTGACGATCCGACCTTCATGGGACGCACGATCAGCATTTCGGCCGATCAATGGTCGTGGGGGCCGGCTGCAGCCGGACAGTCTGGCGCCGATGCTTCTTCCTGCAGCGGCCCCAGCCTGATGCTGTCGGGCGAAAATCTGGAACATGCGCTGGGGGTTGAGGCGCCGCCGCTCGGCATTGCGCCGGACATGCTTTCACACCCCGCATTCGATGTGATGTGCGCGGGGGGAGGAGACAGCGCCTACGCCACGGTTTCACTGCTCCCTGACGGACGGATGATCATGACCTGGCTGGACGGCGCCCTGCTTGTGCTGACACGGAGATGACGCTCGTTCGGCTTTGTGGAGGAGCCTTTGTTGGAACGCAGGGATCTTATGCATCCTCACGGCAATACCGCTGCGATTAAGTCTCCAGAGAGAACTCTTGCCGCTGTCGCTGTGCTGCTGATTTGGGGTTGCGGCGACGGCCAAGCGAGTGTGGATCGACCATCGATGCTTGCACCCGCGCAAGCGGAAGCAGCGGTAAACGTCGAGACTGCCGCGCAGGACGAAGCGACGGCGGTGGTCTGGCTGCGTGAACAGGCGCAGGAGCCGGGTCTGGCCGAGCGCTATGAGCAGGCGATCAAGGCGCGGATCGAACGCCTGTCGCTTTGTCAGACCGATCAATGCCGAACGGCGGCCCAGGCGGACCGGACGGCCGCCGCAGCGTTTGCGGCCGGTCGCCCGGCGCGTTTCGAGGGCCTGCCTTTTTCGGGCGGCATGTTCGCGCGCAAGGAGCCGGATTTTTCTGGCCCGGTGCGGATCGTGCCGCTGGACGGTGGAAGCGCGCTTCTGGTGATCGCGTTGTCGTTCAAGGGCCGTCCGTCGTGCGACCTTCAAGGCGTGATGACGCCGAGGGACGAGGGCGGCTGGCGCGTCGAATCCCTGACGCCAGAGCTGCCGGACATGGTGGTGACGGCTAACGGACCGGATGGCATTTCGCTGGCCTACGCGGATGCCGGCCACGAGCCTTGGCAGACCGATTATTGCACGACCGGCGTCAGCATCGACGGCGACTATGTGCGTGGATAGAGGAGAGCGAACGGCCTGAATGCTTGTTCGTGGGCACGGCGCGCTTTAAGTCAGGCGGCCATGAACACCCAAGACGTCCTCAACGAGTTTCGCGACGCTGGCGCTCTGCGCGAAGGCCATTTCGTCCTGTCGTCGGGCCTGCACAGCCCGGTCTTCCTGCAGAAGAACCTGGTCTTTATGGACGGGGCGCGCTGCGAGCGGCTTTGCAAGGCGTTGGCCGACAAGATCGTCGCCACGGTCGGCCCGGTCGATGTCGCCATCTCGCCTGCCGTCGGCGGCATCATACCCGGCTATGAGACGGCCAAACACCTGAACGTCCGTTCGATGTACGTCGAGCGCGAGGGCGGCCAGTTCAAGCTGCGTCGCGGCTTCTCGGTCGAGCCGGGCGAGAAGGTCGTCATGGTCGAGGACATCGTCACGACCGGCCTGTCGTCGCGCGAATGCATCGCCGCCATTCAGGCGGCCGGGGGCGAGGTGGTCGCCGCCGCCTGTATCGTCGATCGTTCGGGCGGCAAGGTGGACGTGGGCGTGCCGCTGATCGCCCTGGCCTCGCTGGAGGTGCCGGCCTATTCGGCCGACGCCCTGCCGCCGGAACTGGCCGCGCTTCCGGTGGAAGATCCCGGCAGCCGCAGATTGTCGAAGTAGAGCCATGCGCGAACGGGTCAGGCTGGGTGTCAACATCGACCACGTCGCCACCGTGCGAAATGCGCGCGGCGGGACGCATCCCGATCCGGCCCGCGCAGCCGAGGCCGCCCTCGCGGCCGGGGCTGACGGGATCACTGCGCACCTTCGCGAAGACCGCCGCCATATCACCGACGCCGACATCGATGTGCTGAGCGCCCTGTGCGCGCGTGCGGGCAAGCCGTTGAATCTGGAAATGGCGGTGACGGAGGAAATGCTGGCCATCGCCCTGCGGCACAAGCCGCACGCCGCCTGTCTGGTGCCCGAGCGGCGCGAGGAGGTCACGACCGAAGGCGGTCTGGCGGTCGCGGGCCACGAGGCGCGCATCGCCCCTGTGGTCAAGGCGCTGGCGGATGCCGGCATCCGAGTCTCGCTGTTCATCGAACCCACCGAGGCGCAGGTCGAGGCCGCCGCCGCCGTGGGCGCCCAGGTCATTGAGCTTCACACCGGCCGCTATTGCCATCTCACAGACCCTGGCGAGCGGGAGGTCGAGTTCGAACGGTTGGCGGCCGCCGCCGCACAGGCCGACATCCTGGGGATGGAGGTTCATGCGGGTCACGGGCTGGATTACGACACGGCGCCGCGCATGCTGGCGATCCCCGAGATTCGCGAACTGAACATCGGCCATTTCCTGATCGGCGATTCGATCTTCATCGGTCTGGACGGCGCGATCCGGCGCATGCGGGCCGCGATGGATGCGGCGAAATGATCATCGGCGTGGGCGCTGATCTGTCGGACATCCGCCGTATCCAGACCTCGCTGGATCGGTTCGGGGATCGCTTCAAGAGCCGCTGCTTCACCGAACTGGAACGCACGCGCTCGGATCGCAAGCCTGATCCGGCGTGGAGCTACGCCAAGCGTTTTGCAGCCAAAGAGGCCTGCGCCAAGGCGCTGGGCACGGGAATGCGGGCCGATGTCTATTGGCGCGACATGGGGGTGGTGAACCTGCGTTCCGGCCAGCCGACGATGGCTTTGACCGGGCATGCGGCCGAGCACCTGGCGCGGCTGACGCCGGCCGGACATGAGACGAAAATCCACCTGACGCTGAGCGACGAACATCCCTATGCGCTCGCCTTCGTGGTGATCGAAGCCTTGCCGCAGTCGTAATCAGGTTATAGGCGTGCGCGATGACCGCGCAGACGCGGCGAGGATGCCTGATCGCATGAGCGAAGACCACAAGCCCGACGACGCCAAACGCGACGCCACTCCCGAAGAGCGATTTGCGGCATCGGAGGCGGACGCTCCGGTCAAGTCGGTGCAAGATCCGACCACGGCAAACCACAAGGTCTATGCGCAAAAGCCCGGAGGTCGTGACAAGACGCCGTCCGCAGCCAGCGAGACGGGCGAGATCTTCAAGACCATCGTCTTCGCCCTGCTGATCGCGATGGTGCTGAGGATTTTCCTGTTCCAGCCCTTCACCATTCCGTCGGCCTCGATGGAGCCCAACCTCTACGAAGGCGACTATATCGTCGTGTCGAAGTGGTCGTACGGCTTCTCGAAACACTCGATCCCGTTCAGCCCGCCGCTGTTCGACGGCCGGATCATGGGCTCGGCGCCCAAGCGCGGCGACGTCGTCGTGTTCAAACTGCCGCGTGACAACAAGACGGACTTCATCAAGCGCGTGATCGGCCTGCCCGGCGACCGCATCCAGATGATCGCCAACAAGCTGTATATCAACGACAAGCCGGTTCAGGACGTCGTGGTCAGCGAGCAGGAGATCAACGACATCTTCGGCCCGCGTCCGGTGACCGAGGTGCGCGAGACCCTGCCCGAGGGCAATAGCTTCATGACCCAGGACTTCGGTCCCGGAAACGATCTGGACGACACCCCGATCTATGAAGTCCCGGCCGGCCATTACTTCATGATGGGCGACAACCGCGACAACTCGATCGACAGCCGCGTCGAACAGTCCAGCGGCGTGGGCATGGTCCCGGCCGAGAACCTGGTCGGCAAGGCGCAGATCATCCTGTTCTCCTGGAAGCCCGGTTCGTCGCTGTGGAACCCCGTCAGCTGGTTCAACGTGCGGCTCGACCGGTTCTTCAACGTCTTGAAGTAATGGCGAATACGCGAGCTGAATCCGTCGCGGCGCTGGAAACGCGCCTGGGACACACGTTCAAGGACAAGGCGCTGCTGGAGCGCGCCCTGACCCACGCCAGCGTGGGCGAGGGGGCGCCGGTCGGGATCCACGGTCCGCGCGATAACGAGCGGCTGGAGTTTTTGGGCGACCGGGTGCTGGGCCTGCTGGTCGCCGAAAGGTTGTCGGCAGAGTTTCCGACGGCCGACGAGGGTCAGTTGTCCTCAAGCCTGCATGCCCTTGTCGACAAGACCGCCTGCGCCCGCGTCGGCGAGGCGCTGGGCGTCGGTCCGGCCCTGCGGCTGTCGCCAGGCGAGACCAAGACGGGCGGTCGTCGCAAGGCCGGCGTCATCGCCGATGCGGTCGAGGCCATATTGGCGGCGGTCTATCTGGATGGCGGCCTTGATGCGGCGCGGAGCTTTTTCGAAGTCGCCTGGGCAGACGAACTGTCGGCGCCGCCGTCACGCACCTTGACCAATCCCAAGTCGGCGCTGCAGGAGTGGGCGCAAGGGCTGGGGCGGCCGCTGCCGACCTATCGCGTGTCGGATCGGACGGGTTCGGATCATGCGCCCACATTCACCGTCGAAGTTTTCGTGCAAGACGTGCAGCCCTTGACCGCGCAAGGGCGTTCGCGTCAGGAGGCGGAGAAGGCGGCCGCAACGGCTCTCCTCAAACGTGAAGGCGTCATTTGACCGATTTCGAAAACCAGCGCGCGGGCTTTGCCGCCATAATCGGCGCGCCGAACGCCGGCAAGTCCACGCTGGTGAACCGGCTGACCGGGTCCAAGGTCTCGATCGTCACGCAAAAGGTGCAGACGACGCGCTTTCCCGTGCGCGGCATCGCGATGGAAGGCGACGCCCAAATCGTGTTGGTGGACACGCCCGGCATCTTCACGCCGCGTCGTCGTCTGGACCGGGCCATGGTCGCCTCGGCTTGGGGCGGGGCCCAGGATGCGGACATAGTCGTCCACCTGATCGACGCCCAGTCGCACATCAACTCGGAAGGCCGTGAAGGCACGGCGGCCGATCGCCGATCGGCCGAGGACACCGAGACCATCATCGCCAATCTTCAGTCCACCGGCACCAAGGTGGTGCTGGCGCTGAACAAGATCGACGGCATGCGCCGCGACACCCTTTTGGCCCTGTCGCAGAAGATGTTCGAGAGCGGCGTCTATTCCGAGGTCTATATGATCTCGGCCGCCAACGGCGACGGCGTCGAGGACCTGAAACAGCGTCTGGCCCTGTCCATGCCGAAGGGGGCGTGGCTCTATCCCGAGGATCAGGCGGCCGATGTGCCGGTGCGGGTTCTGGCGGCGGAGATCACGCGCGAGAAGGTCTATCTGCGCGTCCACGAAGAGCTGCCCTATTCGGCGGCCGTGGAGACCACCAGTTTCGAGGAGCGCGGCGACGGCTCGGCCCGGATCGAACAGACCATCTATGTTGAGCGCGAGAGCCAGCGGCCCATCGTCCTGGGCAAGGGCGGTCAGACGCTGAAATGGATCGGTCAGAAGTCGCGCGAGGAGCTGAACGAGCTGCTCGGTCGTCAGGTCCACCTGTTCCTGACCGTCAAGGTCGATCCGAAATGGCAGGACTCGCGGGCGCTCTATGCCCAGTTCGGTCTGGATTTCGACGTCTGAGTTCCTGTGTTTGAAGTACCGCGTACCGCCGGGGGGCATCCCCGGCTCGTTCTGGGCGTCCTTGGGGCGCTGATCCTCGGCGGCGCGGTCTGGGGCGGCATCGCCACGGCCGTCCCCCCCAAGACCGATGCAGCCTTGGTGACGGAGCGGGCCGATGCCCCGCCGCGTCCGCCCTTGGTCGTGGTTCAGGATTTGCCGCAACTGGCTGCGCGTATGGATCGCGAGGCGGCGGCAGGCCGGTTCATGGGGGCGGTTCTGGTGGCCAAGGGCGACCGGGTGCTGTTCCGCCAGGTCTATGGCAAGGCGAATTACGAACGGAACCAGCCGCTGGCGCTGGATTCCCGCTTCCGCCTGGCCTCGATCTCAAAACAGTTCACGGCGACGGCGATCCTGAAGCTTCAGGACGAGGGCAGGCTGAACGTCTCCGATCCCGTCTGCAAATGGATCCAGCCCTGTCCGCCGGCCTGGGGGGCGGTGCGGATCAGCCATCTGCTGTCGCACACCTCGGGCATTCCCGATCTGATGGCGCGGCCCGGCTGGGGCATGCGACGCACGACCCCGGCGACGCTGAACGAACTGACCGAGGATTCGAAGCAGTTCGGCCTGCAGTTCGAGCCGGGAACGAAGGTCCGCTACGACAACGCCGGGTTCAACCTGGCCGCCGCCATCGTCGAAAAGGCCAGCGGTCAGCCCTACGAAGCCTATATGCGTGACGCCTTCTTCAAGCCCCTTGGGATGAAGGACAGCGGGCTGGATCTGGACGGCGGCGACCACGACGTCATCATGGGCTACGCCAACTTCCCCGGCGGCCTGGCGGCCCAGCCGAACGCCAATACCTCCATCGTTGCGGGGGCCGGCGCGGTCTATTCGACGCTGGACGACCTGCTGGTCTGGCAAAGGGCGCTGCATCGCGGCGCGCTGCTGACCCCGGCCAGCTATCAGCAGATGCTGGCCGACCATGCGCCGGCGGACACGAAGCCGAACGAGCGCAGCCATCCGCGTCGGGATTGGGGCTTCGGCATCTTCTCGAACCGTCTGGGCGATCAGGTCAGGCCCAGTTTCCAGGACCGCCAAATCTATCACACCGGCAGTTGGGGCGGGTTCCGTAACCTGATGCTGTATCAGCCCGACGCCGACGTGACGGTGATCGTCCTGTCCAACAACTATCATCTGCGCGACCAGGTGTTTCTGATCAGCCAGCAGGCGATGGCCGAGGCCCTGGGGCGCGAGTTTCCGACCGCGCTGGCGCGCTGAGGCATCCGCCTGGTTTCCCAACGAGGAGAACAGGACTAGAACAGACGCATGATCGCCCTTTTCGCCGCTCTCGCCCTGTCCGCGTTTCCGATGCAGGCTTCGGATGACCCCGCCGTCGCCGCAGGCGTCGTTCTGGACCGGATGCATGAGGCCGCGTCGCGCGCTGACGGCGACGCCTATTTCGACCTCTTCACCCCCGACGCCCGGTTCATCGGCACGGATGCGACCGAGCGCTGGTCGCTGGCCGAGTTTCGCGCCTATGCGATGCCGTTCTTCTCTCGCGGCAAGGGCTGGACCTATCGGCCCCATGACCGGGTGGCGACCCTGGCGCCGGGCGACTGCCGCTGCATCGTCTGGTTCGACGAACTGCTCGACAACGACGCCTATGGGCTGACGCGGGGGTCCGGCGTGCTGCGCCTGACCGACGAGGGCTGGAAGATCGAGCAATATGTCCTCAGCTTCACGGTGCCGAACGACAAGGCCAAGGGCGTGGTCGGGCTGATCGCCGAAGGTTCGGCCGACTGATGGACTTTCACGAAGAGGCGTTCGTCCTGTCGGCGCGCAGCCATGGCGACACCGGGTCCGTGGTCGATCTGTTGACCGAGAACCACGGCCGGCGCTCGGCCTATGTCGCGGGCGGGGCGTCGCGCAAGATGAAGCCGTTCCTGCAAGCCGGGGCGCGGGTCGTGGCGGATTATCGCGCGCGAACCTCGGATCATCTGGGCGCCGCGCGGCTGGAGCCGGTGGGAGAGGGGCCCAGCGCCCTGTTCGACGACGCCCTGGCGCTGACCGGGTTGGCGGCGGCGGCCGGTGTGGCGCAAGGCGCCTTGCCCGAGCGCGAGCCGCATCCCGGGGTCTTTCTGGCCTTCGAGGCGCTGATGGCGGCCTTCGCCCTGCCGGATGTCTGGCCCGCCATTTTCGTGCGGTTCGAGGCGGGGCTGCTGGAAGACCTGGGCTTTGGCCTCGATCTGTCGAAATGCGCAGCGACGGGCACGGCCGACGACCTGATCTATGTCAGCCCCCGCACCGGTCGCGCCGTCAGCCGCGACGCCGGCGCACCCTATGCCGACAAGATGCTGACCCTGCCGCCCTTCATGCTGGGCGCCCAGGCGGGGTTGATCGAGGGCGACGTGAAGGCCGGTTTCGACCTGACCGGGCATTTCCTCGAACAGTTCGTATTCCACCCGCAGAACAAGCCCCTGCCGGCCGCGCGCGTCTGGATGCTGGACAAGCTGGCCGACGCCGGTCGCCTCTAGCCGAAAGTGAAGGCGAAGACCTGGACGCCGGGATCCAGGAATTCGATCTCGAACGTCCGTTCGCGTACCGCGCCTGTCTGGCGAACCAGTTGATAAAGCCGCTCGCCGTCGATGCGGCCCATGCCTTGCGCGTCGATGTCGCTGCCCGCATTGGGGCCGGGCGCGGCGCCATCGACAAGGATGCGGAAACGCGGCTGTTCGCCGGTCTTGCTCGGGCCCATCACCAGATGCAGGTCGCGCGCCTTGAAGCGGAAGGCGACACGCCCTCCAGCAGTCTGAAGGTCGGCGTGTTCGCGGGTGACCCTCCAGCGGCCGGACAGGGTCCAGCCGTTCAGTTGCAGCGGGGCGGTGACGTAGTCCTTGATGACATCGTTGGCCAAGCCGCCGGGAGAACGGAAGTTCTCGGCGCGCGCATAGCCCACATAGGTTTCCGGCGATTCGACCTGCGACATGTCGGCGGCGGCCTCTGCGCCCTGGGCCTGAACGTCGACCACGTCGCGGGCGACGTTCGCCGCGCCGGCCTCTTTCAAAAGCTGCTGAATGACGCGTTCGGAGCCGTCATAGTCGCCCTCGCCGAAGTGGTGGTGGCGAATCTGGCCCTTGGCGTCGATGAAGTAGTGGGCGGGCCAGTACTGGTTCTTGAACGCACGCCAGATGGCGAATTCGTTGTCCATGGCGACCGGATAGGTGATGCCCAGCCGCTGAATGTTCTGGCGGACGTTGGCCTCGGATTTTTCGAAAGCGAACTCTGGCGTGTGGACGCCGATCACGACCAGACCCTGATCCTTGTACTTCTCGGCCCAGGCGCGGACGTAGGGGATGGAGCGGATGCAGTTGATGCAGGAGTAGGTCCAGAAATCGACCACCACCACCTTGCCGCGCAGCTGCTCCGTCGTCAGGGGCGGCGTGTTGATCCAGGTCGTCGCGCCGGTCAGTGGCGGCATCATGCCCTCGACCGGCAGGTTGGCCAGGTCGGTCGGGGCTTCGTTCGTCGGCATGCCGCGCCCGATACCGCTGAGCAAAGCCTGCTCGATCCGGCTGGTGCTCGCCGCCGAGATGCGGGTCAGCAAGCCTGTGTCGGCGCCCAGGCCGATGATGACCACGCCGATCAAAACCAGCACGCCCAGCCCGCGACGGACCCATTCGCCGACGCCCAGCGCACCCTTCATGGCCTTGAACACACGACCGCCGACCAGCAGGGCCAGACCCAGGGAGGTCGCTGCACCTGCCGCATAGGCCAGCAGCAGCACCGTCGTGCCGACGCCCGCGCCCTGAAGCGCGGCGCCCGTCAGAATCACGCCCAAGATCGGCCCGGCGCATGGCGCCCACAGCAGACCCGTCGCGACGCCGAGCAGCAGAGAAGCTCGCACCTCGCCCTGATCGCCACTGTGACGTTCCGCACGGTCCGTCAGCCAGGACCCGGCAGCGACGAACGGCCGCATCAGGCGGTCGCCCAAGGCGGGGAACAACAGGCCGAGGCCCAGCACGGCCATGACCGTCAGGGCGATCCATCGTCCGACCTCGTTGGCGCGAACCGCCCAGCCTCCACCCAGCGCCGCAAGGGTCGCCACGCCCGCGAATGTCACCGCCATGCCGACCAGCAGAGGAAAGCCGTTGCGCAGGAAGGGGCGACCGGCGCGGGCGAAGACGAACGGCAGGACGGGCAGAATGCAGGGGCTGACGATGGTCAGGACGCCGGCGAGGTAGGACAGCAGGAACAGGATCATGGAGCGGCCTGACGGAAAGGGTGGTTCTTCCCTACGTTCGAACCAACGGGCCGGTTGGTTTCATCGCTGCGGAAAATGTTCGCGGCGCGTCGGATTTCCTCGGCCAGCGTCCGCACGAGTTGATCCGCCGGCATGACGCGGGCCAGCGGCGCGCCCTGTCCGGCCCATTGGGCGGCGTAGCCGTCGTCATCGGCCGCCTTGGCCGCTGTGTTCAGCGCCTTGCCGATGTCGTAGGCGCGGGGATAGGCGGCGATAGCGTCGGGTTCGGCGGAGCGCATGAAGGCGTTCTCGATCCCTCTGGCGGGCCGACCGGACAGCACCGCGGAGACGCGGGTCCGCTGGGCCTCCTGACCCGCCATCGCCCATCGATAGGCAGTGTCGGCCGAAGACTCGGGGCAGAGGACGAAGGCCGTGCCCATCTGGGCTCCAGCCGCGCCCAGCGTCATCGCCGCGATAATGCCTGCGCCGTCCATGATCCCGCCTGCCGCAATGACGGGAATGGTCAGCCGGCTGGCCAGCAGTCGGGTCAGCGGCAGGGTTGCGAACCGCAGGTCATCGGCGGGGTCGAACACCCCGCGATGGCCTCCGGCCTCCCAGCCCTGGGCCACGACCATGTCGATCCCGGCGCCCTGAACGGCTTGCCCCTCGGCCGGCGAGGTGGCGGTCGCAAGCAGGAGGACGCCAGCGGCCTTCAGCGCGGCGATCTGCTTCGGCTTCGGCAGGCCGAAATGAAAGCTGACCACGGCCGGACGTTCCTCCAGCAGGACCGTCAACTGAGAGTCGTCGTCGAGGAAGCTGGGATAGATGTCGCGCAACTGCTCCGGCGGCTGGGCGTCGAACGGCGCGAACAAGGGGCGCAGGCGGTTTATCCACGCCTGGTCCCCAGCCAGATCAGGCGCGGCGGTGGCATGGCAGAAGACGTTGACGTTGAACGGTCGGTCGGTGAGAGCGCGCGTCGCCTGAATCTGACGCCGGGCTTCCTCGGCGTCCACGGCGCCGATGGCGATGGAGCCGAGCGCGCCTGCATTGGAGACGGCGGCGGCCAGCGCAGGCGTCGAGGTTCCCGCCATCGGCGCCTGGATGATCGGATAGTCCAGGCCGATGGCTTCCGTCAGTCGGCTGTTCACGATGCGCTCCTTGGTCGCCTTTGCAATTAGGCGTCGTCGGCTTGTCACGAAAGGGGCGCGCCCATAACCTCGCGACATGCTTTTGGCCGACATCATCGCCGTTCTCGCCTGGTGCGCTATCCTGGCGCTTGCCTTGAACTACCGGAAGCGGAGCGCAGCGGATGTGCGCTGGCCGATGCAATGGGGCTTCGACGGCAAGCCCGTTTGGTATGCCAAAAGAGATTTGGCGGTTTTCTTCCATCCGATCTTCTTCGGTTTCATGCTTGCGTGCTTCGCGGCCCGTGGCGGAACCGCAGAGGCGCCGCAGGACTGGATTGCGATCCGTGTCATGACCGCCGGCGTCTTTGTGCTGAGCTGTTGGCTGCACCTTCGCTTCGCTTCGCGCCAACTATCCCCGACTTAGGCGCAGCTTCGGGCTAGACTTCCGGCTTCCCATCCCCGATTCGCTGGCCCATGACGATCCACGCTCCGCCGCCGGAAGGCGGCCGTATCATCGACGAGCCGATGGAGACGGCGCTCAGCCGCCGCTATCTGGCCTACGCCCTGTCGACCATTACCAACCGCGCCCTGCCGGACGTGCGCGACGGGTTCAAGCCCGTGCACCGACGTATCCTGTACGCCATGCACCAGATGCGGCTGAACCCGCAGGCGGCGGCGCGCAAATGCGCCAAGGTCGTCGGCGAGGTCATGGGGGGATACCACCCGCACGGCGACGCCTCGATCTATGAGGCTCTGGTGCGTCTGGCTCAGGATTTCGCCCAGCGTTATCCGCTGGTCGACGGTCAGGGCAACTTCGGCAATATCGACGGCGATAGCGCCGCAGCCATGCGCTACACCGAGTGCAAGCTGACCCCGGCGGCCGTGCTGCTGCTGGACGGGATCGATCAGGACTCGGTCGATTTCCGCGCCACCTATGACGATCAGGACGAAGAGCCGATCGTCCTGCCGGCCGGCTTCCCCAATCTGCTGGCCAACGGCTCGTCAGGCATCGCCGTGGGCATGGCGACCTCGATCCCGCCGCACAATGTCGGCGAACTGATCGACGCCTGCCAGATGCTGCTGGAGCGGCCCGAGACGACGACGGCCGAACTGGTGCAGCTTGTGCCCGGACCGGACTTCCCGACCGGCGGCGTGGCTGTCGAAGGCCATGCCTCCATCCTGGACGCCTATGAGACGGGCCGGGGCGGGGTGCGTCTGCGCGCGCGTTGGGAAACCGAGGACCTGGGGCGCGGCGTGTGGCGGATCATCGTCACCGAGATGCCGTACCAGGTGCAGAAGTCGCGCCTGATTGAGGCCTTGGCGGACCTGATCGAACACAAGAAGGCGCCTCTGCTGGGCGATGTGCGCGACGAGTCGGCCGAAGACATTCGCCTGATCCTGGAGCCCAAGAACCGCACCATCGAGCCTGAAATGCTGATGGAAAGTCTGTTCAAACTGTCCGATCTGGAAGTCCGCTTCCCGATCAACATGAACGTGCTGGACGCCACCGGCACGCCGCGCGTCATGGGGCTGAAGGAGTGTCTGCGCGCCTTCTTGGATCACCGTCGTGTGGTGCTGAACCGGCGTTCGCAATGGCGGATCGAGCGGGTCGAGAAGCGGCTGCACCTGCTGGAAGGCCTGCGTATCGTCTTCCTGAACCTGGACGAGGTGATCCGCATCGTCCGCGAGGAGGAGCAGCCCAAGGCGGTACTGATCGCCCGCTTCGGCCTGACCGAAGCCCAGTCCGACTATATTCTCGACACCCGTCTGCGTCAGTTAGCGCGGATCGAGGAAATGGCGATCGAGAAAGAATTCAATACGCTGTCGGAAGAACTTGCGCATCTGCAAGCGCTGACGTCGTCCGAAGGCAAACAGTGGAAGGCCGTGTCCAAGGAACTGGAGGCGGTGCGCAAGGCGCTGATCTCGCCGCGTCGGACCACCATTGCCGAGGCCGTCGACAGTTCGGCCTTCGTCGCGCCCGAAGCCTTCATCCCGCGCGAGGCGATCACCGTTATCCTGTCGGAACGCGGCTGGATCCGCGCCGCCAAGGGCAAGGTCGAGGATCCGTCGGAGCTGAAGTTCAAGGAAGGCGACCAACTGGCCTACCTCGTGCCGGCCTATACGACCGACAAGCTGCTGGTGGCGGCGTCGGACGGGCGCATCTTCACCATCGGGGCGGACAAGCTGGCGTCGGGGCGCGGGCATGGCGAGCCGCTGCGCCTTATGATCGATCTGGACGAGAAGGCCGAGATCATCAACGTCCTGGCGCATCAGCCGGGCGGAAAACTGCTGATCGCCTCCAAGGCCGGCTACGGCTTCATCGCCCCTGAGGACGAGACCCTGGCCCAGAAGCGGGGCGGCAAACAGGTGCTGAACGGTGACCTGCTGGCCGTTCTGCGCGTGACCGGAGACCACGTCGCGACGATCGGCGAGAACATCAAGACGCTGATCTTCCCTCTGGCCGAACTGCCCGAGATGGGGCGCGGCAAGGGCGTGCGCCTGCAAAACTTCAAACAGGGCGGCCTGGCCGACGTGACCGTGTTCAACGCCGAACAGGGCCCCGAGTGGGCAGACGGCGGCGGACGCCGTCGCAACTGGCCCGATTGGAAGGACTGGCTGGGCAAACGCGCCGGCGCCGGTCGCCAGGGGCCGCGCGGCTTGAGGAAGTTCAGGTGAGACGACTTTGCGATCTTCGGTCGGCATACTAAGCCATAAGCGATGAAGATACCTTCGCCCGAACGACGAACTCGCGAGCTTCATGATGTCGATGCGGACATCTTTGAACGCGAGATCGTGGCCGGCGGTCGACCAGTGGTGATGCGGGGGCTGGTCGATCATTGGCCAGCGGTGAGGGCTGGAAAAGCAGGGGGAGAAGCACTGGCGGCTTACCTGTCGCCTTTCACAAGGGCTGAACCTGCGCCGGTCCTTCGAACCCCACACGATCAGGCAGGGCTGTTCTTCTATGATGAGGCGTTGACGGGGACCAATTTCGAAACGCTTCGGATGCCGCTCATCGCTCTGTTCAAGGGTCTATTGGATTTGGACGGTACGGAGCATCCGCCTTCTCTGGCGGCGCAATCCATGCCGGAACCGGCGGCCGCTCCAGGTTTCAGCGCCGCGAACGCACCGCCCGTGCCGGTTCGTGGGGCCGTGGCGCGGCTTTGGATCGGCAACGCCGCCGTCGTTCAGACCCACCACGACATGAACGCCAATGTGGCCTGTGCGGTCGCGGGTCGACGGCGGTTCATCTTCTTTCCACCCAGCCAGACCGGAAATCTCTATGTCGGCCCGTTCGAGCGAACATTGGCGGGCCCGCTAACCAGCATGGTTCGTCTGGATGCGCCGGATCACGAGCGATTTCCGAACTTTCATCTGGCCTGGGCGCAGGCGGAGGTCGCTGATCTAGGCCCAGGCGACGCGATCTACATTCCCTACATGTGGTGGCATCACGTCCAGTCTTTCGACCCTTTCGCGATGCTGGTGAACTACTGGTGGAACGAAGCCTCGGCGGAGCTACGTCCGATGGAAGCGTTGATCCACGCCATGCTCGGCGTGCGCGATCTGCCGTACGAGCAGCGCGAGGTCTGGCGCAGCATGTTCGAAGCTTTCGTGTTCAACGCAGGCGAGACGCCCGGCGCACATCTTCCAGAGATGACACGGGGCATGCAGGGGCGACTTTCCCAAGCCCGTGCAGACCATCTCAAAGCCGCGTTGGCTGCGAACATCACCCGGCGGTCCTAGGTCAGAACAGAACGGCCGGGTTCATGATCCTCTTCGGATCGATGGCGCGGCGGATGGCGGCCATGGTCTCGATCTCAAGGGAGGATTTGTAGCGTTTGACCTCTTCGGTCTTCAGCCGGCCCAGGCCGTGTTCGGCGGAGATGGAGCCGTCGTAGGTTCCGACAACGTCGTGAACGACTTGTGAGCCTTCCTTCCAGCGACCGATGAAGGCGGAGATGTCCTGACCCACGCCCGGCAGGATGTCGTAGTGCAGATTGCCGTCGCCGACATGGCCGAAGACCGAGATGCGGGCGCCGGGGTGGAAGCGTTCCACGGCGGCCGAGGCTTTGTCGATGAATTCGGCGATGCGGCTGATGGGGACGGAGACGTCGTGTTTCCAGCCGCCGCCCTCGGGCTTCAGGGCCGCCGAATGTTCTTCGCGCAGACGCCAGAAGGCGGCGCGCTGGGCGTCATTCTGAGCGATGGCGGCGTCGGTGATCAGGCCTTCCTCGAAGGCGACTTCCAGCAAGGCCTCCATTTGGGCTTCGGCGCCGCCGGGCGTGCCTGAGGCGATCTCGATCAGGACGTACCAGTCGGGCGTCGAGTCCAGGGGTTCGCGGGTGTCGGGGATGTTCTTTAGCACCAGCGCCATCCCCAGACGCTTCATCAGCTCGAAGGCCTCGACCCCGCCGCCGGTCTCGGCCTTGGCGCGGGCCAGCAGTTCGATCGAGGCCGCCGCCGTCTCCAGACCGACGATGGCCACGGCGCGAGAACGCATGACGGGGAAGAGTTTCAGGGTGGCGGCGGTGACGACGCCCAAGGTGCCCTCGGCGCCGATCAGCAGCTGTTTCAGGTCGTAGCCGGTGTTGTCCTTGCGCAGCCGTTTCAAGCCGTGGAAGATTTCGCCGTTGGGCATTACCGCTTCGACGCCCAGCACCAGGTCGCGCATCATGCCGTAGCGAAGCACCTGGGTGCCGCCGGCGTTGGTCGATATGACGCCGCCGACGGTGGCGGACCCTTCGGCCGCGAGGCTGAGCGGGAAATAGCGGCCGGCCGCCGTCGCCGCCTGCTGCGCCTCCAGCAGGGTCAGACCGGCCTCGACCGTCATGGCGTCGTCCAGGGGGGTGACGTCGCGGACGGCGCGCATCTTGCGGGTCGACAGCAGGACCTCGCCGAAGGGAATCTGGCCGCCGACCAGGCCGGTGCCGCCGCCATGCGGCGTGATGGCCACGCCTTCGCGGGCGCAGATGGTCACGGCCTTGGCCGTCTCCTCGACCGAGCGCGGGGTTAGCAGGATCGGCGTATTGCCGGTCCAGCGATTGCGCCATTCGGTCAGGGACGGGGCGATGACCTCGGGGTCCTGGGTCCAGCCGCCCGGACCCAGGGCGGCCTTCAGTTCGTCGAGCACGGCGGGGGAGGGAGCGGGCGTCTGCATGGCTTCCCTTTTGTCAGGCGCGAGGTCGGGGTGGAAGGGCCGTCGGCCTCAGACGTCCAGGTCTTCCTTCACGAACTGGGCGTTTTCCTGAATGAACTGGAAGCGGGCGTCGGCGCGCTTGCCCATCAGACGTTCGACCAGATCCTCGACGTCGGCCTCGGCATCGGGGACGGTGATGCGGGCCAGGGTGCGCTTCTTCGGATCCATGGTGGTCTCCTTCAGCTGGGAGGCCATCATTTCGCCCAGGCCCTTGAACCGGCCGATCTCGGTCTTCTTGCCCTTGAAGACGGTGGCCAGCAGTTCGTCGCGGTGGGCGTCGTCGCGGGCGTATTCGCTCAAGGGGCCCGCACTGATGCGATAAAGCGGCGGCAGAGCCATGAAGACCCGGCCCTGGCGGATGGTCTCGGGCATGACGCGGTAGAAGAAAGTGATCAAAAGGGCCGCGATGTGAGCGCCGTCCACGTCGGCGTCGGTCATGATGACGATCCGCTCGTAGCGGAGGTCGTCGATGTTGAACCGGTTGCCGGGCTGGACGCCCATGGCCAAGGCCAGGTCGGACAGTTCGATGTTCTGACGCAGCTTGTCGGCCGTCGCCGAGGCGACGTTCAGGATCTTGCCGCGCAGGGGAAGGATGGCCTGGGTCGTTCGGTCGCGCGCCTGTTTGGCCGAGCCGCCGGCCGAATCGCCTTCGACGATGAACAGCTCGGTGCCTTGGGCCGACTGGCGGCTGCAGTCCGACAGTTTGCCGGGCAGACGCAGCTTGCGGGTGGCGGCGGCGCGCTGGACCTCCTTGTCCTTGCGACGGCGCAGACGATCCTCGGCGCGATCGATGACGAAGCCGAGCAGGGCGTTGGCCTGTTTGGGGCTTTCGGTCAGCCAGTGGTCCAGCGGGTCGCGCAGCAACTGCTCCACGATGCGCGTGCCCTCGGGAGAGGACAGGCGGTCCTTGGTCTGGCCCTGAAACTCGGGATTGCGGATGAAGACGCTGATCAGGGCGCCGGCGTTGGCGATGACATCTTCGGCCGTGATGATGGCGGCGCGCTTCTCGTTCGTCAGTTCGCCGTAGGATTTCAGACCCTTGACCAAGGCGGCGCGGAAGCCGGCCTCGTGCGTGCCGCCGTCTGGGGTGGAGACGGTGTTGCAGTAGGACTGGATGAAGCCGTCGGATTCGCCAAAGCCGATGGGCGACCAAGTGACGGCCCATTCGAAGGCCCCCGCCTCGCCTTGGCGCTCTGCGCGACCGGCGAAGGTCGGGGTGACGGTGTCCAGTTCGCCGATCCGGTCTACCAGAGCGTCGGCCAAGCCGCCGGGGAAGTGCAGGCTGGCCTGAGTTGGGGTGGCGTCGGTGATGCGCTCGGGCGCGCAGGTCCAGCGGATTTCCACGCCGCGGAACAGATAGGCCTTGGAGCGGGCCATGCGGAACAGGCGCGCGGGCTTGAAGGCCGCACCCATGCCGAAGATTTCGTCGTCGGGCTTGAAGCGAATCAGAGTGCCGCGCTTCTTGGACGGGCCGATCTGCTGGATAGGGGCCAGGACGGCGCCGCGGCTGAACGCCTGTTTCCATTCGAAGCCGTCGCGCCAGACGGTGACCTCGACGCTTTCGCTGAGGGCGTTGACGACCGAGACGCCGACGCCGTGCAAACCGCCTGAAGTTTCATAGGCCTTGCCCGAGAACTTGCCGCCCGAGTGTAGGACGGTCATGACCACTTCCAGCGCCGACTTGCCGGGGTGTTTGGGGTGGGGGTCGACGGGGATGCCGCGCCCGTCGTCGCGGACCGACAGATAGCCCTCGGCGTCCAGATCCACGGTGATCAGCTTGGCGTGTTTCGCCACCGCCTCGTCCATGGCGTTGTCCAGGACTTCGGCGAACAGGTGGTGCAGGGCGCGCTCGTCGGTGCCGCCGATATACATGCCGGGGCGTTTGCGGACGGGTTCCAGCCCTTCGAGCACTTCGATCGAGGAGGC
Source organism: Brevundimonas sp. (assembly GCF_046295075.1). GTDB lineage: Bacteria > Pseudomonadota > Alphaproteobacteria > Caulobacterales > Caulobacteraceae > Brevundimonas. The sequence continues at coordinate 6,376 of NZ_JBKBOC010000005.1, read as the reverse complement.
GGAATAGGCGTTGGTGCTGCCGGCCGTCGGCGTGGCGGCTGCGGTCGGAGCAGGGGATGGCGCAGGCAAGGGCGGCGCCTCGGGCGGTTTCACCGCGGCAGGTTTGGGAGGCTCGGGTTTGCGAGCTTCGGGTTCGTCGTCAAAAGCGAAGAGGTCGGCGGCCATTCACATAGTCTGAGGCGATTCGGGAGCGGGTCTGGTAGGCCCGTGAGGCCGGTCGAGCAAGCGGCGCGCGAACTGGGGCCGGATCGAAGGTCACGGCGCGGGCCATAATCGCCAGCATCAGGATCCACGGCAGGTTGGCGTGGGTCAGCAGGACGCTCTCCGACAGGCTCAGCGCCGTGAAGACGGTCAGATAGGCGATGCTCCAATAACCTTCGCGCGCGCCCTGGCCGTTCAGCCGTGCCACGATCAGGATCGCCGAGATCGCCATGACGGCGCCGACCGCCACCGCGCCGGGCCAGCCCAGCTGGACCAGCAGGTCGATCCAGCCGTTGTGCGCGGACGGCACGGGCCACTGGGTCTCGATACGGATTTCGCGAGCGGGAATGGAATCCACGCCCCAGAAGGCGCTGAAGCCGTAGCCGGTCCAGGGACGCTCGGCGACCTTTCGCATAAGCGCCTCCCAGATCAGGGTGCGACCGGTCAGGGACGGATCCTTGCCGAGGGCTTCCAGAATTGCCGCCGAATCCGAGTTCCATAGCCAGGTCGCCGCCGCCGCCGTCACGACGCCTAGCCAGATCCCGGCGACGGTGATGACCGCGCCGCCCTGTTTCAACGTCCACCAGCCGCCGACCATGCCCAGGCCCAGGCCCCAGCAAAGGAGGGAGGTCTTGGACTGGGTGGCGAGCACCAGGAGCGTGGTCAGGCCCAGGGTCAGCAGGCAGACCCAGAAACGGCTGCTGCGTCCGGCGATATGATCGGCGGCCAGGGTCGCTGCGGCCGAAACGGCGCCGACCACCATGACCAGCCCCATCTGGTTCTTCTCGTACCAGAGGCCGCGCCAAAGGCCGGCGTTGTCGAACTGGTGCACACCCACCTTGGGATAGCCGAACACCATGAGAAGGCTGCCGACGGCCATCACCAGACCGGTGTACATCAGGACGCGCGGCAGGGTGTCGTCGCGGAAGCGGGCGCCCAGATAGATGGCGAAGGCGCTGTTGATGGCCATGGCGATCACCCGACGCTCGGTCACGCCGGGATCGATGGACCAGTATTTCGATACGAAACACAGGGCGACCAGGCTGAACATCATCAGCCAGGCCGGCCAGGCTCGAATGACCTTGTCGAATCGAAAGACGATCAGGCCGGCGATGACGGCATAGACGGGTAACCAGATGAACCGCAGGATCGGCGTCTCGACCTGGGTCGGGGCGATGACGGGGGCGATCAGGGCGCCGGTCAGCATGAAGACGACGAAACCGGCCGCCCACTGTTCCCACAGCGGCGGCGAATCATCCGGGGTCTGAACGGGCGGTTCGCGCACGGGCGCACAGTCCTTTGCGTCGCTTAAGGAACCGTGAGTGCGGCGGTGAAGGCGGCGAGGCCCCGTTCCAGATCGGCGATCAGGTCGGCGGGGTCTTCCAGGCCGATATGAATGCGGATCAGTTCGCCCTCCAGCGCGGGCGGATGGTCGCGATAGGCCATCTGATGGGTCTCGTGGGTGATCAGACTTTCGAACCCGCCCCAGGAATAGCCGAGACCGAACAGGCTGAGGGCGTTCAGGAACGCCTCGCCCGCCGCCTTGTCGCCGCCCTTCATGACCACGCCCATCAGGGACGCCGCGCCGGTGAAATACCGCCGCCACAGGTCGTGGCCGGTCGAGCCGGGCAGGGGCGGGTAGAGGACGCGGGAAACCTCGGGGCGCGCTTGCAGCCATTCCGCGACGGTCAGGCCCGACCTCGCCTGTTCCGCATAACGCAGCGGCAGGGTTCGCAGGCCGCGCAGCGCCAGCCAGGCGTCGTCGGGCGACACATGCCACCCGAGATCCTCGATGGTGTCGCCGATGGCGCGCAGACAGGCGGGATCATTCGAGGCGATACTGCCCATCAGCACGTCGGAATGACCGCCGACATATTTGGTGACGGCCTGGACGCTCACATCCACCTCACGGGCCAGCGGTCGATAGGCCAGGCCGGCGGCCCAGGTATTGTCGATCACCGTCAGGACGCCTCGCGCTCGGCAGGTTTGGGCCACGGCGGCAACATCGACCATTTCGAACGTCAGGGATGACGGCGACTCCATCAGCACCAGTCGAGTTCGGGCGCCCAAGGCGGCGACGATGGCCGCCGCGTCGGCGTCGGCGGGAAGGAACCGGGTCGTGACGCCGCGCGCTGCCTGATAGCGGCTGAGGAAGCGGCGCGTCGGTCCATAGACGGCGTCCGTGGTGATCACCTCGTCGCCCGGCCGCAGCAGGGCCAGGAGCGGCACGGTGACGGCCGCGAGGCCGGACGGGACCAGAAAGGCGTCCTTAGCCCCTTCCAGATCGGCCAGAGCCCGTCGGAGATCGCGCGCCGCGCTGGTTCCGCTGAGCCCATAGGTCGGTCCGCCCGTTTCGTCGCGCATGACCGCGGCGGTATCGCTGAGCATGGTCGAGGCGCGCTCAATGGGTGGATTGACGCCGCGACGACCCTGACCGCGACGTGTGGCGGCGGCGATCAGGCGGGTGCGGTCCGAATGCGGCGACATGGCGTTTCCGATGGGTTGCGGATCGGGCCCTAAAGGCCTCTAAAGCCAGCTGGGCGCAAGCGGCGAGGGATTGGAACGCGATGCGGTGCTGGATGATCGGAGCGATGGCGGCGGTGCTGCTGACGGCCGCGTGCGGACGGCAGGACGCCGATCCGACGCCGGAGACGACCGATGTCGCACCGACCGCGACAACGCCCAGCGCCGTTCCCGAAAGCCCGACGCTGGCGGCGATCAAGCGACGCGGCCGCCTGAACTGCGGCGTGCATCAGGGGCTGGTCGGGTTCGCCTATACCGACAATCGCGGTCAGTGGCGCGGGTTCGACGTGGACTTCTGTCGCGCCACGGCGGCGGCCGTGCTGGGCGATGCGAATGCCGTGCGGTTCGTGCCACTGTCGGCGTCGGATCGGTTCGCGGCGCTGAACGACGGCCGGATCGACGTGCTGTGGCGCAATTCGTCCTGGACCATGAGCCGTGACGCGGGCGAGGGCTTCGTCTTCGCCGGCATCAACTATTACGACGGCCAAGGCTTCCTGGTGCGGCGATCGCTGAACCTTAACAGCGCGACCGAGCTGAATGGGGCGCGGGTGTGCGTGCAGTCCGGCTCGACCTCTCAGGTCAACGCCGCCGATTATTTCCGGTCGCGTGGCATTGAATATCGGCCTGTCGTCTTCGAAACCGAAGAGGCCGCGCGAGACGCCTATGGCCGCGAGGACTGCGACGCCTTCAGCGCCGACATTTCCGCTTTGGCCGCCGCCCGGACCGTTCTGACCAACCCCAACGAACATGTGATCCTGTCGGACGTGGCGTCCAAGGAGCCGCTAGGGCCGGTCGTCAAGGCGGGGGACGAGCGTTGGGCCTCGACCGTGCGCTGGACCCTGAACGCCCTGATGCTGGCCGAGGAGCTGGGGGTGACAAAGGCCAGCGTGGAGGCGCAGTCCAAGACCGCGACGGACCCGCGCGTCCGGCGTCTGCTGGGCGCCGAGGGCGAGTTTGGACCCATGCTGGGGCTGTCGGAGACCTGGGCCAGGGACGCCGTCGGGGCGGTCGGCAATTACGGCGAGATCTTCGAGCGGAATCTGGGGTCGCAATCGGCGCTCGACCTGGCGCGCGGTTTGAACGCACAATGGAACGCGCGCCCGGCCGGCTTGATCTATGGTCTGCCGATCCGATAAGCGCCGACGTTTGTATCGCTTCCTGGGGGATAGATGACCGAGACGAAACGTGGCGGCCTCGCGCTGCACTGGCTGATGCTGATCGGTTTCGCCGTGGGTCTGGGCGGCGGTCTCATCGTCAATCTGACGTTGGGCGCCGACACGGGCTGGGTCGTCTGGCTGACGGACAACGTCACAGGGCCGCTGGGTCAGATCTTCCTGCGCCTGCTGTTCATGATGGTCATCCCCCTGCTGTTCTCGGCCCTGGTGGTCGGGGTGGCGGAGATGGGCGACCTCAGCTCGTTGGGCCGCGCGGGGATCAAGACCCTGGTGCTGACCATACTGGTGTCCAGCATCGCCGTGGTGATCGGCCTGGTCATGGTCAACGTGTTCCAGCCCGGACGGGGCGTCGATCCCGTGCTGGCGCAACAGCTGCTGGATCAGGGGCGCGACGGCGCCGCCGGCATCGTGAGCGGCGCGCCAGAAACCATCCAGTTGGGCGACTTCTTCCTTGAGCTGATCCCGTCGAACGTCTTCACGGCGGCGGCCGAGAACCAGATCCTGCCGGTGATGGTGTTCGCCCTGTTCTTCGGCATCGGCCTGGTCATGGCCAAGTCGCCCGCGACCGACCGGTTGCAGCAGGTCATCGAGGGCCTGTTCGAAGTCACGATGAAGCTGATCAACCTGTTCATCAAACTGGCCCCCATCGCCATCGCCTGCCTGATGTTCAACCTGGCGGCCCTGTTCGGCTGGGATCTGCTGGTGCGGCTGGCGGCCTATGTGGGCGTCGCCGTGGGCGCCATGGCGATCCACATGTTCGTCGTCTATCCGCTGGTGATCTGGATCCTGGGCGGCCGTTCGCCCATCGCCTTCTTCAAGGGCGTGCGCGAGCCGATGGTGGTGGCCTTCTCGACCGCCTCGTCGAACGCCTCGCTGCCGGTGTCGCTGAAGGCGGCCGAGGAAGAGCTGAAGCTGCCGCGCAAGATCGCGCGTTTCGTGCTGACGGTCGGCGCCACCGCCAACCAGAACGGCACGGCCCTGTTCGAGGGAGTAACGGTCCTGTTCCTGGCCCAGTTCTTTGGCGTCGATCTGACGATCACCCAGCAGGTCATCGTCATGCTGGTCTGCATACTGGGCGGGATCGGCACGGCGGGCGTGCCGGCCGGTTCTCTGCCGGTCGTGGCCATGATCCTGGTGATGGTGAAGGTGCCGCCCGAAGGCATCGGCCTGATCCTGGGCGTGGATCGCTTCCTGGACATGTGCCGTACGACGCTGAACGTCACCGGCGACCTGGTGCTGGCGACCGTGGTGTCACGTGGCGAAGAGGACGACGCTGTCGAAGCCGACGATGTTGTGCCCGTAGCGCCGCCGGCCTGAGGTTCAGCCTGTCTCGACAGGGGTGTCCTCGCGGGCGCCCCATTCGGACCAAGACCCGTCGTAGAGGCGTGACGTGCGACCGAGCTCTGCCAGGCCCAGAGTCAGAATGGCGGCGGTGACGCCGGAGCCACAGGTGGTGACGATGGGCCGGTCTATGTCCACGCCGGCCTCGGTGAAGGCCTGCTCTAGCGCCGAAGCGCGCTTCATCGTGCCGTCCTCGTTCAGCAGGCGGCCGTAGGGCAGGTTGAGCGCGCCCGGCATATGACCGCTGCGCACGCCGGGGCGGGGTTCCGCAGCCTGACCGCTGAACCGAGGGGCGCCACGCGCGTCGACGACCTGAACGCCTTTGGCCAGGGCGTCGCGGACGTCATCGATCGAGGCGACAGACTCGCCGGAATCTGCGGCCTCGAAGTGGGTCGCGACGGCCTCCGATCCGCCAGTCTGCACAGGGTGGCCCTGCGCCAGCCAACGCGGGAGACCGCCGTCCAGCACCTGAACGTGCTTGGCGCCCATGGTCTTCAACATCCACCAGACGCGGGCCGCCGAGAACAGGCCGGCCGTGTCATAGACGACGATCCGGTCGTCGTTCCCGATGCCGAGGGTGCCGACCGACGCTGCGAACGATTGCGGCGACGGCATCATGTGGGGCAGGGGGCTGTCGCGGTCCGACACAGCGTCCAGATCGAAGAAAACGGCGCCGGGGATATTGGCCTGTTCGAACTCAGAGCGGGCGTCCCGGCGGTCCAGATGCCAGCTGCCGTCCACGATGCGCAGGCCGGGTTCCCCGAGGCGGGCGGCGAGGTCTTCGGTGGAGATCAGAAAGCTCATGATCGGGACAGGGCCAGTTGGATGACATCGGTGCGGCCGGACCGGAAACCGGCCTCGCAATAGGCGAGATAGAAGCGCCATAGGCGGCGAAAACGCTCGTCAAAACCGGGAATCCTGCTGATCTCGGACCAACTCGACTGGAAGCGTTCGTCCCAGCGTTTCAGGGTGGAGGCGTAGTCGAGACCGAACCTTTCGACGGCCTGCCATGACAGGCCGGCCGCCGAGGTGACGGGCGCCAGTCGCTCCTCCGACGGCAGCATGCCGCCGGGGAAGACGTACTTCTGAATGAAGTCGGTGCGGGCGTTGTACTCTTCGAACAGAACGTCCTGGAT